>JAQGPJ010000026.1 GCA_028293125.1 Verrucomicrobiales bacterium | reverse complement strand
CGACTCCGACAGCGGCAACACCTCCTACACCTGCAACAACGCTGTGGGGGGCTTCAACACCCGCAATGAGTTCAGCAGCGAGGTCTCCCTGATCTAAGCTGATCCGGTCCGATCCGACCCACGCTCTCCTTTCCTGCCGTTGCCGCCTTCCGCGGTGGCGGCGGGAAAAATGTTCAAGGCATGCCGGGTGCCAGTGCCTGCAGGCGGGCGGCATGGCGGGGTTCCGCTGCGCCATGGCCATTTTGCTGAATGCACTGGAATCCGGAGAATGCGGGCGATGAATGGCGGTCTCCAGCAGCCAGGCCGAGCCCTGTGTCCCCTGCAAGCCCGTCCGCCCTTTCCAGACACTGGCCTGCCCCTCCCTTCCTGCTGAATACGTGCGGAGCTGCGCTTTCCCCGGTTGGGAAGTCAGTAACCCGATTGCAGGTGATGCAGGGATGGAGGTGACGCATCACCCCCGTTATGCATGGGTGTGGAATCCAGAAAACGTCCTATTTCTCCTCAAACATCGCCTCCAGGCGTTTGGCGGAGATGGGCTGGGGGGTGCCGAGCTCCTGGGCGAAGACGGAGACGCGGAACTCCTCCAGCATCCAGCGGAAGGTTTCGCGGTGCTCGGGCGGGACGCGGGTCTGCCAGTTCTGGAAGAGGATAAGCTGCTTGGCGCGCTCGGCGTCCTTGGCGGGGTGCAGCGAGGCGCGTTCGCCACGCTGGAGCATGGCCTTCAGATACCGGGGCAGGTGGGGCAGGCGCTCATACGGGGTGCGGCCCAGGTAATCGGGCGGGGCGAGCCGGGCGAGGTCCTGCTCCCAGCCGGGGTATTTGCGTTGGGAACTGCGAAACTGCTGGATGAGGGCGGAGATCTGCGCGGCATATTCGCGCACTTTCCCCGCCATGGCAGGGAGGCTGCGGCGGGCGGTCTCGGTCAGGGCGCGGAAACGGGCCTCGGTCAGCGGTCGCAGGGGATCCAGCCGCAGGGCATGCTGCAAAAGGTGCTCCAGCGCCAGGGCGGGAATGTCGGACTTTTGCCACTCGTCGGCCTTCATCTGCGTCTGCATGCGGCCCAGGCCCTCCTGGAAGCCCACGGAGCGCTGGGCATTGCCGGACCCGGAAGGGGCCAGCGAGCGCAGCTCCTTCCGCAGCCAGGCGATGTCCTTGACCAGCAGGCGCTCCGCCAGCGCCCGCACCGCCGCCGGTGTGGCGGCATCCGCTTCCGACTGGGTGTGGAACAGGCGGACACTGACCGGCGGGGAAGGGGGATCGGAGGCGTTTTTGGCGTTCGCGGCGGAGGCACTGGAGGCCGGTGCCGCCGGAGATGCTGACCGCTCCAGCCCCGGATACCCCCGCACCTCCACGCCGCCGAGGTTCTCCACCAGCACGGAGTCCGGCAGATCGCCGAAGGTCCAGCCGGGCACGTTGGGCTGGGACCATTTTTTCTCCGCGGCGCGCCAGGCAGCGGAGTCGCCCTGGTCCACGGTGCCGGACCGGATGGTGTCCAGATCGCGGCTGACGGCCAGCACCTTCCCGCCACCGGAGATATCGATCACCTCCACGCGCGGGCGCAGATAGGGCGGCAGGCTGTCCGGCGGCCAGTCCGCTGCCATGACGGGAATGCCATAGCGGTTGGTGATGAACCGGGAGAGAGCGATCAGGAAGTCGCCAGGGCCGGGATCGAACTCGGTCGCGATCTCCCGGATCTTGTGCTCATACGGCATCAGCCTCCGGCGCGTGGCTTTGGGCAGGGCCCGGAGCAGCACCCCCGCGATCTCGGTGCGCAGACCGGGCACCAGCCACTGAGTCTGGCCGGTAGTGAGGTGACGGGCCAGTTCCGCTGACACCTGCACGGTCACGCCGTCCTGCTCGCCACCGGGGCGGTAGGCGTAGGAGACGGGCAGCACCGAGTTCCCCAGCCGCACAGCGTCCGGGAAAAGCCGGGGATCGCAGACCTCCTCCCGGCCCCCGGTCAGGTCGGCCTCCGTGGCCATCAGGAAATCGGGTTCGGATTGGATCCGGTCATGCACCAGGCGGTTCAGGTCATGCACGGACGAGACGCCGCTGATCCGGGCCTTGTAGAAATCGAAGAGAGCCTCCAGCACCAGAAACGTGCGCTGGCTGCGGTCGCGGGCGAAAACCGTCTCCAGCTTGTCGCGCAGGCGGCGGTTGGCGGCGTGGAAGCGGTGGGTGATGGCTCCGGTGTCCTCCAGCAGGGCGTAGCGGATGAAAATCTCCGTGGCCGCATCCGGATTGATTTTCCCGTAGTCCACCCGGCGCCGGGTCAGCTCCAGACCGTGCAGCAGCACACGCTCCTGGGCCAGCACGCGGCCCGCCTTCTCATCCCACAGCGGCTCGCTGTAGCGGAATTCGCAGAGATGCGCCCCGATCTGGGCCGCCCACTCCGGCTCGATGCCGGCCAGCGTGCGGGCAAAAAGCTGCGAGGTCTCCACAATTTCCGCGGCCACGATCCACTGGGGCTGCCGGCTTTTTTCCGGGGCTGCTCCCTTGGCCGCCTTGCGCTCGCGGCGCTCGTGCAGATGGGATCCGGGGAAGACCTGCACCTGACGGTTGCCGGCGGTTTTGTAAAGGTTCCGCTCCTCGCGCAGGGCCACATGGCCCAGCAGGGCCGCCAGCACGGCGCGGTGCACGGAGTCCGCCTCCGGGCCGTCGGCGGTCCGCATGGGCGCGTCGCCGCCCTTCCAGCCCATGGCATCCGCCAGCTGGCCGTGGACATCCCGCCATTCCCGCATGCGCATGAAGGACAGAAAGCCGGATTTGCAGAAGCGCCGCATGGCGTTGGTGCCCTTCCAGACTCCGGCCTCCGTGGCCGCCTGCCAAATCTTCACCAGCGACAGGAAATCCGAGGTGCGGTGGGCAAAGGCCTTGTGCGCCTGGGTGGCGGCCTCTCGGGCCTCCTCCGGTCGCTCGCGCGGATCGGGAATGCTGAGGCCGGCGGCGATGACGAGGATTTCCGGCAGCACATTCTCATGCCGCGCCTGCAGCAGCATGCGGCCCAGCGTGGGGTCCAGCGGCAGCCGCGCCAGCTCGTGGCCCAAGGGTGTCATTTCATGCGAGTCATCCAGCGCGCCCAGCTCGTGCAGCAGCAGGTAGCCGGAGCGGATGGCCGCCGGCAGCGGCGGGTTCAGAAAGGGAAACTCCTCGATTTCGCCCAGGTGGAAGGCCTTCATGCGCAGGATGACCTCCGCCAAATTGGCGCGCTGGATTTCCGGCTGGGTGAAGCGCGGGCGCTTTTCAAAGTCCTCCTCGCTGAAAAGCCGCACACAGATGCCGTCGGCGATACGCCCCGCGCGGCCGGCCCGCTGGTTGGCGCTGCTCTGGGCCACGGGCTCCACCGGCAGGCGCTTGGTGCGGGTGCGCGGCGCGTAGCGGCTGATGCGCGCCAGCCCGGTGTCCACCACATAGCGGATGCGCGGAATGGTCAGAGAGGTCTCCGCGATGTTGGTGGCGAGAATGATCCGCCGCTTCCGGCCCGGCGCAAAAATGCGCTGCTGCTCATCCCCGGCCATGCGCCCGTAAAGGCTGAGCACCTCCACGCTGTTGCCCATGCCGCCCTCCAGCACGTCGCGGGCCTCGCGGATGTCGCGCTCCGTGGGCAGGAAGACGAGGACATCGCCCTCGCCCGATTCCAGAAACACATCCTCCACGGCGCGCACTGTGCCTTCGATGAGATTGTCCTCCCCGGCACCGGTTCCTTCCCTGCCGCCGTCCTCCCCCTCCCCGCTGCTGTCGCCCCCCATGGGCCAGTAACGGATTTCCACGGGATAGGTCCGCCCGCTGACCTCAATGACAGGCGCGCCGTCGAAAGCCTGGGAAAAGGCCTCCGTGTCGATGGTGGCCGAGGTGATGACCAACTTCAGATCCCGCCGCCGTTGGAGCAGCCCCTTCAGATAGCCGAGGATGAAATCGATGTTCAGCGAGCGCTCGTGCGCCTCGTCGATGATCAGGGCGGAGTAGGAGCGCAGCAGGGGATCGCTCTGGATCTCCGCCAGCAGAATCCCGTCCGTCATGAACTTCAGCACCGTTTCCGGCCCGGTGTCGTCCTGAAACCGCATCTTGCAGCCCACCTCCCGTCCCCAGGGGACCTGCATTTCCTCCGCAACCCGTTTGGAGATGCTCATGGCCGCCACCCGGCGCGGCTGGGTGCAGCCGATGCGGCCCCGGTCCCCCAGACCGGCCTCCAGGCACATCTTGGGCAGCTGGGTGGTTTTTCCCGATCCGGTCTCGCCGGCCACAATCACCACCTGATGGCGGCGCAGGGCATCGACAATGCGGTCGCGCTGGCCGCTGATGGGCAGGTCGGCGGGATAGCGGATCAAAGGAGAAGTGGGGGACTGAGCGGCGGCCATGGAAAAAGGGGGTGGCCTTCATGGCGCATCATTGCCCGCCGGACAACCGGGGATCGGGGGCGGAAAGTTTCAGTTTTCAGTATTCAGTTCTCAGCATCCCTGGCTGAGCCGCGACGTGAAAGGCGGCGATGCACTGTCTGGCCGCCACACAGGAAAAGAAGAGACGGCGGTCACTCCGGAGCGGCGCAGGCCGGGACGAGGATGGAGTCGGTCATGCCGTGCAGGATCTTCTTGTCGGCCGGCACGATGGTGGCCAGCACGCCGCCCAGTTGGATGGGTGAGCCATCGCGGGGCACGAAATAGTAGGGGCACAGACGCACGCGGCCCTGCATGATCCGCACCCCGCCGGTGGTGCGGTCGAAGTAAGGATGCTCCACCACGCGGGCTGTCTGGAACTGCTGCAGGACCCACGGGGATTCCGCGAAGGACTCCTGCGCCAGGCGCACGGAATCCGCCCACTCCGGCTGGCTGACATCGTGGCCGATGACCACGCTGCGGCTGCCCCAGGCGTCCTCGTGAAAGCCGCTGCGCTTCAGCACCAGCTGGCGCTCCTTCTGGGAGAAGCCGGCCAGCTCGTCCCAGGCATTGATGTCCAAGCCTGGCAGCACCGCGTGGTGCGGCAGCGGGGCGGGGTCCACCACCCAGCCGCGGGGGATGATTTTGGCCAGAGCGTCGCGCTGGTTCTCCCGAAGCTCCTGACGCCACAGCGCCCGCAGCGGGCGGCTCCAGAAAAGCGCCAGCCACAGTTTCTCCTCCAGCCAGGGCTTCATCGGTGCGGAGAGCGTCAGCCTACCCTCCGCGGCGGCCTGCTGCAGGGCCTGCCAGCCGGGGATCCGGGGCAAATCGAAGAGCTCGAAGAAGCGGTAAACATCCCGTCCGTCCAAGGACTGGTAATGCTCCGCCTCCCGCACCGCGAAGGAGGGGCCGCACTGTGCTGCGAGCCACTCCATCTCGGGCCGGTAGCCGGCGGATTCCTGGGAAATCACCACATCGCCGCCGTGGGGGAAAATACTGCGGAACCCATCGATCATCCCGTCCGCCCCGCCCACGGGCATTTTTCCGGGATGCAGCGCGGCGTAGGTGCGGCCCAGCCAGGCCGTGAGGCCGATGCCGCCGGGCACGCTGTCGATCTCCGCCAGGGCGAACCCGCTTTCTGTCAGGATCAGGTCCGGACGGATGACGCCGGGCAGGGCGTTGCGCAGCGGTTTGGCGCGCGCGGCGTCCAACAGCTCCGGGGGCTTGCCGGCATCCAGATATTCCGCGATCCACGGCGCAGCCTTTCCCTTCAGGCTGCGGTAATAGAGGTCGTTGCAGGCTTTCTGGAAAACGTGCAGCCGGTGCCCCAGCTTGTTCATCTCCGCCATCAGCGGCGCGGGGATGGGAAAGGGCTCGGGGGAGGTCAGCCATTCCTTTCCTGCAAAAAGGCCGCTTTCCGGCATGGCTTTCAGGAGATCGTCACGGGTGGGGTTCATCGCGTGCGTTGTTTGAGGGAAAATGGGTAGGAATGGGGAAGGGTCAAGCCTGGCTGAGAAGCCGCAGGGCGCCGCGCACCAGCGCCCCGCTTTCCGCCAGCGTGCCCTCCTCCACGAGCTTTTTCACGGCTTTCTGGGCCTCCACCTGCTTGTAGCCCAGATTGATCAGGCCCAGGATGGCGTCGTTCATGGCCGCCTGCTCGGGGGTCAGGGCGTTTTTGGTCCCCGGTGCCTCCGCGGAGTCCTTCCAGGCATCAGTGACGCCCACCTTGTCTTTCAGCTCCAAAATGATGCGCTCGGCGGTTTTTTTGCCCACCCCGCTGATTTTGGAAAGCGCCGCCACATCGCCCTGCACCACATGCCGTTTGAAGTCGCGCACCGCCATCCCTGCCAGAACGGCCAGGCCCATCTTAGGGCCCACACCGGTCACGCGGTTGATCAGCAGGCGGAAAAGGTCGCGCTCCTCGCCGGTGGCGAAGCCGAAGAGGGTCTGCTCCTGCTCACGAACGTGATGGTGCGTCAGCAGCCGCACCTCCTCGCCCTCCGCCGGCAGGCGGTCATAAGTGCTGACGGGGATGAAAACCTCGTAGCCCATGCCCTGCACCTCCACCGTGACCCGGTCCGGAAGACTTTCGGCCAGCCGTCCTCTTAAAAATGTAATCATGCCGTCCCATGGTAAACGGGGGCGCTCCAATGCAAACGCGAAGTCCGGCGGCCGGCGGAGTTTCCCTATGGCTTTGAGGACGGAAACCGGAGTGAACGCAAGCCGTGCATGGCAAAACGCCGCAGGCGCCTGTCCGGCACCTGCGGCATTTGTCTGAAGGGCATGAATTTCCCAAGTCCGGCGGGCAATGTCATATTGCCCACCGGCCTGGCACCGGCTAGCGGCGCGCGCTGCGGCGGCGGGTCAGGAGGCCGAGGGCAGCCACGCCGCTGAGGAGAGCGGTGCCGGCGGGTTCGGGGATGACGCTGGCGCCACCAAGGGCGGCGATCTCCACAGGGCTGTAAGCGCGGTCGTCGAATCCGAACAGGCCGATATAGCCGGCGGCGGTTTCGCCGTCCTCATCGGCGAAAATCAGGAAGCTGGGGTCGGAGAGATCATAGCGGGCTGCCGCGGAGGGAGTGGTGGTGCCATTGGCCAGGACACCGTCCACATAGATCTGCATGTTGTCCTGGGCGCCGCTCATGGTGAATGCCACACGGTGCCAGGCGTTGGCGGTGAAGCCGGTGCCGGTGTAGTTGCTGCTGATGCCGATGGCACCGCTTCCTCTGCCGAAAAGGTCTCCGTCACCGGCGTTGTCCAGCTGCAGCAACGAGACATAGTTGGGAATGCTGGAATAATACACATCCATCAGGATGGTGTAGCCTGTGGTGTTGGGGGCAGGGGTGCCGTGGGTGAAAGTGAGGCCCTGGCTGTTTTCCAAGCCGGGGGCCGCAAAGGACATGACCGTGGGATTTCCGCCGGGAATGGCGGCGAGACCGTAGCTGCTGACGGTGCCGTAGGTGACCGGCAGACTGCCAGTGACGGCCATGGAGCCGGGACCGGTCAGGGTCTGGGGGCTGCCGTTGAACTGGACGACCGTCATAGCGGCGGGGGCCATGGGGGTGGCCAGCAGGGAAAAGAGCAGGAGATGGTGCAGTTTCATATGGGAATGATTGGTTTAGTGGTGGGTGGGTGGGTGGGTGGTTGAAAAGCGGGGAGAGGGATGAAACGGCTGTAAAACAGGATTAAAAATAAAAGAGGAATGAAAAGCAACAAGTTCGCCCCATTATTCCGCAGTCCGGAAAAACACTTTGGCTCCGGCTTGGATGGTCTCCGTCCAGGTACCTTGGCCGGTGGTGCCGGGAACGTCTGTCCAAGTGCTCAGATTGACTGAGCGCTGGAGGCGGCGTCCGGCGGCGGCGGTCCAGGTGAGGATGACGCTGTTGCCGGTGCGGGTGATGGTCACCGGGGGCAGGGTGGCGGCGGTGCGGAAGATGCCGGCAGGCTTCACTCCACCCAGATCAGACGCTTGGGAGGCGGTCAGCGGCGCGTCGATGAAGGCTACAGCGCTGACCATCATCTCCATCATCTCGCCATCCTCATCATTCAGTAGCCGGACATGAGGTCCGGCCCCGGTGCCGGGGAAGAGAGAAAACCGCCCGCCGGTCAGGGCCGCGCCGGTTTTGGTCAGCACCGGAGCGCCGTCCACATAATAGGTCACGGTGCCGGAAGGCAGATCAGCGGAAAAGATGATGCGCTGCCACTCCCCGGAGTGGATGACGCCGGCAGAGGAGTAGCCGAGGGCGGCGATTCCCAAAGCTCCGTCCCCGCGGACAAAGAAATCTCCGTCGTTGTTGTTGCCGGGACTGGTATTGAAGAAGTTCGAATACGAGCCGGTGGCCGGCATCAGCACATCGAAGACAAAGCTGTAGCGGTTCACATCCACGCCGCCGCCATTGGGGGCGATGCTGGCCGGGAAGGTCAGGGCCAGGCCGTCGGAGGCCGAGAAGAAGGCCGGGATGCGCAGGTAGGACACGGGATCCCCGTTGATATGGGGCACATTGGCATCGTCGGAGGTTTCAAAAACCACCTGACCCTTGGTGTTCTCGCCGTCGGCATACTCCAGCACGCCGCCGCCGATGGCTGCTGCCAGGGAGCCGTCGAATCCCCATTCCAGAATAGTGCCCGTGGCGGGCGCGGCGGTGGTGAAGCTCCAGACATCGCCGGTGACAATGCCTCCGGGGGTGATCTCATCCACTCTCCAGTAATAGGTCTGGGACTGAGCCAGCATCCCGGTGAAATAAAGGTCGCTGGTCTGCTCCCGCACAAATGGCGGCGGATTGACGGTGCCGAAGGAGACGCGGTGGCTGGTGGCTCCGGTGGCGGGCACCCATGTCAGGGTCGCGGAGGGAGTGGAAACGGCACCGCCGGCGGCGGGGCCGGGCAGGCTGGCTTTGGCCTGCTGCGCAGGCTGCAGGGCAGCGGCCGTGGCCGGGAAGTCAGTCTCCATGTAGTCCACGCCGGCGGCGGCGCAGGCCAGCATGGTGTCGGGATCGTTGATGGTGTAGACCTCCACGATGAAGCCCTCCTGCTTGGCACGGGACACAAAGGCGGGGTCCGGAGCGCCGGTGCCCGTGCCCATGGAGAAGCCGATCACCCCCTTGTCCCGGAGGTCCTGGAAGTACCCGGGGTTGGAGGCCCAGTCCTCCGCGGGGCCGCCCCAGAGGATCTTGGCGCCGGGCACTTTGGCCCGCACGGCGGCGGCCAGGACATCGTCGTCCGGAGCCCAGAACCAGAGATCGGCCAAAGGAAATCCGGATTGGGCAATGGCCGCGGCGAACGCGGCGGCGGACGCGTCCGGCTGGTCCTTGGTTTTGATGTCCAGATAGACAATGCCCTTGCCCTTGGCTTCTGTCAGGGCCTCCGCCAGGGTGGGCACGCGGGTGCCGGCGAAGGCGGGATCGTATTTGGCCCCGGCGTCGAGCAGTTTCAGGGCCGCCAAACTGAGGCTGGAAACATCGCCGCTGCCGTCGGTGGTGCGGTCCACGGTGGCGTCGTGGAAGCAGACCGCCACGCCGTCGGAGGTCAGGCGCGTGTCCACCTCCACTCCTTTGGCTCCATCCAGAAAAGCTTGGCGGAGGGCGGGAATGGTGTTGTCAGGATACGAGCCGTAGGAACCGCCGCGGTGGCCGATGGCCCCCGCCAGCCGCGTCATTTTGGAGGCATAAGCCGGGGCGGCGGCACCGGGCACATTGGCTCCGGCGGCGTTGGGGCCGCCCAGCGCCGTGATCTCCGCCGCGTTCATCGCCCGGTCCACAATGTAGAAGCCGCTGATATAGCCGGGCGCGGTCTCATTGTCATTGTCCGTCAGCAGCAGCACGGGATCCGGCGTGCCGGACGGCAGGGCGAACCGCTCCTCCAGCGCACTGCCGGTGGTGCCGATGGCCCCCACAAACTGCCCGTCGATATAACGCTGCGCCTGCCCCTCGCCGGGGGCTGAGCGCACGGAGATGGCGATGCGGTGCCAAACCCCGGTGGTCACGGTGCCGCGGTAGTTGCCGTTGATGCCCACGCCGCCGGCGGCGCTGTTCTGAAGAAAAAATTCTCCGTCATCCCCGTTCACGGGACTGGTCTGGAGCAGGGCGCGCCATTTGCCTCCGCTTTCGGGCGGGAAATAGACATCGTGGATGACCGTGTAGTTCGAGGTCATGCCGAGGGTTCCGGCATAGGCTCCATTCGGGGGGAATCCAGTGGTGAGTTCGTATCCCTGCTGCGGACCGCAGGCAGGGAAGAACATGACGTCAGGGTCCCCGCGGGTCATGCCCGGCAGCCCGAGGCTGCTGGCCTTGCCGAACTGCGTGGCCCCGGGCCCCCAACCGCTGGTTTCGGGATCGTAGTATTTCAGTGTGGCATTGCCGGAGGAGGCCACCACGGGGTCCGTGGGGGCATTGAAGCGAAGGAGGACGTCCGCTCCGGACGCGCCGTGGATCACAAGCAGGGAAGTGCCAAGAAGCGTGAGGGTGATTGAGCGGCGGCGGTGGGGGTGGAAGGCCATGTGGCAAGGGGGGCGGGTTTGGGGAATAAAGCCGGCGGCATGGCCTCCATTCACCGCCGCAGGCCGTACGTCCGGGCCGGAGGCAGGATGCGGGGACAGGGAATGCCGGGACGGAACCCATGGAGGAAGGTTGTCCAGGCCTGCGGAGGCTTTGCTGTGAGGGTGCGGAGAGGGGATTTCCACTCCGCATCAGTGGCAGGAAAAGTTCTTGCGGTCCTCCCGCAAAATCCGTAGCGGGTCTGTCAAAATCGCCAACGGCCCGACGCCTCGTTTGGCATGCAGCATGCCTTATATACAGAACCCCGTGCAGCCACCGCCTCCTGTCCCCCCGTCTGTGACCAGTGCCCGCCTGCGCCGTGTGGGGGTGCGTTTTCCCCCGTGGATCAGCCATCAGCGGGCGGTCTTCGACGGCATCATCGATTTCATGCGCGCGCATGAGCCGTGGATTCTGGAGGCCCCCATCGACAGCAGCGGGGAACTGGCGCCAAACGTGATCGACGCCCACTGGCGGGGGGACGGACTGATCGTATTCCGCTATACCGATGAGGAGCGGAAAGCCTGGCGGGCCGCCGGGCTGAAGGTGGTGAACCTGAGCACGGAGTGCCTGGACGGCCCCTTTCCCAGTGTGGCTCCGGACAATGCGGGAGGCGGGGCGGAGGCCGCGCGGCACCTGCTCACTCTGGGGCTGGAACACTTCGTTTACATCGGCCGCGCCGCGCCGTTTGTGGATGACCAGCTGACGGGGCTGAATGTGCCGCGCCAGTATTCCCTGGAGCGCGCGCAGGGATTCCGTGAGGGGCTGGCGGCGGCGGGCCATCAGCCCAAAGTGATCCAGCTGGAGTGCCCGGCGGGGGAGGGTGATGTCTGGAGGCGGCTGAGGGAGATCTACAAAGAGGTGCTGTCGCGGCTGCCGCGCCCCTGCGGAGTCTTCGCCGTGGATGATCTGCTGGCCCACGGACTGCTGCAGGCGGCGCAGGAGGTGGGGGTGCGCGTGCCGCAGGATCTCGCGCTCATCGGCTGCAATGACCAGTCGCACTTCTGCTATGCCGCCACGCCGTCCCTCAGCAGCGTGACCTATCCCGGCCATGCCATCGGCCTGCGGGCGGCGGAGGTCCTCTTCGCCCTGATGCATGGCCGTCCGGTGCCTGGCGGCAGGGTGCAGCGGGTGCCGGTGACGGGCGTGACCATCCGTGAAAGCACCAACGTGCTGGCCATCCGCGATCCGCTGGTGGCCGAGGGCGTGCGCCTGATCCGCACCCAGGCCGCGACCTCCGCGCCCCGCGTGGGGGAGATCGCGGAGGCCCTGGGCGTGTCCGTCAGCCTGCTGCGTCAGCGGTTCCTGACCAGTTTCGGGGTCAGCCCCAAGGAGGAGGTGGACCGTGCGCGGCTGGACATCATCCGCCACTGGCTCACCGCCACGGACCTGGGCTCCGGGGAGATCGCCGCCCGCACGGGATTCGCCGACGCCGGGGAGCTGCGGCGCTTCTTCCGCCGGGGCACGGGCAGCACGCCCAAGGATTACCGCCGCCTGCGCCGGACTTGACTTTCCGCGCTTCACGGCAAAGGGCTTCCGTCCATGAAGCGTGTGCTTGTGATCGATGCCGTGGAGTACTCCCGGGAGGAGGCCGCCGCGAAGCTGGGCGGCCCGCCGTCGTGGTTCCGCCAGGCGCTGGAGGGGATTCCCGGTATTTCCGTCAGCAGCATCGCCTCGTCCTCTCCGGATCTGCCGGCGGCGGCGGAGCGGGCGGATGCCCTGATCCTCAGCGGATCGCCCCGCGACGCCTGGTCGGATGAGCCGGAATCGCTGGCCTATCTGCGGATGGTGCGCCTGTGGCTGAAGGAGGGCCGGGCCATCTTCGGCGTGTGCCATGGGCATCAGGTCATGGGCCGGGCCGCCGGGGCCGTGGTGGCGCGCAGCCCGAATGGCTGGGAGCTGGGCAATGTGGAAATCGCCCTGACGCCGGAAGGCGCGGCCAGTCCGCTGTTTGCGGGAATGACGGCACCGCCGGTGTTTCTGGCGAGCCATCAGGACGCTGTCCTGACCCTTCCCCTAAATGCCACGCTGCTTGGCGGAAATGCGCATACCCCGGTGCAGGCCCTGGCTTATGGTCCAGGGCAGTTCAGTGTGCAGTTTCATCCGGAGTTCACCCCGGAGATCCTGCGCCTGCTGTGGACGGAGCGCCGCGCCGCCCTGCGCGGCGCTCTGCCTTTCGATGCCGACGCCGTGCTGGACGCGGCGGTGCCCACCCCGCACGCGCCCGGCCTTTTTTCCCGTTTTCTGGACCTTATTCCCTCCGCATGACCGACACCAACATCGCTTTCCCCACGCCGATCAAATTCGGCGCAGGCCGCCACCGTGAACTGCCCGCGCTGCTCTCCGGCCTGGGCGTCAGCCGGCCCCTGCTGGTCACTGATCCCGGTCTGCGGCCCACGCCCGCCTTCGCCGCTGTCACCTCGGTGCTGACCCGATATGAGGTCTGCGACGCCGTGCATCCGAATCCCGTGGAGGACGATGTGCTGGCCGTGGCCGCCGCCTACATGGAGCACGGCTGCGACGGTGTTATTGGCCTTGGCGGCGGCAGCGCGCTGGACACCGCCAAAATCGCGCGCTGGCTGACCGCTTTCAGCAGTCTGGGCCTGGCGGGCTTTTCGTGGGAGCATTCCTACGGCAAGCTGCCGCCCTTTGTGGCCATCCCCACCACCGCCGGCACCGGCAGTGAGGTGGGCCGCAGCAGTGTGGTCACCCTGGACGGGCACAAACGCGTCTTTTTCCATCCCAGCCTGCTGGCTGATCTGGTGATCCTTGATCCGGAACTCACCACCGGCCTGCCGCCGCGCCTCACCGCCGCCACCGGAGCCGATGCTTTCACCCACTGTCTGGAATCCCTGACCTCCCCCGTTTTTCATCCGTTCTGCGACGGCATCGCGTGGGAGGGCTTGCGCCTGTCCTATGAAAACCTGCCTGCCGCCGTGAGTGACGGCGGCAATCTGGAGGCCCGCGGGCTGATGCTCATGGCCGCCGCGATGGGCGGGGTGGCTTTCCAGAAGGATCTCGGGGCCGTGCATTCCCTGTCGCATCCGCTGTCCGCCCGGTTCGGCGTTCATCACGGCACCGCCAATGCCCTCTGCGTGGTGCCGGTGATGGCCTTCAACGCGCGGAAAAAACCGGGTGTTTACCGTCGTGCTGCCAGCGCGCTGGGTCTGGAGGACACCTCGGATGAGGCTGTCATCGCCGCCGTGAAAGCCTGGTTGGAGACTATCGGCCTCACCGGCGGCCTGCGCGGGCAGAATGTTCCCGAAACCGCCCTTGAGGCCCTGGCCACCGACGCTTTCGCCGATTCCTGCCACCGCACCAACCCCGTGCCGGTCACCGAAGCCGACCTGCTGGAGCTTTACCGGGCGGCGTGGTGAGAACCGAAACAAAAGTGTTATCCCTGACTTCCGGGTTTTTGCCATGACCTTCCCCTCCACTCCCGTTCTGGCCGCCGGCATTATCGCCGATGGGCCGCGCCAGCCGCTGACCGATCCGGCGCACGGCACGGTGTTCCATGAAGCCGCGACTGTGTCCGCAGGCCGTATCGACGCTTGTGTCCGGGCCGCGCGCACAGCCTTTGAAAAGGATTGGCGCGATGTCACGCCGTCCCAGCGGGCGGCGCTGCTGCATAAACTGGCGGACCTCATTGAGCGCAACGCGGAGGTCATCGGGGAGGCCGAGACCCGCAGCATGGGCAAGCCCATCTCCGCCTCCATCGGCGAGGCCAAAGGCGGGGCCGGGTGTTTCCGTTATTACGCGGGGGCCATCGCGCATCTGAGCGGCGAGACCATCCCGGTCAGCCGGGGCGGGCTGGATATCACCCTGCGCCAGCCACTGGGCGTGGTGGCCTGCATTGTGCCGTGGAATTTTCCCTTCGCCATCGCCTGCTGGAAGGTGGCCCCGGCCCTCGCCGCCGGGAACTGCGTGCTGCTGAAGCCCGCCAGCCTGTCGCCGCTGGGAGCCATGGTCCTGGGGGAGCTGGCTAGGGAGGCCGGCATTCCCGACGGCGTGCTGCAGGTGCTGCCGGGCGCGGGTTCGGCGCTGGGGGATGCCCTGGTCACGCACCCGCTGGTGCGCAAGGTCAGCTTCACCGGCTCCACGGAGATCGGCAGCCATGTGATGAAGCTGGCCGCCGCCGACCTGACCCGCGTCTCCCTGGAGCTGGGCGGCAAGTCGCCGAACATCGTGTTCTCCGATGCGGATTTGGAGAAGGCGGCGGATTCCGCGCCGTGGTCCGTTTTTGACAACACCGGGCAGGACTGCTGCGCCCGGTCGCGCATCCTCGTGCAGCGCCCCGCGGACCGGGATTTCGCGGAGCGCTTCACCGCCGCCATGGCCGCCATGAAAGTCGGCGATCCCATGGACCCGGCCACGGAGTTGGGGCCGCTGGTCACCGCCCGGCAGCGGGACATTTCCGAGGATTATATCGCCCGTGCCCGCGCCGCCGGGCGGACCGTTCACGGCGGGTCGCGCCCCGGCGGGGCCGGATGGTTCCTGAACCCGGCGCTGATTCTGGACTGCGCGGCGGAGGACGCCTGGTGGAATGATGAGATCTTCGGCCCCGTGGCCAGCCTGCGGGCTTTTGATGACGAGGCCACCGCCATCGGGGAGGCCAATGACACGCCTTACGGCCTCAGCGGAAGCATCTGGACGCGGGATCTCCAGCGCGCCGTGCGCGTCTCACGCCAGGTCGAGGCCGGCGTGATCAGCATCAACTGCCACAACAGCGTGCACACCGAGGCCCCCTTCGGCGGCTTCAAGCAGAGCGGTCTGGGCCGCGACCTCGGCATGGCTTCCCTGCACGGCTATACTGAACTGAAGAACATCTACTTCGCGCCCTGAATCGGATATTGCGCGTGTCCCGCGTCTGGAGTAATTTTGAAGCCCCATGGCCACGATGACGATGCCTATCACCATTGAGCCTGAATCTGAACTCGGGCGGAGGATCAGCCGGCTTTCCCAGCTGTGGAATGTGTCTCCGGTGGAGGTCGTCCGCCATTCTTTATTGGAAGTGGAGAAGCAGGTTCACGATGCTGGGCAGTTGGCCGCTCTGGAGGCGCTGGACTGGCTGCAGGCCAATGCCACCCTGACCGATGAGGACATCGCCACTTGGAACAGGGACAGGAAGGAGGGGTGGGAGGAAACTTTTACTCTTCTTGAGAAAAGGCGGCAACAGGCAGCGAAAGCCGGCTCATGATCCATCTTGACGCCAACGTGCTGATCAACCTCTCCAAAGCGGGTTCCACCGTGGCGGCGAAGGTGGGAATGTGGATCAGGGCGGGGGAGCGGTTGGGCACCGCCGCGCCAAGCTGGCAGGAATATGTCACTGGACCGGTCACCCCCGTTGAGATTGCAAAAGCAGTCCTGGTGCTGCAGGGCGGCATTCTGCCTTATGACAAGGCACAGGCTGAAAAGGCAGCGGAGTTTTTCAATCTTACAGGCCGCAGACGGACCGTAAAATTTGACTGCATGATCGCTGCGGCGGCGGTCGTTGCCAATGCCACGCTGGCGACCTCCAACGGGGCGGATTTCCTCATGTTCGTTCCCTTCGGATTAAAGCTGGAAGTGGTGTGAACCCTGCCTTCAGCCACAGGCTCAAACCCATCCCCTTTAACCCCCTCCTCCGCCATGACTGTTGAAGAACTGAAATCCCTCATCGCCTCCGGCGCCATCGACACCGTGCTGGTGGCCGCTCCTGACAAATGCGGACGCTTTGTGGGCAAGCGCTACACGGGCACGGACTTTGTGGAGTCGGCGCTGGAGCACGGGTCCCACGGCTGCAACTACCTGATGGCGGTGGATATCAACATGGACCCGCAGGACGGATTCAAACTGGTGAGCTGGGACCAGGGGTTCGGAGACTTTGCCATGACGCCGGACCTCTCCACCCTGCGGGCACTGCCGTGGCAGCCGGGGGCGGCCCTGGTGATCTGCGATTTGAACCAGGAGGACGGCAGCCCGGTGGCCGAGGCTCCGCGGAATGTGCTGCGCCGGGCCATCACGGCTCTGGCGGAGGCGGGCTGCGAGGCTTTTTTCGCCAGCGAACTGGAGATGTTCGTCTATCACACGGACTATCCGGCGGCCTTCAAAAGCGGCTATCGGGACCTGAAGCCGGTGAGTGATTACCGGATCGACTATCATATTATGCAGCCGCTGCGGGAGGAGGACCTCTTCCGCCGTATCCGCAACGAGCTGAGCGCCGCCGGCATCCCCATTGAAAACACCAAGGGCGAGTGGGGCATCGGCCAGCACGAGGTGAACATGAAGTACGCCCCCCCGCTGGAGATGGCCGACCGGCACATCCTTTTCAAGCAGGGCTGCAAGGAGATCGCCCAGCAGACGGGCCGCAGCCTGACTTTCATGGCCAAGCCCTTCGCCGGCGAGGCGGGGAACAGCTGCCACATCCACGTCAGCCTTTTCCGCGATGGCAAAAACGCCTTCTGGGATGCGGGGAAGGGCGGGGGCAGCCTGCTGTTCCGCCAGTTCCTCGGCGGGCTGATCAAATACTGCCGCGAACTGTGCTATTTCTTTGCGCCCACGGTCAACAGCTACAAGCGGTTCGAGAAATGGAGCTGGGCTCCGACGCGCCAGGCGTGGTCCTACGACAACCGCACCGTGGCTTTCCGGGTGGTGGGCAAAGGCCAGTCCTTCCGCATCGAGAACCGCACGCCGGGCGGGGATGCCAATCCCTACATGGCCTACTCCGCCATGCTGGCCGCCGGGCTGGCCGGCATTCGCGAAAATCTGGACTGCGGCGACGTTTACAAGGGCAACGCCTATGTGGACGACACCCTGGCGGAGATGCCGCACACCCTGCGCGGGGCCGTGGCGCTGCTGCGGGACAGTGCTCTGGCGAAGGAGTTTTTCGGGGCTGATGTGGTGGAGCACCATGCCCACACCGGCAGCCTGGAGGCCGACGCCTTCGACCGTGCGGTCACCGACTGGGAGCGCCAGCGCTATTTTGAGCAAATCTGATTCCGCCGCCCTCTATTTTGCCACAATCGCTGGCGATATTGCGTGTTGAGACCGCTGGCGCGGGGCCGCAGGAATAGGGCACTTTCACCCTTGCCATCATGGCCGGGCCGGCTGCCTGTCACGCCATTTTTGGAAAGGGCTTCCGTCATGTCTGTATATTATCCGACCCCCTGCACGCTTCCGGAGGACATTGCCGCTGTGGAGGCGGAGATCGCGGCCTCCGCCGCCGCTCTGCGGGCCGCCGTGCCGGGGGCGGTGGGAGTGGCCTTCTGGGATTTTGACGGCACCGTTTTCGATGGCGACTGCACGGACGGATTCGGGGTGCTGGCGGACGGCAGCCGAATGTCAGGCATGGTGGAGGAGTCGCTGAAGATGGGTTTCGCCGCGGAATTCACGGACGCGGACGGCTTCGCCCGGTGCTGGCGGCGGTATCTGGATCTCATGCGGGACGAGGGCTTCCCGACAGCCTACGCCTACGCTGTCAAAATATTCGAGGGCGCGCGGGCGGAGGAGATCCTGGCACTGGCACGCCAGCGCTTTCACGGCCCGCTCAGCGGGTGGTTCTTCCCAGAGGCGGTCACGCTGTGGCGCCGGCTGGAGGCCGACGGCATCCGCTGCGTGGTCATCTCCGCCAGCGCGGATTTTTTTGTGAAGGGCGCGGCGGGCGTGCTGGGGGCACCGGAGGAGCGGCTGCACGGCGTGCGGCTGGAGGAGCGGGCGGACGGCACGCTGTCCGGCAATGTGGTGCCGCCGCTGACCTGCGCGGAGGGCAAGGCCGAGCGCATGCACGGCATCCTGGCGGAGATGGCATGGCGGGAGCCTGACAAAACCTTCTGGCCCGTGGCCGCGTTCGGAAACCATACTGTCACCGACGGGCCTTTGCTGGAGGCGGTGGCCGGGACGTTGCTGCCCGCCGGCACTCCCCTCGCGGTGCTGGTCAACTCCGACGCGCCGCATGACGCGGAGGGACCGCTCCGCCGCCTGATCTTCACCCGACGCAGCACTCCCTGACCTCCATGCCCGCCGCCTCCGACCCCGCGCCCGCGCCTGTTTCCGCGCGCCCTCCCGGCACCGGCAGCGCCGCAGGGTCCTGGCTGAGCCGCCAGCCGCCGGTGGTGCTGGCGCTGTGGGCGATGGCGGCGGCCTTCACGGCCTACGGGTGCATGTATGCCTTCCGCAAGCCGTTCAGCGCAGCCACGTATGCGGGGGTGGGGATGTTCGGCATCGACTACAAGGCGCTGCTGGTGGTGTCGCAGCTGCTGGGCTACACCGTTTCCAAATTCCTGGGCATCAAATTCGTTTCAGAGGCCACTGCCGCCCGGAGGGTGGGCATGGTGCTGCTGCTGATCGGGACCGCGGAGCTGGCGCTGCTGCTTTTCGCCCTGACACCGGCGCCGTGGAATGCCGCCTGGATGGTCCTCAACGGCCTGCCGCTGGGCATGGTGTGGGGGCTGATCTTCGCGTTTCTGGAGGGACGGCGGGTCACGGAGTTCATGGCCCTGGGGCTGAGCCTCAGCCTGGTGTTCTCCAGCGGCTGGGTGAAGGCCGCGGGTCTGCACACCATGCAGGCCTGGCACGTGACCGAGCTGTGGATGCCCTTTGTCACGGGGGCGCTGTTTCTGCCCCTGCTGTTGCTGGCGCTGTGGATGCTGGCGGTGCTGCCGCCTCCGGACGCCGCGGACATGGCGGCCCGCACCCGCCGCCAGCCCATGGACCGGGAGGCGCGCCACGCCTTTCTGCGGCGCTACTGGGTGGGGGTGCTGCTGCTGGTGGGCGGGTATCTGCTGCTGATGACCTACCGGGATGTGCGCGACAATTTCCAAGTGGATATCCTGAAGGATCTGGGATTCAAAACCGATGCCGGCCAGCTGGCGGCCATGGAGACGAGGGTGGGCTTTGCCGTGATCCTGATGCTGGGGCTGTTTGCCCTGATCCGCAGCAACCGCTTCGCGCTCATCGGCTGCTGCGTGCTGATCGCGGTGGGCGGGGTGATGGCCGGAGCCGCGACGGTGATGCTGGAAAAAGGACAAATGGAGCCGCTGACCTGGATGACCGTCACCGGCGTGGGGCTTTACGCGGCGTTCATCCCCTATCAGGCCATACTCTTTGAACGCATGCTGGCCAGCCTGCGGGTGGTGGGCACAGCGTCGTTTCTGATCGCCATGTGCGACAGCTACGGCTATCTCTCCACCGTGATTTTGTATCTGATCAAGGCCTTCGGCCACTTTTCCATCTCCTGGCTGAAGGTGCTGAGCGCCGGCGGTTATGTGCTGGGACTGGGGCTGCCGGTGCTGATGACGGCGGCCGCGGTGGTGCTCAACCGCGCCCGGCCCCACTCCCGTCCCGCGGAATCCTGAGCTCTCTTTCCCTCCTGTGTGTTATGCCGTCCCGACGCGATTTCCTTAAAAAAGTCAGCCTGCTGGCCGCCGGTGGCGGTGGTGCGGCGGGCAGTTTCTCCGCCGTTGTCGAGCGGGCCATGGCCATTGATCCGGCACCGGGCACCACATTCCTGGATGCGGAGCATGTGGTGATCCTCATGCAGGAGAACCGTTCCTTCGACCATGCCTACGGCACGCTGCGCGGCGTGCGCGGTTTCTCCGATCCCCGCGCCGTGGATCTGCCCAACGGCAATCCGGTCTGGCTGCAGTCCAACGCCGCCGGGGAAACCTATGCGCCGTTCCGGCTGAACATGACCGAGACCAAAGCCACGTGGATGAGTTGCCTGCCGCACAGTTGGCTGGACCAGACCGCCGCCCGCAATGGGGGACGCCATGACGGCTGGCTGGACGCCAAGGCCTCCGGACGCGCCGCCTACGCCGGCATGCCGCTGACTCTTGGCCACTACAGCCGGGAGGATCTTCCGTTTTATTACGCCTTGGCGGACGCCTTCACCCTCTGCGATCAGAATTTCTGCTCCTCGCTGACCGCCACCACGCCCAACCGGCTTTACCTGTGGTCCGGCACCATCCGGAAGGAGCAGGACCCGGAATGCCTGGCCTGTGTGCGCTCCAGCGGGGCCGACTACGGCTCGGAGGTCTCGTGGACCACCTTTCCGGAGCGGCTGGAGGATCTGGGCGTCCCTTGGAAGGTTTATCAGAACGAGATCAGCCTGCCCACGGGTCTCAGTGAGGCCGAGGATTCGTGGCTTTCGAACTTCACGGACAACCCGCTGGAGTGGTTCACCCAGTACCGGGTGCGGTTCGCCCCCGCGCGCCGGGCCTGGCTGGCTAAAAAGCGGAAGGAGCTGGAGGGGGATCAGACTTTGCTGGTGAACCGAATCCAAGCCACGGCTCCGGCTGCCGACCCACAGGCTGTCAGGGCGCTGGAGGAAATCAAAACCCGGCTGAAGGCGCTGGACGCCGAACTGGCGCAGTGGTCGGAGGAGAAATGGAGCGCCCTGCCGGAGCGGGATAAAGCTCTGCACCGGAAAGCCTTCACCAACAACGCCGGCGATCCGGACTTCCGCTCGCTGGAGACCATGACCTATCAGGACGGAGAGGCGGTGAGGCGCATGCAGGTGCCCAAAGGCGATGTGCTCCACCAGTTCCGCAGGGACGTCCGCACGGGAAACCTGCCCGCCGTTTCCTGGCTGGTGGCCCCCCAGTTGTTTTCCGATCACCCGGACTCCCCCTGGTACGGCAGCTGGTATCTGGCGGAGGCCATCGGCATCCTGACCAAAAACCCGGAGGTCTGGAAAAAAACCATCTTCATTCTCTGCTACGATGAGAACGACGGCTATTATGATCATGTGCCGCCTTTTGTGCCTCCGGTGCCGGGGCAGCCGGAAACCGGCGCGGCCTCCCCGGAGCTGAATCCGGGACTGGACCTGGTCACTCCTGAGCAGGAGCGGGCCTACCAGCAGAAGCATCCCCGGGAGAGAACCGCCGCCGGCCCCATCGGTCTGGGATTCCGCGTGCCGCTGCTGATCGCTTCGCCATGGAGCCGGGGCGGCATGGTGTGTTCCGAGGTGTTTGACCACACCTCCATTCTGCAGTTCCTCGAGGTCTTCGCGAGCCACAAAACCGGTAAAACCGTCCGCGAGCCCAACATCAGCCCCTGGCGCCGGGCGGTCTGCGGCGACCTCACATCCGTCTTCCAGCCTTGGCACGGCGAGCCAGTGGCGGCACCGGAGCCGCTGGTGCGGGAAAAGTTTTTCCGCTCCATCCACCAGGCGCAGTTCAAGCCGCTGCCGCAGGAATACCGGAAGCTGACGCCGGAGGATATTGCCTTGGCAAAAGAGAAGCCTCGCACCGCCGGCTTCCTGCCGCGGCAGGAGCCGGGCACACGCGCCTCCTGCGCGCTGCCTTATGAATTGTCCGCACATGGCTCCCGCAGTGCGGACGGCAGCCATTTCACCGTCACCTTCGCCGCCGGCAACATGCTGTTCGGTGAGCGGTCCGCCGGTGCTCCCTTCCATGTTTATGCCCCCGGCCACCCCGGCACGGCAAAGAGCGATCCCGCCCAATACGATCATGGCCAGACCCGCGCCTATACCGCCAAAGCGGGTGGGGAAGTCACTGGGGACTGGGCCTTCGACCGCTTTGTGGATGGCCTCTGCCACCTGCGCGTCCACGGCCCCAACGGATTTTTCCGCGAATTCCGCCTCAAAGCCGGCGATCCGGGCCTGGAGGCGCGCCTGACCCGGCCTGCCGGTGGTGAAAAGTCCCCCGGCGGCACGGGCAACGGTGGCGGCAGCAGCGGTAATGAAGGAGGCCACGGCATGGCAGTAAGGCTCACCCTGACCAACCGTGGCAGCGCCCCCGCCGCGCTGACCGTCGAGGATCCAACCTATGGCAACTCCGCCCGCAAAGTAACGCTGGCTGCGGGAGCCACGGAAAGCCTGGACTTCGACACCGGCTCCGCATTCGGCTGGCACGATCTGCTGGTGCGCCTGGACGGTGCCCCGCATTACCTCCAGCGCTTCGCCGGACGCATTGAGACCGGCAGGCCGAGTGTCAGCGATCCAGCCATGGATCCGGAGTGGCAGGGAAAGTGAATTCAATGCCCGCAGGCCCAATCCTTCGCCGCCATGCCTGTCCATCTCTACCGCTATGGCACCCCCCGCCAGCCTGGTGAAGGCGTGAGAATCGGTGTGGCCCGCCATGCACCCGTGGGGGTGCGGCGTGAGGACCGCGCCCGAAAGGGATGGTTCGACTCCTGGCTGCCTCTGCTGGCTCCCCCGGATGCGCTGGCTGCCGATTATGCGGAGCGCCGGATTTCCGCCGCTGGCTTCCGGCGCGGTTACCGGGCCGCCATGGAGCGCAGCGCGCCATGCCGGCAGGTGATCAGGCTGCTGGCCGCCTTCTCACGGACGGCCCCGGTGAGCTTCGGCTGCTTCTGCCGGGATGAGGAATCCTGCCACCGTTCCATTCTGCGGGAGCTGGTTTTGAAAAACCTCCCGCCGGGGGCGTATCCTCCGGAGCCGGATACCGGAACGGTTGAGCGCTATGCCAGCCCGGTCTGCCTTTCCGCATGGGATGAAAACGGCCTTTTGTAGGAATTGTCGAAAGCGTGGCCGCTTCAGTCCCGCTGTGCCGGAAAGAACCGTTTGCCAACCGGCTCCACGCCTGGAAACGGTGAAGGCTTTTGACGCAGATCAAAACCGTGCCCGGAGTTTCCGGCAGCTCCGCGCCCGCCGTGTTATGGTCGGGCATGACTGAACACTCCACTGAAAGAGGCGACATTCTGGGCCGGACGGAGATCGAGACGCTGGTGGGTGCCTTTTACACCGCCGTGAGAAAGGACACCGCGCTGGGACCGGTGTTTGACCAAGTGGCCAAAGTGGATTGGCGGGAGCACCTGCCCAAAATCTGCGACTTCTGGGAAACCGTGCTTTTCCGGACCGGAGGCTACCGTGGAAGTCCGCTGGCGGTCCATCTCAAACTGGCCTTGGAGACACGGATGGACAGGCCCATGTTCGACCGCTGGCTGGAGCTTTTCAAAGCGGCGGCCGACCGTCTTTTTGCCGGCCCGAACACCGAGCATATCAAAGCGGTGGCTGTGGACATGGCCCACGTGATTCATTCCCGCCTGCGGGAGGCATCCATGTTCCGGCCACCTGCTTTTCCTTTGTGAAAGCTGAACTTCTCCTTTCAGGAGGGGGAGGGGGAGGATACTGCCGGTTCGGCAGGAGGCTCCGGTTCTGAAACGGGGGCAGGAGGCTCCGCTGCGGTAGCCGCCTTGGCAGGCGGTGGCATCGCCGGTGCCGGCGGGGGCAGAATGCTGAAGCCCGGCCGGCCAGTGCGGATGAGGCGGGAGAAATCCGGGGAGTCACCGGCTTTTTGGGCAGCGTCGCTGATGAGCGCCCTGTCTTTCAGATCCTGGAAGGACAGACCGTCCGTGACCAGCCGGCCGCGGGAAAAGAGGAGTTCATCCGCTTTGCCAATGGCCAGCAGCCGCCAGTCCCAGGGCGCGTTGGAGGACCCGTTGCGCTGGGTGCGGAGGCTGGTCTGCCAGCGGGTGGTCAGCGCGTTGTGCCAGCGCGGCTGCCCATGAAGCTCATTGAGGGTGCTGATGTATTCCTGGAAACGGCTTCTGGCCTGCTCCGGCGTTATATTGAGCCGGTACAGATAAGCCTGCCCATCCTGCTGGTACTGGGTCCGCACACGGATGGCGTCGTTTTCATCGGCCATGACATACACCAGCTCATAGCGCCGGAAAAAGCTGCCGGGAGCCGAGTATTCCTCCCCCTTCTCCAAGCGGGGCTCGATGGAGAAGCAGACCGGAGGCGCATCCGAGAATTGAAAACTCACGATGGGATGGGCTCCGGAGGACGTATCCCGGTGACAGAGGGCCAGGTCGATGGTGGTGATGCTGCTGAGCTTCACGGTGCGGGTTTCCCACGCCGGGGTGTAGTCGGTCCCGCTGCGGTAATGGCAGTGCCGGACATTGTGGAGCACCACGGTGTCCCCATCCGGCTGGGGCTGCGCCCAGCCGGTCAGCGCCACGTCCGGCTCCCATGAGCGGTCATTGGAGGGAGACAGCGTGCGCCACCAGAGCCAGACCACGGCCACCGAGAGGCCCACCGCCGTCAGACAGGATCCCAGCTTCCGCAGCCGGAACAGCAAATACACCAGGCCCGCCATCCAGGCGCAGGCGATCCAGCCAGGAATGAAGGGGAAATCATACCACAGCGCACCGAAGGCCCAGAGCACGAGGAATGCGGGGACCGACCAGGCGAACCCTTTGAGCGCCGCCACGCCGGCACGGAAAATGAGCCCGCGGGGGCGGGAGCGCCGCCGGGTGCTCATGCGGACGATGGGGGGAGGCAACCTCATGGATCTCTGTGGGGCGCGACGAAGCATGTGACCGTTTCTTCAGCGATTTTATTCCATTCCGCCACTCATTCCTTTGAATTGGCGGATGCCGGGGAAAGCCTCATTTTCCGCCATGGGCAGTTGGAGTTTCCGGGCCGGGCCCAAAGGATTGCAGGGGTGGCGGCTCATCCTCCGGTCCGGCTTGCCGGCGTGCTGCCTGCGTCCGGAGGAGCCTCCCTGACACAGCGGAAGCCCAGATGGTTGCTGGCGGTGCGCACCTCGCCTTTGCCGCGGGTGCCGACCATGTAGCGGGAGCAGTACTGATCCGTGCAGAGAAACGATCCTCCGCGGTGGATCCGTTTTGGCTGGTCGGGCTCCTCCGGATCCAGGGAGGAGGCGGGTCCCTGAGGATTGCGGGCCACGCCGCCTTGGGCCTTTTGCGCCGCATAGGTGTCCTCGCGGTACCAGTCGCTGCACCATTCCCAGACATTGCCGGCCACATCGTAAAGGCCATAGGGGTTGGGGGCGTACTGCGCCACCGGGGCCAGCCCCTTGAATCCGTCCTCGCCGGTGTCGCCATCCTGGACGGGAAAGGTGCCCTCGTAAATATTGGCTTGGAATTTCCCGCCGGGTTTGAGTTCATCGCCCCAGGCATAGAGTTTGCCGGTCAGTCCGCCCCGCGCGGCGAATTCCCATTCGGCCTCCGTGGGCAGCCGCTTGCCGGCCCATTTGGCGTAGGCTGCCGCGTCCTCGTAAGCCACCTGCACCACGGGATATTTCTCCCGGCCCTGAAGATTGCTGTCCGGACCGGTGGGATGCCTCCAGTCCGCTCCGGGCTCGAACCGCCACCACTGCGCGAAGTTGTTCAGGGGCACCCGCTGCGGTGTGGCGGTGAAGACCGTTGAGCCGGCGGTGAGCAGCTCCGGAAGCACGGTGGGAAACTCCTCCTTGGTGGGGGCGGCCTCGGCCACGGTTTTATAGCCGGTGGCGGTCACGAATTTTTGAAACTCCTCATTGGTCACCTCCGTGGCGTCCATCCAGAATCCGTCCACATACACCCGGTGCACTGGCTGCGCATCGCGGGTGACCCCGGAGATGCTGCACAGGGATTCCGCTGTGGAGTCGCTGCCCATGGAGAATTCACCGCCGGGAATCCACGCCATGCCCTGCGGTGCGGGTCCGGGCGCGGGGCCCGGGTTGGCGACGGTGGGTAGGAAGCCGGATGAACTCCGCTCCCGGGCGATCCCCGCCTCCGCCTTCCGGTTTTTCCCCCGCATGATAACCAGGGTCAGAGCCACACCCCAGCAGACAAGCAGAGCGCCGGCCATGATCCAGAGCCGCCGTGATCGGGAGCCTGCCGGAGGGGCGGGAACAGTGGCGGGATGGGAAGGGGTATTCCGCTGGCTCATGGAAAGGGGTGGGTCCGGTGAAAGGAGGCTGTTGGGCTGGGGGTGGAATGGCCGCGCCGTCCGGGCAGTGCGATGGCGGAGTTTCCTGGGTCATTCAAAGACGGGGTGCCGGCGGAATGCAAACCGGGATTCCGGTTGCCAGCAACAGGGGCGGCTTTTATCTGCTGGGACAGTGGGTTTCATTCATCGTCAGGTTATCATTGCGGGGGCCGGCATTGCCGGTCTGTGGACACTGCGGCGGCTGCTGGCGGCGGGTTACGACGCCATTCTGCTGGAGCGCGAAGCCATCGGCGCGGGGCAGACTCTCGGAGCCCAGGGAATTCTGCACGGCGGGGTGAAATATGGACTGGACGGCTCGAACCGGGACATTGCGGCCCGGCTGCGGGAGCTGCCTCCGTTATGGCACGAATGCCTGGCCGGAAACCGCAGCCCGTCCCTGGCGGAGGCCGGGACTCTGTCCCCGTGCCAGCACCTGTGGGCTGCCGGATCGTGGCTTTCCCAGGTGGGCGCGACTGTGGGCGTCCGCGCCATGCAGGGGGAGGTGCGGAAGCTGGACCGGGAAACCTGGCCGGCCGCCCTGCGTGACGGCGGGCACAAGGGCGCGGTTTATGAGCTGAGGGAAACGGTGCTGGAGGTGAAAAGCGTGCTCAGGGCGCTGGCGGCTCCCGTGCGCGACCGGATTTTCCATAGCGGACCGCTTCAGTTTGAAATGCGCCCGGACGGCGGGCTGGCGGCGCTGGCCTGCGGGGGGGCGCGGCTGACGGCGGATGTGTTTCTGTTCACGGCGGCCACCGGCAATGAGGCGGCGGCGGAGGCGCTGGGGCTGGGCCGCGGCGTCGCGCAGCGCCGGCCTTTGAAGCAGATCATGGTGCGGGGCAGGCTCCCACCGCTCTACGGCCACGGCGTCACGGTCAGTCCGAAACCGGTGGCCACCATCACCAGCCATCCGCTGGAGGAGGAAACGGTCTGGTATCTGGGCGGCGGCGTGGCCGAGGAGGGAGCCTCCATGACCGATGAGGCGGCGGTCACCAACGCCCGGCGGAAACTTTCGGAGATGTTTCCCGCCTTCGATTTCTCCTCCATGCTCTGGGCCTGCTGGACCGTGGACCGCGCCGAGCCCAATGCCGCCAGCCGGTTGCCCGACGGTCCGGCGCTGCTGGAGCAGGGGAACGCCGCGCTCGCGTGGCCGGCCAAGCTGGTTTACGCACCGGCCCTCGCGGAGAAGGCGCTCGATTTCACGGCGGCCCGGCTTCCGGCGGCTTTTGATGCCTCCTCCTCGGTGACGGCGGTCATCCCGCCCTCAGCGTCCGTTCCGCTGCCGTTGGCGGAAATGGGCACCTATCCCTGGGATACCGCGGATTGGCGGCCGGCCGTGCGGGAGGATCCGGCCCTGCCATAAGCCAGCCGTGCGGCAGGGAAGGCGCACGGCCGGATTTTGGCAAATCCCCTGATCCGCCCGGCTCTCCGCTCCGCTCCGGTGCCGTCCTCCGGTGTCCTGATTTGTTCCGTGATATTCCTCCTTTTTCCTTTTCCATGCCGACTCTGATTTCCCACCCTCTGGGCCAAACCGGGCTGAATGTCTCCCCGCTGGGCATCGGCACAGTAAAGTGGGGCCGCACGGAGGGACTGAAACATGGCACTTTCGATCTGCCCGATGACCGCACCTGCCGGAAGCTGCTGGACACAGCGCTGGAGCACGGAGTGAATGTCCTGGATGCCGCTCCGGCCTATGGCATCGCGGAGGAGCGGCTGGGAAAGCTGCTGGGCAGTTCCCGGCGGGACCGGTTCCACCTTTTCACCAAGACCGGAGAGATTTTCGAAAACGGAAAATCCTCCTGGGATTTCTCCGCCGCCCACACCCGGCGCAGTGTGGAGGAAAGCCTGCGCCACCTGAGCACTGACCGGCTGGACGCCGTGCTGCTGCACTGCCCGCGGGAGGACCTGCCGGCCATCCGGGACACGGCGGCGCTCGAAACGCTGCACACCCTGCGGGAGGAGGGAAAAATCCGGGCCATCGGCATCTCCACCATGAGTCTGGAGGGAGGGCTGGCGGCGGTGCCGCTCTGTGATATGATCATGGTGGCTTGGAACCCATGGTTTCACGAACACCAGCCGGTCATCGAAGCCGCCGCCGCCGCCGGGCGGGGAGTGCTGCTCAAGAAGGTGCTTTCCTCAGGGAATTTACCGTCGGGCGCCGGTTCCCGTGGAGCGGAGCACTGCCTGCGGTCCGCACTGGCGCTGCCGGGGCGTCCGGTGGTGATCGCGGGGACCCTCAGCCCGGCGCATTTGCGGTCGAATATTGAGACAGTCCAAGCGTGCCGGAACGCCCTGTAGTCCGCATTGACAAATTTCCGCGCAAAGTTAGAGAACAACCTTGCATTTTTCCACTGCTCCCATGCCCTCCCCCGGTCCTGTTGTCCTTATTGCCTGCGATAAATTCAAAGGCACACTGACCGCCGCCGAGGCGTGCTCCGCTGTGGCGGCCGGCGTGCTGGACATCTGGCCGCAGGCCAAATGCATCCTGCGCCCCATGGCGGACGGGGGCGAGGGCACGGCCCGCGTGATCTGCGAGGCCCTGGGCGGAGAGTGGCGCACGGTGCCGGTCATCGGTCCGCGCGGGGAGACGGAGATGGCGGGCTTTGCCTGGCTGGCGGACCAGCGCACGGCGGTGATCGAGATGAGCGAGGCCTCCGGGCTGAAGCTGGTGCCTCCGGCGCAGCGCAATCCGTGGCGCATGAACACCGCCGGAACCGGCGAACTGATGCGGCACGCCATGACCCTGGGAGCGGAAAAGCTGGTGGTGGGCATCGGCGGCAGCGCCACCAATGACGGCGGCAGCGGCATGGCGTGGGCGCTGGGATACCAGTTTCTCAATGAGGCCGGGGAACCTATTGTTCCTGTGCCGGCCAATCTGCTGGAGGTGGTGCGCATCATTCCGCCCGCCGGGCTGAAGCTGCCGGAGATTGTCGCCGCCTGCGATGTCACCAACCCTCTGCTGGGACGCGAAGGGGCGACCACGGTTTACGGCCCGCAGAAAGGGGTGGCCATTGACAAAATCCCACTGTTTGAGGCTGCGCTGAGCCATCTGGCGGATCTGGTGGCGCACGAGCTCGGGATGGACCCGCGGAACGAACCAGGTTCCGGAGCGGCTGGCGGACTGGGCTTCGGGCTGATGACTTTCTGCAAAGCCCTCACAAGGCCGGGATTCGATGTGGTGGCCGAAGTCACGGGGCTGGAGGCTTCCGCAAGGGAGGCGGATCTGGTGATCACCGGTGAGGGCTGTCTGGACGGTCAGACTCTGCATGGCAAGGGACCCGTCTGCATGGCCGATCTGGCGCGGAGCTTTGGCAAGCCCTCCGCCGTCATCGGCGGTATGGTGGAGGCCCATTCCGTCCCTGCGCTGCGCACGCGCTTCGATGTCGTCATGGCCGCCTGCACGCCGGAAACCCTTCACGAAGCGCTGGCCCGTCCCGCCGAGGCCGTGCGTGCCGCCATCAACAGCAACGCCGCCTCGCTGAACGCAGTCCTTGAGTAGATTCCCGGCCTGACGCCTGCACGCCGCAAGGGCTGGCACCTCATTTCAGGAGGCCTCAAGTCCGCGCTTGAGTGCGGCGGGTTCGCCGCAAGGATGCAGCAGAAAAACAATCCCCCCTTCTTATGCAACAGACTGAAATCGAACTCGGCCGTGAAGTCGAGGCCATCCAGATTCCCAGCGGCGACACCATCGTCCTGCCTGCCGGCATCCGCGTGATCATCACCCAGAGCCTGGGCGGCAGCTACACGGTGGCCACCGAGCACGGTCTGGCCCGCATCTCCGCGAAGAACGCCGATGCGCTGGGCATTGAGAAGAATGACGGGCACGGCGGGCAGGGCGCGGTGCTGCTGGAGGGGGAGGAGCTGAACGCGGCCGTCTGGGAGCAGCTGAAGGGGGTGTTCGATCCCGAGATTCCTGTCAACATTGTCGATCTGGGCCTCGTGTATGACTGCGCGGTGTCCGAGGAGGAGGGACAGAAGGTGGTGGATGTCAAAATGACCCTCACCGCCCCCGGCTGCGGCATGGGGCCGACCATCGCGGCGGATGCCCAGTCCAGGATCATGCAGCTGCCCGGCATCGCCAATGCCCGCGTGGAGCTGGTCTGGGAGCCGGCGTGGAATCAGGCCATGATCAGTGAGGAGGGGCGGATGCAGCTGGGGATGGTTTGAAAAAGGGGAAAGGGTTCAGGGTTCAGGGTTCAGGTTTCAGAGGTGTGGATGGGTATACTGGGAGGGAGAGATGGGGGCGGGGAAATGTGGAAACTGGACTGGATGGTCAAAGGGTGGTTTTTTGTTGAGTAACTGAATTTCCGGGAGCTTTTTGCATGCAGCGCCGTTGGATTGTTTTATTGCTGGGGCTGTTTTTGGTGGCGGCCGGAGCGGGAGTGTTCGGGATTTCGCGGCTGAGTTACAATGTCGATCTTTTTGACCTGCTGCCGCGGGATCTGCCGGGGCTGAACGGGACGCGGCTGATGCGGGATGCGTTCCAGCAGCGGGACCGACTGGTGATCACGCTGGAGAATCCCGATCCGGAGCGGCTGCATTCCGCAGCGGAATCCCTGTCCGCCTGGCTGCGGGAGCAGCCCGGGCTGTGTGTGGGAGTGAAAAGCAGTCAGACGGCGCTGGAGGATCCGGATTTTCTGGCGGGGATCGCGGCTTATACCTGGCTGAACGCTCCACCCGAGGATGTCAAAGCCCTGGCCGCCTCGCTGGAGCCGGATGCGCTCTCTCAAAAGCTGTCGGCGGCTTTGGAGGATCTGGCCACCTCCACGGACGGGCAGGCCATGGCGCTGGGATCCTATGATCCCCTGGGGGTGGGGATGCGGACCCTGACGCTGTTTCAGAACAGCCGGCAGGGGGAGGGGATGACGGGCGGGGACGGCTTCCGCAGCCCGGACGGCACTTTCCAGCTGATTTTCGCGGAGGCCCCAGGGGAATTGAAAGATTACCGCGCCGCCGGAGCCTGGCTGGACCGCATGCGGGCGGCGGTGCGCGCCTGGCGGGACGGCAGACCGGAATTTGCCGGCATGAACTTCGCCTTCACAGGCGAGCCGGTGTTCCGCTCGGAGATTTCCGCCGGCATGGAAAGCGACATGAAGCAGTCCATCGGCCTCATCTCCGTGATTGTGGGCGGGCTGTTCTGGCTGCTGCACCGCACCGTGAAGCCTTTGCTTCTCCTGATGCTGGCCCTTCTGATCACCAACCTGCTGACCATCGGGCTGGCGGGGTTGTTTTTTGGCAGCCTGAATGTCATGTCCATCGGCTTTGCCGCTATTTTGACAGGCATGGTCGAGGATTTTGGCGTGGTGGGGCTCCATGAGGCGCAGACCTTGAAAAACCCCTCATGGAGCGAGGTCGCGCGCCGTGTGGTGCCGGGCGTGTTCTGGTCCGCGGTCACCGCCGCCGCAGTGTTCGGCTCGCTGGCGCTTAGTTCCTTGCCGGGCATCTCACAGCTGGGGCTGATCACCGCGCTGGGCATCCTGACCGGTGCGCTTGTGATGGTCTGCGCTTTTCTGCCGCTGGCCCTGCGGCTGAAGATGCCTGCCCAGCAGCGGTCCGGGCACGGCACGGCGCTGGCAGAAGGACCGCATGGCCGGTTTTCCTCTCTCCCCGGATGGACCGCGCTGGTGCTCACTTTGGCCTGTTTTGGTATTCTGGCGGTGCGGGGATTTCCCGGCCTGACCAGCGAAACCGCCGTTCTGCGCCCGGTGAACAGCGAGGCCTATCAGGCCATGGAGCGCCTTCAGGAGAAAATGCAGCCCGGTGGCACGGAGGGGGGCTGGGTGCCGCTGATCGCCTCCGGCAGCGTGGAGCAGGTCCGCACCGCTTTGACCCAGGCTTCCACGCTGCTGGAAAAAGCCGCCACGCCATCCGGCCCGGAGACCCCGGCCACATCCGCATCCGCATCCGCAGGCGGTGGCATTGGTCCCTGGTTTCTGCCCAGGCCGCTTTTCCCCTGCCAGGCGTGTCAGGACACCAACCGTGAAGTGCTGGGCCGGATCGCCGCGAATTCGGAATCCATCGCCCAAGCCATGGACACTGCCGGGTTTGAAAAGAACGGCTTTTTGTTTGCCGGCAAGGTTTTCGAGGTCTGGAAGCAATGGGCCGCCGGGCCGCCGGAACTGCGCTGGCCGGACACCGCGCTGCTGGAGGGACCCGCCGGGGGCATGCTTGCCCGCACCGCCGATGGCGGTGCGGTGGCCATGGGGTTTGTCACGCTGCCGTCCGGGGAAACCAGTGCCAGCTCCGGTCTGGTGCGGTCCTTGGCCGGCATTCCGCATTTGGAACCCGCAGGATGGGAATATCTTACCGCCGGCATGAAGGCGCTGGCCTCCAAAGAGGTGGTCCGTATTTGTGTGCCGGCGGGCATTGGTTTGGCGGTGCTCCTATGGCTGGCTTTCCGGAGTGTGAGGGAGATCATGCTGGCCCTGCTGACGCTCGCTTTCAGCGGGCTGGTGCTGGTGGCATGGATGGCTGCCGTGCGCATGGACTGGAACATGGTCAATATCGCCGCCGTGCCCCTCAGCCTGGGGCTGGGGCTGGATTTCACCATTCACATGATTTATTCCCTGCGCCGCCTGCCGGCGGAGGGCGGGGACGGGGGACGCGGCGTGGGCCGGGCGCTGCTTTACTGCGGGCTCAGCACAGGCCTGGGGTTTGGCTCTCTGGCGCTGTCGGGCAATAAAGGCCTCATCTCCATGGGCCTCTGCTGCACCGTCGGGGTGCTGGCCACCCTGTTCACCGCCGCCCTGCTGCTGCCCTGGGCGTGGCGGCACTGGCCGGGGGCGCGGAAAATCTGATCAACTTTCACGCTTGGTTTTCCAGCACGGCCCGGTCGTCCGGGGGGGAGCGCCCGCAGCCACTCCTGCGCGGCGGGGGCGTCACGCTGACTCCAGCGCTCCCGCACCTGACGCAGCGCCTCCAGGCGGTTTTCACCCGGCGGAAGAGTCAAAGCGGAGACCGCCGCCGCCGGCCCATCCTGCCATGCCCAGCTGTTGTACAGGGACGTCACGGAACGCTTCCAGGCGGGGGCGTCCGCAGCGGCGGATTCCCTTCGAGCACTTTAAGCAGTCCACAAAGGCGATGCCAGCGCCCGGGGCAGGGATGGTGAGCGGATGCCATCAGGTCAGGACAGGTCAGATCCGGCCCGGTTGGATGGTTTCCGTTCAGTCCTCCAAATAGAAAAGTAGATCGCTCAGGCGGTCGGTGATGGATTCAAGATTGCTCCAGTCGCGGTTCTGGATGGCGGAGGAGACCGTTTCGAGCATGGTTTGAATATCCCCCTGATCTCTGGGGGACAGGCCGGTGGCCAGAGCCGCCTCCGCCCGCCGGCGGAGGCTTTTGGCGGTGGCCAGAAGGGCGGCTGGCTCATTGGCATCGGTGGTGGCGGGGCTGCCAGCGGCGGTGCGGCGTGGTTTGCCGCCAACGGGCTTGGGGGCGGGAGTCTCCTCTGTCTCCATTTCCAGCACCTCTTCCGGCTTCACCTCATCGTCATCGTCATCCCCGTCGTCGTTGTCACCCTCATCCTCATCATCCAAGTCCAAAGCGTTCTCCTCCGCTTCGGCGAAAAGGGCGTCGAGGTTGGCGCGGGCGGCATCCAGATTGAGACGGTGCTGACCGCGGGTGTCGAGAGCGATGGCTTTGGTCAGACCGGTTATTTTCTCAATGGCGGTGGCGGTGAGGATGCCGTTCAGGTCCAGCCGGAACTCGATCACAATAACACTGCCCGCGGGCTGTTTGGACAGACCCTCCACCATCATGCCGCCCAGATGGGTATTGTCCTCCGGCATCAGATACTCGCCTTGGAAAACATCCACCCTCACCGCCGTCTGATTGTCATGGGCGGTGATGTAGGACTCAGCCCGGCGCACGGGCAGGGGAGTCCCCCGGGGAATGATGGGAGCGCAGATCACCAGCGAGGTGTCATCCGGCCGCACCGCGCTCACGCTGTAGGTGTGGGCCGTGATGTCGATGAGGATGGCCGGCGCGGGCTGGCCGGCGAGGGCGGCACCCTGAATGGCCGCGCCCATGGCGACGATCAGATCCGGATCGATCTCGTGATGCGGGGTTTTGTGCAGCTCCATCTCCAGGAGCGTATGGACGGCGGGGGTGCGGGTGGCTCCGCCGACGAGCATGATTTTGTCGATTTGCCCGGCGGTCACGCCGGCGGCGCTCATAGCCTGGCGGACGCAGCTGATGGTCACGTCCAGTGAGGGCTCGATAAGATCCTCATATTCACTGCGGGAGAACTCGGCCTGAAGGTGGTGCGCGGGCGTGAGATAATCCTCGGCCACTTTCGCGAAGGGATCATCGGAAAGGGTGATCTTGGCCTTCTCCATCACCCCCTTGAGACGGCGGCGGGCGCTTTCATTCAGAGGCGGGGCGTCCGGCTGGGCGGCGAAGAGATCCGCGGCTCTGGCGGCGAGTGCGCTGTCGAAATCATCGCCCCCCAGGTTGACATCGCCGAAGCTGGCCTTCACCTCCACCACGCCCTGCTCCACGCGCACCACCGAGACATCGAAGGTGCCGCCACCGAGGTCATACACCAGCATGGTCTCCCCCTCCGGCTTGGAGGAATCGCCCGCCCCGTAGGCCAGGGCGGCGGCGGTGGGCTCGTTGATGATGCGCAGCACCTCCAGGCCGGCGAGCTGCCCGGCGGCCTGGGTGGCCTTGCGCTGGGCCTCGTTGAAAAAGGCGGGCACGGTGATGACCGTCTGGGTGACCGGCTGGCCCAGATGAGCCTCCGCAGCGCGTTTGAGTTCACCCAGGATCAGGGCGCTGATCTCCTCCGGACTGAAGGTTTTGTCCCCCAGTGTCACTTTATAATCCGTGCCCATGTGGCGCTTGATGGAGAGGATCGTGTTTTCCGGCGCGGAAACCTCCTGGTTTTTGGCGGGCTGACCGATGATGAGACGGCCCGAGGGATCCAGCCCCACCGCGCTGGGCATGGTGGGGCGGCCATCCACGGGGATGACGGTCAGCTGGCCGTCAAGGACCACGGCGATGCAGGAGTTGGTGGTGCCAAGGTCAATGCCGGCGACAACAGGATGGGACATAAAGAAAATCGGTGATAAAAAAACGGAGCGGTGGGACCCGGTGACAGTTTGAAGGAATGTACACAGTCCTGCGGGAAAGGATTGCCACGCCGTCAGGTGGCAGTGGCGGTGCCGGCGGACTGTCTTCGGGAGACACGCACCTGGGCGGGGCGTAGAAGCCGGCCGGTGGCGGCCACGGTCCACCCGGGCAGCAGTTCGGCGGTGACCTGATGGTCCGGCATCGAGGGATCATGCGCCACCTCCACCGCCTGCATGGTTGCGGGATCAAACGGCTGTCCCAGCGCGGCAACCTGCTGGAGACCGGCGCGGCGCAGCAGGTTCAGCAGATGGGCGCTCTGCATGCCGGCGGCTTCCGACCAGGTTTTCCATGCCTGGTGCCAGGCATTCAGCTGGACGCGGGCGGCGGGCCAGAGGCTGGCGGTGCCGGCGGGCGGCATGGCCAGCGCCGTGGCGGTGCGGAAAGCGCGGTCGTGGAGTTCGATGAGGATGTGCAGCCACTCCCCGGGCAGGCCGGAGTTTGCCGCCTCCGCAGGGTCGGGACGCGTCTGCCGCTGAATGTCGCGCATCATTTCGCCCATGGCCTGGAGCATGGTGCTGAATTCCTTCAGTGCGTCCATCTGCCGGCGGCTGCCCCGCCGCCATTCGGCGGTGGAGGCGGTCATTTCATCCCGCAGTTCGCCGAGCCCGGCCATTAGGGCTGCGGGATCCCATTCCTCCTCCTCCTCTTGCTCCATGTCCACGTCCTCATCCTCCTCTTCTTCTTCCTTATCATCATCCAACGACGGTTCAATTCCTGTTTCATCAGGAACAGCTGTGTCCTCATCGGCTGGAGGCACGGTGCGGGAGGGATGAGGCGGGGAATCAGGGGAATTCAAATCCCGGGCGGAGGGTGGGAAGGAGTCGGGAATCATGGGGTGGGGGAGGAGGTGGCGCAGGCCTGAAGATAGGAATGAAAGGCGGCGGCGGGCGGCACCTTCACCGCTCCCGGCACGGCCAGCAGGGCGCGCACGGCGGCGGAAGGGGAGTCCGGAGGATTTTTCCATTCCCTGAAAGCGGTGTCCGCCCGGCTGCGGGCATCGCGGATGGCGGTGTAGGCCTCCTGCACCGCCTGAAAACGCACCGGATCGCTTTCCGGGGGAGCGGCCTGCAGGGCGGTCCGCCAAGCGTGGCGGATGGCGGTTTCGTCAGCGTCCGGAGGAAGATTGAGAACGAGCCAGGGATTCAGCATGGCGGGGTGGTGGATTTAATAGCGGTGCCGGGACTGGAGGGGGGGCGATACGGGAAGACAGGGTATTGATGGCCGGAGCGGGAGGGGATTTTTTAGGAGCCCCCAAAAAGATCGGGCTGATCCAGCCGTTGCAGCCGGGCCATGAATTCGCTGATGATTTCCTTGGTGTCATCACTGCTCCACTGTTTTTTGGGGCCGGAGGCTTTTTTCGTGGCTTTTTTCTTTTTCGTGGCGGCTTTTTTGGCTGTTGTTTTTTTGACGGCGGCCCCGGTGCCGTTGCCGTCGGGCTCTGTTCCAGCCGCTGATTTTTTAACGGCGGCTTTTTTGGAAACTGTTTTTTTGGCTTTGGCTTTGGCTTTGGCTTTGGCCTTGGTGCTTTTGCCCCGCAGCCTTGTCCAGAAGGGGGGGGAGAGGGTGCCGCACAGCCCGATCAGACGGTCCGCCAGTTGGGCTGATTTGAGATCGCCGGCATCCTCCGCGGCGCGCTGGATGGCCGCGAGTTCCCGGCAGGAGCAGGGCACGGTGTGGGCCCGGCAGGAGACCGGGAGCAGGATGGAGGCGAGAGCCAGCTGGTAGTGGCGGTTGCGTCCGATGGGATCGGCCACCGTTTTGGCCACCTCCAGGATCAGCGCGCCGGGCAGGGATTCGGGGGATAAAATATAATACTGCTGGGTGAGGGAAAAAACCGTCCGCGCGAAGATCAGGGCGGCTTTGGCGTTCTCCTCCTGAACAAGCGTGCGGGGGTTGAACAGTCCGGCGGCGATACCACACAGCCATTCATCCAAACCCCGCCTCCAGATTCTGCCGGCCTCCCCGGTCGCACGCTGCATCCATCTCCAGTGGAACAGATGGGAAACCCAGCCCAGATCCTGCCAATTGATGTTTTTGGCGGACGCTTTGGAGGGAAAAGCGGTGGTTCCCTCCTCCCGCGTGTGGACATCCCGGAGAAGGCACAGGGCCAGATGACCCAGAAAAACCGAAGGAGCGGTGGCCAGAGCCGCCTCCAGCGCCTCCGGGCGGCCGGCAAGCTGCGGATCCAGCAGAGCCCGTCTCAGTTTCACGATCCAGCGCAGGCGGCCGGGATTCAGATCGCGGGTGGAGTCCGGAGGCGTGGCGGGCGCAGGTTTGGCCAGGGACTCCAGTTCCTCCCAGAGGGCGGAGTTGGTGTGATCCTTTTTGAAGATCTCCGTCCGGACTCTTTCGAAAAGCGCGTCCGCGGTCTCCGTGTCGCCGGGATCCAGACGGCGGGCTTTGCGCAGCAGATCCAAGGCTTTGCCGCCGTCCGCCTCCAGCATGGCTTTGCCGGCTGCGGCCAGGATGCCGGGATGGTCCGGAAAGCGGTCCGCCGCCGCAGTGCCCAAGGTTTTCAGCTCCTTCTCTTTTCCGGGAGCCTTGGCCAGATGCCGGAGAAGCGCCAGCGTGCGCGGGGCATATAAGGGATCCAACTCCATGCTGCGGCGCAGCGCCCCGGCCCGGAATTGGTGCAAATCCTCCTCTTCCGGATGGGACGGCGGCTGAAGGTCATCGCCGCCATGATCCTCCTCCCGCAGGCTGGCGGCGGCCAGTTCCCACACTGCGGCGGCCCGGAGAGGATCGGGTCCATGCGCTTGAGTATCCAAATCCACGATGCGCTCCGCCCAATGCATCACCTCCTTCGCGTCCACGTCCGGCCCTCCCAGCCGCATCAACTGCAGCAGGATCAGCATCTCTTCCAGCGGGGGAATTTTGCCGGGCCGCTCCACCCGCCGCGCCATCCATGCCCAGAAGCGGGGCACCGTATCCCCGGCATGCTGCAGCCTTTTGAAGGGATTGGCCAGAAACAGGCTGGTCAGGGTGCCGGCCAGACCGGGTGCGTCCGAAGGAAATTCCCCCCGGCCAAATCCGGGCGCGAGTGTGGTCCAAGCTCCCACGAGATCATGCTTCCTCCAGAGCGCGTCCGCCTCGGCGATGGCGGTGGCAGCTCTGACGGAGGCTCCGCAGAGGACGGAGAGGTAGGTGGCACGGGCAGCGGGGGAGGGCAGGTCCGGTCCCCCCGGCAGACCGCAGACCTGTCGGTAGGCCCAGGAGGCGCGGGCGGCGGCGGCTCCCAGGGGCAGGGCGGTGAAGCACTGGCGCGCGGTCTCCAACTCCCCGGTGTGCACGCAGCGGACGCCGCGCAGAAACAGCCGCCAGCCTCCAAAGACGGACTGCGCGGAGATTCCCCGCAGCGCGGCTTTGGCACCCTCCCAGTCGCCGTTGGCCGTGGCATCCACGGCGCCGCGCACAGCCTTCCATTCCGCCCGCAGTTCCGGAGCATCGGTCCCTTCCGGCAACTGCGTGCTGAGCGCCAGCCGGTCGGCGGCGTTGATGAGTTCGGTGGAAGGCGGACCCGCCGCGGATGATCCGGAAACGATCCGCCAGGCGGCGGCCAGAGCTTCAGCCGGACTGCCTTTGACCATGGCGGCGACCGTTTTGACCTGATTCCGGCGGGCCAGCAACGCCTCCACCAAGGCAGGGGGGGCAATGGTTTTGAGGTAAGTGATCACCGCAGCCGCGTCCTCCGTCAGTCCCCGGTCCAGCATTTCCTCCGCCAGTCCGGCATTGGCCGCGATCAGCAGGGGCAAATATTTGACGCGGTCCTTTTTATAAAGCTCCTTCGCGGCATCACGCGCCTTGCGCCACTTGACCGCGGCCAGCAGCGCCAGGACGCCGGCTGCCGCCGGATCGGACTGGAAAGGGGAAAGATCGGCCGGATTCATGGTGCTGTGCGGGTGGAGCCGGGCCTACGGGTGGCGGCAAGGGGATTCCGCGGCATTCCGGAGCGGAAAACATCATCGCGCGGGACCACGTCATGTCCCGCCCTGGTGTTCCGGAATGAGCCGTGGATGAGGTGCTCCATATTTCAAGCCTCCGTTTACCAGGGGCAGCAGCCTCTGTGCAAGGGCGCAGGCTTGTTGAGGGTGACCCGTCATGGCCTTTTCCCGGTCCTCCAGGAAGGCGGGACCGGGATCCGCCCGGCTGCCGGCTTTCCGGAAAGGTGTCCGTCACCGTCAGGCCATCCCTCTGAGGGTGGCTGTATGATGGAGGATCCCGATGGCATGGGCGCCACTCTCCCGGGGACGCCGGTGTCACCCCCCGGTGACATCCGCGCCACCCCTCCGGTGGAATCCTCAAAGAAAGTTTGCATGTCACCGGTGACATGGGCGTCACCCCCCTGGCGACGCCGGTGTCATGGGAGGAAGCCTCCGGATTCAGCCGGCATCCCGTTGATTTCGAACCCCCGCCGCCCTGCGTCCGGATCCGCCCGCCACCGGCCGTCAGCCTTGCCGGAATCTGCTTGCGGCGCCGTGCGGTGACCCGCGCCCTCACGGCCAGGGCGGACACTGAGAGAAGGCGGTGGCCGCTGTCATCGGCGTGATCCGTCGGAGCCGGAAGCATGTGGCGATGGCCCGCCCGCCGCCGCGCGCCGTTCCGAATCCGCTTTGCGCCGGCGGACGGAAAGGAGCGACGCCGCGGACGGAAAAAGCATGTCATAATAACATAAATCATTTACGCCGTGAACCCATGGGCAAGTGCTTCTCAATAAAGCATGCAGAGTCCTTCAAAGCAAGGAATTTCAAGGAAAACACAGCCTTTTCCCACGGTGTGGATACCCTTCCCCGTGAGGGCTATATACTTCTCATAAGTTCAATTCCGGGAAAGTTGCCTTAGGCTGTCAGGGGTTGCCTTTTCAGGACTGAATCCGGCCACACAACAGGCTGCGCTATTTTTAATCCCGGAAGGGTTCAATTCCCCGCCCCTTGGGGCGTGCGAAACACCGCAGTGTCCGGGGGCACTGTAAAGCGAAGCCAAGCCGCCCATCCCCACAGCGGTTTTCGAAGCTTGAAATTTAATGTCGGAATATGCGGCCATGCTGGTTCTTACTTTTAACGACCGTTTGCAACCACAGTCGATCCAATCCCGATGACGCCGAGCTCGATCCTTTTTCCCACTCGCCCGTATGAATGAACAATTTAAAATGTCTTTACAAGCCTGCGCAGCCAGCCGCCTGACACTGAAAGCCATGAAACTATTTCGACCTATCATCACCGTTGCTTGCATCGTCTCCTCTTTCGTCGCTAACGCAGGCGGGCAACTCACCGACAACGCTAAATGCGCTGCAAATCAACCAACCCATGCAGAACTGCAACTCCTCCAGGGCACATGGGAGGGAGTCCTGGTGGACGATAAGGCGAAACAAAAAATCACCATCACGGTCACCGGCGATTCACTCCACTTTCACCGGGATGCGAATTTTTGGTTTGAGACGACAATTACACTGCTCGCAGGCACAAAGCCACAGCGGCTTCACGCCACAATCAAACGCGGCAGTAACTCCATTGGCGAAGTGGTCGTCGTCATCTTCAGGATTCATGACGGGATACTGACCCTGGCCACGGATAATGGTGCCGGGGAGGCGCTGAAGGTCTTTGAAACCGCTCCGAATCGCTATGAACTCCGGAAGGTGCAGCCGCAAAAGAAGATGAGTGGGAGCGGATTGGGCTCGTTGGTCCTCAAGGGATCCGAGCTGCATGCGTCGCTCATGACGCGGCAGCTTGACGCTGTCCGGCATGTCCCGCGCGCCGCAGTGCCAGCGAACCCGCACCATTCGACCAACGCCGATTTCGTTGAGGCGATTGCGGGGAGCGGGTCGCAGGGCTCGCTGGGCAGGGAGGGCATTCGCTCCGCACTCTTCGCCCTTTACCGCGAAAAAAACGAGCTCGGTTTCTACGGGCTGGAGGCTGTGTCCGCGGCCGAGGCTGACCGGTGGGAGGAAGCTCTGCGCAAAATTTGGGCACATAACGGGCGCCTGGGCCTCGCGCAGGTTCACCGCAGAGGCTTGGTTCTTGTCGTCGTATGGACTGATGGCGTATCACCGGAATGCTGGAAGGCAGTGAACGCGGGCATAGTCGGGCGGCTGAGCGCTCCTTGATTATCGGGTGCCCCCTCGCGATTGAACCGTCGGCGGACCTCGATTCACCCAAAATGCCTGATCAGGCGTGCAAACCAAACCAAACCAAATATGATAAAACAGCACATCATCACCATGCTTGCCGCCTTGTTTTTCACACAGGCTGGAATGGCCCAATCCACCGGCACCTTTACCGACTCACGCGATGGGCAAACGTATAAAACGACCAGCTTTAAACATGATTCGACTGGCGCCACGGTTACCTGGATGGCCCAAAACCTGAACTACAAAGTGCAGGGGAGCCACGCTTATGATGACAAAGAAAGCAATTGAAAGGAGCTTGTCTTGCTTTACACCTGGGCAGCGGCGAATAAAGCCTGCCCCAGCGGTTGGCATTTAGCGATGGATAGCGAATGGTTGATGCTGGTGACCAAATTCGGTGGAACCGACAAAGCCGGGCGAAGCCCTGAAAAGCGTCAGTGGCTGGAAGGAGGACGGCAACGGCACTGACAGCGGCGGGTTTAACGCGCTTCCGGCAGGTATTCGCAGAAATAATGGTTATGAAGTCCTGGGTGCTTTGGGTTTCTGGTGGACATCCACACCCACGGGTGAGGAGGGTAAAGCCTGGGGATGGAACATGAGTTTTGCTAAACCACTTAAAACAAAAGTGTTCCGTTTCGATGGCCCTGTTTCTCATGCAAAATCTGTCCGTTGCGTCCGGGATTGATTATTTGATTTATCTAACCGGGGAGATGAGGAAAACAGATAAATCGTATGGTAATAAAATTTCCATTAGGCATTTATAGAAATGCCGACGGAAGCCGGTAGAACAGGCGTCCCGCCTGTCCCGCCGGGCATCCTGCCCGGTGCCGGAGCATCGGTTTTTTCAGTTTTCCGGAATGCCGGCGCCGGCCATCCCGCTTCAGCGCAACTCATCATATTGTTCATTCACAGTCAAAGGCTTACAGAATAAATCCCCTCCTTGAAAGGCGGCTTTGAATCTGTAAAAAGCGGCAATGGCAATCGCCGGGGCAGTGGCACCGGGCAGGATGCCCGGCGGGACAGCCGGGACGGCTGTTCTACCCGGGCCGCTGAAATCCGTGCGGGGAACCCACCTGCGAATTAACAAAAATATCTTTGGAAATGGTATAAGCCGTGTTTCCGCGGGGAATCGCTCGCGAAATGGACTCGTCCGCTGCATTTGGAGTTCTTTTGAAAATTTGAGTGCCACGGCGGATTTTCTTTTGCGGACCTCAATCTCATGACGACGTGCTTTGACGCAAAATAAGGGACCCGGATGATTCCGGGTCCCTTTTTCAAAGGCGGTGACTGTGGGAAAGGCGCGGCACTGGGCCTTGTGAACTCCTCAGATGCCGGCGACTTTCCAGCCGTCGCGGATTTTCGGCTGCACGAGCGCGGTGGCCGCGGCGTTGTCCTTGAAGCTGAGCGCCGGAGCCTCCCACAGCAGCTTTTTGTTCGGCTGCCGCACGGCGATGGTGCCCAGCAGGGCGGCCTCGGCCAGGGGCGCGGCGTAGTCGAAATGGTCGGTGGTTTTGCCTTCGCCCAGACAGGAGAGCACAAAGCTGGTGTAGTGCTCCTGGGGATTGCCGGGAACGGGGGGCGTTTTGCGGAATTGCTTGTTCTTCTCCTCAGGGAACAGATATGGGCGCGCGCCGTAATGGACGATCATCAGGGAACCCTCGGTGCCGATGAAAAGCGCGCCGTTGGGCGGAATCTGGGATCCCTTGAAAACCTCCAGAGCCTCGCCGGTCGGCAGTTGGCCGCCGTCGGACCAGTAGAGCGGCATGGTCGGGCCGGCGGTCAGCGGGGTGCCGGGGAATTCGTAACGGAACACCTCCCACGCCGGCCAGGATTCCTGGAAGCGGGAAGGGGTTTTGATCCACGCCTCCTCGGCGCCGGTGCATTCCACGGACAGGGGCGCTGTCAGGCCCAGGGCCTTGAAGGGGGTGTCCATGATGTGGCAGCCGAAGTCGCCGATGGCCCCGCCGCCGAAGTCCTGCCAGCCGCGCCAGTTGAAGGGATGGTAGATGGAGTCCTTGTAGGGCCGCTCGGGAGCCACTCCCAGCCAGTGATCCCAGTTCAGGCCCTCAGGGACCGCATCGGCTCCGCCGGGACGGATTTCCTGCGGGAAGCGGGCTCCGCTCCAACAGTGAACCTCCTTCACTTTTCCGATGGCCCCGTCCTGCACCAGCTTGGCGGCGGAGCGGTACTCGCTGCTGCTGTGGATCTGATTCCCCATCTGCGTGACCACCCCGGCTTTTTGGGCGGCCATTTGAAGCGCGCGGGCCTCGCCCACGGTGTGGGTCAGGGGTTTCTGGCAATAGACATGCTTTTTCAGATTCAGCGCCGTCATGGCCACCACGCCGTGCATGTGGTCGGGCACCGTGACGTTCACACTGTCGATGCGGCCGGCCTCTTTTTCAAAAAGCTCCCGCCAGTCCTGATAGATGGTGGCTTTGGGGAAGCGCTCCTTTGCCGAAGCGTGGTTGCGTTTGTCCACATCGGCGATGGCCACGACCTCCAGCCGCCCGCTCTCCATCAGAGCGGCAATATCGCTGGCGGCCTGACCGTTGATACCGATGGCGGCGTGGGCCAGCTTTTTGGACGGTCCCTGCGCCCGGAGCCCGGATGGCAGAATAAAAGGAGCGGCAAGGGCGGAGGTGGTGAGGAATCGGCGGCGGGTAAAGGGCATAAAAAGAGAGATGGATGGGCCTCTGTCCTCTTCTGAACGGGCCGGCGGGCTCCGACTTTCGGTATTCCCTGCTCAATTCCACCCTTTTCCGGCACGCTTAACTTTTTTGTGAATTTCAACTTGTTGAATTGCGAATGAGACGCAATCTCAGATCCGCCGCCTCACGAGGGCGCATGCCATCCTGTTGATATTTACATGAAACAAACATCCTTCTCGCTCCGCCGGCCTGTCTCCTCCGAGAGCATCGCCCTAACCACCATGCTGTGCGCGGTGGGCACGCTGGCCGCCCAGACGGGCCCGGCCGCCCCGGCTCCGGCCAGCCTCTCCGAAGTCGTGGTCGAGGCCTCGGCGGAGCCGACCTACAAGCCGGAGACGGTGAGCAGCCCGAAATACACGCAGCCCCTGCGTGACATTCCCCAGACCATCACCGTGATTCCCCAGACGGTGATCCAGGCCCAGGGCGCGACCAGCCTGCGGGATGTGCTCCGCAACGTGCCTGGCATCTCCATGCAGGCCGGTGAGGGCGGCGGCGGTCTGCCCGGCGACAACCTGAGCATCCGCGGCTTCAACTCCCGCACGGACCTCTTCGTGGACGGCGTGCGCGACTACGGCTCCTACTCCCGCGATCCCTACAACATCGAGCAGGTGGAGGTGGCCAAAGGCCCGGCGTCCTCCACCGCCGGCCGTGGATCCACGGGCGGCGCGATCAATCTCGTGACCAAAACCCCGAAGGCTGAATCCTTCTACCGGAGCGACATCACCGGCGGCACCGACGATCTCTTCCGCGGCACCATCGACATCAACATGCCGCTCTGGTCCCGTGATCAGGAGGTTCCCGCCGCGCTGGCCCCCTCCTCCTCCACCTCCGGCAAGGGCATCGTGGGCATTGGCAAGGCTCCCGTGGCCGCCGCTCCAGTGAGCTCCACGGAGTCCGTTCCCTTCGCCGCCTTCCGTCTGAATGGCGTGTTCAACACCGGCGACACTCCGGGCCGCAACTATGCGGAGAATGAGCGCTGGGGCGTGGCTCCGTCCCTGGCTTTCGGTCTGGGCACCGACACCCGCCTGACCCTGACCTACTCCCATTTCGAGGAGGACAATGTTCCCGACTACGGTATCCCCTGGGTGCCGCTGAACACCAATCCCGCCCTGTCCTCCTACAGCAACAAGGCCGCCCCGGTCTCTTTTGACAACTGGTACGGCCTGAACGGCTATGACTTCGAAAAAACCGAAACTGATCTGGCCGGTGTTCTCTTCGAGCACGACTTCAGCCCATCCATCAAGCTGCGCAATTTCACACGCTACGGCCTGACGCACCGCGAATCCGCGATCACCGCCCCGCGCTTCAATTCGGTGAACACCATCACGCTGCTCAACCGCCAGCTGCAGCAGCGCGAAATCGAGAACGAAATCTGGTCCAATCAGACGGACGTGACCTTCAGCTTCAACACCGGCACCCTGGAGCACAGCCTCGTGGTTGGGCTCGAGTTCGCCCGTGAGAACCAGGACAACCGGAACTCCGCCCAGACCGCCAACCAGCCTCTGGCCGACCTCCACCATCCGGACGCCAACCAGAAGCCCTTCGGCCCGCTGCCGGAGATCACCCGCACCGTCGTCAACAACGGCATCGCCAGCCAGGTGGGCATCCCCAACAGCGCCACCGCCGACACCGTCAGCGCCTATCTGTTCGACACCGTCAAAATCGGCAAGCACTGGGAAGTCACCGGCGGAGCCCGCTACGACCACGTGGACGCCGACTACGACAACAGCGCGACCTCCTTCAACAGCACCGATGACATGCTGAGCTGGCGCGCCGCGCTGGTCTTCAAGCCGGTGGAGCAGGGCAGCATCTACTTCGGCTACGGCACCTCCTTCAATCCGTCCATCGACGGCAACGTGGGTCTGACCCTGACCCCCCAGAACCAGGATCTCGATCCCGAGGAGACCGGCACTTTCGAGCTGGGCACCAAGTGGGATGTGCTCGACAACCGCCTGTCCCTGACCGCCGCGGTTTTCCACACCGAGAAGGACCACGCCCGCACCGTCGATCCCACCGATCCCCTCGCCGTCACCGTCCTCGACGGCAAACAGCGCGTGCAGGGCTTTGAGCTCGGAGCCGCCGGCAAAATCACGGATTGGTGGAATATCTTCGGGGGTTACACCTACCTCGACAGCGAAGTGAAGTCCTCCCGCAACCCCGCCGAGGTCGGCAAGGAGCTGAGCAACACACCGGAGAACTCCCTGAGCCTGTGGACCACCTTCGATCTGCCGGGCCGCGTGACCATCGGCGGCGGCGCCCAGTTCGTGGACAGCCGCTTCAACAACAACATCAACCAGCGCGAGGCCGACAGCTACTGGACCTTCGACGCCATGGCCAGCTGGCAGGTCACCAAAAACTTCGGGCTGCGCCTGAATGTTTACAACCTGGCGGATGAGCGCTATATCGACCGCGTCGGCGGCGGGCACTTCGTCCCGGGTGTCGGCCGCTCGGCCACTCTGACGGCCAGCGTGTCCTTCTGATCCCGGATTTCCGGAGGGACAGGCCGTCCATGGCCTGTCCCTTTTCCGGATCCGCCGAGTTCCATCATTCCCATTTTCAAAACGCCGCGCGCATGCTCATCGAGATTCCAGACGTCCTCACGCCGGAGCAGGTGCGCCATGCGCGCGGCATTCTTGACCACACCGAATGGGTGGACGGCCGCGTGACCGCCGGCCACCAGTCCGCGCAGTCCAAGGACAACAGGCAGATTCCCGAGGGGCATCCGGCGGCGGTGCAGCTGGGAAATCTGATCCAGGAGGCTCTCTGGAAAAATCCCATTTTCATCGCCGCCGCCCTGCCGCTGCACATTCTGCCGCCGCTCTTCAACCGCTACAGCGGCGGCCAGTCCTTCGGCACCCACGTGGACAACGCCATCCGGCAGATCCCCGGCACCCGGCAGCGCATCCGCACCGACCTTTCCGCGACCCTGTTTTTCGCCGATCCCTCCGAATACGACGGCGGCGAACTCTGCGTGGAGGACACCTACGGCGTGCAGAGCGTCAAGCTGCCCGCCGGCCATATGATCTTATATCCCGCCACCAGCCTGCACCATGTGACGCCAGTCACGCGCGGCACGCGGGTTTCCTCCTTTTTCTGGATTCAAAGCATGATCCGCGACGATACCCGCCGCTCCCTTCTCTTCGATCTGGACCTCGCCATCCAGCGCCTGACGCGTGATGCGGGTAATCTGGAGCCTGTTAAACAGTCGAACATCCAGCTGACCGGCGTTTACCATAACCTGCTCCGGCAGTGGGCGGAGATGTGATTCTGGCACTTGCCGGCTGTTATGCTATTTCCAGTGATCATTTTGAAAACAGCTCCGGCGAATGCAGGGTGGTTCGCCCTCGTTGCGGACCCTGACCCATACACTGCCGTGTTAAATCGGATTGGGTAACTGATTGGAGAGGTGATCCGCAGCCGCTATCAGCGCATTCAGTGCTTGGATCAGGGCGGGTTGCAGATCCAGCTCCGTGGCGTGCAGATCCCAGCGTTGGAGGACGTATCGACTGTGCTCCATCCGCATCTCCGGGTAAAGGGATTGCATGGAGGGACAGCGGCTCAATGGCTCCAGGACGCTGGTGGTTTTCGGGGTAAATTGGAACAATATGAGAAACCACCCCTTCAGGTTGCTGTGCAGATCGAGCCCGATCGTTGTCCCCTGAATGGTGAAATGGCTGGCCAAGGTGTTATCTTTGTAGATCGAGCGCTGCTTGAGATAGGGAGTTTGAGGGAATTCTTTTCCCTGACTGGCAATATTGCTGATCCGTGCGGCCATGCGGCGCTCCATTTGGCGGCAGTCGCTGAGGAGTTTTTCAATGGCGTCGTGGTGGTGGATGAAAAAGTCCGTGACTTCCTTTTCCTCCTGCGTCTCCCCGGCCAGTCTGGTGGTGGTTTCCATAAATTCAGTGAGGTAAATGACCCATTTGGGAGCGGCTGCGGAAATGTGATGACCCAGGAGGTCCCGCACATGACTCCAGAGTCGGGCATAGGTGTATCGGACGAATCCTCCTTTGGGCGCTTCCTGGCCGGGATTGGTTTTGAGACAGAGAATCGCCTTGATGACGGGCTTGTCGTGGCCCCGCGACTCGATCACTCCCGAATAATTGTCCAGATTATTGGCTTCCCAGTGATAAATCTTGTTTTCGATGCCGATGGTGAAGTTCTCACAGTCGATCATCAGGTCGATGCGCTGCCGGTCTTCCGCTGGTTGCTCCCGCCGGATGGAAACTGATTCAGGCACAGTCACCTCCGCTTTGCCGGCCATGGCGAGAAAAGCCTTCAGCAGGAGGGTCCCCATCCCGTGTTCACCTTGCGGATCGAAGAAAAACTTGAGGATATTGCTGCACACATTTTCATAGTGCGAGTAGCCGGCGATTTCCATGAAGGTGCTCGTCCTGCGTAGTCGGGGCAAGGCTTGGAAAGCGAGCAACAGACTCAGATACTCCTTCATGGCAGCCCCCCTTTTTTCCGTCTGGTTTTGGTGGGGGTGGCCGCAAAGCCCTCGGATTTTAATCGAGCCAAGAGATCAGCGGCGGGCTCATCGTTCGGGTCCTGAGGGACGAGTTCGCCGCGGAAGGCTTTGGCGAGGGTGGCGGGGGTCAGGCGCTCCACGGTCTTTTGCGCTGTGACGAGCCGGGCTTCGATCCGGTCGGCGAAGGCGAAGAGGGTTTTGACCCGGCGGACGATTTCAATTATCTCGGTTTTAGGCGGGACCGCGATGGGCAGCGCGTTTAGCACACCCTGAGTCAATTTTGCCCTTCCAGTTGTTCCGGTGAGCCAAGGAATGATATCATAATACATGAGCGAATAGCAGAGAAAGTCCGAGGAAATTCTGTCCGAAGCTTTCAAGACATGCGCGTGGTTATTCACCCAACATTTACCGCTGGATCGGTAAGCGATAGGTTTTTCCCGGCCATAGAAGGTCTCATCCTCCGTCACCAAAACCAGTTCATCATCGAAGAGAAATTCGTCAACCCGATCAACTTCGCCGTTTGCTCCGTAGTATGGATAGAGACCCTTAATCTTAGCTCGTTTTTCCCGTTTTACTGGGATCCTATCGGAATCTAGGCACTCAGCGAAAGCTGATACGCTTTCAACTGACCATGATCGTGGCACTTCCGTAGTCCATTTGGACAAATCAGGGTGGGCTGGATCTTTAAGTCGAACATGGGGAGTTTGATTTTTTTGTTGTCGCGCTTTCACAAGCTCTAAAACCTCAGACCGAGCATTGGGTGGATGATTTGAATAGCAGGCATCTCGCCAATCCTCTGTCAGTCTGCCACAGGTGGCGGCTGCGAGGACGGATTGTCGGAATCGTTTGAGGAGGGCGGGGAAGCGGTCGAGGCGGGCGCGGCAGGTGTCCATCCGCCCCAGCACCGCCTCCAGCTTGTCCGCGATCCGCTTCTGCTCGGCGAGGGGAGCGAGAGGGAGTGGAAAATGCCTGAACCGCTCAAGGCTGATCTTCTGTTGTGCAACCCCAGCTGTTATTTCCTCGAGACGGGCTTTGGTTTGTGGGCATTCTACCGCATAGGACAAGAATAAGATATAAGCCCGTTTAGGATCCACACTCAATTTGATGCAGTCCGCTGTAATAATCGCCTTCGGGGCATTCAAAGGATAAATTGCTGCATCACCGGGAGGGTCTCCCATTTTGGTAATGAGAAGATCACCTGCCGAAACTGAATGAGCCTTCAGTTCCTGAGCTTTTTCCGGGGTGACAAACTTCGTTTTACTTCCGCCGAAGTTTTTGGCTCTAATTTCCCGAACGAAAACCAGTGGAACACCCTCGTCACAATAATCACTCACTTTTAAATTGCTCCCGAACGGGCCTATGGCCAAAGAATAACGTTCGGGACTCCTAAGGGTCTCAGCATTGGTCCAGCACCAGCCATCTGGCAACTCATCTATCGGATTCGAAGCACTGTCCACGCTCATACACCCACCTCCTCCACTTCTTCACCGAGTTCGGCCAGAATGCCGCGCAGGTCCGTCATAATGGCCTCCAGCTCCTCCAGAGCGCTAGCGGCGAGGATGGCGGGTTCCGGGAGGTCGGCGCTGGATTCGGCGCTGTCGTCCTTAAGCCAGGCGATGTCGAGGGAGTCGTCGCGTTCGGTGATCCACTCGCGGGTGAAGCGGCGGAAACGGCCGGTTTCGCCTGTGTCGTGGCGTTTCTTCAGAGCGGCGGGATTGCCTTAGGGATCGCTGCCGAAAGCTTTTTCGAAGTCTGCGAAGTGTTCGCGGGTGAGCGGGGTGCGTTTGCCGAACTGCGGCATGTTGGCGCGGAGATCATAGACCCAGACCTCCTTGGTGTTCCCCTTGTCGGTGGTGCCCCGGGTAAAGAAGAGCACATTGGTTTTGACTCCCTGAGCGTAAAAGATGCCGGTGGGGAGGCGCAGGATGGTGTGCAGACTGCACTTGTTCATGAGGTCCCGGCGGATCTCCTTGCCAACACCGGCTTCGAAAAGCACATTGTCCGGCAGCACCACCGCGGCGCGGCCTCCGGGCAGGAGGCCGCGGTAGATGTGCTGGAGGAAGCAGAACTGTTTGTTGCTGGTGGGGTAGGTGAAATCCGTGCGGGTGGGCAGGCCGCCGCCTTTCTTGGTGCCGAAGGGCGGATTGGTCAGAATCAGCGTGGCTTTCGGCAAAGCCGCGCCGTCCTCCGAAAGGGTGTCCCCGTAGCGGATGCCCTCAATGCCGTGGAGCATCATATTCATCATGGCCAGACGGTGTGTGTCCTGCACGTGCTCCATGCCGTGGAAAGTATTTTCCCGGTATTTCCGCTGCTGCTTCTCGGTGAGGTGGTCGAAATCGTGATGCTCCCGGAGGTAGTGGTTGGCTGCGATGGGGAATCCGCAGGTGCCCGCCGCCGGGTCTTGGATGATATCGTCCAGGGTGGGGCGCATCAGGTGAACCATGGAATCGATGAGCGGACGGGTGGTGAAGTACTGTCCGGCTCCTGATTTGACCTCGCTGGCGTTTTTCTCCAGCAGTCCCTCATAAAGATCGCCCAGACCCTCATGACGGGCGGAATACCAGTCCAGCTTGTCGATCTCCGTGATGAGCGTGGAAAGCGTGGACGGTTTCTTGATGAAGGAGCTGGCGTTGGCAAAAATCTCCCTCACCAGCTTCGAGCCATGGGAGCCGAGATGGATGAGGGCGATTTTGTAAAACTCCAGACGGTCCCGCGCGTTTTTCGATTCCAAATCCTCCCAGCGGTAGCCCTCGGGAATCTGGCTCTCGGTGCCGGTTTCCCGCGCCATCTTCAGGAAGAGGATGTAAGTCAGCTCGGTGACATACTGGTGGTAGGTGACCCCGTCGTCCTTGAGGACGTTGCAGAGGTTCCAGAGTTTGGCGACAATGTCGTGGGTGGGCATGAAAGGAATGAGAATCAGGAGTGGTCAGGCAGTTTGCTGCCAGAGGGAATCGTTGAAGTTGTCGAGGACCTGCTGCAATTGGCCATCGAAAAGTTTGTTGAGACGAGGGAAGCCACCGCCTTCGGTCTTCCAGACGAGAGCCGGATCGTCCAAGGCTTCGCGGTCCACCAGCAGGTTGGATTTGGTCTGCGCGGCGATGCGGCGGAGCCAGTCTTTCTGGGGAGCGGTCCAGGCGCGGTTGGCCAGCATGGAGTGCAGGGCCTTGTCCACGCGCTGGTCCCAAGGCATAAGCGGATCCCCCAAGGCGGCGGCGCGGATGTAACCCATAATCCGGGCGGTGACCTCCTGATGGCTCAGCTCGTTATGGGCGACCTGAAGATTGACCTCACTGAAGCCCGCCTGGTCGAGTTCGAAGAGAATTTCCCGCAGCTGCCTCCGGGTGAGGGAACGGGGACGGGTGACCAGAGTGACGAGCGCCGGAATGTCGTTGCCTTTGGTGTTCACGAATTCCCGGAAAGCCTGGAGGTAGTCCTCCGGTTTGACTCCGGTTCCGTAACCACGGGTCACTTCTCTCAGGCTGTCCGCGTGTTCCGAGACAAAAATGGGGGGACTGACGACGTCGGTCTTGCGGTCCAGGATTTCGCCAAGGCCTGGATGTTGCGCAAACCACCCGGCGATTTCAACGGGAGGGAGAGTCCGGAAATGCCGGATAAAGTTGGTGGGACTCATCCCGGCGCAGGTTTCGAAGTCCTGAACCGCCTTCTCCGTCAGGTGATGTTTTTTCCGCTGGAGTTTGGCCACGAACTGATCGCGCACCAGCAGACGCGCCTCCTCCGTGGTGACCTGAGCCATTTCCTGGGCTAGCTCAGTAAAACCAATGCCGGGTTTCACGGCCACGGGCTGCATGGCGGTGATGGCCTGAAGGGCCTCATAAATGCGGACGGCATCGAAGATGCGGAAGGTGTCCTTGCCCAGCTCCTCGCAAAGGCGGGTGGCGCGGCCCAGCATCTGGTCAAAAAGAATGCGGCTGTTGACGCGGCGGATGAAGACAAGATTGCAGATTTGCGGGACGTCGATGCCGGTGGTCAGCAGATCCACAGTGACGGCGACCGATGGGTAATGCTCATTTTTGAAGCGGCGGATCAACTTCAGGGGTTTGTCCGCAGCCCCGGTGATCTTTATCACCGAGTCATCATCCACACTGCCATACTGCTCTTTAAAGGCCTCCTTGAGCAACAGCACCACCAAATCCGCGTGGACATCGTTCGCGCAGAAGATCAGGGTTTTTTTGCGGGACTCGGGGTCGATTTCCCGCGCCAGTTCGCGGCAGACCACCTCATTGAAGGGGCGGGTGATCACCTTGCGGTTAAACTGATCGACCTCGATCCGGACTTCGTCCGGCGTGCGGAACAACTCCATCTGGAGCGCCTTGGGATTATAGACGGGAATATCCGCCCCCTGCTGCCAGACAATGCCGTTCGCGGACAGTTCGGTGGTGATATTGAAAGGGGGCTCATGGTCGATGAGGTAACCATCGATCACCGCTTCGCGGTAACTGTAGGTGAAAACGGGAGGACCGAAGATTTCCGTGGTGTGAAGGGCCGGGGTGGCGGTAAGGCCGATTTTCACAGCATCGAAGTAGTCCAGCACCCGACGGTATTTCGAAATGTAATCCTCGTAGCTCCGGAAGGTCTGCTCGGTCTCGGACAGTTCGCGGTCCAGCAGATAACCGCGGTGACATTCATCCACGATGACGCAGTCGTATTGATCCACGGGCGGCGGAACGGTGACTTCCGAGGGCGTCAGCACCCGATGCACCATGCCTTGGATGGTCGCTAGATGGACAGCGGTCGCGGAATCGGGATCCGATTCGTCGAGTTCCTTGATCCCGAAGGTGTCCGCAAAGGTTTGCAGAGACTCCATGCGGGTCTCTTTGAATGCGTTGGCGGCTTGTTCCCCCAAGGCTGAGCGGTCCACGAGGAAGAGAATCCGGCGGAAGCGCTTCGTTTTGAGAATCCGGTAAATCAGAGCGATGCAGGTCTTGGTTTTACCAGTGCCGGTGGCCATGGCCAGCAGCAGGGCGCGTGTGCCCTGTCCGATCACTTTCTCAGTCCTGAGGATGGCCTGCCGCTGGTAAGTCCGCACGTCAAAACCGTAGTCGAAGGTCTCCTGGCCCAGTTGTTCATGCGCGGCTTCGGCATCTATTTTCTGTAGTGCGATGAGTCCTTCCGGGGAATACCAGCCATCGAGCGCCCGCCCGAGATTGTCGGGGCGGCGAAGATCCCCAAACCAGATCCCGCTGTGGGTGCTGAGTTGCCGGAGAAAGGGGCGGCCATTGGCGGAGAAAACAAATGGCAGGCGGAATTCCCCATCCTTGCCCCAGTTTTTCTCCGGCATATCGCTTTCCTCGGATGGCAGGAAGCCCCGGCTGTAGCGCTTTGCCTGCTGAAGCGAGGCGGATACGTTGGTATTGCCCCGTTTGGCTTCGACAGCCGCTATGGGAACCAGCCCACAAAACAGGACGTAATCGGCGGGGCCATTTGCGGTGGGCCACTCGGCGATGGCTATGTTCATGCTTTTCCGGGGGCGGGTGCCCTTGGAGTGGCGCAGGTTTTCCGTGTCCACTGTCCATCCGGCGAGGCGGAGCTGGCTGTCAATCAGCAGGCGTGTGCCGGCTTCATCCAGCTGGACCTGAGTCGCAGCCTGATTCGCCGCGCCCACCATGGCATTGGCGGTGGCGGCGGGCTAGGCAGCGGCGGAGGCCTGCCATGATGCGAGGCGCTCTTGAAGCTCATTCTTTTCAGAATCCACCTCGGCGGCCATTTGTTCCCAGAAGGCCTGTTCATCCTTGGCGGCGAGGAGCTGGGCTGAAAGTGACGCCAATTGCTGCGCCTGCTCCTGGGATTCGGCCTGGTGATTCCCGACAGTTTTAGAGAGAGCGGAAAGTTCCGCGCGGAGCTCCGCGCTTTCATCCTTCGGAGGCTGAGGCGGGATAAAGGCCCCGCTGCGGTAATGCGGGTCATGAAACGTGCGGTGAAACCACACGCCTATCTGCCATGCGATTCGGAGCATGGCCAGAGCCGTGCGATGATCGCCCTGGAGAGCGTGATTGGCGGAGTTGCCGCTTCGTCGAAGTTCCCCAAACAACGGATAGATCTCAGGAGGCAGAATACCCCGGTCCCGCAGGCGGATCAGCAGATCATACTGGCTTTCCTCCGGATTCAGATAAAGGCCAACGTGGGTGGCGGTCGCCTGGGCCAAAACTTCGACCAGTTGCCGCAGCTTCAGCAGGCAGGTGTTGGGGTCCTCCGTGAAGTAGCGCTCCGCCAGCATCCCGATCCGCAGAAACTGCTCATCGTGCGCACCCAGGACGGCAAAATTACTGGTGAGCGGGCGGATGGATTTCATGGATTGTTGCACCTTGGCTTCGTCTAAAACAGGCGATTGGGCCCTAATACGAAATTAAAATGATCGGGGCAAGTGATTCCCTCCGCATCCTTAATGGATGAATTTTATGACTGTCTATTTGAGAGCGCCCCTTGCCGGCTTGGCCAACTCTTACCTGCGCCTGAAGCTGCCCGGGGAGCGCAGCAGCCAAGGTGGGTTCACAAAACCAACTGAATGGATCACCTTGAATGTCGGGAAATCCTCAGGCATCGCCTTTTGACCGTCATAAAGACAAGGTCACGCCGGGCATGCCTTGGAGGACGGTGGTGCCGGGGACGTGGCGCATCTCCGTTCCCGCGCTCTTGCCCGGCAAGGGAGGCGGCAGGCCGTTATTTTTCCAGAGTCTCAGCCCTCAGCGGCGGCAAACCTTGAAATGTTATTTTTTCCCGATGGAGTCAATGATGCTGTTCCAGATTTTGTCGGACTCCGCCTCAGGGAGCTTGGCCGGGGGCATGTAGGCGATGTAGATGCAGTTGGTTTCTATTTTGGTGGCGAGATAGGCCATATAGAGTCTCTTTATGGACTTTCCGTCCTCGGATTTCGCTGAAGCGATGGAGGCCCAGACAGGATACCCGTTGGCATCGCGGTGCCGCTCGGAGATGAGCGTAATCCCGTCCTCTTTGAGGCTTTCCTTGTATCCCGCCTCACCGGAGAATTTTTTCTTGTCCGGCAGCCAGGCCATGCTCATCGAAATCTTGCCATAGATATACCCTGTTTTTACAGGAAGGTCCCCGCTTGCCGCCGCGGCCTTGACCTCCGAGGGCGGCATCCAGTAGCTGTAGGTCTCCTCCACGTCCATCCCTTTGGCGTGAACGTAATTGGCGGGAATGCTGAGCCTGAGCGGAAGGGGCTGCAGTTGCCCGTCGAAAAATTTGTCGATGGTGACGGTCTTCATTTTCGGCTCTTCCCCGGCGGCGGGTGATGAAAGCGGCGCGCCAATCATCATGAGCAGAACGAAGGCGAATATTTTAGAGGGGGCGGACATTTTAAATGGTTTTATTATTTTCTGATTTATTTAATGATTTTAGATTTTTAATGTATATAACATTTAAAAATCCAGTCCACAAGCTCCAAAAGATGATTTTTATTCCGCAATTTAAAAGCCGGCCTCGCGGCCCCCCGTTTTATAAAATTGCATGTTGATCACAACATCTCCTCCCCGCAGATTTGGGCAACTTCGGGAAGTCCGGAATCGCACCCACACCTCCGGGGGCAGAAGACGGGTGGCTTTCCGCACTCAGCTCCGTCCATTGAGAGCCGGATTGAGCGCGGAAAGCCACACGCATAGCCGGCATCACGGAATGCTGTGATTGCCAATCTCAGTGATGCGGACCCGCCGCCGGCTGCGTTTCCAGCGGAAGCTCCAGTTGCTGCTCGTTCGGAAGGGACTTTGAAGGCCTGCGGCGCAGGACGACGAAGAAGACGGGGGTGAAGAGCAGGCCGAAGAAGGTCACGCCGAGCATGCCGTAGAAGACGGCGGTGCCGAGGGCGTTGCGCATCTCCGCTCCCGCGCCTTTGGCCAGCACGAGGGGCAGCACGCCGAGGATGAAGGCGAAGCTGGTCATCAGGATGGGGCGCAGGCGGAGGCGGCAGGCCTCCACGGCGGCGGTGAAGCGGTCCTGTCCCTCGTCCATGCGCTGCCTGGCGAACTCCACGATGAGAATGGCGTTCTTGGCCGCCAGACCGATGAGCACCACCAGACCGATCTGGGTGAAGATGTTGTTGTCCTGCCCGCTGATCCAGACCCCGCCGATGGCGCTGAGCAGACACATGGGCACGATGAGAATCACGGCCAGGGGCAGCGACCAGCTTTCATACTGGGCGGCCAGCACCAGGAAGACGAAGAGAATGCAGAGCGGGAAAATGTAAACGATGGAATTGCCCGCCTGGATCTGCTGGTAGGTCAGGTCCGTCCACTCATAGTCAAAACCGTCGGGCAGCACGGACTTGGCGATCTCATCCACCCGGCGGATCATGTCCCCGGTGCTCAGCGAGACATCCGTGTTGCCGCTGACGTCCGAGGCGACGAACATGTTGTAGCGCTGCACGCGGTCGGCCCCGCCGATTTTCTGCACCTTGACCAGGGCTCCCAGCGGCACCATCTCCCCTTTGGCATTGCGGGTGCGCAGGCGGCCGATGTCCTCGGGCTTGATGCGGTAGGCAGGCTCGGCCATGGCCATCACCTGCCAGGTGCGGCCGAAGAGATTGAAGTCATTGACGTAGGTGGAGCCCAGATAGGTGGACAGGGTGTCATTGATGGCGGAGATGGAGACCCCCATGGTCTTGGCGCGGGCCCGATCAATTTCAAGATTAAACTGCGGGTTGTTGGCCCGGAAGCCGGTGATCACGGAGTTGAAGCCCGGCTCCCCCGCGAGGGCATCCGTCAGGCGGCGGGTGGCGGCCTCCAGTGCGGGCAGGCCGGCGTTGTTGAGGTCCTCGACCTGCAGCTTGAAGCCCCCCGCATTGCCCAGACCGCGCAGGGGCGGCGGCGGCAGCACAAGGACCCGGGCCTCCTGGATGTCCGCGAACCTTTCCCGCAGCTTGGCCATGAGGGCATTGGAGTGCAGGGAGGGATCACTGCCGCGCTCCTCGAAAGGGGCGGGAATCACGAAGCAGGCCCCCAGATTGCTCTGGTTGGCTTGGAGCACGTTGGAGTAGCCGGAGATGGCGAAGGTGTGGGCGATGCCCGGCGTGTTCCGGGCGATCTCGTCCACGCGCTTCACCACCGCGTCCGTGCGCTCGAAGCTCGCGCCGTCCGGCAGCTGGATGACGGTCATGAAGTAGCCCATGTCCTGCTGCGGGATGAAGCCCGTGGGCACCTTGTTGAATGAGTAGAGCGCCAGTCCGATCAGGCCGCCGTAAAGCACCAGAGCCATGACGGCGTGGCGGATGACCTTGCCCACCGTTTTGCCGTAGAGTTCGGAAAGGGAGTTGAAGGACTTGTTGAAGAGCCGGAAGAACCAGCCAAACGCGGCATTGATGCCGCGGGTGAAGAGGTCGGGCTTGGCGCTGTGCGGGCGCAGCAGCAGCGCCGCCAGAGCGGGAGAGAGGGTCAGGGAATTGATCGCCGAGATCACTGTGGAGGCGGCGATGGTGATGGAGAACTGCTTGTAGAACTGCCCGGTGATGCCGCTGAGGAACGCGGTGGGAATAAACACCGCGCAGAGCACGAGGGCGATGGCGATGACCGGACCGGTCACCTCCTTCATGGCGTGGATGGTGGCCTCCCGCGGGGTGAAGCCTTTTTCCAGATAGCGCTCCACATTCTCCACCACCACGATGGCGTCATCGACCACGATCCCGATGGCCAGCACGATCCCGAAGAGCGACAGGTTGTTCAGCGAGAAGCCGAACGCCGCCAGGCACGCGAGGGTGCCGATCAGCGAGACCGGCACCGCGACCAGCGGAATGATCGAGGCGCGCCAGCTCTGCAGGAACACCACCACCACCAGCACCACCAGCAGCACGGCCTCCACGAGGGTGTGGAGCACCGCCTTCATGGAGTCGCGGATGAACTGTGTGGGGTCGTAGTTGATACTGTAGTCAACCCCGGTGGGAAAACGCTCCTTGATGCGCAGCATCTCCGCGCGCACGGCGTCGGCGGTGTCCAGGGCGTTGGATCCCGGCAGCTGGAACACACGCAGGGAGACGGCGTTCAAGCCGTCGCGGTAGCTTTTCTGGGCGTAGTCCTTGCCGCCCAGCTCGACACGGGCCACGTCCTTGAGACGGATGACATCGCCATTGGCACCGGTGCGCAGGACGATGCGGTCAAACTCCTCGGCGCTTTTCAGCCGGCCCTGGGTGGTAAGAGTGTATTGAAACTGCTGACCCTGCGGCACGGGGGGCTGCCCCAGCTGGCCGGCTGCCACCTGGATATTCTGCTCACGGATGGCACTGACGACGTCCGGCGCTGTCAGGCTGCGGACAGCCAGTTTTTCCGGATCCAGCCAGATGCGCATGGTGAAATCCAAGCCGCCGAGGGACGAGGCCTCCGCCACCCCGGACACGCGGGCGATGCGGTTCTGCACCTGAATATTGACATAATTGGCCAGATAAAGCACGTCCCGGCTGCCGTCGGGCGAGTAGAACTGAATGGCCATGGTGAGGTCCGGCGAGCGCTTGAGAGCGCTGACCCCCAGACGGCGCACCTCCTCCGGCAGGCGGGGCAGGGCGGCGTTCACGCGGTTCTGCACCAGCACCTGCGCCTGGTCAAGATTCACGCCCAGCTTGAAGGTGACCGTGATCTGCAATCGTCCGTCGGAGGTGGAGGACGACGAGAGATATTGCATGTTCTCCACGCCGTTGATCTCCTGCTCCAGCGGGGTGGCCACGGTGTCGGCCAGCACCGAGGCGTTGGCGCCGGGGTAGTTGGCGCTGACAACCACGGTGGGCGGAATGACTTCGGGATACTGGGAGATGGGCAGCGTGAAGTACGCCAGCGCGCCCAGCATGGTGATGACAATGCTGACCACCGCCGCAAAGACAGGCCGGTCAACGAAGAAACGGGGAACATTCATCGGAAAGGGGGAGTGGGGGTTTCGGAGCATGGGGCTCCGGAGGGACGCCGTTCCTAACTGCCGATCTTTGCGGAAGACCGGGCCGGGGCGGATGCGGCGGAAGCAGCGGACCCCGCCGGCTGACCGGGAGCGGCAGGCAGGGCCATCTGTCCCTCCCCGGGCTGGGTGACGGTTCCGTTGCGGAGCGCCATGACGCCATTGATGGCGATTTTATCCGTTGGCTTCAGACCTGCTTTCACGATGCGCAGGCCGTCCTGCATGGGACCGGTTTCGACAGGGCGGTACTCCGCTTTTCCATCCGCTCCGATGACATAGACAAAGGGCCGTCCCTGATCACTGCCGATGGCCTCATCGCGGATCAGCATGGCCTCGTACTCCCCGGAGCCAGGAATGCGCACGCGGGCGAAAAAGCCCGGAGCCATCAGCTTGTCGGCATTGGCGAACGTGCCGCGCACCCGGATGGTGCCGGTGTCCGGGCGCAGCATGTTGTCCACAAAATCGACCTGTCCCTTCCGCGGAAATCCTTTTTCATTGGACAGCCCCATCTCCGAGGGCACAGCTTCGAAAAGCGGGCTCACGCGCTGGCCCTGGCGGTGCATCTCCCGGTATTTCAAAGCCGACTGCTCATCGACCTCGAAGTAGCAATACAGCGGGTCCAGCGCCACAATGGTGGTCAGCAGGGTGGAATCCTTCTCACCGCCGGTGACCAGGTTGCCCTCGGTGACTGGGGCATAGCTGATGCGGCCGGTGATCGGGGCCCGGACACTGGTGAACTCAAGGTCCAGCTCCGCTTTTTTCAGCGTGGAGGCGGCCACCTGCACGGCGGATTCGGCTTCGGCGGCGGCATTCCGGCGGCTTTCGTACTCCTCAGCCGCGATGGCGCGGGATTTGATCAGGGTCTCGGCGCGGACGGCCTCGTTTTTCGCCAGGGCGGCGTGGGCGCGGGCCCGCTCCAGATCGGCGCGCGCGCCTTCAACAGTGGCGGCGAAAGGGCGGGGATCGATGGTGATCAGGAGATCGCCCTCTTTGACCTCCGTTCCTTCCTTGAAATGGATTTTTTCCAGGTATCCTCCAACCCGGGCCCGGAGGTTCACCATTTTCGGCGATTCCAAACGTCCGACAAACTCGTCCCATTCCACAATCTTTTTCACCAATGGCAACGCGACGGTGACCTTGGGCACAGCCTGGGCCTGGGCAGCTTTTTTATTTTTGGAACAGCCTGACAGCAGGGCTGCCAAAAGCATCAGGGCGATGGCGGGGATTCGGCCAGTCATGAGGGGGAGGGGTTTGGGGAACGGAGAGGGAGGGGGGGGCCGTTTATGTGAGTTGAAATTCATGCTTTCGCCTTCCAGCGGCACAATGGGAAAGGATCAACCTGTTTGCGGAGGCCGGCCCCGCGGAGAGCCGGCTCTCCTCATGAAAATTTTTCTTGGAGGTGTTCCGCTATTAGAGATGCGGGCAGCAGAGATGCGGGCAGCAGGCGGCGTTCAGTGCGCGGAGTGCGGATGGCTGTGGGAGGAGTGATCGCCTGAACGGGACGGGGCCAGGGCATCGGCCTCCGCGGCGTGGAGTTTCGGGGCAGCACCGCGGCTCATGAGGAGGAAATAGAAGACCGGGGTGAGGAAGAGGCCGAAGAGGGTGACGCCGATCATGCCGGCGAAGACCGCCGTGCCCATGGCCTGACGCATTTCCGAGCCGGCTCCGGTGCTCACCACCAAGGGATACACCCCCGCGATGAAGGCGATGGAGGTCATCAGAATCGGACGCAGACGCAGGCGGCAGGCCTCCAGCGCGGCTTCGGCGGCGCTCATGCCGTGGGCCTGTTTCTCACGGGCGAACTCCACGATCAGAATGGCGTTTTTACACGCCAGACCGACGAGCACGATGAGGCCGATCTGGGTAAAGATGTTGTTGTCCCCCCCCCTGATCATCACCCCGAGCATGGCGCTGAGCAGACAGGTGGGCACAATGAGGATGATCGCCAGTGGCAGGCGCAGGCTTTCGTACTGTGCCGCCAGCACCAGAAACACCAGCAGCAGACACAGCGGATAGATGTAAACCGCGGTGTTGCCGGCCAGCACCTGCTGGTATTTCAGCTCCGTCCATTCATAATTCATGCCGCGCGGCAGCACCTCCTTCAGAATTTCCGTCATGGCCGCCTCGGCCTGACCGGAACTGTAGCCCGCCGCAGGGGTGGCATTGATGTCCGCCGCCGGGAAGGAATTGTAGTGCATCACGCGGTCGGGGCCGAAGGAGTCGCTCACATGGATCAGAGAGGAGATGGGGATCATCGCCCCCTGGGCGTTCCGGACCTTCAGCTTGCTGATGTCCTCCCGCGTGCGGCGGAAGGGCTCGTCGGCCTGCACCACCACCTTGTAGGTGCGGCCAAAGCGGTTGAAATCATTCACATACAGCGAGCCCAGGTAAATCTGGAGGGTCGCGTAAAGCTCCTGAAGATTCACCCCCTGGGCGATGGCCTTCACGCGGTTGTCATCAATCTGCAGCTGGGGCACATTGATCTGGAAGTTGGAATAGACCTGCTGGGGATCGAAAGCCGGGTTCTGCCGCGCTTTGGCCATCACCTTCTGCGTGACCTCATACAGCTGCTTGTAGCCCAGGCTGGCACGGTCCTGGATCTGAACCTTGAAGCCGCCGCTGGTGCCCAGGCCGTTCACGGGCGGCGGCGGCACCACGATCACGAGGGCATCCGGAATCTCCTGAAAGAGACGCTTCTGGATCACCGCCGCGATGGCGTTGCCGCTGGTCTCCTCCGTTTTACGCTCCTCGAAATCTTTGAGACAGATAAAGGCAATACCGGCATTGGCGCTGGTGGTGAAACCGCTGATGGACAGACCGGGGAAAGCCACGGAATTGGCCACGCCGGGGGTTTCCAGCGCGATCTCCGACATGCGCCGGATGACGGCCTCGGTGCGCTCCAGGGAAGTGCCGTTGGGCAGAGAGCCGATGGCGATCAGATACTGCTTGTCCTGGGCGGGGATGAAGCCGGTGGGGACTTTGTTGAAGACCTTGGCGGTCAGGAAAATAAGGCCGCCGTAAACCAGCAGGGCCACCAGACTGAAGCGCAGCGTCTTCTGAACACCCCAGCCATACCCCTTGGAGGCGGCGCTGAAGAATTTGTTGAAACCCCGGAAAAACCAGCCGAACACACGGTCGATGCCTCTCGACAGCAGATCCTTTTTGGCCCCGTGCTGCTGAAGCAGGATGGCGCTGAGCGCGGGGGAGAGGGTCAGGGAGTTGAAGGCCGAAATCACCGTGGAGATGGCGATGGTGATGGCGAACTGCTTGTAGAACTGGCCCGTCAGGCCGCTGATGAAGGCGGTGGGGATAAACACCGCGCACAGCACCAGGGCAGTGGCGATGATCGGGCCGGTCACCTCCTTCATGGCCTGCTCGGTGGCCGCCATCGGGGTCATTCCCAGTTCAATATTCCGCTCCACATTCTCCACGACCACAATGGCGTCATCCACCACGATCCCGATGGCCAGCACGAGACCGAAGAGGGACAGGTTGTTGATGGAGAAACCCAGCGCGTGCATCACCGCAAAGGTGCCGATGAGGGACACGGGCACCGCCACCAGCGGGATAATGGAGGCGCGCCACGTCTGGAGGAACAGGATCACCACCAGCACCACCAGCAGCACCGCCTCCAGAAGCGTGTGGATGACGGCGTCGATGGACTTGTCCACAAAGACGGTGGGGTCGTAGGCGATTTTGTACTCCAGTCCGGGCGGGAAGGCTTTGGACAGTTCCTCCATGGCGCCGCGCACACTTTTGGAAAGATCCAGGGCGTTGGATCCCGGAAGCTGGAAAATGGGAATGGCAACGGCGGGCTCGTTGTCAAGCTGGGAGCGCAGGGCGTAGTCGCTGGCCCCCAATTGCAGGCGCGCGATGTCGCTGAGGTAAACAGGCTGCCCCTCGGCACCGATTTTGATCACGATTTTTCCAAACTCCTCCTCAGTGGTCAGACGGCCCTTGGCATTGATGGTCAGCGTCAGGGCGGTGGCGTCCTTCAGCGGCGGCGCGCCCACGGAGCCGGCGGCGACCTGCGCGTTCTGCTGCTGAATGGCGGCGACCACGTCGGTGGCGGTGATATTGCGGGAGGCGGCCTTTTCCGGATCCAGCCAGACACGCATGGAATAGTCGCCGGATCCGAAAAGCTGCACCTGGCCCACCCCGGGCAGCCGGGCCAGCACATCCTTCACCTGGAGGGTGGCGTAGTTGCGGACAAAGATCTCATCGTATTTTTTACCCGGTGACCGCAGATGGACGACCATGGTCAGGTCGGGCGACTGCTTGGTGACGGTGACGCCGATGCGCTGCACCTCCTGTGGCAGGCGGGGCAGGGCCTGGTTCACACGGTTCTGCACCTGCACCTGGGCCTTGTCGATATCCGTGCCCAGCTTGAAGGTGACGGTCAGGCTCATGGTGCCGTCCGCCGTGCCCTGGGAGGACATGTAGAGGCTGTTCTCCACGCCGTTGATCATCTCCTCCAAGGGAGAGGCCACCGTGGTGCCGATGACGTCGGGGCTGGCTCCCGGATAGGCGGCCACCACCACGATGGTGGGCGGCACGATCTCCGGATACTCGCTGATGGGCAGTGACTTGAGGGAGATGGCTCCGACCACCGTGATGAGAACCGACAGCACCCCCGCGAAGATGGGGCGGGTGATGAAAAAGTGACTGATGGACACAGGAATGTTAGGTAAAAATAGACAAAGGATGGGTGGGGCGCGCCGGATGTGAGGCGGGGTAGCGGTGCCCGGACACGGAATGCAGGGGTTTGACAGGAAGGGCCGTCAGGGACCGGTCAACCTGTCACATTCCGTGCGCCGGGCATGCCCCGCTTGCCGGATCAGCGGGAGGCGGTGGTGGGCGCGGGCGGTTTGGGCGCCTGGGCCGCGTCCGCCGTGGCGGCAGGCGGCGGCGCGATGGGCTGGACCTGAGCGCCGGGGGCCAGGATCTGAAGACCGCTGGTGATCACCTTGTCGCTGGGGGTGAGGCCGGAGAGAATGATGCGCTGCCCCTTGTAGCTGCGGCCCAGAGTGACGGGCCGGACCTCCGCCTTGCTGTCCGGGCTGACCACCATCAGGTATTTCACGTCCTGGTTGGTCTGGACATACTTCTCATCGATCAGCATGGCGTCATACTCCGGGCCGCCGGGGATGCGGAGGCGGGAGAAGGAGCCGGGAACCAGGCTGCCGTCGGGATTGGGAAAGACACAGCGCACCGCGATGCTGCCGGTGGTCGGGTCGATGCGGTTGTCGAAAGTCTCGATCCAGCCCTTGTGGGTCCATTCGCTGCCGCCCTCGATCTTCAGCTCCACGGCGACCTTCTCCACTTTGGGGTCCGGCAGCTTTTTTTCCCGGATCAGACGGCTGTAGCGCAGAAAGGAGGCGTCATCCACGGAGGCATAAACATACACCGGATCCACACTGACTACGGAGGTCAGCAGAGTGGTGAAGCCCGCCACGCCGCTGACATAATTGCCCTTGGTCTGAAGGGCGATGCCCACGCGGCCATCAACAGGGGCGCGGACTTTGGTGAAATCAAGATTCAGCAGCGCGCCGTCCCGTCCCGCCTGGCCGGAGCGCACGGCGGCTTTGGCCACCGCCAGCGCATTGCGGCGGGTGTCGGCCTCCTCGTTGGAGATGGCACGGCTTTTGATCAGGACGTCCACGCGGTCGGCCTCGCTCTGGGCGCTTTTCAGCTTCGCTTCGGCGGTGGCCAGAGCCGCATCCGCGGTGGCCAGGGCCGCCTCCTCAAAACGGGGATCGATCTCAAACAGCAGATCCCCGGCCTTGACCATCTGTCCGGCCTGGAACGCCACTTTGTCAATATAACCCGTGATGCGCGGCCGGATCTCCACGGATTCCACCGCCTCGATGCGGGCAGTGAACTCATCCCAGTCCGAGATTTTCTGGGAAACCGGTGTCTGGGTCATCACCGGCATCGGCCCCTGGGGACCTCCCGCCCCCGCCGGACTTTTAGCGCGGTTGCAGGAGGCGAAGGCAAAGGCTGCCGCAGACAGGAGAGGAAGGAATCGTTTCATGGATTAAATTGGAAATCGGACTCCGGCAGGATGGAGTTGACTGGTTGTCTCCTGATTCGGGAGACCAGAACCGCCGCTAAGCAGCGGGGATGACGGAGGCGGGCCTCAAACTCAGAATGGCGAGCATCCCCCGCGCCAAATCGCGGACCGGGCTCAGATCATTGGAGATCCGTGCCTGGGTCAGGGTGCCCTGGACATAAATGCTGAGCATCCTTGCGGTCTCCTCCGGCTGCGATCCATCCATCAGTCCCTGCCGGGCGGCATCCAGAATGGCCGAGGCGTAGTAGCGGTGGTGCTGGCCCAGGATCTCCTCGATCCTCAGCCGCAGTCTGTCATCCTGGGTGCTGACCTCGGAACCCAGTGAGAACAGAGGGCATCCGCAGACATAACCGATGCGCTCCAGCTGCTGGACCTGATGCTCCAGCACAAAGGCGGCAAACTTTTCAAACCGCTCCAGAGGAGGGGTCAGCGGGGAGAAAATCTCATTCAGCCGGGTCACTTTCCGGTTCCAGCCATCCTCCAGCGCCGCAAGGGCGAGATGGCTTTTGGATTCAAAAAAATGGTAGAAACTACCCTTCCGCACGCCGGCCCGCTCGCAGATATGATCCACGCTGGTCGAGCCGTAGCTGCTTTCCCATATGAGATCATAGGCAGCCTGAATCAGGCGGTCTTTGGTGTCGCAGCAGCGGGCCATGGGTGGAGGGTGAAGTCGGGAAACGGTTCATTCATCGCATTCTTGACTGTTCGGTCAAGTTTTTTTCAAAAATCTCAATTCCCGGATAGCAGGCTTGCGGAGGAGGCGTCACGGTGCGTCATCCACATGAAATTTCCGCTGCTGGTTTCGGGGTTTTTGATTTTGGCGGGGGGCCTCTCCTGGTGGTGGTTTTGGCCGCGGCGGGAAGACGTGATCTCCGGACATGGCAGCGGCCTCATTCCGCCGGCCATGGCGGCGGTGCTGCCGCCGGAGTGCCGGCAGGTGGTTCTGGTGCTGGCGCACAGCCGTGACCGGCCATCGGCACGTGTGTGGCTGCTGGAGCGGACCGGTGTCCGTGCCCGCAGGGCGGCGGCTTACCATGATGAATGGAGAATCAAAGCGGGTCCGCTGGAGGCGGTGATCGGCCGGAATGGAGCCGCGTGGGGGGAAGGGGAGCCGCGGCTGGTCAATCCCGGAGGCTTTCCTGACAAAATCGAGGGTGACGGGCGCAGTCCGGCGGGTGTTTTTGTCCTGCCATGGGCGTTTGGAGTCAAAACGGCGGCGGAGATGACGGGAGTGAAACTGCCCTGGCGGGAATGCACGGAAACCCTCCGGGGTGTGGATGACGTGAAATCGCGGTATTACAATCAGGTGGTCGATGAAGCCGCCATTCCCCGGCCAGACTGGAGCAGCGCCGAGATCATGCGCCGCACGGACGGGCTGTATGATGAGGGTGTGGCCATCGCCCACAATCCCGCCAACCGTCCAGGCGCGGGCTCCTGCATCTTCCTCCATATCCGGCAGGAGCCCGGAGTGGGAACCTCCGGCTGCACAGCTTTGTCACGGAAGGATGTGCGTTTTATCCTGCGCTGGCTGGATCCCGCGGGATCCCCGCGCCTGGTTCTGGATGTGGAGAAAGCCGGAACCCAAAGGCAATAAAAAAGCCGGTGCCCTGCAAAACAGGACACCGGCGAAGTGTTTGGGGGTGAAATCCGGGGTCAGGTCCGTCCTACTCCTTCTCGATATCGAGGAGCTCCACTTCAAAAATCAGAGTGGCGTTCGGCCCGATGTCGTTGCCGGCACCGCGGGAGCCGTAGGCGAGCTCGGAGGGAATGAAGAACTTGTACTTGGAGCCCACGGGCATGAGCTGCACGCCCTCGGTCCAGCCTTTGATCACACCGTCGAGCGGGAAGCTGATAGGCTCGCCCTTATCCACGGAACTGTCGAACACGGTGCCGTTGAGCAAAGTGCCGTGATAATGCACCTTCACCTTGTCCGTGGCCTTGGGCTTGGCGCCGGTGCCTTCCTTGATCACCTGATACTGGAGGCCGCTGGCGGTGGTCTTCACGCCTTCGGCTTTGCCGTTCTTCTCCAGAAAAGCTTTGCCCTCATCAGCATTGGTCTTGCTGGAGGCTTCAGCCTTGGCGGCGGCTTTGGTCTGCATGTCGGCCTGAAATTTGCTCATGATCTCCTGGGCCTCGGCCTGGGAAAACTTGGAGCCCTTGCCGTGGAGCACATCCTTCATGCCCGCCAGCAGGCTGTCGAGATTCACCTCCACCCCCTGACTTTTCATGTTCTGGGCGATATTGGTGCCGATGACGTAGCTTGGATCGGCGGTGGCCGCAGGATTTTCCTGGGCCCCGGCGATGCCGGCCATGGCCAGGCCGGCGGCGGCGGAGAGGATAGTTTTACGCATAAGGCGCGAACCGTAATGCCTGGCGGCGGCGCGTCAAAGGCTTTCACGGTTCCATTTCAAGGGCCTTCCATGCCCCCGCACCAAGGCCGGAAACGGAATGCCCAGCACCCGGTTTGCCCATATATGGAATGGATATTATGGCCCGCTGATGCGTTTCCGGCGGCGGTCCTTTCCTCCGGCATACGGCGGCCGGATGGGGAAAAACACCTCCGGATGCGGCCTTGGCGGAAAGTGCCTGTCCCGAAAGATTTCCGTTGCGTCCTCCCCGACACCGGATTACTTCCCCGTCCCTTTTTGAAACCGCCTGCCGGACAACGGCGGGTTTTTTATTTGGCCCCCTGCGGGCTCACACCGCCATGAATATTCTTGAGAAGATCCACCGTGAACAGATGAAGTCCGACACAACCACCCTGAATGTGGGTGACACTGTGAAGGTCCACAACCGCGTCGTCGAAGGCGGCAAGGAGCGTATCCAGATTTTTGCAGGAATCATCATCGGCAAGCAGGGCATCAGCAAAAGCCAGGCGATCACCGTCCGCAAGATCAGCTACGGTGAAGGCGTGGAGCGCGTGTATCCAATCCACAGCCCTCTGATCTCCAAAATCGAGGTCACCAAACGCGGACAGGTCCGCCGGGCCAAGCTCAACTACCTGCGCAAGCGCGTGGGCAAGGACGCCGTGACCGTCAAGGAGGCTCCCCGCAAGTAATTCATTCCATGCCAATGGAATCCTGCACGGTGCCTGCCGCACGGTGCGGTGTTTGATTTTTTTAAACCGTGCCTTTTAAAAAAGGCGCGGTTTTTTGCTTGGCGGGAGGGTGGCGGGGACCGGGCCGCACGCTGTTACGCGGCTGCCATCGGTTTACACTGTCCGGCAGGCACGGAATGAAATGGAATGGCTGAAAGCAATCCAAGGCTCAATCCGGCAACGGTAAGGTCTTGAAAGCGGCTTATTGCCAGTGAAGGATTTACCCGTCCACAACCGCTGTTTTGCCTGCTTGCCTGGCTCCGTGCCTGATTTTCCTTTTCTCCCATGCCCGATCTCGCTTTGGAATCCCATCACCGCCTGAACGGCTGCCTGCGCATCGCCGGCGTGGATGAGGCCGGGCGCGGCCCTCTGGCCGGGCCGGTGGTGGCCGCGGCGGTGATCCTGCCCGCAGACTATGGGCATGCCCGCCTGAATGACTCTAAAAAGCTGACCGCCGCCGTGCGTGGGGAACTGCATGCGGAGATCACCGGTGATGACCGCATTCTCTTCGCCTTTGCCCTGGCCTCGGTGGAGGAGATCGACCGGCTGAACATTCTGCGCGCCACCCATCTGGCCATGGCGAGGGCCGTGGAGGCGCTGGTGGTCAAGGCCGGCGGCACGCCGGACATGGTGCTTATCGACGGCCTGCCGGTGCGGAATTTCGCCTGGCCGCAGCAGGCGGTGGTGAAGGGGGACAGCCTCAGCCTGAGCATTGCCGCCGCCAGCATCATCGCCAAAGTGGAGCGTGACCGCATCATGCACGGACTGGATGCCGGATTTCCCCAGTACGGCTTCGCCGGCCACAAGGGATACGGCACCGCCGCCCACCTTGCCGCCCTGCAGGACCATGGACCTTCTCCGCACCATCGCCGCTCGTTTCAGCCCGTTGCTCAACTCACGCTGGCTCTCTGAGGGGGCTGCGGTGCCGGACAAGGACACGGTGGGGCGGCTGGGGGAGCGCATCGCCGCCCGCTGGCTGCACACGCGCGGCTGCCGCGTGCTGTACCGCAATTACCGGGCTCCGAAGGGCGGGGAGCTCGACATCGTCTGCCGGCACGGGGAGGTGCTGGCCTTTGTGGAGGTGAAAACCCGCACCTCCACGGCTTTCGGCCGTCCCGCCGACGCCGTGACGCCGGACAAGCAGCGGCTGATCGTGCGCGGAGCCCAGGGCTGGCTGCGGCTGCTGCATGGAAAGGAGTTTCCATGGCGCTTTGATGTGGCGGAGGTCCTGCTCATTCCCGGCCGCCGCCCGGAAGTGAACTGGATTCAGTCGGCTTTCAATACCGAGGAGCTGCGGCGGACTTTGGCGCAACGGAGGCGGTGATAAACAGTTTGCGGAGCGGAGCAGGCGGGTGCTGCAAAGGCCTCTCTCTGCTGTCCGGTCCTGTCCGGTCACCGGATCAATGGGCCCGCTTTTTCAACAGGAGCGCTCCACACGGGGACCGGCTTTGCCGGTGCGGACCATTGCACGCCGCTTAGATAGCCGCGCACCCGGATTCCCTGATCATCCATGGAGATGGTCACGCCTCCGGTCAGAGCCTGGTCGAACATCACGATCCCCTTGGCGGCCATGCGTTCCCGCCAGGCACCCGGAGTGCGCTCCATTTCCGGAAAGCGGTTATTGGAATAAATCAGAGCCCGGGGTCCCACCGCGTTGATGAATTCCGGCAGCCCTGAGTGGTCGGATCCGTGGCGGCCCTTCACCAGCACATCCGCCCGCAGATCCTGGCCGGACTCCAGCAGGGCCTTCTCCGTGCGGAAGCCGGCGTCGCTCATCATCAGCACGCGCCAGCCCCGGCACTCCAGCCGCAGAACCACCGACTGGTCATCCCCCACGGAGGTCCGCCAGGAGGGCGGGGGAAAGAGCACCTCCAGCGTGGTCCGGTCATCGGGGCGCAGCACCTGTCCCGGTGACAGCTCCTGAGCCTCCCTGTGTCTTTGATCACCCGGACCGCGCAGGACTCTCCAAGGATGGAACAACTCCCTCAGCGGAGCCAGCGCCCCGGTATGGTAGGTGTCGGCATGGGTCAGGATCAGGCCGTCCAGCGCATTCACGGGCGCGCGCTCCAGATGGGGCCGCAGGGTGCCGTTCCAATGCTTCAGTCCGCCGCAGTCCACCAGCCACTGCCGTCCGGACGGGGTGTCGATGCGGGCCGCGCCTCCGCCATGCTCCAGGGCCAGCACCGTGATCTCACAGGGACTGCCGCGCCACAGCCGCGAGGGATCGACCCGCAGGTGGCCGCCCGGCAGTCCGGCAAAAAATTTGGCCAGGGCGATGGACGCCCATGCCAGCGCCCAGTTGGCATTGTTCCAGACAGCGGCCAGCGCGGGCAGTCCCGCACCCGCGCACAGCAGGCTGACGCAGGCCACCGCCAGAATCCAGGCCGACAGCGTCACCAGAAAAAGATTGGCGATAATGCCCACCGGCGTGACCATGCGGAAGTAGCCGATCATCAGGGGCAGGGTGCCCAAGGTGCTGGCGGCCGAGAGCCCCACGGCATCGCAAAGCCGGCGGCGCACCCCGAACCACAGGCGCTGCCTCCGGTTCCAAAGCTCCTCCGGCAGAAAGGGATCAGGGGCCGTGGAGCGCCCCATCAGAACACTGACCACGCCCGACATGGGACGCTGGAGCAGGGCCAGAGCCAGCAGCACGCCAAAGGACAGCACAAAGCCCGGCTGGAAAAGCTGCCGGGTGTCCCAGCCCAGCAGCAGCAGGGCGGCCGCCGCCAGGGAGTTGAAAAGATTCGCTTCGCGGTTCCACCATGGCCCCATGAGCACCAGCGCCACCATGATGGCCGCCCGCCAGGCGCTGGGCCGCAGCCCCGTGACGAAAACATAAAACACCATCAGCCCCAGGCTCAGCACGATGATCCAGGCCCGCGGCAGCGGCGTGCGGCTGAGCGTGAAGGTCAGGATCACGGCAAACAAGGCGATGTGCAGCCCGCTGACTGCAAAGATATGCATGGTGCCGCTGGCCCGGAAAGCGTCCTCGATATCCTGCGGGGTCTTTTCCCGCGTGCCCAGCACCATGGTCCTCACGGTGGCCGCGATTTCCGGGGAGTCCTCCAGATCCTGCGTCACCATCCGCCCGATCCAGTCCCGGCTGGCGAGGGCCGCCGCAGTCACCGGATGACCCTGCCCCCGGGCCAGGATGCGGCATTCCTCCGGCCTGCCGCCGGCGGTGAACTGGGCAGAGTAACCGTTCCGCAGCAGGAAGGCCGCAAAATCGAACTCGCCCGGATTCCGCACCTCCTGTGGACGGATCAGAATGCCTGACAGCTCCACGCGGTCGCCGTACACCGGCGGAGTCAGGGTCTCCGTCACTCTGGCATACAGCATGGCGCCACCGGCGGGCCATGGATCCTGCCCTACGGTCAGCCGCTCCACGGACAGGGGAAAGCTCCAGCTGCCGCCGCCGGCGCTCTCCACCGGGGCATCGCCCACCACCCCCGTCACCCGCGCGGTGGTGGCTGCTCCGGCGTGCAGATGCGCGGCCACGGTTTCCCGCAGCGGGTCCCGCATCCGCAGGGTGTGCAGAAGTCCGAAAACGCTGAGGGCCGCCACATAAACCCGCCACCCTCCGGAGTGCCCCGCCGCCCTGGCCGCCAACATCAGCAGCACCGTCACGGCGGCGGCTGCGCTCCAGGGCACCGCCATTCCGGGCCGCCAGTCCGCCAGCAGAATCCCCGTGATGGCGGCCACCCCCACACCAAACAGGGGCTCCCGGAGCTGGCGCCCCCAGGCGGACAGGGCGGTCCACCTGGATTTCAGCCATTGCCATCGTGGTTTCATGCCGGATGAATGGCCAGGGAAACGTTATTGGCAATCCCAATCCCATTGCCGGAAACGGGCAAATTTCCCGTGGCGGCGGGCCGCGGCCCGCTGCCCATTGCGCTGCATCCTTTCATGTTTTCACTGACTGATATCCACGCGTCCGCCACAGCCCTGGTCACCGCCGCATCGGGCTGGGACTGGCCGCAGCTCACTCCGGGACAGTGGACTCTGGCGCTGCTGGCGGGGCTGTGCTGCGGCATATCGAAAGCAGGGCTTTCCGGCGTGGGCATGCTGACGGTGCTGCTGATGGCGGAGGTGGTGCCCGGCAAGGCCTCCAGCGGTGTGGTTCTGCCGCTGCTGGTTTTTGCGGACGTTATAGCGGCGCTGATGTTCCGCCAGGAGATTCTCTGGCACCACATCCGGGCGCTGTCAGCGCCGGTGCTGTCCGGGATCGTGCTGGGCTGGCTGATCATGCTGGGACTGCCGGACGCGGCGTTCCGTCCGGTGATCGGAGCCATGGTGCTGCTGATGCTGGCGGTGCATCTGGTCCGCAGCCGCATGCCCCGCCTGGCGGAGCATCTCCCGCATTCCAAGGCTTTCACCCGCGGCACCGGGCTTTTCACCGGCGTGGCCACCATGATCGCCAATGCCGCCGGTCCGGTGGCCACCATTTACCTGCTGATCCAGAAACTGCCCAAAAAGGAATTTGTGGCCACCATGGCATGGCTGTTTCTGCTCGTGAACCTGAGCAAGGTCCCGTTCAGCCTGCACCTGGGACTGATCAGCGGGGGATCGCTGACGCTGAACGTGGTGCTCGTCCCCACCGTGCTCGCCGGTCTGGCGCTGGGCCGGGCGGCGGTGCACCGCATGCCGCAGGGGCCGTTCCAGGCGGTGGTGCTGATTCTGTCCGCCCTGTCCGCCCTGCGGCTGCTGCTGGTCCGCTGAGCGGCCTGCCCGGAATGCGGGGATACAGAATTTTCCAGTGGGCAATCAACGCCCCTGTGCCACACTAACGCCTGTGAAATTACGACTTCCCCTGATTGCCGGACTTGCCGTCACGCTTCTCGTTTCGGGACTGGTCCGCCTCACCTGCTCCGCCCAGCAGAAGGAGTTTGATTACCGGCCCGTCACGGTGGTGGTTTACAATGGAAAAAACGCTGAATCGAAGGAACTGGCCCTTTATTATGCCAAAAAGCGCGGCATTGAGGAGGACCACCTCATCGCCCTTCAAACCAGCGCGGAGGAGACCATCACCCGCGCGGAATTCAAAAGCACCATTGAGGATCCCCTCCGTGCCGCCCTGGTGGAGCGCCGTTTCTGGCGGGTCGGCCAAGTGGCTGGCCAGGGCACCATCGCCATGCAGACCACCGTCCGGGTGCTGACCCTCATCCGCGGCCTTCCTCTCCGCATCAGCGAGGACGGGCCCGCACCCGCCCTGGGCCAGAGCAACGCCGCCAGCGTGGACTCCGAACTGGCCCTCCTGGGAGCGTTCGACAAGGCGGTGAAAGGGCCGCTGAACAATCCCTATTTTGACAAAAAAGAGCGCTTTTATCAATTGCCTATCACCCCCATGTTCATTGTGGGCCGGCTGGACGGTCCGGACAAGGCCACGGCGAAGCGGCTGGTGGATGACGCCATGGCGGTGGAGGCCGAGGGCCTGTATGGCAAAGCCTACGTCGATCTGGCCCTGAAAAATGAGGCCGGATACAAACAGGGCGAGGACTGGCTCCTGGCGATTGCAGGCCAGTGCGAGATGAAGGGCATCCCCACCGTGGTCGATTCCCTGGCAGGCACGTTGCCGGTCAATTATCCCATGACCGATGCCGCCCTGTATTTTGGCTGGTACACAGGGCAGGCGGATGGGCCGTTTCTGAATCCGGCCATGAAATTCCGTCAGGGGGCGGTGGCCTGCCATATCCACTCCTTCAGCGCCACCACGGTCCGCAGCCCCCTTGAGTACTGGTGTGGGCCGCTGCTGTCGAAGGGGGCGTGCGGGGTGCTGGGAAACACCTGGGAGCCCTATCTCGCCCTGTGCACGCATCTGGACAAATTCACGAGCCGGCTCCTGGCCGGGCAGAACTTGGGGGAGGCCGCCTGGGGGGCGACACCCGCCCTGTCCTGGATGTCGGTGGTGCTGGGGGACCCGCTGTACACGCCCTTTCCGGTCAATCCCGTGTCCAATGACAAAAAGAAGAATACGGATTATAAGGCGCTGCGGCTGGCGATGGCGCGCTGGGGCAAAAACGGGCCTGCCAATGACGATCTGATGAAGAACCTGAAGGCGGCGGCGGCGACTCTGAAAAGCGGCCCCATCTACGAATTCATGGCCCTGCATTCCCAGGCGGGGACAGAGACCCCGGAGCTGGCCGCCGCGGAGTGGTTCAAGCTGGCCCTCCAGACTTATACGTCAGCTCCGGATAAAATCCGTATCCTGATGGAGCAGGCCGATGCCCGCCGCCGGGAGGGCTCCGGCCGCAAAGCCGCCAAAATTCTGAGTGACCTCCTGGAGGATTATCCCAAAGCACCGGAGGTGGAGGCCGCCCGGGCCTGGCTCCAGCAACTGCGTCCCACTCCGTGATCCGCCACCTGTGAATCCGCCTTCCGTGCCGCCGCCGCAGTCCGCCAGCAGCCGTTATTTGGCCTTTTTGGCGGAGCAGTCCCCGCCGCTTTCCAAAGCTGCCGAGCCGGAGGCGGAGGTTGACCGCGGGCGGGAACAGATTGAACCGGATGAGCTGGCCTGGCAGAGCCGCTGGTTCGCCGGCGATTTTGGCCATGAATTTGTCACGATGGACGGGGAGGCAGTCCGCATCGTGGACTTCGGCTGGTGGAATCACGGGGCCGGCCCCGACTTCCGCGGCTGCACGGTCACCGTGAATGGTGAGGTCAGAACCGGCAGCATTGAACTGGACCGCGACGCCCGTGACTGGGAACATCATGGGCATGCCCTGAATCCCGCCTACCGTGATACGGTCCTGCATCTGCATCTGGGGCAGCGTGGGGGAGGCCAGTGGTTCACCCGGACCGATGAGCACCGGCTGGTGCCGCAGGTGAGACTGGACCGCCAATCGCCGGTGCGGCATTTCCCGGAGGTCCCACCCCCTGCTGCCAGGCCCGGACGCTGCCTGGAGGTGTTCCGCCGCCTGGGGCCGGAGAGGACGCTGGCTGTTCTGGAGGATGCCGCCCGCCACCGTCTGGAGCGCAAGGCCGCCCGTCTGCGCCGCATCGCCGCCATTCACGGGGAGGATCAGATGCTTTACCAGACATTGGCCGATGCCCTCGGCTACAGCCGCAACCGCCTGCCGCTGACCGTGCTGGCGCAGCGCCTGCCGCTGAAATTCCTGAAGACCCGCCCGGGGGGTGGAGCCGAGGCGGAGGCTCTGCTTTTCGGAGCTTCCGGCTTTTTGACCGGTGACGATTTTGACCACGCCGATCCCGAGACCCGCCGCTGGTTGCGTGGTCTGTGGGACTGCTGGTGGAGTTACCGCGACGCTTTTGCTCCCGGTTTACCCCGGCTCCCTCTGCGATGGAGCCTCACGGGCACCCGCCCGCTGAACCATCCCCAGCGCCGCATCGCCGCCCTGTGTGTGCTGGTCCGGAACTGGCCGGAGGTCCGTCGGGTGCTGACGGGCCCGGGGTTCTCCGTGAAAGCCGTGAAGGCGTTCGCGGAAACCCTGACCCATCCCTACTGGGACCGGCACTACACACTGCACGCCTCCCCCGCGACCAAACCCATGGCCCTGCTGGGCAGTGCCCGGCTGACGGAGATCCTGGCCAATCTTTGCTTTCCCCTCGCGGTGGCGGGAAATGAAAAAGCCTGGGATGAGTACCGGCGGCTGCCGGCTCCGGCGGACAATGAAAAATCCCGCCGCGCCGCCGTGCGGCTGTTTCACGGCTATCCCGATCCGGACCGCCTGACCGGCAAACTGTGGCAGCAGCAGGCGCTGCTTCAGATTTATGAGGATTTCTGTCTGGAGGACCACACCGGATGCCGGGACTGCCCGATGCCGGAGCAGCTATCCGCGCCGCCGCTGGAAGCGGCGGGACAGGACTGATTCCGATCCGCTGCAAGCCTGCACTCATACGTGTGAAAGGCGCGGATTCCGAAACAAAACCGGAGCAGAATTCCCCCTTCCGTGAAACCCATCCCTATGCCATTATCCAAACCTCTCCGGCTCTCCGTTCTCCCCATCTGGTACGCCCTGGTCTCCGCCGCCTGCGCCGATGCCACCGTCAGCACTGGTTATTCCCGCAGCGACGACAGTTTCAAATTTGAATCAGTGCCGTCTCCCGCCATCGACGATGCCGCCGCGGGCGCGGAGTTCAAAATCATCGGAGGCTCCGCCGACCCCAATGCCGGCAAGAGCCCGGCGGTGCTGCACGATGGCAAAATTCCCGGCAACGACGACGATCCCGCCGGCAATTTTTTCTTCTCCCGGGATACTGGGAAAGGCCGTCTGCTCATCGATCTGGGCAAGGTCATTGATGTGAAAAGCGTGGCCACCTACTCCTGGCATCAGGGAGGGCGCGCGGCCCAGCGTTACACGCTCTATTCGTCCGAGGGAACAGCCCCGGATTTCAAAGCCGATCCCGGGGAAGGGGCGGACCCTGAAAAATCCGGCTGGAGGCTGGCGGGCAAAGTGGACACCTCCGGAAAAGGACCGGGCCAGCACGGGGCGGAGATTTCCGGCGGCAAGGACGGCACGCTGGGCAAAACCCGCTACCTGCTTCTTGAAACCCAGCCCAACGAGGATCCATCAGGCTTTGGCCAGACCTTCTGGAGCGAGATCGATGTCATCGACGCCGCCGCGCCGGAGGTGAAGCGGGTGTCCGTGGAGAAGATCCTCGACACCTTCCAGACCGACGACGGCAAATACAAGTTTGTGGTGGACTCCACCAAGTCTCCGGACCTGCGGGAATGGTTTGAGCAGAAGGTCGTGCCCGAGGTCAAAATCTGGTATCCCAAAATCGTGGATATGCTGGCGGTGCCCGGCTATTCATCGCCCGTCTCTTTCTCCCTGCGCCTGCAGGAGGGGGTCATCATCCCCGGCAACCGCGGCATTCCCGCCTACGCCTCCGGCGGCAACATCGTGGTCAGTTCAGACTTCCTGCGCTCCCAGCAGAAGGGCGAGGCTGTCGGCTGCGTGATCCACGAGATCGTGCATATCGCCCAGACCAGCGACTGGGGGAACCGGAGCCGCCGGCGCGGTGTGCCCTCCTGGGTGGTGGAGGGAGTGGCGGATTATATCCGCTGGTTCCTTTTCGAGCCGGAGTCCAACGGGGCCGTGATCCGCAATCCCGACCGCGCCAAATACAATGCCAGCTACCGCGTGACCGCCAACTTCTTCGACTGGGTGGTGCGCCACCATGTCAAGCACCTGCCGCAGAGGCTCAATGCCACCTTCAGCACCGGCTACAAGGATGAGCTGTGGAAGGAGTGGACCGGCAAAACCGTCCAGGAGCTGGAGGCTGACTGGAAAAAATCCCTCGCCGAAAGCGCCAAGAAATAAGGCTCCGGCCATGACCGGACAGGCTCCTCTGCCCGTCTGATCAAACTGTTAAAACTCCCCGCCACGGCGCGCATCCTGCCCCCGTGGCGGGTTTCTTTTTCCCTTCAGAGTTTTGCACAAAGAGGGAGTGCTTTTCAATATTCCGCAGCTGTATCCTTCCTGGGAAACTTGCGAAACGGCTGGAAAGCACGGCAATAGTCAGTTCTGTATCCGCCGCCGGCCCGGGGTCAGCAGGGCTGCAAGTGCCCACAGAGCGGAAAGAGCGCCGCAGGCGGTAACCGTGATAGCTTGGCGGAGCGCGGGACCGGGCGGGCCGTCGAGCTCAAAGCTGAAGATGCGTCCGTGCCAGGTTTTGGTCCATTTGCGGAAAGGATCGCTGTCCGCGCGGATCAGCTCCTCCTCAATGGGGACGCGGATCACTTTGGCGACTTGGATATTGGAAATCAGACGCACGGCGGCGATGTCGGCGCGCTGCACGGGTTCCTTCAGGGGAAAGGTGAGTTTCAACACCGGATCATCCAGGTCCACATTCGGAACCGTCCGGGAGAGCACGGTTTTGCCTTGGCGGGTCTCCAGGGAGACCCAGGCTTCGGGTTCTTTCCACCCGGCATCCGTGGTCACCGCCTGCCCCAGTTCCAGAAACCGCCGCAGGGTGTCGCGGGAGAACAGCCGGTGCTCATCTTTGGTCAGTTCCTTGAGGGCGATGGCTTTCTCCACGGACCGGCGGAGGTCCCCACGGTTGGTCAGGCGGCTCAGCTCCACCGACTGCACCGTTCCGCCGGTATCCCGGCGGAGCAGCAAAGCGCCGTAACCAGCCACGCTCAGACCTGTGATGAGCAGCCCGGTCCAAAGCAACCAGCGGGGAAAGGCGGAATGCCGGTTTTGCTTTTCATTTTCCGGGCTGGATGCCATTGCGGAACGGCTAGGGGATTCCTCCGCCAATGGGGCCTTTTCCGGTGCCGGCCCCGGTCCGAGCACTGTCCCTGCGGAACGCCGTTCCGCCGCAATGGCACGGTTAAGCGCGGCACCGGCCAGGGCGGAGAGAAAAATGGACGCCGAGAACAGATAAAGTCCCAGCGAGGGCAGCACCCGCACGTATTCGTTGACCTTCACCAGCATGATCAGCATGGCGATCACCATCACGTCGAGCATGGAGTATTTCGCCGACCACGAGGTCACCGCCACAATCCTGCGCCGCCAGGAGTGCGGCAAAATCCCGCCGCCGGCGGAGCACAGCAGGCCCAGCCCGAACTTCAGCAGGGGAAACACCAGACTGAAGCAGCAGATGAGCAGCGCCAGAAAGGTCTGCCCGGCATGAAAAAAGCCGAGAATGCCGCTCCACACCGAATACCACCGTGGCCCGTCCACGGCGTTCGCCACCAGCATGGCAGGCACAAACACGGCGGGAATAAACGTGCCCAGGCCGCAAAGACAGAAAAAGGCGGACCAGCGGTTCCAGTTCATCCAGGGCAATGCAGACGGCACTCAGGTTAACCCTTACGGCCCGCACGGAAAGGAGGATTCAGTTGATGATGGAAACCGCCGTTCAGCTGCTTTTCCGCTCTCTTCGGTGGAGGTTTGTTAACAAAATGCGCAGCTGTTCAGGCGTATTGCTGCGGAAGAAGTAAACTTCCTCAAATTTTCTGTCTGCCGCCTATGAACTGCGGGAGCCTGCAGTGAAACAGCTCTCACCCCCGCAGCACCTTGGCCATGAGGCGGGAGTTGCGGCCGCTTTTACGGAGCTTCTCCAGACGGTCGGGGGGAAGCAGGGCGTCGTCGGCGGGGAGGAAGCCCAGTTTGTTCTCAAAGAAATTGTAAGCCTGGGTGCTGAGGGCGAAGATGGTTTTGGCCCCGAAGGCGCGGGCGCGCCTCTCCGCGAAGCTGACAAGCTTGCGGCCAAAACCCATGCCTTCGTGGGTGCGCTTGATGTAGAGGAAGCCGACCTCCGCCAGTTTCTCCTCCGGATAGGAATGCACGGACACGGTGCCGACGATCTGCCCGTCCACCTCCAGCACGAAATAATCCCCCAGGCTCTCCCTGATTTCGTGACGGCTGCGGGAGACCAGCTCCTCGTCATCCACCGCCCGCTTCACCAGCTGCATGATGCCGGGCACATCCATGCGGCGGGCGGCGCGGATCTGCTGGTAGGCGTCGGCGTAGATCATGGTGCCCACGCCCTCGATGCTGAACAGCTCGCCCAGCAGGGCGTCGTCCGTGCGTCCGTCCAAAAAATGCGCGCGGGGCACCCCTCCCTCGCAGGCGCGGGCGGCGTGGCGGATCTGGACATACTTCAGACTGTCCACCCCCTCCGGAGCCTGATCGGCAAGCGCCTTGGCCTCCTCCACGGAAAGCTGGCGGATGCGGGCGCCCTGGCTGTCCTCGATGGCTCCGGGTCCCACAAACAACAGCTTGGAGGCCCCCAGCGCGATGGCGGTGTCCACAGCAGTGGCGGCGGAGTTGATGCGCAGCACCCGGCCTTGGCGCTCGTAGCCCAGCGGCGGCACGATGGGAATGACGCCCTCGTCGATAAACAGCTTCAGCACTTTGGTCTCCACGCGGTCCACAGTGCCGGTGCTGCCCAGATCCCGGCCCCGGATCACTCCGGCGGGGTGGGCCATCACGGCATTGGAGACTCCGGCGCGCAGGCCCGCCACCGTGAGCTGCTGCATCAGGTTCGTGGTCAGGCGGCTGATGGCATCCAGCGCCACTTCCAGCGTCACGTCGTCCGTCACGCCGGTGGCGTCGGAATTGGACAGCGGCACGCCGCGTTTCCGGGCCAGTTCCGCGATCTGATGACGGGCTCCGAACACGACCACCAGGCGGATGCTGAGGGAATGCAGCACCGCCAGGTCCAGCATGACATTGGCCATGTTCTCATGCTCGATAATCCCACTGTCGATCAGCACCACAAAGGTCTGGCCACGGAACTGCGGCACATAGCGGAGAATGCCCCGGATATCATCGTATTTCATCTCTCAGTAAAAGCCGCACGCCTGCGGGAGGCGGACATAACGACCCCGGCCCTGAAAATCAAGACCCCATCGTGTGTGCCTGAAAGGAAATTGTTTTCCGGCGGCCTGAAACTCTCCATGCTTGCCATTCCGGATCCGCCCCCGGCACAATAGGGCCAAGCCGCTGTCCGCCGTCGCAGAAGATGAATCCCAACTGGCCCGGTGTCCTTTCCGCGATTCTCTCCCTGGCCGCTTTTTTTGTGGCGTGGCGGGTGGCGGAACGCATTCCCCGCAGGCGGCGGGCTTTCTTGGCGGCACTGGCGGCGGCAGGTGCGGTGCCCGGTGTCCTGCCAGGGCCATTCCCTTGGTTGAAAAGAATCCTTACCCCCGCTGCCGAGGTCAGTCAGGGCGGCCCCACCTTCAGGCTGAAAAATGCAGGCACCCCCGGTGGTGAGGTCAAGGTGGGCCGATGACGGCAGGAGGGCCAGCCGGTGCCCCTGACGGGCTCCGACGCTCTGAGCGGGGTCGCCGCACTCTTCGGCGGCGCGGACGCAGCCAGAGGCCTTTGCGGCCCAATGCCGACGGGACAAGAAAAGCCGCTTTCACCACGGCTGCCGCCCGTGCGGCTTGGAAAAACGCGGTGTATCCATTCAGCGTGTTCCGGGCGTTTAACTGAAAAACAATCATGGGACAAACCGGACCGAAAAACATTGCATGGGACACCATCAGCGCGGCGGACTGGGCGCGGGGCTGCCATCATGTGGCGAAACTGGCGGGTGTAACCCCGTCAGCGGCCAAGGCGGCACGTAAACGGCTGTCCATCCCGTTGGCCTTTCTGACCCGGGTTGCGCCTGAAGGGCTGAACCCCACCGATTCGCCGTCGGCGGTGGCCAGGAGGCGCGGGGTCTGCGTCACCACGGCTTCAAAGTGGCTCGCGTCAGTGGGCCGCCCCCCAGCCGGGCGGGGACGCCCGCCGAGCGTCTGAGTGCAGCATGCCGGTGGGGCTGACGGCCCCGGCCAGGCGGGCGGTGGTGTATTAGTCCAGCCCGATGCGGGGCCCGGGGGCGGCTACTCCGCGAGGATGCGGTCCAGCTTTTCGTTCAGGACTCCTGTTGATCATTTGCACACGGCCCCAGGGTTTCCGGACCCCGGGGCCACGCTGCTTTCGGGCGGGTCAGTTCAGGCCGGGCCGGGGCTGGGATTCGTCCAGCCGGATTTCAGGGCCGGGCTCCGGGTCCTGCTGCGGCTTCTCATACGGATCCGGGCCCATCAGCCAGATGGAGCGGTTGCTGGCCATGGTGGCGTGCCTGGCGAGGCACTTGCTGTAGGCGTGAAGAAACTCACAGGCCGCCAACCGGATTTCCATAGGGTAATCCTGCCGCACCCCGTCGGTGAGCGCCAGGCCATCCCCCAGGCTCCCAGCTCCCCGGCCAGCTCACGGTAAAGCCGGAGGGCGGACTCCATGGCGAGCTGGAGGTCAAACCCGTACTATCAGAAAAGACTTCGACAAAAGTAAATTATTTGCATACAAACAACTTTTGAGCCATGGGGAGCAGCCGGGCCAGCCGCTGCTATCCACGTCCGGAGCATCGAAGCCAGCCTGCCAGCGAAGGTCCAAGCCCTCCTCGCAAATCCAAAGGACAGCGCCCCGTCGCATGCCGCCCCGTTCCCGTCTGATTCCAGCAACCAGAATCAAAAAATGCACACCGTCACCAACCAACGGAGCATCACCAACACCTGCCCTTGCTATCTGCTGGTCGCGGACTCCGCCGTGATCATCGGTAGTTACGACTCTGCGGAGGACGCAAAAGCTGCCCAGGAGGCGGGAGTCCCTAATATCAAGGATGCCGATTGGGGAGCTCTCCGGGTCATCGCGCCCGGCGAGACGGATTCCTGCGCCTACACCCAGACAGTGCCTCTTACCACCCACCAGAAAGCGGAAGTGGAAGCCGGGCATACACCGCCCGGATTTTGGGTGGTCTAAGTGAAACGCCCCAAGCCAGGGCGGCAGACCCGCGGGCTCCGTGGGACCTGGGAAAGTCCGCCTCCAATCCTGGGTGCTTCCTGAGACGCTGGAGGCCATCCAGACAACCACGGCGGCGGCGGCATTCAGCACGTTGCGGCCCGCTGCTGCCAGCCTCTCCGGGTGGACGTCCAGCCATTGCATCACCGCCGTCCGAAGCCGGCGGAAGTGGACGAGGGGGCGCTGCGGGCCCGCATCGCGGGCGACCATTCTGCGGTATTTTGGCAGGCAGGACAAGGAATCCGTATTGGCGGCGGAGGCCCACTCCTGCGCCGGCGGCACGGAGGCATGGTATCTGGCCAGAGCCGCCGCGGCGCGGGGATTCAATGCCCGGTTCGATTTCCAGCCAGGATTCGCGCCGGATTCGGGGCTTCCGGCGGTGGTGGGGGTGAGGCTGGGAACCATCGGGCATTTCATCCCGGTGCTGGGCCGGGAAGGGGATGGATATGTGACCGGGGATCCACTGCGGGGGCGGGAGGTGCTCACCCTGGAACAGCTGCATCGGCGGTATGAGTTCACGGGATTCCACCTGCGCGTCGCGGTGCGGAAATGAATCCCGCCGCCTGGGCTCCGGTTGTTGTCAGGGCTTCCACCCTTTCCCCCCACTGCGGATTCCCTGGCTGAATACTTTTCGGGCACAAGCGTCCAAACCAGCAGCATAGCCCGGAGCGCGCCATGAGGGAAACAACTTTTGGTGGCGTTTCCGTTGCACCACACTAAATTTCACGCATGAAACACAAAGCCGGCAGGGAACATGCAAGCGGGCGGGCCAGAAAACTGCGGAGAGCTGGCTTTTTACGGCTGATGGGCGCGGGAGTGATGGGTGGAAGTGCTTTGGCGGCGGAGCGGGGGACTGCCCAGGCGGCGACCGAACCTCCGACGGACCTTGGCGCAAAAGCCGGCCCCGGCAGCGCCGGGAAGGCCTCCGGCGCATTCAGCATCGGCATTCTCACGGACTGCCAGTATGCGGATGCGGACACTCCGGCGAACATGCCACAGCGGCTTTACCGGCGTTCGCCCCAGAAGCTGGCGGATGCCATTGCCGCGCTTACGGAAAAGCCGGACGACCTGGAGTTTCTGCTGCACATGGGCGACGTCATCGACCGGGACGGGAACAGTTTCCGGGTGGTGATGCCGCTGCTGAAGGCCGCGCCGGTCCCGGTGTTCCAAGTGGCGGGGAACCATGACTACAGCGTGGCCGATCCTCTGAAGGCCAAAGTCCCGGAACTGTTGGGCATGCCGGCGCCCTACTATGTGAAGGAGCGCGGCCTGTGGCGGTTCATCTTTCTGGACGGCAATGAGCTCAGCCTCTTTTCATCCCCCGCCGGAAGCCCGCCGTATCTGGCGGCGGAGGAGTTCAGGAAAGCCTCAAAGCGGAAGCTGGAGGATTACTCCGGGGGTCTGGGGGAAAAACAACGGGCATGGCTGCGGGACCAACTGGCGGCCGCCCGCGCCGACAGGCGGAAAGTGGCGATCGTCTGCCATTATCCCCTGCTGCCCGTGGATGTGCACACCCTGTGGGACAACGGGCCCGTGGAGGCGCTGGTGGAGGAGTTCCGGGATGTGGTCGCGGTGTGGTTCAACGGCCACAACCATGCCGGGAATTACTGCGCCAAACACGGCATTCATTTTGTGAACCTCCGTGGCATGCTGGACACGGAGACCAACGCCTACGCCCGCGCGGATTTTTATCCCGACCGCATCGAAATCACCGGCCATGGCCGCGAGCCGTCCCGCACGCTGAAATTCCCCGCTCCGGACGCGGAGCCCGAGAAGCCTCCGGTTCTCAAATACTGACCGCCAATAGCGTTCCGGCAGCGGGAGCCTGGACAGGCGCGGCTGACCTTTATGCCACGCGCACTTTCTCTAATGCCTTGCACGAAGGCGGGCGGATGCTTGGGTGGGCGCTATGAAACTCATCCGATTTGGACCGGCCGGTGCGGAGCGTCCGGGACTGTTGCTGGCTGATGGACGGCAGGTCGCGGCTCCGGCTTTTGTGACCGATTATCACGAGGCTTTTTTTGCCGGCCACGGACTGGACCGGCTGAGGGAATGGGTGGAGGGGAATCTGCATGGAGCGGTGGAGGTTCCGGCCGGCACCCGGATCGGTCCGGCGGTGGCCCGGCCCTCCAAGATCGTCTGCGTGGGACTGAATTACCGTTCGCACGCGGAGGAGACGGGCGCGGCCATTCCCACGGAGCCGGTGCTTTTCATGAAGGCGTCCTCCGCGTGGCATGGACCCTATGACGATGTGGAGATTCCCCCCGGTGCGGAGAAAGTGGACTGGGAGGTGGAGTTGGCGCTGGTGATCGGCAAAAAAGCCCGGCAGGTGCCGGAAAGCAACGCCTTGGATTTTGTGGCCGGCTACAGCATCATGCTGGATTACAGTGAGCGGGCCTGGCAGAAAGAACGCGGCGGCCAGTGGGTGAAGGGCAAAAGCGCGGACACCTTCGCCCCCTTCGGGCCCTGGCTGGTGACCACCGACGAGCTGCCGGACCACGGCAGTGTGCCGCTGAATCTGAAGGTCAACGGCCAAACGATGCAGGACGGCTCCACCTCCGACCTCATCTTTCCGGTGCCGTATCTGGTCAGCTACATCAGCCGCTTCATGACCCTGCTGCCGGGAGATGTGATCAGCACGGGGACACCCTCCGGGGTGGGGGCGGGGCAGGTGCCTCCCCTGTTCCTGAAGCAGGGGGATGTGGTGGAGGCTTCGGCGGGCTCGCTGGGAAATCAGCAGCAGAGGGTGGTGGTTGGGCACATGTAATCCGAATTCAAGCCTGCAACGCCTGTGAGTGTTCCTTTCAATCCCAACCCGCAGGCCATGGAGCGGGAGCCGGCATCCATCCCCAAACGGACGGTCACCCTTGTTTCCCTGGAGCGGGGATGGCTGGAATTCGGCATCAGCGCCCTGGCCCTGACCCTGATCCTGGCTCTGTGCTGGTATTTGGCGGGACAACTGATTCAGCAGACAAATCTGCAGCTGGGCCCGGTCCGGGATGTGAAGACAGGGCAGGTCCAGGGGGATCAGGATCAGAAGCACAATATCAACCAGGCGCTGCTCACCCGGGATGAGGCAGCCACGGCAACCAGCGAGGACTGGAGCGGCACTCTGCATCAGGACATGCCCCACCGCACGGACGGTGTCGTGGCCCCGCTGTGGCCCTGGGTGGCGTCCCGGCTGGCTCCGCAGGAGGCGGTGTATTCGGAATTCACGGTATCGGAAGCGGATCGGGAATTTTTTGTGAGGGGGAAATGGGTCAATGTCTCGATCGTGCTGGTTTTCCTGTGGTGTCTGGGCCTGGTGATGGCGCGCGCCTTCCGGCCCGCGGCGGTGGTGGCGGTGCTGTTGCTGGGGGCTTTCGGCGCCCTGCTGCCGAGGGCCGTGTATTTCCAGCCGGAGCCGCTGTATTACCTGTTCTTCTTTCTGTCCTGGGTTTGCGCGGTGCGGCTGCTGATTCAGAATGATCTGTGGCTGCACTGCCTGTTCGGCGTGCTCAGCGGCTTGGCGTGGCTGGCCAAGACCTCCGTGGAGCCGCTCCTGCTGACATGGTTCGCCGTCAGCGCCTGGCGCTTTCTGGGCGGCTGGTTCCGGAAGGAGGAGCAGGAGTACCGCTGGACCTCCCGGAACCATTTTTTCGGCCTGATCATTTTTGCGCTGGGGTGGATGGCTGTTGTCAGCCCGCGGTATTCCTATGCGGAGGAGAAATGGGGCGATGCCCGTTTCAGCTACCCGGAGGCGTGGATGTGGTTCGACAACTTCGCCCAGGGTGAGGACTGGATGCGGAATTACCCCGGCAAAGCCGCCTTGGAGCAGATGCCGGAGGGCACCAAACCCTCCCTCTGGCGTTATGCCAAAACCCATACCACGGAGCAGATGGCGTCCCGCCTGGTGGATGGGTACTGGCAGACGATGTCGCAGTGGCTGGCCCCCGAAATTGTGAAACAAAATCCGGACAGGCCATTCGCCGGCTGGCGGGTCCTGCTGGACCGGCGGGGGATTTACCTGGGAGCGGCGGCAGCGGTGTTCCTGGGGGCGGCGGTGCTGATGTGGAGCCGGCGCCGGGCTCATGCCGGAGCCGGGATGCCGCTGCCCTGCGGGGCGGGGGCGGCGGGCATGTTCGTGGTGGGCACCCTGCTCGCTTATGCTCTGCTCTACGGCTGGTACCATCCCATCGGGCACGGTGACCGGTTCATGCTGTCGCTGTATCTGCCTTTGGTTTTCAGCGTCGTGTGGGGAGCGGAGAATCTGCTGGATATGGCCCTCATCCGCAATGCCCCTCCATGGACCGCATGGGTTTATCAGGCCGCTCTCTGGATTCTGAATGCCGCTGTGGCCTGGCGGCTGATTGAAATTCTGCGGCAGCCGGTATTCAATCCGGACACTCTGTAGTGGAGACCGGTCTCCAGCACCGCAGGTTGAGGATTCCCGTGCCCGGATAAAACCGGATGCCGGCACATTCTCCGCCTTTGTCAGGCCTCCGTATGCAGGGCGTCCAGTCCGCCGTGCAGGCTGGCCGCCGAGGGATGGCCCCGGTGCCGCAGCAGGCGGGCGGTTTCCTGACTGCGCAGGCCGATCCGGCAGACCGTGAGGATGGGGCGGTCCATGGGCAGTGATTCCAGTTGCGCGCCCACTTCCTGCCAGGGAATCCAACGGTCCGCCGTGAAAGGAAGCAGGGCATGCTCCCAAGGTTCCCTCACATCCAGAATAAAATGAGTCCGGCGGATATCCGCCAGTCGGGCGGCGGGCATTTCAAGGTCCGGCTCCACCGGAGCCACTCCGCAGAAAAACGCATAATCCACCGGCTCCGTGATGGAGGGATTTTCCCCGCAGACAGGGCAGGCGGGATCGCGCCGGAGTCTGAATTCCCGGAACCGGGTGCCGAGCATATCAGCATGCAGCATCCGCCCCAGCAGCGGTGTGCCCGCGCCGGTGATCAGCTTCACTGCCTCCCCCGCCTGCAGGGTGCCGATCAGTCCGGCGAGAACACCCAGCACGCCTGCCGTGGAGCAGTCCGGCACGGTCCCGGGCGGTGGCGGCACCGGAAACATACAGCGGTAGCAGGGGGCGCCGAGGTGCGGGGCAAAGACGGAGACCTGGCCTTCAAACCGGTGGATGGAGCCGTAGATGACAGGCTTTCCCAGCCACACGCCGGTGTCGCTGGCGAGATAGCGGGAAGGAAAATTGTCCGTGCCGTCCAGGATCAGATCGTAATCCGCCGCCAGGGTCAGGGCATTGGCGGAAGTGAAGGCTTCGGCCCGGGCCTCCACCGTGCACTCGGGGTAAAGGGCCAGCAGCCGGTCGCAGGCGGCCTCCGTTTTCAGCTGGCCGATCCGGGTGGTGTCAAAGAGCACCTGCCGCTGCAGGTTGCTGAGGCTGACCTCGTCAGGATCCACCACCCCCAGGCGGCCCACGCCGGCGGCGGCCAGGTAAAGCAGGGCGGGGGAGCCCAGCCCGCCGGCTCCAAGCACCAGCACGGAGGCCTGTTTCAGGCGGCGCTGCCCCTCCAGTCCGATGCCGGGGAGGGTCAGGTGCCGGGCAAAACGGCGGAGTTCAGACGCGCTGAACTCCGCCGCTGCGGATGGGGAAGGGGTTTTCAGAAAAGGGGAATCACAGGTTCAGCCGGACAAACAAAACTCCGCGGGGTTGGGAAAGCGGAGAGTTGCATTCTCCAAGACGGATCAGCCGCCATTCCCTGGCAGGAGGGTGGTTCCCGGCGGCAGCCCGCACTCAGGCGGCTTTTTTCTTGGGAGCGGGCAGTCCGCCGGCGTCAGCCGGGACGGCGGGCTTGGAAGCCTCGTCCACCAGCTGCTTCAGCTCGGGGGACATATTGGCTTTGGCCTTGGCCACTTCCGCGCTGTAGTTGAACGCGGGGCTGGCCGAGGGTTTGATGACCAGCTTCGGAGCCTTGGAACCGCCGTAAAAGGAACTGATGAGCGGGGTGATGAACTCACGCAGCGCAGGGCCCACCTTGGTGCTTTCAGGCCCTTCATTAAGGGCTGCGGCCAGTTTGGCGACTTTCCCCGGCAGCTTGTCATCCGTCATGATGCCATCCACCAGTTCGATCAGCTGCTGGCCGTTGAAAGTGGCGGTTACTTTCCCGGGGCCGGATTTTTCGAAGACATGGGCCTCCAGAATCTCGCCGCCGACCTCCATTTCGCTGGTGATGGACATGTCCTTGAGCATCATGGCCGCCATGGGCTTGAACTGTGCATACTGGGTGCGGACCTCCGTCATTTTGGCGGCGATGGCCTCCTCGGTGACCTCATCCAGACTGCCAGGGGTGAAGGCTTTGTCCTTGGCGGCTTTTTTTTGAAGGGCGCCAAAGACCTCCATGATCTCATCCACCCCCGGCATGGTGATGACCCAGTTGCCGGTCGCGGTGTCCTTGGTGGATTCAATGAATTTGAAATCGGGGAGATCGGCGGCCTTGGCGGCGAATTCCGGGTTGGCGGACAGGGACTTTTTAAGGTCCGCGCCGGCCGTGAAATCCTTCACGAAGCCACCGAGCGTGATTTTGGTGGCGCCCAGCTTGGTGGTCTCCACTTTGGCCTCCGTCCAGGCGTCCACCTCAGGAGCCATGGAGCGCATGACTGTCATCAGAAAATTGTGGTTGTCCCCCATCGGATTGGCTCCGGCCCCGCCCGCTCCGAGCATGCTCATGATGGGCGCCAGATTGAATTCCATGACCGTATTGAATTTGGCGGAGCCGTCCGCATTGACGGTGTTTTTGCTTTCGGCCTTGAAACACCCGGTGGTGGCCAGGCTCAGAACGGCGGCACCCATGGCGGCCGTGGTGGTGAGAAATTTCTTCATCGGAGGTGGTGGGATACGGTTGGATTGAATCAATGCAATGCCTGCTTTCATCCGTCCCCCGCCCTCTGCGGCGTGAAAAGGGAACCGCAGGCATTCAGCCGGAATGCTAAGCGGAAATCCACTTTGCTCCAGGATTTTTAACGGGCATGTGGCGGAGGAGGGATGCCGGAAAGAAGGTTCCACAAGGTTCCGGGGGGCTGTGCGCCCTAAGATCCCATGAAACGGAAAGGCCGGAACAAATAGTCATTGCATTCACCAAAGCGGTTCGGAATACTTTGAGCTTCACCCCGGTTTTATGACCCCGGACGGCTTTTCCGGAGGCCGTCGGAAAACTCCCTTTCAGCTTGTGAACAAACGGTTTTTGATTTCAAGGAGCGCCTGCATTCCCTATGGCCTGGTCCTGCTGGCGGCAGTCTCCCCGCTCCTGGCCCAGGATCCGCCGGCCGCACCCGCCACCCCGGCGGCCCCGCCCGCGAAGGTGGATATCTCGGATCCCAAGAAAGTGGAGCAGGACGCCGCCAAAGCATGGGAGAAGGGCGACTGGACCACCGCCGCGGCGAATTACCAAGCCCTTCTGGAGGCTGCCAAGAAGACAAGCGCCAAGATCGAACTGCTGGAACCGCTGTATTTCATTCTCGGGGCCTCATGGTTCAATGTTCCCGACCATGCCAAAGCTCAGGCGGTTTTCAACGAATACGTCACCAAATATCCCAAGGGAGCGAATGTTTATCAGGCCAGACTGGCATTGGCGCGCATTCTCCGGGCGCAGAAAAAATGGGCGGAAGCCATTCTGGCCTACGAGCCGCTGAAAAACGGCAATCCCCTCTTCAAGGACGATGTGAACATCGAACTGGGTGAGTGCTACGTGGAAAGCAGTCAGAAGTCCAAGGCCGTGACGCTGTTTGAGACCGCCCTGGCTCCCGGCATCAAAACCCCCGGTGAGGTCCGTCAGGCTCTGAAGCTCTGTGATATTTTCGAGGAGGACCAGCCGGAGAAGGGAGTGGCTCTGCTGGAGCGCGTGAAGCGCTCCTCCGGTGCCCGTCCGCTGGTGAACGAGATCAACTACACCGCCCTGAAGCTGGCGGACCAGCTGATGAGCAGCAAGAAGGAGGAAAAAGCGCTCCAGGCCTTCCAGAACCTGCGCAGCCGGGATGAGGTGGTCAGCACGCTGAAGGAATTGTCAGGGGACTACGACCGCTCACTGGAGCGCCTGGCCAGAGTGGTGGCGCTCAAGGGCCCGGACTCCGTCTCCGCCTCCGCCCAGATGGACCGCATCCGCGCCTACGCCGCCCAGGCCAAAGCGCAGATCGCCCAGCTGGAGAAGGAGCAGAATTATGACGCCGTGGTGTATTACCGCATCAGCCGGTGCTTTGCCCAGCTGAACCGCTTTTGGGAGGCGAGGCTTGGCTTCCAGTGGCTTTACGACAACTTCCCCGCATTTGAGGACCGGCCCACCGTGCTCTTCGGCCTGATTGTGGCCAATTCCCGTCTGGCCCCGGAATCCCCGGACAAGGACGGCCTGAAGATCATCGCCAAAACCGAATCCCTGTGCCGCGAGTATCTGAAGCAGCACACCGCCGGCGCGAATGTGCAGGAGGTCGCGGAAGTGCTGATCGCCATGGTCCAGAAAACGAAGGACCAGGACAGGATCAGCAAGGTTTACGACGAGGTGATGAAGTACTTGGAGAACTCGCCGAACAAGGCGCAGTTCCTCGCCATCCAGGTGCAGAACTATCTGGAGCGGTACGACTTCGTCAAAGCCCGTGAGGCGGCGGAGAATTTCCGCGCCCAGGTGCCGGATTCCCCGGTGATGGAGAACATCGACTACATGTATGCCCTCACGTTCTTCTTCCAGAACGACTATGCGGCCAGCATCCGGGAGCTTTCAGCCTACAGGACCAAGTATCCCAACGGCCAGTACATCGGCGATGCCCGCTACCGGCTGGCGATGATGATGAAGGGCGAGGAGCAGGGCAAGAAGGCCAAGGGCAAACCATCGAACATGAAGAAGGTGATCGATGAATGCCAGGACATCATCAAAAGCTATCCCGGCACCACCACGGAAGCCGACAGCTACGCGCTCATCGGCGACACCTACAAGGAGATGAGTTTCGAGGAGCAGAAGGAGCTGGGCCTCAAGTCCGATGATATCGACCGCCTGACCGCCGACGCCTATATGATGGGGGCGGTGAAGGGACGGAGTGACGCGGTGGTGGACTACTGCCTCAGCCAGGCGCGGCCGCTGCTCACCCGCCAGGGCCGGTGGAAGGAGATCGGGGACATGTACCAGGATTTCCTGAAAACCTATCCGGACAGCCCCAAAACGCTGGAGGCCATCAGCTGGATCGGCAAATCGATCGTCCGGCAGGGCAAAACACCCGAGGAGAAAACAGCGAACGAGGAGAAGGTGAAAAAATTCCTTGCCGAGCAGGTGCTGGAGAACATCAACAGCCCCTCCAAGGAAGGCGTGGAGGACCTGCTGCAGCAGCTGGCCAAATCCTGCATTCCCAAAAAGAAGCCCCGCGCCGCAGCGGTCCCGGCTGTGCCGGCGGATCCCAAAGTCATCACTCCCGCTCCGGCTGCCGCCGCCGCCACTCCCGCGCCGCCGCCCCCCACAGTGGCCGAGCAGGGCCAGCAGGCGGAGGCCGCGCTGGATCAGCTGCTGGGAGTGGGTGACGGAAAACTCACGAACGTGGGCAAGGCGCGTCTGGTGTATGTAAAGAGCGAGCTTTACAAGTCGCTGGAGCGGGCGGTTCCCAAAAAGAAAGGGCCTGACGGCAAGCCGGTGGTGGACACCTCACCCAAACAGTCCGACGCCCTGGCGGAGAAACTGGCCACGGAATTCACCGCCGAGGATCTCAGCCCCCGCCTGCTGGCGACGGTGGCCGACTACTATCTGACCCGGGGTGCCGAGGACCGCTCGGCCACCTACTACAACCGCCTGATCCAGTTCTTCCCCCAGTCCCCGTATATGGACTGGGGACTGACCGGGCTGGGGGAAATGGCCTACAAGGCCAAGGATTACGAAAACGCCCTCAAGCGGTTCGAGCAGGCCATCAATGACTACCCGGGCGCGAAATACAGCCAGGCGGTTATCGGCAAGGCGCGGGTGCTTTTTGACACTGAAAAGTACGCGGAGTGCGAGACGCTGGTGAAGGAGATGTTCGGGGACAAATCCGTGCCCAAGGACGTGATGGCCGAAGCCACCTGGCTGATGGGGGAGATCAAATACAAGCAGAAGATGCTTCCTGACGCTTTCAATTATTTCCAGCGCCTCTATCTGAGTTTCAAAGCCTTTCCATCCTGGATGGCCCGGGGCTATCTGCGCGCCGGCCAGATGAAGGAGGAAATGACCAAGGCCCTGGATGCCGTGGCCATTTACCGTGAGGCTGTGAACGATCCCAAAAGCGCCGCCAAACTGCAGAACGAGCCGGATTTCGCCAAGGTCAAGGAGCGCCTGCGCGTCCTGGGCAATTAACCTTTGTTTTATCCGACACCCCGAGATTTCCCGCATGAGACTTTTCCTTCCGCTTCCAAGCGCCCTGCTGCTGGCCTGCGCCTCTCTCTCCCCGGCTCAGACGCTCATTTTCCCCAACGGCTCGGTGGAGTTCGCCGATGTGAGCATCACCGGCACCGATGTGCAGCGTAAAACGGGCGGGCCGAAAATCCCCGCCTCCAGTGTGGCCCGCGTGGAGTTCCCCGAACCGGAGGAGCTGGCCGCCGCCGACGATCTGATTCTGAAAGCGAAGTATGATGAGGCCCACGCCAAAGCCAAAACGGTGCAGGACCTGCACCGGCTGTGGAAGGACAAGCCGGGATCCTGGTATGCCCCGGCCAGTCTGCTGGTGGCGGAAAGCCTGGTGCGGCAGAACAAATACGACGAGGCCTCCCGTCTGATGTCGGAGCTCCGCAACATGGCGCTGCCTCCCCAGCTGCAGATCCGCGTGACCATGCTGGATGCCTTGGAGCAGTTCCAGAAGGGCATCACCAATCCCGCGCTCACCAAGGTCAACAGCGTGCTGAAGTCGGTGAAGGACTCCGACACCGCCGCCCGGCTCTATCTGCTGCTGGGGGCTATCCAGTTCAAACGCGAGTCCTTCGAGGAGGCGCTGGATGCCTATCTGCATGTGCCGGTGTTCTACGGTGCGGAAGCCGCGTTTCTGCCCGGTGCCGATCTGGGGGCCGCCCGCTCCCTGAGCCGGCTGGGCCGGTTCCGCGACGCCATGGACAGCTACAACCGCATCTCCGAGCGCTACCTTGGAACGCCGGAGGCGGATGCCGCTAAAAAGGAGAAAGCGGATCTTGAGAAATTGGCCGGGAAGTAAGCCCATGCCCTGCTTCCCGCCCGTCCCATCACGCCGCCCTCTTCTTTGTGAACAGAGATATATCTTGACGATTCCAACCCTGACTCTTAGTCACTCCCGACTCAAAATTTTCCCATGAAAACCCGTTCCCTCGCCCGTTTCAGTCCTCTGCTTGTCACCGCGCTTGTCTTGGCCGCCGCCGGCTTTGCGGGTGCCCAGGAGGCCGCCGCCGCCGGTGGTGGTGCCGCTCCGCACTCCAAGAGCTTCTTCACCATTCTGAAGGAGGGCGGGTTGATCATGATTCCGCTGTTCGGCTTCTCCGTCGCCATGGTGTGGCTGATCATCGACTGCTCCATGCGGACAGGGCTGAAAAAACTGATGCCGGAGGAGGATCTGGAAACTCTGCGCGACTTTTTCCGCAGCGGCGACTATGTGGGGGCCTACCAGTCCACCCTGGAGCGGGGGTCCGCCTTCAACAATGTGGCCCGCGCGGGTCTTATCAATGTTGGAGATGGGAAAGCCGCGACCGAGGAGGGCATCGTCGATGCCTTCGCCCATGAGCAGTCCAAAGTCTCCACCCGTATCTCCTACCTGTCCGTCATCGGGGTCTGCACCCCCATGGTCGGTCTGGTGGGCACGGTGACGGGCATGATCAAGGCCTTTGACAGCCTGGGAGCGGGCAACGTGGCCGCGAACACCGGCACCTTGGCGGCAGCCATCGGTGAGGTGCTCATCGCCACCGCCTCCGGTTTGATCGTCGCCATTCCGGCCTTCATGGCCTTCTATTTCCTCCGCAACCGCCTGATCGGCAACCTCGCCGAAGTGCAGTCGGAGATCGGCAACCTCTTCCGCAAGTTCCCCTATCATCTGGCCGAGGGCGTGCACATCGGCGATCAGGAGCTGTACGCCAACGCTCCCAACTGGGTGGAGGGCGCCAGCACTGCCGCCGCCGGTGCTCCGGCACTCTGATCTGTTTTCACCGGCTGGTTGGTCCGGTGCTTTCCGCGCCGGGCCGATGCCGGTTTTCAAACCCTGGTTTAATTTGTTAGAACCCCACTCACATGGCAAGCGGCGGAGGCAGTATTGAAGGCGGAGAGCCGGAATTCCAAATCGCGCCCATGGTGGACGTGCTGCTGGTGCTCCTTGTCTTTTTTGTCAGTATCAGCAGCGCCCAGGTGGAGCAGGTGGATGAACGGGTGAAGGTGCCCGTGGCCCCCGACTCCATGGAGCGCAAGCCGGATCCCAATCAGGCCCTGCTGAATGTTATCTGGAACGAGAACGAGCAGAAGGCGGTGCTGAATTACGCAGGCAGGGACTATGAGGGTGACTTCGAGCCTCTGGTGGCGCTGCTTCAGGCCAAGGCGGAAGGGAATGATAAATTCGAGGTTATCATCCGCGGTGACAAAAACACGCCCGCCCGCGAGATGTCCGCCGCCATCGCCGTGGTTTCCCAGGCCACCGCCAAGGTTTCCTTTGCCACCGTCAACAAGAGCAAGTGACTCAATCCCAAGGAATTCATGAGAAAGAAAAAGCACGCTGAACTGGATGGCGATGTCGGATTCCAGATCGCGCCGATGCTGGACGTGATCTTCGTGATCATGCTCTTCTTTATGTCCCTGGCGACGGACAAGGTAGTGGAGACGCAGCTGAAAATGACGCTGCCCTCCACGGAGCCCAGCGTGGACTCGACCCAGGACACCCCCATGGAGGAGACCATCGCCATTGATGCCGAGGGCAACATCACCCACAACGAGGAGCCGGTGAACGCCAACGAACTGAAGGCGACCTTCAAAAGCCTGAAGGATCAGAGCACCGCCGAGGGCGACACCCCCATCATTGTCACCATCAGCGCGGCTTCCGACGCCAAATGGGATGTGATCGCCTCCGTGATGAATGCCATGCAGGCGGCGAAAATCACCAACGTCTCCTTCTCCGTGGAGGATGAGTTCTGAGCCGGAAGGCGCCTGAATTCCGGCGCGGTGCCGGCGGCAGGCGGCTGCCGGAGCATTGGACCACAGCATGAAGGAGTTTCCCTCTATTTTCATTTTGACGGGAGCGGGGGTGTCCGCGGAGTCGGGCATCGCGACCTTCCGCGGGGCAGGGGGGCTTTGGGAGGGGCACCGGGTGGAGGATGTGGCCTCGCCTGAGGGTTTCAGGAGAAATCCGTCTCTCGTTTACCGCTTCTACAACGAACGCCGGTGCGGCATCCGGGATAAACTGCCGAATGATGCCCACCGCGGAATCGCACGGCTGCAGCGGGAGTATCCTGGAAAAGTCACTCTGGTGACCCAGAATATCGACGATTTGCACGAGCGCGGCGGCTCCCCTGAAGTGCTGCACATGCACGGGGAGATTTTCAAGGCCCGGTGCGGGGAGTGCGGGGGTGTGTCCCCATGGATGGAGGATCTGGACGGGTCCTCCCAATGCGGGGACTGCGGCGGACCGCTGAGACCGCACATTGTATGGTTCGGCGAGGTGCCGCTGGAGCTGGACACCATCTTTGAGGCGCTGGACAGCGCCGACATTTTTGCGGCCATTGGCACCAGCGGCAATGTCTACCCCGCGGCGGGCTTTGTGGATCACGCCCGCCGGCGCCGGGCCAGATGCCATGAGTTCAATCTTGAGGAAACCGCCTCCAGCGCGCTTTTTCATGAAGTCCACGCCGGGCCTGCGGGCAGGACCGTCACGGACTGGGTGGACAAACTGCTGCAGGAAGCCGGCAGCCGCTGACCACAGGAGAGAGGCGGGAGGAACCTGGCGATCGGCCGGAGAACTTGGATTGGCAGGACTCGGAGTTCCCTGCGGCACAGGGCTGAAAAGCAAAGTTCCATTGCGTGACCGCATTGCCCCACCGAAAGTGACAGGCTATGCCAAAGCCGTATTACATCACCACCGCCATCGACTACACCAATGGTGCGCCCCACATCGGGCACGCCTATGAAAAGGTGTTGGCCGACGCCATGGCGCGGTTTCAGCGGCTGGCGGGCAACGAGGCTTATTTTCTCACCGGTGTGGACCAGCACGGACAGAAGGTGCAGCAGACCGCTGAAAAGGCCGGGGTGCCGCCACGGGAGTATGTGCGGGAAGTCACGGACAAATTTCTGGCGCTCTGGGAAAGGCTGGGCGTGCGCGCCGATGGCTGGGTGGAGACCATCGATCCCCGCCACACCCGCATCGTGCAGGACCTGCTGCAGCAGCTTTACGACAGCGGACAGCTTTATAAAAAGACCACCAGCGGGTTCTACAGCAACCGGCAGGAGCAATACCTGAGCGACAAGGACCGCAACGAAGCCGGGGAGTTCGGACCGGAATGGGGTGAGGTGGTGCAGCTGGAGGAGGAAAACTGGTATTTCCGGCTCAGCGACCACGTGCCATGGCTGCGCGGGTTTCTGGAGGCCACACCCGACTTTGTTTTTCCGCCGAACCGCATGACGCAGCTGCTGAATGCCGTGAATGGATCCGAGGGGATGGACCTGTGCATTTCCCGTCCCAAGAGCCGCCTCACCTGGGGCATTGAGCTGCCGTTCGATTCCGATTTTGTCACCTATGTCTGGTTTGACGCCCTGACCAATTACATCAGTTTCGCGGGCTACCGCGATGCCAGCCCGGAAACCTCGGGATTGCCGTCGTTTGACCGTCTGTGGCCCTGCGATGCCCATGTCATCGGCAAGGACATCCTCATTCCCGCCCACGGCATCTACTGGCCCATCATGCTGCACGCCTGTGGCTTCACGGATGACCAAATGCCGAAACTGGTGGTCCACGGCTGGTGGAATGTCCGGGGCGAGAAGATGAGCAAAAGCCTCGGGAATGTGGTCAACCCCAATGACATTGCGGACGTCATCGGCACGGACGGCCTGCGGTATTTCCTCCTTTCGGAAATCACCACCGGCCAGGACAGCGACATGAGTGACGAGCGCGTGCTGTTCCGCTATAACAAGGAGCTGGCGGATATTCTGGGCAATCTGTTGAACCGCACTCTCAACATGGCGCGGAAGTATCTCGGCGGCGTCCTGCGGCACACCGCGTTCGATTCCCCGGCACAGGTGGCGCTGAGGGAGAAGGTGGCCTCGCTGCCCGGTGCCGCGATGGAGCACATGAAGACCTGGCAGATCCACCGGGTGCTGGCGGACTGCCTCGACACCGCGCGGCAGGCCAACGAGTTCATCGACCACACGTCTCCTTTCAAACTGGCCAAGGACCCCGCCCAGGCGGACCAGGTGGCCAGCATCATGGGGCACGTCATGGAGGCGCTGGCGCATCTCAGCGTGCTGCTGTCCCCCGCCATTCCCGCCGCCGCCGCCAAAATCCAGACACAGCTGGGATGGACGCCGCCCGCCGGATTCACTCTGCAGGATCTGCAATGGGGGCTGCTGCCTGACGGACACACGCTTGGCGAGCCCCAGCCTCTTTTCCCAAAGGTGCTGCTTCCGCCGCCGGTCTGACCGGCTGATCCGCTGCGGCAAAGTAAAAGCGGTAAACCCCAGCTCTGTTTCCGGTCCACAACCGGCTACAATCCCGGTCAACCGGCCCCGGCTCCGAAAGCGGGTGCCGGTTGTGCGGTTTTAATGCCGCCATGGATATCCTGTGCTCCGGGGTGGATGTTTTGTAAACGGATGGTAAGCGCGTTATGGAATTTCAAAGGATGCTGTGGGAACGGCTTTTCCAGAGACAGGTTTTTGTAAGAAAAGTGAAAAATTCCATGTTCCGATGAACGATAACGCCTTAATATGGTCCGCCCATGCGACGAATCTGTTTCACTCTCCTCCTGACCGGTGCCTTCGGGCTGTCCACGCCGGCGTCGCATGCCGCCGATGCCCCGGTGGACCTTTCGGCTCTGGGCGGCACAGCGGAGGAATGGCTGGGGGAGGGGAATGATCTGCGCTTTGAGCTGGCGTATGTGATCCAGAATGGAAAGAAGGGAAATCTGGCCGAGGCCCGGCGGGATCTGGAGCGGATTGCCGGCATTGCCGAAAGCCGGGGCAGCCGTCGGACGTGGCTGGAGGCGGAGAAGTGGTGGGTGAAGTTCACCTTTCAGGAGGATTCCTCAGTGGATATCTCTCCGGCCATGGAGGATCTGCTGGCCCGGGTCCGGGAGTGGAGCATGCTTGGCGAGGAGATCAGTCTTTTCGCCATGTGGGCGGATCTGCTGCGTGATGGCGGGCAATGGCTGATGGCGGTCAAGGCCCAGGACCGGGCCACCCAGGTCGCGCTGGATCTGAACCGGGTGCCACGGGCTTTGGAGGCTTTTCTGCAGATGGCCAGGCTGTGCCGCCGTGAGAAGCACGGCTGGCGGCTGAAGCAGGTCTGGGTGCGGATCGATCAGGTGCTGAAGGAGAGGCCGGTGGAGCTTTCGGACTCCCTCCAGGCGGCATTGCGCACGGAGCGCGCGTCGGGAGCGGGGCTGATAGCCCAGGCCGGCCCCGGCGGCGCGAAGGTGGAGGGCCTGGATCTTCAGCCTTCGGACAGCCGGGTGCTGGTGTCCGCGTCGGACCGCGAGGTGGGCCGCACCCGTTTTGTGCTGACCAATGCCTCGCCCTTCACGGTGGAGGGCACCCTTAAAATCTCGCCGGAGCATTCGGCGGTGACCGCTTGGGAGACCGGGGAGTCCGGTGCCTATGTGTCCGTGGGGAAAGGGGATGCTGTGGGGGCGCAGCGCAGCCTGCGTCTGCTGCCCGGCCAGCAGATGCCCGTCTTTGTGGAGCGGGGCCCGGAGGGCGGGCAGGAGAAGGTGACCGTGGAATGGAGCGATGGGCAGGAGACGCGCACCGCCTTCGGCGAGTTTTATTTCACCAGCGGACTGCCGGCCTCCTCAGTGGTGAATGTGGGGGAATTCCGCCTGCAGGCCGGATGGAGCGTGCCGCTTTACCACGAGATTTATTACCGGGGCAGCCGGGTGCACACGGAGAACGTGCGGGTGGTGTCCAGCGCCCCCTGCCGGCTGGAGATTTTTGATTACGACACCGGCCGCCTTTTGGCGGTGGATGCGGACGGCGACGGGGCGTTCCGCTCTGCGGACGACAAGCTGCTGGAGGATGCGGACTCCGACAACATGCCGGATCTGCAGGTTGGTGACCGCGCCCGGGCGCTGGAGATTTTTGCCTGGCCCCTGAATCCGGCGGCAGCGGCCGGCGACATCACTATCACGATCAGCCTGCAGGACGCGGCCGCCTCCGGGGAGTGGCGGGAGGATGCCGCGAACAAGGTGACGGCCAAGCCGGAGACTCAGACCCAGCCCTGAGCAGGGGCAGGTTATAAGCACTCCCAACGAGTGCAGAGCGGATTATCCATAGGAACGGAAAATTTCGCGGATGAGTGCGTGAAAATTTGACCTCGGGCGGGCCTTGCGCAGAATGACAGCATTGAAGCAGGGTTTTGCCATGAAATGTCCCAGGTGCATCCAGCCCGTGGCACCGGCGGAGGAATCCTGCCGCCGCTGTGGTTATTCGTTGGAAGTGCCGGATGCGCAGCTGGGCCATGGCGCGGTTTCGGTCGAGCGGCTGACGGATGCCGATGGGATTTTCACCCAGGCGGAGCGCCTGTCCATCAGGGCGGTGCAGCAGGAGTTCGAGCGCCGGTTTCCGCAGTTGTTCCTGATGGTGTTTGCCGGGGCGCTGCCCGCACCGGCCAGTCCGAGGCAGTTTGGCTTCTGGCTGCTGAACCACGCGGCCATTCCGGACATGGACGTCCTGCGCCCCAATGAGTGCGGTCTGGTGCTGGTGGTGGATCCGGAGGCGGGAGCCGCGGGCCTGACAGTGGGGTATTTTCTGGAGAGCTATCTGGGACAGGACGAGCTGGGCGGCGTGCTGGAGGCCGGGCGGAAGGCGTTCGCGCAGGGGCGGTATGTGACGGCGGTGCGGGAAGTGACCCGCAGTCTGACGAGGAGGCTCATTCAACGCACCCGGGAGGCGGCCCGCGATCCGGCGGCGTTCGCGCCTCCGGCACCCCCGGATGCCAGACCGTTCCCGGCAGTGAAGCAACTGGGTGAGCCCGTGCCTTTGCCCAAGCCGGCACCGGCAACCAAACCGGACGGCGGCGGGCTGGTTGGGAATTTGGGAAGGAGGAGGGATAAGGGATGAAATCAGTCCAGGCAAACCATCGGTCCCTGCTGGTGCCTTTGGCCAGGATAGGGATGTGGTTTCTTATTTTGGTTCCGCTCATGGCCGTGGCGCAGGAGACTTCCCGGCCCTCTGAAGATCCACCAGTCCAGTCTGCCACAGGTTCTGAAACGGCTCCGGCGGCGGCCAGTCCGGAGGAGCAGCGGACCAAATCCGAAAAGGATGAGGAGCTGCCTCAGGAGTTTGAACCGGACCGCCTCATTCCTTTTCAGCAGTCACAGGTGGAACTGCCCCGCTGGCAGGAAAGAGAGCGGTCTGAGATTCTCAACCGTCTGCGGCCCGCCAACCAGGGCGGGGGGCTTTTCCCGCCACAAATCTGGCCGATGCAGCCAACCCCCGGTTTGGAGCCGCTGTCTCCGGATTATGGACATTCCATGAATGGGCAGGAGACTGCGCCCGCCGGCGTGCTGAGCCCGGAATGGGCGGCAGTCTATTTTGAAAAACATCCCGATCAGGCCTTTCTGGATCCCCAGCATTTGCTGGACGGGCCGGAGGCAGTGGAAATGGAATCGCGGGTCCGCCGCTGGCTGAACGGGGATATCCACTTCCGCACCACGCTGCTGGTGTTCGGCCCCGGCCAGAAGCTGCCCGCAGGCCTGGACATTGATACCCTGATGCGGAGGTGGTTTGAAAACACCTCTCCGGGGCTGCTGGTGTTCTATTATTTTCAGGAGCCTGACCGCACCCAGGCTGTTTTCTCCGCCGGTGCCGCCCGCCGTTTCCCTGTGGAGCAGTTGGACGCCGTCATGACGGACTGCATCCGGGATGCGCGGCGCACAGAGGGCGGGACGGCCCAGCTGCAGCGGTTCTGCTACAAGGCGGCGGTGCGCCTGCACCAACTCGCCTTCCCGGGATCTCTGGGTTCCGGCCGCCGGGAGGGTTCTTCAGGGATTCCCGCATGGCAGTGTCTGCTGCTGGTGGGAGTGATGGCGGTCATGGTGGCGGGTCCATGGCTGTTGTTCCGGCGGCGGCGGGTGGCCACTCCCCACAGTCCGGTTTTCCTGCCGATGCAGGATTTTCATCCACGCCTGGGTGCCCCCCACTGCGGCGGGTGCTCGGCGGTGCTGACTTTTCCGCCGGTCAGGCGGAAGTCCGGTTAGGCTGTGAAGGATCCACGTGCGGCATCAGGCCCGGGGCTTTCCGGAGGCGGCTTCGGCCTCCCAGGCGCGGAGACGGCGGTCAATCAGCATTGGCCCAAAGGGAATCAGGGAGGATGCAAAAACCAGCACACTGCGCCCGGCGGCCCACCGCGCCGCCAGATGGGCCCGCAGCAGGGCAAGGCAGAGGATCACAAAAAGCACGCCGTGAATCATGCCAAAAACCTTCACTGCCATGGGCTGGCCGGCGAGGTATTTGAGCGGCATGGCGATGAACAGGAGCACCAGAAAGGACAGACCCTCAAACTGGGCAGTCCGACGAAGAAAGTGCACGGGGGCGGTGGGATTCATAGGGAAGAAACGCAGAGGCAGGGTAGGGAACTCCCCCATGCATCCGGGTTTTTCATCCGGCAAGTAGTGGAAAACCGGGTCTGCGGGGTGAATAAGCTTGCATTGAGGCTGGATTACCCGGCAAACTTTAAAACCTCATGTTGGAAGGCACGGGCTGTCATGTCCGTTCGTCCCCCCCTTCTGCCGCCCCCCCCACTGGCTATGATTCCCGTGCCCAACCCCTTGCCGCGTCTTTCCCTCTCCCTGTCCGCCCGAATTTTATCCGCTGTGACTTTGGCGCTGGCCGCAGCGCCCCGCTCCGCACAGGCGGCAGCGTATGACAGTGTGGTGGTCATCAATGAAATCCAGTACCATCCCCCCGGTGACAATCAGACGGAATGGGTGGAACTGCGCAGCCTGCAGGGAGTGGATGTCAACCTTTCCAACTGGGCGCTGACCGGCGGCATCAACTATCAGTTCCCTCCCAATTTCATTCTCCCCGGCGGTGCCTATGTGGTCATCGCGGCGGCACCCTCGCAGATTGCGGGGGCTATGGGCCCCTTCACCGGCAGCCTCAACAACGCGGGTGACCGCATCCGACTGGTGAATCAGACCGGACGGATCATGGATGAGGTGGAGTACTCCGAGAGCGGGGAATGGCCGGTGGGCCCGGACGGCGGCGGTGTCACCTTGGCGCGGCGGAAGGCCAGTGCCGGGGACAATCCGCAGCTGTGGACCGCCAGCAATGAGATCGGCGGCACTCCGGGCCGGGCAAATTTCCTGGAAGCCGGCACCGCTCCCACCAGGGTCCGGATGGTGCCCACCGGCGCGGTTTGGGCCTACTCGGACAACGGCACGGCCCCGCCGGCCAATTGGAGGGAGGTCGGATTCGATGACACCGCCTGGTCCTCAGGGGCAGGGCTTTTCACGGGCGGCGGAGCCTCGGCGGACGCCGTGCAGCCGGCGCTCAGCGGTCCGGCCACCAATATCCTTGGATGGTGGAGGCTGAATGAGGCGGAGGGCGTGGCCGCCGCGAATTCCGTGGAGGGAAAGCCGGCGGGTTCGCTGATGAACGGGGCGGCCTGGGTGAATGACCCGGTGCGCGGGCAGGTGGCGGAATTCGACGGGGTGGATGACCGCATCAGCATTGCCGACGCCTTTATTCCCAAGCAAAGTCTGACCACGGATTTCACGTGGGTCTGCTGGGTGAAAAGCGGGGCTGATCCCTTGGCGGTCACGGCGGGCGATCCCAACAGCGGGCCGGTGGAGCAGGGAACGGCGGTCATTCTGGGCAACCGCTCGAAGTTTGACGGATCAGGCAGTTTCACTCCGCTGGACTATCTCAAAATGTCCGCCACGGGCGCCACCTATACCCGCAGCGGAGTGGAGAATACCGCGTTTTTCACCACTCCCCTGAGTGACACCGGTGTCTGGCACCATCTGGCCTTCGTGAAAAAGCAGGAGGTGCTCACCGCCTACCGCGATGGAAAATTCAACGGCACCAAGCGGGTCAGCGCCCCCCAGACAGGCACGATGCCTTTTTTCATCGGAGGTGATCCGCTGGGCAGCGCCGAATGCTTCAAAGGGCGCATTTCGGATGTGGCGGTGTGGTCCAAGGCACTTCCGGCGCGGTCCATTGCCGGACTTACCGCCGGCGCCTATACTCCCCTCACTGCTCCCACCGCCGAGGCTGTCAGCGGTCCGGTGACTCCGCCCCTGCCCAGCCCGGTGGTGACGACCACGGTGCAGGCGGGACCGGAGCCCCGGTATTTCCGCACCACCTTCAATTACACCGGAAATCCCACCCGGGCTTCCTTGGAACTGTGGCCGGTGGCGGACGACGGAGCGGTGTATTACCTGAACGGTGTCGAGATTTACCGCAACAATGTGCCGGCGGTGTCGGCCATCCCCAATGCCTCCTTTCCCACGGCGGCGGTTCCCCTGCCTGGGACTCAGCTGCTGCATGGGAAAAATGTGCTGTCGGTGGAGGTGAGCCAGGCGGCCGGGGAGAATGACCTCCTTTTTGGAGCGGATCTGGTGGTGGTGGAAACCTTGGCCCCTCCCGCGGACACCGCGCCCACACTGGTTTTCAGTGAACTCTCCGGAGCGGTTGACCCCGCCTTCAAAGTGGAGCTGACGAACGCCTCGGCCTCGGTGCTCAATCTGACGGGCTGGACATTGACCACCAGCGCCGGCAGAACGGTGCCGCTGCCTGCCTCCGCACTGGCCGCCGGAGCGCGCCTGGTGCTGGACACCACGGCGCTGGGCTTCACCCCGGCGGATGGGGAAAGGCTCAGCCTCGTGGGGAGCACCGGTTATGAGGTTGCGGACTCCCGGGTGGTCACGGGACGGCTGCGGGGTCTGACGCCGGACGGCGGATGGGGGCATCCGGACGCCCCGAGCTTCGGCTCGCCGAATGTCACCACCGTCAGCGATGCCTTGGTCATCAATGAGATTTTCTACAAATCCCGCAGCGGCTCCGCGGAGCAGTGGCTGGAGCTTCACAACAAAAGCGGCGCACCGGTGAATATTGGCGACTGGAAGTTCTCCGACGGGGTGGATTACCTTTTCCCCGGAGGCACGGTTGTGCCCGCGAATGGTTATCTGGTGATCACGGGGGACATGGCGTCCTTCGCCGCCGCCCATCCCGGTGTTCCGGCCCTGGGGCCCTGGAGTGGCAGCCTGTCAGGGAAGGGGGAGATGATCCGCCTGCGGGACGCGGCGGACAATGTGGTGGATGAGGTGTCCTATTTTGACAGTGGCCGCTGGGCGGAATGGGCGGACGGCTCCGGATGCAGTCTGGAGCTGAAGGATCCCAACGCCGACAACAGCAAGGCTGAGTCGTGGAGCGAAAGCAATGAGACGGCTCGCGGGAAGTGGGAAACCATCACCTATCAGGGCACCGGAGCCAATATCGGAAACGACCCCACTTATTACAATGAGTTCATCATGGGACTGCTTTCTGAAGGGGAGGTGCTCATTGACGATGTCAGTGTGATCGAGGATCCCGCCGGCACCAACCGCGAGCTGATTCAGAACGGCAGCTTCACCAATGACACCGCCGGTACTCCCGGTGCCGCCGGGAAGTGGAGACTGGTGGGCAACCACTGCCACAGCATGGTGGTGGACGATCCGGACAATCCCGGCAACAAAGTGCTGAAGCTTAAAGCGGTGGGTCCGACCGAGCACATGAGCAACCACGCGGAGACCACCTTCCGCGTGGGCACATCCTATGTGACCCTGAATGCCGCCAGAACCTACAGAATCAGCCTGCGGGCCCGGTGGCTGAAGGGTTCCAACAAGCTGAACACCCGGTGTTATCTGAACCGCCTGGCGCAGACCACGTTGCTGAGCGCCCCCGACAGCGGCGGCACTCCAGGCGCGGTGAACTCCAATCGTGTTGCCAATGCCGGGCCGACCTTCGCGAATCTTTCCCACAGCCCGGTGCTGCCGGCGGCGAATGCCCCGGCAACGGTCACGGTGACCGTGAACGATCCGCAGGGCTTGGCCTCCGTGGAGCTGTTCACCTCCACCAACGGTGCGGCATTCACCTCCACACCCATGACCGCAGGGTCAGGCGGGCAGTATTCCGCCGTCATTCCCGGCAAGCCGCTGTCGGCCAAGGTGCAGTTTTATGTCAGGGCCGTGGACGGGCAGGGAGCGGAGAGCTTTTTCCCCGCCGCCGGGCCGGATTCCCGCGCCATCATTCCATGGAATGACAATGCCTCGAACTACTCGCTGAGCACCGGAGGCAAACCCCACAATCTGCGGGTGGTCATGACCACCGCGGACCAGACGTTCATCCACACGAACGTCAATCAGATGAGCAATGAGAAGCTGCCCTGCACCTTCATCTATGATGACCAGGAGGTGTATTACGATGCCAGCGTCCGCCTGAAAAGCAGCGAGCATGGACGCAGCAGCGACCTGCGGGTGGGGTATATCGTGGACTTCGGCCGCGATGAGCCGTTTCTGGGCACCCATACCACCGTGGCCATTGACCGCTCCGGGGGGGTCGCTCAGAACCAGTACGAAATCCTTATCAAAGCGGTGATGAATGCCGCAGGCGGTGTTTACACCACCGAGGATGACATTGTGCGGATCATCGGAACTAAAACGAATTTCACAGGTGCCGCCATTTTCTCCAAATCCCGGTTTGATTCGGAATACCTCGACGGCCAGTGGGAAAACGGCGCGGACGGGACGTTTTTCAAATATGAACTGATCTATCCCCTGACGCAGACGGTGGGCAATACGCCGGAAGGTCTGAAGTACCCCCAGGAGGGCGAGGGCGTCGCCGGCGTGTCCGTGGGCAGCTTGGGAACTTTGGCGCAGAAGGAGCGCTACCGCTGGCATTGGCTGATCCGCAACAACCGGGAGGAGGATGACTACAGCAAAATCATTCCGGCGGTGACCGCTCTCGGTCAGTCGGGGGCCAATTTCCTCACCCAGACCAATGCGCTGGTGGACGGAAACAGTTTCCTGCGCAGCCTCGTCGGGCCCATTCTTTTTGGAACCACGGACACCTATGCCGTCGGCTCGCAGCACAACGCCATTTTCTACACGCCACCCGGTGGAAAGATGGTGCACATTCCCTGGGATTTCGATTTTCTCGACCAGTCGAACCCCAGCGCCTCGCTGACGCCAAACCCTGAGTTGGCGAAGTTCATCGCCACGCCCGCATGGAAGCGGGTTTACTGGGGACATGTGCTGGATTTCCTGAACAAATCCTTCAATGACGCCTATCTGACCCGGTGGGCCACTCACTACAGCCGGTTCGGGGTCAGCATGACCAGCTCCCTGAGCTTCCTCCGGAACCGGGCCAACTACGCCCGCGCCCAGGTCAACACCGCCGTGGCCCAGGTGCCTTTCCGCATCACCACCGCCGGTCCGCTGACGGTGACCACGCCCACAGCGAATGTGAGGGGTGACGGCTGGATTGATGTGGCCAATATCCGGCTGCGGGGCAGCAATAGCCCGCTGCCGGTGACATGGACGGATGTGGATTCATGGAGCATCGACATCCCCGTGCGCGGCGGCACCCAGGTTTACGTGCTGGAGGCGGTGGACCGCGACGACAATGTGACCGGCAGCGCCCCGATCACCATCACCGCCACCGCCACCGTTTTCCCGGCGGCGGCAGGCACGCTGCTGGTCAGCGAGCTCAACTACAACCCTCCCGGCAGCGGTGATCTCACAGAGTTTGTGGAGCTGCTGAACATCACCTCCGACACGCTGGACCTCTCCGGCTGCCACTTCGATGATGAGAACAGCCAGGGCTTCTCCTTCCTGTTCGCCTCCGGGGTGCAGCTGGCTCCGGGCGCGAGGATTCTGGTGGTGAAAAACGCGGCGGCCATGACCGCCATGTATGGCGCGGGCCTGAATATGGTCGGCGACTTTACCGGAGCGCTGGACAATGCGGGCGAATCCATCGTGCTCTACGCCGCGAACGGTCAGGTGATCTTCCGCTTCGAATACAAGGACAACATCCCCTCCACTGACGGCGACGGGAAAACGCTGGTGCGGGTGATCAGCAGCACCAGCCCCGATCCGGATGACTACACTTGGCGGGAAAGCACGCAAGTGAACGGAAGCCCTGGAACTTCCGACGCTGTGGTCTTTCCCGGAGATCCCATGGCGGATGCGGACCGTGATGGTTTCAATGCCCTGCTGGAATACGCCTTCGGCACCAGCGACACCAACGCCGCCTCCCGGCCCGGCGATCCGGTGATCACCCTGGGCGTGGATGGAAAGCCGGCCATCTCCTGGCCACTGGATCCCAATGCCGAAGCGGTGACCGTCACTGTTCAAAGCAGCGCGGACCTGAAATCGTGGCAGACTTGGGATGCCTCGGCGGCGGCTGGAACTGCCCGGTTCTTTCGTCTTCAGGTTCAGAAAAAATAGAGTCATCCTCCGGTTTGGCCGGAAAGTCCATGGCTGTTCATGGGCTTCCCGGCACTGAATCCAGGCACTGCCGCCTTCCTTGACGGATCCTGCCTCATTCAGCAGGAAAATGGTTCTGGAATTGCTTCGGCTGTTCATAACCGCCGGTTCAATCGGGCGGCGTTGCTGCATTGAAAAGATCAGCCTCTCTCCGCAGACGCCTGCCCTGATAGAGGTTTTTCTGAATTCCATTCCCAAAGGACCCCGCCCTTGCAGCCCGAGCATTCTTTGGCATTGTATTCTGTCCAGCACGCGCCGGATCCGGTTTTGGACGGAGTTTTGGCGGTGCGGCTGAATCGTCCCTTTCCCTCCCGGCGGTGGTCCGATCCGCGTCCGATGAATTCTTTGCCCTCCTCCGATCCGCATCATTCCTCCCGCCGGTGTCTCCCGCAATGGATTCAGCGTGCATGGCTGGCGGTGTGCGCCGTGTTTCTGCTCCCCTCCTGCACCGCGGTGGTGGGGCAGATGACCATGGGACAGGTGGATAAAGCCCTGCAGCTGCGCAAAGCCCCCAGCCTCCATGGCTGGTCAACCGGCTCCAGGGAAGCCGCGCCTCTGCTGAAGACGGTGGAGGTGCGCACCGGGCTCCTGCTCTCCCACTGGGACTCCATTTCCGTGGGCAGCCATGCCGGCAAAAACGGTTCCGAGATTTTTGATGTCAGCTTCACCGGCAAGTCCGGCTCCATCTCCTCCGCGGTGCCCATCACCAAGGATGGTTATTTCCTCACCGCCGCGCACTGCGTGACCAATGGCGATATGACCCTGGTGGCGCTCAACGACCGCCTGCAGCTGATCAAGACCCAGGCCCGTGTGGTCTGGTTGGGCAATACCGGGCCGCATGGGCCGGATCTGGCGGTCATCCAGGCACCGGTGACACCGGCCTTTCCCTTTCAGCTGGCCAAAGTGGAACGGCTGAAACCCGACACTGCGGTGGCGGCCACTGGATGGTCGGGGATCGTGCATGACAATCCGCTGGGGGCGACCGCCGCCGGACGCATTCTGAATGTCTCGGAGGTGCAGACAGATGAAAACGGGACCGCCTGGCGGGTGGTTGGCCATGATGTGCCCCTGAACTTCGGGGACAGCGGCGGGCCGCTGGTGCTGGCGGACGGACGGCTGGCGGGGATCAACAGCTGCATCGGTGTCACCGTCACCGGATTTGTGCGGACCACCTTGGGATTCTCCGGCCGCGCCGACCGCCCGCTGTATGGTTATGCGGGGGAGGCCTGTCTGCCCAACCCTGAATGGCTGCGCGGCGTGATTGAAAAGGACCGCGCGGGACGCCGTCGGGGAAAGCGCTGAGGAAAAAGCGGACTTCCGCTGGCAGGGCGTGATTGAAATGCTGAATGCTGACTCCGGTGAACGGCGGACAGGGAGCTGGCATACCCCTTGCGAGGATTTTTCAGGCAGCCTTGCCCGGGCCGGACCGCCTGTTCACAACGATATGGGCCGGTCTGCACGGCACGTGATTAAGCTCAATCCGGCTTTTTCCGCCGGCGGGGGAGGAGTTTATCCACCGCCCATTCGGCAAGAAACCCAATTACGCTGCCGGCTACGACATCCGTCGGGTAGTGAGTGCCCCGCGGCACTTGGCTCAGGGCGATGAGAGAGGACGCCGCCTTGGCGGGCTGCCCGTATTCCGGATACTCCCGCGCGAAGGCCCGCGTCGTGGCCGTCGCGCAGGCGCTGTGTCCCGAGGGGAAGCTTCTTTTGGCGTGGTCGTCACTGGTTCCCGGACGCATCTCGTACCGGCCCTCCCGGATCAGCAGTTCAGGCCGGGTCCGGTCGACCCGCTCCTTGACGAAATTCTTCGCCACGAGGGCCAGGGAGTTGGCGGCGATCATGCGCAGGCCGGCCCGCGCCAGGCGTTTGTTTCCCGTCAGGAGACCGATGCCGAGCACCGCTGAGGAAACCGTCATCAGCGGCGGCTGATCCCCCAACTTTGCAAAATGGGAAATAGCGCGGACCACCGGCGTGTTCCGGTAAGGGGACACCGCCCGGGCCACAGCCATATCGGCTTTTTCAGGGCCGGAAACATCGGGGTGGAAAGGGTCTGCCATGATGTGAAAACGATTTTCCGGGTGTAATGGCCGCACGGGTTGCGCTTTTCTGAATTGTTAGGCGATCTTTTCAAAAATCTCCGGGACGGCGGCAGTCCCTGCGCCCGGACGCAGCCTTCCCTTTATTCCTCCACCCGTGCCCTGACCACAAATCCTGACCGGCGGCACCCTCCGTGCTGCTCCTTGAATCCGCCCGAAAAGCGCCTGTAAAAAAGATAATTCCGCAGGCTTGGGAAGGGTCTGAAGGCGTATTTAGAATGCTGTAATTATGGACATCGACCGGAAACTTCAAATCCTCGCGGACGCGGCTAAATACGACGCCTCCTGCGCCAGTTCCGGTGCCGCTCGGAAGGACTCGCAGGGCAGCCGGGGCGTGGGCTCCACCGGCGGGGCGGGGATTTGCCACAGCTTCACTCCGGATGGCCGCTGCGTGAGCCTGCTCAAGGTGCTGCTGACCAATGTGTGCCTCTACGACTGCCACTACTGCATCAACCGCCGGTCCAGCAACGTCACCCGCGCCCGTTTCACGGTGGAGGAGGTGGTGCAGCTGACGCTGGACTTTTACAAACGGAACTACATTGAGGGGCTGTTTCTGAGTTCCGGCATCATCCGCAATGCGGATTACACCATGGAGCTGGTGATCGAGGTGGCGCGCCGCCTGCGGGAGGAGCACTGGTTCCGTGGCTACATTCATTTAAAGACCATTCCGGAGGCTTCGCAGGAGCTTATCGAGCGGGCAGGGCGCTATGCCGACCGCATCAGCATCAACATTGAGCTGCCCACCGAGGCCGGACTGGCAAAACTGGCTCCGGAAAAGAATCTCGTGAAAACGCAGGAGGCCATGGGCAAAATCCGCCTCCGGATCGAGGAGGCCAAAGAGTCCGGGGGCCGCACGGTGCCGGCAGCGGCGCGGCCTGCACGCAGACCGCCTTTCGCCACCGGACAGAGCACCCAGATGCTGGTGGGGGCCGACGACTCCGACGACGCCGCAGTGCTGGGCCGGGCGGACCAGCTTTACCGGTCCTATCAACTGAAGAGAGTGTATTACTCCGGCTTCAGCCCCATTCCCGAACCTTCAAGTCTGCTTCCCCTCAAGCCGCCGCCGCTGCTCCGCGAGCACCGGCTTTATCAGGCCGACTGGCTGCTCCGGTTCTACGGCTTCCAAGTGGAGGAACTGGTGCCCGCCTCCGCTCCCCGGCTTCCTTTGGAGATCGATCCCAAACTCGCTTGGGCCCTGGGAAACCGCGCGGTGTTTCCGGTGGACGTCAACAAAGCCCCGAGGGAGCTGCTCTGTCGGGTGCCGGGGCTCGGCATCCGCAACGTGCTGCGCATCCTTGAGGCGCGCCGGCACTGCCGTCTGCATGTGGCTGACCTGAAGCGGCTGAGGCTCAATCTGAACAAATGCCTGCCCTTCGTGATGACGGCGGACCACACACCCCGCGCCCGCCTGCTGGACGGCGACGCCCTGCGGCAGCGCTTCCTGCCCCTGAAGCAGCTGGAGATGAACTTCCACGCCACGCCGGTGCCCACCGCTGATGACACTCTGGCGGTCCGCTCCGGGGAGTTCTGACGCGGACCCGCATTCACACCGGAACCGGACAAAAACCTCCATGCGCTCCGTCAGTTTCGGTCCCGGTTTCGAATCCTGGCGCGATCAGGCCAGAAAGCTGATGGCCCAGGGCGTGCCACCGGAGGAGGTGGACTGGACGGATGCCGCTCAGGGCGAAAGCCTTTTCCAGCCGCCGGAGGAGGCCTCCATTCCCACCGGCACCCCTGCGGAGGAACAGAGCTGGCGGGTGCCGTCCGCTTTTGTGAATCTGGCGCGCATGGCGTGGGCACATGTGGATCCCCGGCGGCCCGCCGTGCTTTACCGGCTGCTGTGGCGGCTGACGCGGGGCGGTGAGCCCTATCTGCTGCATGTGCCCACCGACGCCGGCGTGCGCCTTGCGGAGGATTGGCGCAAAGCGGTGGCGCGCGATATCCACAAAATGCACTCCTTTGTCCGCTTCCGGCTGGTGGGCACGGACGGGGAATCAGGCCGGGAGCAGTTCGTGGCATGGTTTGAGCCTCCATCACGCTGTGTCCGGCTGGCGGTGCCATTTTTTGTGAAACGGTTCGCCGGCATGGACTGGTCCATCCTAACTCCGGACGAGTGCGCCCATTGGGACGGGGAAACCCTGCATTTCACGCCGGGCCTGCCCAAGGACCAAGTGCCGGGGGAGGACAACCTGGATGCCCTGTGGCGCACCTACTACCGCAGCATTTTCAATCCCGCGCGCCTGAAGGTGGCGGCCATGCGCAATGAGATGCCGCTCAAATACTGGAAAAACCTGCCGGAGGCGCGCCTCATTCCGGAACTGATCGCGGAAAGCCAGCCCCGCATGGAGACCATGCTGGAAACGCCGGGCCGGGAGGCTGCTCCGGTGCCCCGGAATGCCTATATCCACCAGCTTCTGAAGCGCCATGATGAGGTTTTTGCTGAAACTATTCCTGCTTCTTCGGACTTGGCGGCCCTTTCCTTGGAGGAACTGCACAAGGCCGCTGCCTGCTGCCGCGCCTGTCCGCTGTGGGAGCAGGCCACTCGGACCGTGAACGGTGAGGGGCCGGAGAATGCCCGCGTGATGGTGGTGGGGGAGCAGCCCGGCGATCAGGAGGACCTTTGTGGCAAACCCTTCACCGGTCCCGCCGGTCAGGTGCTTCGCAATGCCATGGTCATGGCCGGTCTTGAGCCAAGTGACGTCTATCTGACCAATGCCATGAAACACTTCAAATGGATTCCGGGAGCCGGACGCCGCAGAAAGCACGCCACCCCCGCCAAAGAGGAGGTGCGCCAGTGCCGCCCCTGGGTGCTGGCGGAACTGGCTCGTGTGCGGCCGGCCGTTCTAGTGCTGCTGGGAAACACGGCGGCGGCCAGCCTGCTGGGCCGGGAGGTGAAAGTGACTCAGGAGCGTGGCTTGGTGCAGGCTCCGGAACTGGCGGAGCGTGTGATCCTCACTTACCACCCCAGCCACCTGCTGCGGCTGCCCGAGGGGCCAGCACAGGAGCGGGCCATGGCTGAGTTCATGGCGGATTTGACGCTGGCCTCGGAAGCCTGAAAGGCGGGTCATTCCGGGGCGGACGGCTTTGGCCGTGAGAATGCTGGCCGCTTATGGAACTCATTGGGAACGCTGTGCGTTTTTAGCGGCGAGCTTGCGGCGGCGGTTGAAAGCCGCGAGTTCGTTCCTGTAGCGTTTCAACGCCAGCTTCGGCTCACTGTAACGATAGGGGATCCGCTCCAACTCATGACGGGTCATGTGGGGCAGCTTCAGGAAATGACTGATTTGTTCGGATGAGGGCAGGGGAGCGAGCCGCTCATCTAAAAATTCACGGGTCGTCTCATCCCCAAATGACCATAACGATACAGGAAAGGAGGAACTGTATTCAGCGACCTCCACCAGCTCCGTGATGATGGCGGTGTAGCGCTCAACCTCATGAGGGCCATCCACAGTCCATGACTCAAAATCACGGTAAAGCACGGAAGCCAGATTGTAGAGATGGGTTTGAACCGTGGCGGATGTCTCACTGCAGATGCCATCCCTGCAGAAGAATTGATGGTGAAGAAAATACCACGAGTCCTCAAACACAAGAGATTTACGGAATTTCTCGTCCTCCAGCATGTTGCAGATATCCCAGCAGTGGCCGCTGAAGCTGCGGTGCATGAAGTGGAGCTTCGTCATTATGGCGCTTTGGTTTCTGGCGGAAAGTGTGGAGAAGGGGTTATCTCCGACTGTTGGCATCATGATCCCGGTCATCCTGCTTGATAAATGGCGCCTGAGCGTGCTCACGCATCCAAAGATCCGCCACGTGCGGCGCCTCAGCCTGAAGAAAGGCGTGGAACGACTCTCTGAACCGATCCTGCTCCCGCAGAAATTCATGAGGTGAGAATGGCGCCCGCTGCCAGTCAGGGTCCGGCTCGCCGCCGTACATTGAGCCCACGATGCTGAGGAAGGCACTGTCGTGGTGACGCTCGAAGAGGAATGCGGGTTGTCCCTGCTCACCCTCGTCAAACAGGTGCCGCCCCTCTGTTCCAGCCCGGAAAGCCTTCGCCACGTGGCCAAGCTCTGCAAGCCAGGTTCCGAAACAAACATCATCCGGTCCAAAAAAGCCGAGATGGGGAACAAGCCGTCCACCAATCTCAAGTCTCAAACCGCCATGGACATGATCATCCAAAGTAAGTGAGCTCAATTGATCGCAATCATCGGGATTGACGACTCTGACATTTTCCCGCCAAATACGAATGCTTGAATTTTCCGTGGACACGCTGTGTATGGAGATAGGGTGAACGATTTGGCTGAGGCCATCGTCAGGGTGGCATGAATACGCGATGTCGGATTCGGAGTCATGGAAAACTTGGGTGGATTGTGGATGACAGGCGGCAGGTTTTCCCACCATTCGCAGATAATGCCCTCTGAGCCTCCCCATCATGGAAAGGGACATGCCGGGTCAATTTGAGTTTGCCGGAGGATGGTGGAAGGATGGAGGAGCCTGCATTTCCTGCCACGGCCAGACCCTGAAGGCGGTGCCTGGATCAAAATCCACGGGTCCGTGATGAAAACGGAGACTCTTGGCCGTTTCCTTGCGGCCCGGCTTTTCCTCTCCATGCGTTCCTATTCCCTGATGCTATCCGCGCCCGGACCGGAAACGGTCATCGACGGTGTCTCCTATCTGTATTTTGGAGGCACCGGTTATCTGGGGCTGGCCACGCATCCCGAGGTGGTGGAGGCCGGCTGCGACGCTTTAAGGAAGTACGGCGTGCACTCCGCGACCTCCCGCGGACGCTTTGGCACCAATCCCCCCGTGCTGGAGGTGGAACGGCGGGCGGCGGAGTTTTTCGGCACGGAGGACGCCTTTTATTTCGGGAGTGGCTATGCGGGGAATCATATCCTTGTATCCGCCACAGCGGACCGTATGGAGGCGGTGCTGCTGGATGAATCCTCGCATTACTGCGTGCAGGAGGCCGCGCGGCTGCCGGGCGTGCCGGTGATCACCTTCCGTCACGGTGATCCCGAGGATCTGCGGCGGGTGGCGGCTCCGTGGGGCAGGGTGCTGGTGATGGCCGATGCTGTGGGGCCATCGGACGGCGGCACCGCGCCGGTAACGGAATATCTGGAGGTGCTGAAAACTCGGGAGCAGGCGGTGCTGCTGCTGGATGACGCCCATGGTTTCGGGGTGCTGGGCCCGGATGGACGCGGTCTGCTGGATGAGTTGGGTCTGTGGCCGCAGGTGAACGGAGGAGAGTCTGCGGATTCGGATTCACCGGTCCGCTTGGCGGTGTGCGGCACCTTGGCCAAGGCGCTCGGGGGCTTTGGAGGGGTCATTCCGGGCACGGCGGCGTTTGTGGAGAAAGCGCGGTCGTCCTCGCATTATTTCGATGGCTCCAGCGCCCCGGCATCCGCCGTGGCCGGCTCCACCGCCAAGGCCTTGGAACTGGTGATCCGCCAGCCGGAGCTGCGCCAGCGGCTTCAGGAGAATATCACCCGGCTGCGGGGCGGCCTGCGGGATCTCGGATTGAATCCGCCGCCGGGACGCACGGCCCACTTCGGTGTGGCCTTGGAAAAGGCGGAGACCATGCGCGGGATTTACGAGGCTCTGAAATCCAAAGGCATCCTGCTGCCCTACATCGCGGCCTACAGCGGCATCCCGCCGCAGGGCATTCTGCGGTTCGCAGTGTTCGCGGACCACATGCCGGAGCAGATTGATCATCTGCTTTCAGAACTGCGCTCCCTCCTCTGACAAAAAACCCGTCTAATATACCCATATACCGGTGTTATGAAAATTCCAGCTTTGCTGCTTCCCGCCCTGCTTGTTCCGCTATCCATCATGAAAGGTGCCGATTACTCCCCCGCCATCGCCAAAATTGAAACCGCCGTCCGCGGGGAGATGAAGGAATGGGGCATCGGGGGCGTTTCCGTAGCCTTGGTGGATGACCAGTCGCTGGTTTACGCCGGCGGCTTCGGTGAGGCCAGGGCCGACTCCATTTTCCGCGCCGGCAGCATCTCCAAGCTCTTCAACGCCATCTCCGTCATGCAGCAGGTGGAGGCCGGCAAGCTGGATTTGGACGCGCCGCTGCCGCCGGAGGTCACTCCGGTGAACCCCTTTCCGGACCAGCCGCCGGTGACGCTGCGGCAGCTGCTCTGTCACCGCAGCGGCCTTCAGCGGGAATCGCCGGTCGGCGGCTACTTTGACCCAAGCCAACCCGGCATCGGACCCACGGCCCGCAGTGTGGCGGACTGTGTGCTGGCCACGCGGCCCACGGAGAAAACCCGGTATTCCAATGTCTCCCCGACCATTGCCGGCTGGATGGTGGAGCGTGCTTCGGGTGAATCCTTCGAATCCTGGCAGAAACAGCGCATTCTGGGGCCGCTGGGCATGACCAGCTCCGCCTGGACCTTGGCCCATGCCGACCGCGACCGGGTGATCGTGTCCCACATGCGGGTGGCCGATGGCAAAGGAGGCTGGAAACGCATCCCGGCCCCGCTTTTTGATCTGGGCACCATTCCGGCCGGAAATCTGTTCACCACCGTGGAGGATCTGGGCCGGTTCGCCTCTGCACTGATGGCCGGTGGGCGCGGGCTGGTGAAGCCGGAGACGCTGTCGGCCATGTGGAAACCGCAGTTCACCACGGAGGAGACCGGTTACGGCCTCGCCTTTGTGATCGGCAAATTCCGAACTCACCGGACGATCGGCCACAATGGAGCGGTGTATGGGCACTCCGCGTCCTTCACGGTGCTGCCGGAGTCGAAAATCGCCGTGGTGGTCATCGGCAACGAGGACATCGCCAATGGCCGCATCCACCGCATCAGCGATCTGGCGCTGTCCCTGATGCTGGAGGCCAAAACCGGGGAAAAACCGCCTGTGGCTGCGGATTCGCCCATGCCTGCCGAGGCCACTGCCCTGGCCGGCGACTATGAATCCCAGAGCTACTGGGCGCGGATCGGATTCAAGGATGGCCGGCTGTCCGGGGAGATGTCAGGGCAGCCGCTGAAGTTCACGCCGGCGGGAGGGTTGAAGTTTCTCGCCAACAGCCGCATCGATGACAATGCGCCCGTGGAGTTCCAGAAAGGGGAGGACGGCGCCATCACCGGCTTCACGCTCGGCATTCAGAAGTTCACACGCGTGCGCGCCAATTCCAAACCGCTGCCGAAGTCCTGGGGGGGCCTGCTGGGAAGTTACGGCCCGGACTTCCTCCCCATCATCGTCAGCGAGCGCCATGGCCATCTCTACGCCATGACGGAAAACATGGTGGACTACCGGCTGACCCCTGTGAACCGCCATGTGTTCAGCCTTTGCCCTGGCATGTATGCGGACGAGGAGGTGGTTTTCCTGACCGATGCCGACGGAGCCGTGCGGGCCATGGATTTCGCCAGCATGAATTTCAATAAAAATCCCTGATCCCCCGCTTTCCCACTCCCGGTTTCATTTCCTTCCCGCGATCCATTTCCAACCAGCCATGCAAATCCGCCTCCGCGAAATCCACCTGCCCATGCGGCATCCGTTCACCATCGCCCTCGGCACCACCACCGTGCAGCACAATCTGCTGGTGGAGCTGGAGCAGGATGGGGTCATCGGCTACGGCGAGGCCGCCCCCGGTCTGGCCTACACGGAGTTCACGGTGGAATCGATGGTTAACGCCCTTGAAGCCGTCCGCCCGCTGATCGAGGCCGCCACCCTGACCACCCCGCCGGAGTTCTGGGAAAAAATGCTGCCCTCTCTGGGGCACAACCGCTTCGCCCTCTGCGCTCTGGACCTCGCGGCCCACGATTTGTGGGGCAAGCTGCAGGGCGCCCCGGTCTGGAAGCTGTGGGGACTGGATATTTCCAAAGTGCCCGACAGCGACTACACCATCGGCATTGATGCCATCGAAACCATGGTGGCGAAGATGAAGGAGTTCGACGGCTGGCCCATTTATAAAATCAAGCTCGGCACGTCGGATGACCTCGCCATTGTCCGGGCGCTGCGGCAGCACACGGACGCCATTTTCCGCATCGACGCCAACACCTCCTGGACCCCGGAGCAGACCATTGCCTACGCCCCGGAACTGAAGGCGCTGGGAGTGGAATTCATCGAGCAGCCCCTGTTGCGGGACAACTGGGAGGGCATGAAACGTGTGCGCGCGGAATGCGTGCTGCCGGTGATCGCCGATGAAAGCTGCCTGACGGAGGAGGATGTGGAGCGCTGCGCGGGCTGCTTCCACGGCATCAATATCAAACTCACCAAAGCCGGCGGCCTCACCGCCGGACGGCGCATGATCGACGCGGCGCGGAAACACGGACTGCAGGTGATGGTGGGCTGCATGAGCGAAAGCTCCGTGGGCATCAGCGCCATCGCCCAGCTGCTGCCGCTGCTGGATTATGTGGATATGGACGGCGCGGTGCTTATTGCCAAAGACATCGCCACCGGCGTCCGGCTGGAGAAAGGGAAACCCATTTTCCCGGATGAGAACGGCAATGGCGTCCAGCTGCTGCCGGATGCGTTCGCCTGACGGAACTGGCCCGCTCCACTCCTTCGGACCACCACACCATGACCTCCCTCATTTCGCCCGACGACTCCGCCACACTCTGGGCCGTGATCACCTGCGGGGCGGCTCTGGCCATCTGGCTGGAGCAGACCTACAAATGGGCGGCGCGGCTGAGCGCGGCGGTGATCGCCCTGCTCATCGCCATGATCCTGTCCAACACCCGGATCATGCCGCTGGAGGCGGACGTTTACAATATCGTGGAGAAATGGCTGGTGCCCTTGGCGGTGCCGCTGCTGCTGGCCCGGGCCAACGTGCGGGAAATCCTGCGCTCCGGACGCGGACCGCTCATCGCCGTGAATCTGGCGGCTATTGGCACTCTGATCGGCACCGCTGTGGCTGTGACCGCCATGCGTCCCTGGATCCAGTCGCCGGAAATTGAACATTCCGCAGGCCTGATGACTGCCAGCTACGTGGGCGGCGGCGTCAACTTCTTCGCCATCAAAAACAGCTACAGCATCAGCGAGTCCCTCACCAGCCCGCTGCTGGTGGCGGACAATTTTGTGATGGCCGGCTTTTTTGTGATGATGTTGTCGATTGCAGCCAGCAAATGGTTCCGTGCCCGGTATCCGCATCCCCATATCAAGGAAGCGGAGAAAGCGGCGCCCGAAGGGCAGGGGGCCAGCGTGGTGGCGGAGCACACCGAGCGCAAAAGCGTCTCTGTTTTTGACATCGCCCAAGCGTTTGGATTCGCCTTCATCGCCCTGGCCCTGGCCTTCGGGGCGGAGCGGGGTCTGAAGGCGGCGTTTGGCGACATCTCCCAAGCCGGCACCGGCTTTAAAATGCTGGCCGCGCTCTGCACCAACCGCTTCGTGCTGCTGACCAGCATCTCCCTGATCCTGGCCACGGTGCTGGCGAAGCCGCTGAAAAAGGTCAACGGCATGGATGAGTTCGGCTCCTGGATGCTGATGCTTTTCTTATTTACGCTCGGTCTGCCCGCCGACCTCTGGCTGGTGCTGACCAAGACCCCGCTGCTGTTTGTCTTCTGCACGGTTATCGCCTTGTTCAATGTGGGCTTCGCCCTAGCGGCCGGGAAGCTCCTGAAGGTGAATCTGGAGGAACTGCTCCTGGCCATGAACGCCACCCTGGGCGGTCCCCCCACCGCCGCCGCCATGGCCGTCAGCGCCGGCTGGTCCCGCCTCGTCCTGCCCGGTCTGCTCATCGGCCTCTACGGCTACATTGTCGGCACCCCGCTGGGGATTATGGTGATCGAATTTTTCCTGCGGAAATAAAATGGCCCCTTCCCGCTGGGTTTAAAGCGGGAAGGGGCATTTTGATAAGGAATCCACGGATTCCGCCTCCATGCGGAGGACAGCCCGGCTCCGGCTGCTTTTACAGAATCTCGCCCGGCTGCACGCCGGCGGCGGCGGGGTATTTGGCCAGCCAGTCATTCGCCAGAGCGGCGATGGCATTCACCTGCACGGTGGCGGCGCCGGTCTTGTTGGCTCCGGCGGCGAAAAGCTCATCCAGCCGGGCGCGGCTCAGATTCAGGCGGGAATCGCCGGCGATGCGCTTCAGAACGTCGTTCTCCGTCACCGAGCCGTCGCGCAGCCCGCGCACGGCCGCAATGGCGTGCTCCTTGATGGCCTCGTGCGCGGTTTCGCGGCCCACCCCGTTTTTCACGGCCTCCATCAGGAAGGTGGTGGTCAGCAGGAAGGGCAGATAGCGCTCGGTCTCGCGGGCGATGACGGCGGGGAACACCTCCATCTGCCGCAGGACGGTGAGCGTGGTCTCCAGCAGGCCGTCCAAGGCGAAAAAGGCGTCCGGCAGCACCACGCGGCGGACCACGGAGCAGGAGACGTCCCCCTCGTTCCACTGATCCCCCGCCAGCCCGGCGGCCATGGTGACGTGGCCCTTGAGGATGGTGTGGAAGCCGTTGATGCGCTCACAGGACCGGCTGTTCATTTTGTGGGGCATAGCGCTGGAGCCTGTCTGACCAGGAGAAAAGCCCTCGCTGGCCAGTTCATGCCCCGCCATCAGCCGCAGGGTTTTGGCGAAGCTGGAGGGACCGCTGCCAAGATCGCAGAGGGTGCTGACCACCCGGAAATCGAGGCTGCGGGGATACACTTGGCCGACAGCGATGAAGGCGGCGGGAAGGCCCAGGTGGTGGGCGATTTGGGATTCCAAGGCGCTGACTTTCATGAAATCGCCGCCGAAAAGATTGATCTGATCCAGCTGGGTGCCCGTGGCCCCCTTCAGTCCGCGCACCGGATAGCTCTGGATGAGATGCTCCAGCGCGGTCAGGCCACCCGCCAGCTCCTCCGCGAACATGGCCAGACGCTTGCCCAGGGTGGTGGGCTGGGCGGCGACATTGTGGGTGCGGGCGGTGAGGATGATATCGCGGTTTTCCCGGGCGCGGTCGCACAGCGCGGCGAAGGCGGCGATGCTTTTCAGGCGGATGACCTCCAGGGAGCGAAAGATTTGCAGCTGCTCCACATTTTCCGTCAGGTCCCGGCTGGTCATGCCCTTGTGGATATGCTCGTGGCCGGCCAGTTCGCAGAATTCATCAATGCGGGCCTTCACGTCATGCCGGGTCTGGCGCTCGCGGCGGGCGATGGAGGCAGTGTCGATGCTGTCACGCACGCGCTCGTAGTCGGCGATGGCCTCCGCGGGAATGTCCAGTCCGAGCTCCCTCTGCGCCTTCATCACCGCGATCCACAGCTCGCGCTCGAGCCGCACCTTGCCCTCCGGCGACCAGATGCCGGTGATGGCGGGGGAGGCGTAGCGTTCAGCGAGGACATTGGGAATGGGATTCATGAATGTCATTTCGCGGCGGGATTCCGCCGGTGCAAGCGTCTGTGGCGGACGGGTTCCACTGAGAGAAAATGAAAGGAAATTCCGGACAAACCCGCTTTCCCGGTGTCGTTCCTGCTGCATGGTCCCGTCTGATTTCTGTCATGACGAATCCGCGTAATTCCCCCTCCCGTTTCTCCTCCCGCCGCTCCTTTCTGCGGAACGGCGCCGGTGCCGCCGCCGCTTTTGCGGCCGGGGCTCCCTTTATCCGTGCCGAGGATAAATCGGGGCTGAAAAACCCCATTCTCGGCAGCGGGGAGCACACCTACGAATGCATCCATGACTGGGGCGAACTGCCGAACGGCATCGTGTATGGAAACACTCATGGTGCCGCGGAGGACTCCCAAGGACGCATTTATGTAATGCATACCGTGCACCGCACCAGCCCCAAGGCCGACGCCATCGTGGTTTTTGATGCGGACGGCAAGTTCGTCAAATCCTGGGGCGCGGACTTCAAGGGCGGGGCCCATGGCATGCATCTCGCCAATGAGGGGGGAGCGGAATTTCTCTACCTCTGCGACACGGCCCGCCACATGGTGGTGAAAACCACCCTGGACGGCGAGGTGGTCTGGCAGCGCGGCTGCCCCGAGGGGACCGGCGGCTATAAGCGAACCGAGGAATACGTCCCCACCAACGTGGCCACCGCGCCGGACGGCACAGTCTTCGTGGCCGATGGTTATGGCCGGAATTACATCCACATTTACAAAGCGGACGGCACCTATGTCAGCACTTTCGGCGGAAGTGGCAAGGAGCCCGGCCACACCTCCTGCCCGCATGGCCTGCTGGTGGACATCCGCGGGCCGGAACCCCTGCTGGTGGTCGCCGACCGCACCAATGCCCGGCTGCAGTATTTCACACTGAAGGGAGAGCACGTCAGATTCGTTACTGACGAGCTGAGGGCCCCCTGCCACTTTCATGCCCATGGCGGCAATCTGCTGATCCCGGATCTGAACTCCCGCGTCACTGTTTTCGACAAGGACAACCGCCTCATCACCCACCTGGGCGACGGCGGTGGCTATGAGGGGGTCCGCAACCAGCCCCGCACGGCTTTCAAGGCGGGCCAGTTTGTGGCGCCCCACAGCGGAATCTTCGACCGGAACGGCAATATCTTTATTGTCGAGTGGGTGGAGGTCGGCCGGGTGACGAAATTGAAAAAGATCGTCTGACCATCATCATCTGTTTACCGTATTGTCTCTTTGTTTGAATTCAGGCCTGCCCTCACCGGCAGGCCTTTTTTACGTTTTGCACAGGCCTTGGGGAAGAACGGGAAACGCATTTGCGTATTATTGAGGAATCCATTGCCTGAACGTCATGCAATGTTACCAATAACCCATTATGAAAATTCTCCCATTGCTCCTATTGTCATTTGTGACCGCTGCCATGCCCGCCATGGCCCGGGAATGGACCAACACCGCCGGCAAAAAGCTGGTGGCGGATTTCGTTGAGAAAAAAGGAGCGGCCGGCGCGGAGATCGCGGTGGTGAAAACCTCCGCCGGCAAAGTCCATGAGATTCCCCTCTCGTCGCTCAGCGCGGCGGACCAGGAGTTTGTAAAATCCCAGCCCGCCACCGCCGCAAAGACGCTGGCGGCCAAAAGAGCCACGGAAAAAGCGCCCGTGAGCGCCAAAACCGCCGCCGCGCCCGCCGCGTCCAAATTCCAAAAAATGCTGGAGGGAAAACTGGTGGCCTTGGAGGGCAAGAAAATCTCCAAATACACCATGAAGGAGGAGCCCCGCTATTACGCCTTCTATTTCTCCGCCCACTGGTGTCCGCCCTGCCGCGCCTTCACCCCCAAGCTGGTGGAGTTCTACAACGCTCAGGAGGGCAAAAAGAAGGACTTTGAAATCATCTTCGTCAGCTCCGACCACAGCGAGGAGGAGATGGAGGAGTACATGAAGGTTGACTCCATGCCCTGGCCGGTCATCTCCTATCGGAATGTGGCCCGCATGAAGGAGATCAAGGAATTCTGCGGCGATGGAATTCCCTGCCTGGTGCTGGTGGACCGCGACGGCAAGGTTATCTCCGACACCAATGTGGGTGGTCAATACCTTGGGCCCCAGAAGGTGATGAATGACATCCCGGAGAAAACCAAAGCCGCGGAGGCCACCTCCTCACCGTCCGCCGACACTTCAGACAAAAACTGAAAGACGGTGGGAGAAAACCACTGTCCGTCCTGAGCGTGGAAGATTTTTCCTGATCAGGCTGAATATTTCCCAACACCGGGAGCATACGGAGGTTCAAAGCAGCTTCCTTATGCTCCCGCATCATTTTCGGTTCCGGCTTTACTTCCAGCGGCTTTTTCCCTTTCAGCCTCCGCCGGGCTGCTTGCCAGGATGAGCGGCTTATATTCAAGCTGCGACGGCCGGTCTGGCCCGGTTATTTGATCAGACGGAAATTGATGGGATAGCGGGACAGTTTTCCCTCCCGGGCCAGAAGCATGGCATGGATCATAAGGGTGGGAACACCCAAGCACGCTAGGCCGACACCCAAGCTGAGGAAGAAGGTGATCACGGAGGGCAGGAATCCCGCAAGCAACATGACTGACGGGAGGCAGATCATGGCCGTGATTCCGAAGTTCAGCGCCTCCTTGCCATGGGCATCCACCGCCGGACTTTCCCTGCGCTTCCAGAACCAGATGATCAGTGGAAAAAGGTGGGCCAGCATGACAAAAGTACGCTCCTGACCGGCAGACATGATCCCGGAGCCAAAGGCGGGGGCGGATTCAAATTCCGAAGAAAGGCGGGAAGCCGCAGGTTCAACCGTGTTGGAGTTCATGGAGACTGCGGGTGATGATGGAGTGAGCCGTTCAACGCGTCTGGCAGGCACTGCCGGGGGCTGGCATCGTTTCTACAGGATCATTCAAAACCAGCAATACGCCTATAGTCGGGGTGATGAAGGATAATACAGGATCACGGAGGGAGTTATGCGACTTTAGTCCCCCCTTGCAGGTCCGTTTGGAAAATCCAGCGCCGACATCAGCCGGAGGATGGGTGCCAAGGCCGAATCAAATGCTTTTCCTGCAGCTCCCTGCGGAACGCCCGAAGCCAACTCTGAACGACGAAGGCTCGCATTCAGTGTGCCGAGGCATCATCGCCCGCCAAGTGCAGGCAGCAGAGCACTTTCTCCACCAAGTCGGTGGGAATGTAATAATACTGATTGGAGGCTTCGAAGCCGATGCGGGCATCCGTGCTCTGCAGAGCATGGAGGCGCTTGGCGGCGGTGATTTCGGCCTGAAGGGTCAGGGCCTGGGTGGATTCCGTGGATTTGGCCCCGGCATTCCGCGCCAGGATGAACCGGCTCTGATTGGCGGTGCTTTGCCAGTGCAGGGCAGCGGTTTCCGCAAATGCCAGTTCCTGCCCCACGGGCTCCGGCACTCCACCCGGGAAGGCGGCGCGGCATTCCGCCACTGCCGCTTGGAAGCCGGCGGCTGTTTTCTCCAACTGGCTGATAAAAACCTCCGGGGGATAAACAGCCCGCCAGGAGTCCAAATCATCGTAGGCCAGCCCAACCATGGCCGCTTTGTAGTTTGTGGGGGCGGCCCAGAGGAGATTCGACGGGCCAAATTGAAGCGGTGCCTGATAGACGACACTGATGTGAAAAGGAAACTCCTGAATGGCCTGACTGCATTTTTCCCAGAAGGTCAGCAGAACAGAAGCCTGATCTCCGGCCCGGCGGCGGGCAGGGGCTTCAGGACCGGACTCCAGAGCCTCAAAATTCGGAGACGGGGATCCGCCGAGCGTCCAGCCCAGCATGAGGTCGTTCACGCCTGCCTCCTTCAGGTTGCGGGCATGGCGGGCGGTTTGATGCACCACCGGCAGCCACGGGGCGGCGGAGAATTCCCAGGAAAGGGCGGCTTGGATTTTGGCAATGACGCGCAGTCCCCGCGCCTGAGCCGCCTTCCAGTGCCGCAGGGCACGCGGGCCGGGACCGGTGGCGGACAGGCAGTATTCACCCACCTCGCTGGCGATGCCTCCGCGGGTGATGGGCAGGCTCCACTCGCTGACACTCATCAGTTCCGCCCGCGCCGGCAGGCCGGCGATGGCCTGCTCCGCCCAGGCATCGCCCCAGCCCCAGTCCCAGGCGATGAGGCGCTGTTTGCCCCCGGCTTTCGTGATGCCTGCTGCCAGATCCTGATGCAGCGCCGCGATCACCTCCGCCGCCGTGCGGGATTTACAGCGCGGACAGGACGCTCCTACACCGTGGGACCAGCAATGAGTGGGGTTTTCAGAGGCGGAAATGGTGAAGAACCCTCCCAGATCTGGCACCGCCCTGCACAGGTCCGCCATGGACTCCGTCAGGTAGTCCCTGACCTCCGGAGCGCTGGTGCAGAGAGCGGCGTGATCGCCGGACTGAACTCCCTGCAAGTGTCCGCGCTCCTTGAAAAAGGACAGCGGCATCATGCGCGGCTCGTTCAGATAAAGGATGATGGAAATCCCATGACGCCGGGCGCGGGCGACCATATTCCGCAGGCTTTCGCGGCGTTTTTCAAAATCTTTGCTCACTGACGGATCCCATGGGAAGGGCGACAGTTTGGAAAGCAGGGCGGGCATCCACACGGCATTGACTCCCGTCTGCCGCAGGCGGAGAAGCAGGCCCTCGGGATACGGGTCCAGTTCCGGCACCAGCAGGGGGTCGCCATACAGTCCAAAGCAGGAATAGCACATCCTGAGAGGCTCGTTTTCCTTGGCCGGGGGTGGCGTTTCACCACCGGCATTTCCCTCAGGCATGGCCGCGAGACGGTCGGCAAAGGCGAAAAGAGGATCGCGGCCGGCCAGTTCTCCGGTGTTGGGAAAGTGTTCCCGCACCTTTTCCCGGATCCACGCCGCCTGACGCCGGGCGGCATCGTCCGGGGGAGACCACTTCAGGGCAGGGCAGCGCGGCTTGAGACTGCCCAGCTTGATGTAGAAGAAATCATCCTCCCGCAGGGTGAACGCCAGTTCCTCCGCCGTCCAGCCCAGCAGCGTCAGCAGCTGGTCATACGGCAGCAGATGCCAGTTGCGGCGGATGAGGGTCAGCGCCCCGCGGCGCAGGGCATCCTTTGGCGGTGCGGAATCCGGCAGGCCCATCGATTTGCCGAAAGCCGTGATGTCCTCCGGTGCGGCCCCCACGGTCCGCGCCAGGCGCTCCACCGGCAGCAGCGCCCAGTTCCGCCAGACAAAGGCATGCAGCCGGTCCGGAAAGTGGGGGAATGTCACCGCCTCCGGCGCGCCGCCCTCCGGCAGGATTGACAATCCCTGCGGTGCTCCGGCGTCATTAGCGGCTCCCAGCATCCTGTCGCGCCCTTCCCAAAAGCCTGCCGCCGCCAGCACTGAGCCGCCCAGAAAGCGGCGTCGGGAGAACGAGGGGAGCGGGGAAAATGGAACAGAGGATGAGGGGAGAAGCATGGCGGAAAGGGACGCTGGCAGAGGGAAAGCTGAAGAGAGGAATCCGCCGTCAAACGCAGGAGGAGCCGTGAATCTTTTCACCATTTTGGGCCAGGGCGGTGAAGGCACAGGCCGGTCGGCGGGGCGCTCAGGTTTACTGCTCCCCGGCCAGCGCCCCGCCGGCGGCACCGTTGCTCCGCAGCAGGCCGGCGCAGGTCCGGGCATATGCGGTGACATCCGGAGCCTGCAGGAGCCCGCTCACGATGACCGCGCGGCGGGCTCCGGCGGCCAGCACGGCGGGAAGGTTTTCAAGTTTGATGCCGCCGATGCAGAAAATGGGCAATGTCAGCCGCCGGTGGACCTCCTGGATGTCATGGGTGCCGATGGGGTGGTAGTCAGGCTTGGTGGGGGTGGCGAAAAGAGGGCCGAACCCCAGATAATCCGCTCCCTGGGCCGCCCCCGCCTCCGCCTGCTCCAGGCTGTGGGAGCTTTTGCCGATCAGGCAGCGCCGGCCCGCCAGCCGGCGGGCCTCGGCGACGGTCATGTCCTCCACGCCCACGTGGGCTCCCTCCACGCCGGCGCGTCCGGCGATCGCCGGCCAGTCGTTCAGGATGAATGGAATCCCCCGGGCCCGGGCAATGGGATGCAGCTCCCGTGTCAATTCCTCCACCCTGTCCTCCGGCTGGTTTTTGGCGCGGAGCTGCACAATGTCCACGCCGCCGGCGGCCATGCGCTCCAGCATGGCGGGCATGGCTCCGGGTTCGCAGTAGCCGGTGTCCAGAATTCCGTAGAGATAGCAGTCTTCGAGGGCGCGCATCCCCCTTCATGTCATGGCCCGCCGCAAAAATCCAGACGGCATCCGCGGTCCGGAATCCGCCAGGCAGGCCCTCCCCCGCGTTGACAAACGCTTTACGCAACAAAACTGGCCCGCCGCCTTTCCCTGCTCTAGACTGGCAGGGCAAACCATTCTCCTGCAGGCTATGAATACCCTCCGACTGACTCCTCTCCTGGTTATGTTTTTTCCCTCTCTGCTTCACGCCGCCCCGCCGGTCGGCTTTGAGGAAACCTTTGCCTTGGCGGGGGACCGTCCGGCGGCGCTGAAGGAACTGATTCCCGGCACTCCGGAGTTTTATTATTATTCAGCGCTTCACGCGCAGAATGCCGGACAGATTCCCGAGGCGGCGCGCCTGCTGAAGGAGTGGCAGGAACGCTATCCCGCCGGCGACGGACAGCGCGAGCTGCTGGCCACCCGACAGCATTATCTGGAATATGCCACCGATCCCGCCGGCACGCTGGCCTGGCTGAAGGAGAGCCGGGGGCTCAATTTTGACCACGTCCGCGAAACCGCCGGCACCCCGCCGGAGATTCCCACAGCGCTGGATCCGGCCCTAATCACCTGGGATGCCTTTTTCGCCGAGGCGGTGCGTCAGGATCCCACGCTGAAGACGCTGACAGACTCCGGCCTTCGCTCCGTGCTGTGGCGCGGTATCGCTTTGAATCCGGACGCGCGGCGGGCCCTGCTCAGCCGGGTCACCCGTCCCGATCTGCCGGGCCTGACGCAGCTGATCCTGACGGACCTGCGCACGAAGGAGTCGCGCGGCTTCGGGGAATTCCCCATTCACCGGAATCTGCTGCTGGACCAGCTGGCCTCCCTGCAGAAACAGGAGCCCGCCCTGCTGCACAACCAGGCGTTCGTGGAGACGTGGATGCAGCGCCTGGTGCCGCCGGACGGGGCGGATCCGGAGCGCGACCCCGCCGTGCGCCTGGCGTGGCTGGAGCGCCAGCAGGCGTTCGCGGACACCTTGGCACCCACCTTCAATTCCCTGAAGGCCAGCGTGCTTTATCAGCGGCTGGAGTTCGATCTCAAACGCAACCAGTGCGACCCCGCCCTGCTGACAGCCTATCTGAAGCTGCCGCGCATGGTGATTTACCTGAACCCTCAGTTCCGGGAGCGCGCGGATGTGTTCCGCTATCCGGTGGATCTCGGCAGTGATTTCACTGCTCTGACCGGACGTGGTCCCATCCGTCAGGATGACGATGTGGTGCGGCGCTGCCTGCTGCTCCTGCTGGCCAAAAATCCGGACACCACTCCCTTCAAGCCGTGGGTGGAGGAGGAATGGCTGAAGACCATTCTGGCGGAGGCGCAGCTGACCGCCAAACCGGAGGCCGCGGACCAGTATGTCGCCCTGCTGCCTCCCGCCGCCTATCAGCAGCTGCGCACACGCACGGATTTGGAGTTCGACCCCTCCAGCCGGGAGGACTGGCTGCCGCAGGACGAGGTGGCGCTGGATCTGCACCTCAAAAACGTGCCCCACCTGCTGGTCAAGGTTTTTGAGATCAACACCGAGAACGTCCACCGCAGCACAGGGAAACAGGTGAACACGGACCTCGACCTCGACGGCCTGGTGGCCAACCGCGAGTTCTCCGCCGACTACACCGATCCGCCGCTGCAGCGTGTGCGCCGCACCTTCAAATTCCCGGAGCTCAATGGCCGGCGCGGGGTGTGGATCATTGAATTCATCGGAGGCGGCAAAAGCAGCCGCGCCTTGGTCCGCAAGGGCGGGCTGCGCGTCCTGCCCGCCTCCACCCCGGCGGGCACCCGCCTGACGGTGCTGGATGAGAACACCGCGCCCGTGCCCGGAGCCTACGCGCTGCTGGGCAGTCAGCGGTTCGCCGCCGATGCCTCGGGGCACATTATGATGCCGTTCACCACTACCCCCGGCCCGCAAAATGTGGTCATCGGGGACGGCACCGGCTTCACCACCTTGGAAAGCATTTCCATGGAGGGTGAGAACTACAGCCTGAACGCCGGCCTGCATGTGCCCCGCGAATCCCTGCTGCCGGGCCGGAAGGCCACGGCGGTGCTGCGCCCCGCCGTGCTGTGCAACGGCCGCCTCATGGAGCTTTCCGCTTTGGAGAACCCCAAGCTGACGGTCCGCGCGGTGTCGCTCGACGGCATTCCCTCGGTCACCGTGGTGCCGCTGAAGGACCTTGCGCCCGACAAGGAGACCTTGGTGCCCTTCAATGTCCCGGACCGTGTCTCCACGCTGAGCCTCACCCTGAGCGGCGAGGTGAAAAGCCTGATCACCGGCCAGCCGGTCACGGTCTCCTCCGGCACGGAGGTCCGCATCAATGGCTTCACCCTGTCCAATCAAACGGGGGATCTGCATCTTTCCCGCAGCACCGGCGGCTGGTCGCTTTCCCTGCTGGGGCGCAATGGCGAGCCGCTGGGCAACCGGCAGATCGGCGTGAGTCTGGTTAATCCTGATTTCACCATTCAACTGCCCGCCAATCTGCGCACCGATGAGAGTGGAAAGGCGCAGTTGGGCAGGCTGGAGGACATCTCCGCCATCACCGCCACCAGCGGCATCACGCGGCCTTTTATGCTGCCGCGCAGCCAGTCGTCGGTGGATGATGAAATCCATCTCGCCGCCGGCGAGGTGCTGCGGCTGCCCTGGCTGCTGGCGGAAGAGGAGGACGGGGCGCCGGGCAAGCGCGCCAGCCAGGTGAAGTCCGGCCTTTCCCTGATCGAGGTCCGGGGCGGCGCCTTTGTCCGCACCATCACCGAGGGCATCGCCCTGGAGGACGGGGCGCTGGCGGTCAAAGGACTGGCGGCGGGGACCTACGAGGCTTTTCTGACAGGCCGGGAGGAGCCGGTGACCGTGCGCGTCGCCGCCGGCAAGGTGGTGGATGGCCACCTGCTGAACAACGCGGTTAGCCTGGAACTGTCCACGCCCGATCCACTGGCCGTCACCGGCATGACCTCCGGCACGTTTTCCCTGCCGGGCACGGACAAGCCGGTGGAGGCGCTGACGTTCCACATCGCCCATGCCACCAAGGACACACGGGTGCATGTGATGGTGAGCCGGTTCCTGCCGGCGTTCGACGCCTTTGACGAGCTGGGAAATGATTCCCTGACGGAGCCTGAATTGACGCCCAATATCTGGCGGCCCAGCCTCTACCAGTCCGCCCGCACCATCGGTGAGGAATACCGTTATGTATTGGAGCGGCGCACCCACCGCGTCTTCGCCGGCAACCTGCTGCCGCGCCCCGGCCTGCTTCTGAATCCCTGGGCCATTGCGGACACCAGCACAGAAAAGCGGGATGCGGAGGCGGGTGAAGTTCCTCAGGCCATGCAGGCGGAAAAGGAGGCCATGAGGCGCGAAACCCTAGCCAAGGACAAAGCGGAAGCCACTGCCGCCCGTTCGGCGGCTGCCGACGCTTTGATTGCTCCGGACCAGTCCCCCGATCTTTCCTTCCTGGCGGAGTCAGGGGCCACAGCCTTCAATCTGAAGCCGGACGCCAAGGGCGATATCCACATCGCAGCCAACGCGCTGGGCCATGGCCAGATCATCCGGGTGCTGGCCGTGTCCGGGGATTCCGCCGCCATGCGCGACTTCACGGTGCCGGAAAAACCGCTCCGGACCCAGGATCAACGGCTGGCCAACGGGTTGGATCCCGCCGGCCATTTTGCCCGGCAGAATTCGGTCAGTATTCTGGAGAAGGATGTGCCCTTCGCCCTGAAGGACGCTCTCTCCGCGGAATATGTGACCTACAGTCATCTGGGCGACGCCTGGGATCTGCTGTCCAGCCTCAGCAAAAACGCCACTCTGGCGGAATTCGCATTTGTGCGGACCTGGCCGGCCCAGGATGAGGCCAAAAAGCGGGAGCTTTATTCCAAATACGCCAGCCACGAACTCAGCTTTTTCCTGTCCCTCAAGGATCCGGACTTCTTCAAAAAAGTGATCCAGCCCTATCTGGCCAACAAGCGAGACCGGACCTTCATGGATGAGTATCTGCTGGACGGCGACCTTGGCCGCTGGCTGTTCCCGCCCCGGTATGCCACTCTGAACACTGCGGAAAAGCTGCTGCTGGCCCGCCGTCTGGATGAGACCGGACGCGCCGCCGCGGCCCGGGACCTGACGGATTATCTGAACTCCATCCCCCGCGATCCCGCCCGGGAGCTGTTCCTGTTCGACACGGCGCTGAATGCCCGGTATTTCGGGGATGATACGCGGTCCGGCGTGGTGAGCCAGCTTGGGGCGGACATGTTCTTCAGGGGGCGTGGAGAGGGCGCAAAACAGATGTTCGGCTACAATGCGCCTGCGGACGCTCCTGGGGCACTGCCGCCCCCCGCTGCCGCCGCTCCAGCTCCGGCCACATTGGCCTTGGAGTCCATGGTCGAAGAGCACGAAGCGGCGTTCGCATCCGGGAAGATTGAAGTTCCTGAATCCATGGGACGCCGCGGACTGGCTGCCGGCGGAGGATTCGGACTGCGCAAGGCCGCTGCGAAGAGTGCCCAGCTTTACCGGCAAACGGAACTCACCAAGGAGTGGGCGGAGAACAACTACTGGCAGCTGCTCATCGCCGCCCAAAACGCGGACCTCATCAGACCCAACCGCTTCTGGCAGGACTATGCGAAGTGGGATGGCAAATCCGGATTTCTTTCCACCCACCTGAGTGAGGCCGCGGGGAATTTCAGCGAAATGATGCTGGCCTTGGGGCTGATGGATCTCCCTTTCGAAGCTGGGACCTCTCCTGTGAAGGCCGAACTCAAGGAAAAGACGCTGACGCTGACCCCCGCCAGCCGCACCATCCTCGTGCATCAGGAGATCAAACCCGCCGAAGCCGACAAGGAGGGACCGCCGCTGCTCGTCAGCCAGAACTTCTACCGCGACGGCGACCGCTACCTTGAGGAGAACGGGGAAAAATCCGACAAGTTCGTGAACGGGGAATTCCTGTCGGGCACGGTTTACGGCTGCCAGATCGTGGTCACCAATCCCGGCTCCGCCACCCGCCGGCTGGAGGTGCTGTTCCAGATTCCGGTCGGGGCGCTGCCGGTGAACCGCACGAAGGTCACCCAGTCCGCGCCGCTGGCGCTGGGCGGTTTCCAGACCCAGACGCTGGACTTCCAGTTCTACTTCCCGAAGGCGGGGACCTTTGCGCACTATCCGGTCCACGTCAGCCGCGACGGCAAAGTCGCCGCGTCAGCTGCGCCGGTCAGCTTCAAGGTGGTGGACACCCTGAGCACGGTGGACAAAAACTCGTGGGACTATCTCAGCCAGCAGGGCACTCCTGAAGAGGTGCTGGCCTGGCTGGAATCCCACAGCCTCTATCAGACCAATCTGGACCGCATCGCCTGGAGGTTGAAGGATGCCGGCTTTTACGGCAAAGTCCGCGCCCTGCTCGAAAGCCGCCGCTTCCCGCAGAACACCGTGCTCAGCTACAGCATCCTGCACCGCGACGAGCCCGGCATCCGCCAGTTCCTGGCCTTGGGTGACGGTGTGCCCGCCGAGCCCTTGGTCTCGCCGCTGCTGAACATTGACCCCGTGGAGCGGAAAACCTTCCAGTGGCTGGAGTACAGCCCGCTGGTCAATGCCCGTGCCCACCGTCTGGGCAGCGAACGCGTGATCCTGAATGACCGGTTCCGCGCGCAGTACGCCGCCTGGATGCACCTGCTGAGCTTCCGCCCGGCTCTGACCGCCGAGGACTGCCTGGGGGTCACCGCCGCCCTGCTGCTGCAGGACCGGTTGGAGGAGGCTCAGGCATGGTTCGCCAAGGTGGACGCCTCCAAAGTGCATGAGCGCCTTCAGTATGACTATCTGGAGGGCTGGCTGGCCTTCAGCAGCGGGGACACCGCCGCCGCCCGCACGGTGGTCAGCGCCCGCACCGGAGGCAGCCCGCTGCCGGACCGCTGGCAGTCGAAGTTCCAGGAAATGGCCGCGCAGCTGGATGAGATCGACGGCAAAAAACCCGCCGATGCCAAGGCCGGCGACCGCGATGCCGCCCAGGACCGCGCCGCCGCCTCCCAGCCACAGTTCGCCCTGAAAGTGGAGAACCGGGCGGTCACCCTGGATTACCGGAACGTCTCCGAGGTCACGGTGAACTACTACCCCATGGATCTGGAGTTCCTCTTCAGCGCCAATCCGTTTGTCAGCCAGGACACCTCGCGCTTCCGGAGCATCCGGCCCAACAAAACCGAGAAAGTGGCCCTGGACGGCACTCAGACCGTCCGCAGCTTCCCCCTGCCGCAGGAATACCAGAACTCCAATGTGCTGGTGGAGATCACCGCCGCCGGCCAGACCAAAGCGGCGGCCTCCTACGCCAATCAGCTGGATCTCCAGATCAGCGAGAACTACGGCATCCTGCAGGTGCGTCATGCCGGCGACCAGCGTCCGCTGCCCAAAGTGTATGTGAAGGTCTTTGCTGACATCAACGGCACCCCCACCTTCTACAAGGACGGCTACACCGATCTGCGCGGCAAGTTCGACTACACCAGCCTCAGCACCAACGACCTCGACCGGACCAAGCGCTTCTCCATCCTCGTGCTCAGCGCCGAGCATGGCGCCACCGTGCGCGAAGTGGCTCCGCCCGCCCGCTGACCGCTTGGGAAAAAACGGCAGCACGTCCTCTGGCCTTATCGGTAGCCCTGGCCCCGGCGGCCTCCGTCCACCCCTCTTCAGGGGGGCAGGGCGGGGGCCGCTTTGCGTTTGGCATTATGAAGGCTTCCCCGGTGCCCATGCGTACGGGCTCACTCCGCCATCCGCGACATCGAATACCAGTCATCCAGATCACTGACTGCCGGGAGCGTGGAGCCAAACAACTCGCTGCTGACGGCCAGGGTGTGGCTGGCCAGATCCAAGCTGTGGGTTTGGCCGGTGCCGTCGGTGCTCAGCAGGGCCTTCTCCAGTGTCAGTTCCACCTGCTGCTCAATGCGGTGCAGCGAGGCCTCGATTCCCTCCAGGCGGCGGGCTCGCTCGGCGCTGGCCGCGAGGCGCTGCTCGACAATGGCCACGGTGGCCTCGTGCGAGGCGCGCGTGGCTGGAGCGAGATCGGGCTGGGCAAGCTGGGACCGCAGACCGGCCAACCGGGTGCCGATGGAGTCACGGGGAGCCTCCGCTTCAGCGGCCTCCAAGTGCTGTTTGGCCAACAGGAATTTCAAATGCAGCCACTCCAACTGGTCCAGGCCGGTGCCGGCGGCCTCACTGCCGCTCTCCTGCCAAAGTCCGGCAATCCGGCGGATGCGGCCACGCAGGGTCTCATGGCGCTGGCGCAGCCGGGGATCCAGTTGCAGGAAAACCATCCGCTGCTGTTCCGCGGCGCGGGCTTCGGTGGCCTGCCGCGCCGGCAGCAGCGCGGCGCGGCGGTAGCGGGGGCTGGTGACACAGAGAAAAAGCCAGGCGGCCTCCAGCCCGGCACCGGCCCACCAGAAAACCTGATGTCCGAACCCCAGCGCGGCGAAAGTGGCCACGGCCAGTATATTGACCGGCACATTCCCCAGCAGGGGCATGCGTTCCCGGTGCCGGAAGGCTGCTTTGAGGGCGGACCACCACATGGACGGATTGCGTGCGGGGCAAAGAGGGGCCGGTCAGCGGTTCTTCAGCCGCTGCCAGCCGGTGAGAAGATTGAGCACCGCCTCCGCCTGGGGCGGGGCGCAGACCTGCGGCACCTGCACCTGCAGGCCGTGGTCCGCGTATTTGGTCCATAAACTGTCGGGACCGATCATCGGCACATCGGGATTCGCGGGACGGAACCCGTGCTCCACCGCCTGGCGCTGCGCGGGAGGGCTGAGCAGGAAGTCCATGAAGGCATTGGCGGCGTCCCTCTGCGCGGTGGTCATGCCCTCCGCGTTGAGCAGGCAGCACGGGTGCTCGCTCCACATGTTCAGCGTGGGATAAACCACCTGCAGGCGGCCCCAGCGGCCCTCGGCCCCTTTCAGATAGTCGATGGCCAGATTCTCGTAGGCGAAAACCGCGTCGTAGGCCGAGGGTCCTTTAAGGACCATCTCCCTCATCATGGTGCCGGTGCTGCCGGACATGCCCGTGAAGCCGGCGGCGGTTTTGGCGAACCATTCCTGAAAACCGGCATTCATCACATCGGCGGTGGTGAGCACCTGCGTCTTTTTGAGGAAATGGTGGCCCATCAGCGCGATGGTGGTGAGGCCTCCGTTGCTGGCCATGGGGTCCGGGCATCCGAATTTGAAAAACCCCCACTCCGGCTTGCCGGCGATGGCGCCCCAGCCGGTGGACTCGTTCAGGGCGGAGGCCACGGTGTCAAAATTCATGGTGGGGTATTTCGCGGCAAAGGCGGTATAACGCTCCTGCCAGCAGATGAAGACCATGGGCGACAGGGCCAGGCTTTCCTCCCGGAGAATGGCCTTGGCCCCGTGCTGCTGCTGCCAGTCCGCCGCCAGGATGTCCCGCACCGTGGCGCTGGCGGGGCTCCACAGGTGGGTGCCCTTGCCCTCGGCGGCAAGTTTGCGGGCGGCCTCAAGGGAGCCGATCGGCTTCAGCTCCACTGTGACCCCGCCGCCGCCGGCGGTTTTGGCAAATGCCGTCACCGCCCATTTCACCCAGCGCTCCTTTTCCGATCCAAAGGCAAAAACGATGGTAGCGGACTTCCCGCCAGGAGGCCGGGAGCCGTCCGCCTCCGGCTGACCGGAGGGCCCGGCGGAGGACGGTTTCTGTTTGTTGAAAAGCATGTAGCCGCCCGCGCACAGGGCGGCGATGATCAGCAGCACAAAGACTTTTCCCAAAGGGGTGAGGCCGGGCGTGGAGGAGGACTGAGGCATGGGAAGGAAAGGGGGACGGCGGGCAGCCGGCACGGTTTTGCGTTAGAAAAAGGTGGCGATATCGCGGAAGACGCGGTCGATGTCCTTGGGACTGCCGGTGTAAACCCGCCCCTGCGTGGCGGTGGAGATGCGCTCCAGCACATCCTTTTTGGCGTCCGACCCGTAGGCGATGGTGAAGATGCGGATGCCTCCACCCTCGGCCCCGGGATTGAGGCTGGCCAGCAGCCGGTCCAGGGTGAAAATTTTGCTGGCCGAGTCCGCGCCATCGCTGAGCACCACGATGGCCGGGATACGGTCCGGAGCCGCCGTGCGCATCAGGTCCTCATGGGCGGAGCCGGTGGCGTCGTAGAGCGCGGTTCCCCCCAGGGGCACCAACCCGGCAATCCGGCGCAGCAGAACCTCACGCGAGGCACCGAGAGGCTGGCGTTCCATGAGCATGGAGGTTCCGCCGTTGAAGGCCACCACGCTCAGGGTGTCCTCATTCCCGAGGGCGTTGATGAATTTGGCGGCCCCCTCACGCGCGTATTTCATTTTTTCCTCCTCCTGCATGGAGCCGGAGATGTCGATCACCAGAGTGATGTCGGACCGCTTTTTGTTGACGGCCCACAGCGCGCGCGCCGCCGCCGTCACCCCGGACGGAGGGATCTCCAGAAGGGTCCGCGGCTGGGCGGGATCGACGCCGTGGGCGGCATCAATGGGGCTGGCGAGCGGAACCGAGGGATCCCCCGGACGGAAGCCCAGCGCCAGCGCCCGTTCCTGACAGGATTTCCCCATCAGATAATCCAGATACCCCTGAGCGGCGGCCCGCTGGTCCGCACTGACCCAGGGGCGGTTCACGATGGCGGCGGGGTGGTCACTCCAGAAGGTGCCCTCCCTTGGATAAACAGCGACCAGAGGGAGGTCCGTTTTACCGGTGCTCCCCACGACCATGTTTTCATACAGCACGGCGGCGCTGAGATAGGAGGCACCTCCGCTGAAAAGCTTTTGCCCGAAAAAACCCGTGCTTTCGCCGTAATGGACCACGGCGGATTCGATGGTGCGCAGGTAGCCGCCAACCGCAGGGTTTTCCAGGTCCGCAGCGGTCAGCCCGCGCTGCTTTCCGGCTCCGGCGTAAATCTCCGCCAGGACGGCCAGCATCCCGCTGTTGCTGTAATCCGGGTGCGTGTGGCCAAAACGGAATTTCCCCCACTGGGGAAATCCCCGGGCAGCCCAGCCGCGCCCGTCTGTGGCCAGAGCGTGAATTTCCGCCCAGCCGACGGGCTTGCCCGGCCAGCCCAGCGCCTCCGCCATGGGTTTCCACATAGCGACCACCACAGGGGACAGCACCAGGTTCACCGCCGGTCCGGTCAGGGGCTGCCCGGTGGCGGTGAGGCTTTTGTCGTTGCCATCCTTCAGAAAAAGCTGCGAGGCGGGGCTGATCAGATGCGGCTGACGGTTGCCGGCCAGAACTTCGGTGATCATATCCCCCGAGCCCATGGGGATAGCCTCCACGGCGATGGTTTTACCATTGGGCAGCCCGGTGCGGGATTGATTGAATTCAGCGGTGACAGCCTTCAGCCATTCCTCCTTCTCCGAGCTGTATAAAAAGTTCACCGTCACCGCATTCGGGTCAGCAGCCGCGGGGGCGCCCGGTGCCGGCTGGTTTTGCCTGCCGCACGAGACAGCCAGAAGAATCATGCCGGCCAGCACAAGGCGGCGTGCGGATTTGAACAGATCCCCGGGGCTGGACACGGATGTCATAAGCCCACTCTGAGGCAATCATATATAGCAGCAAGCGCATCCGTCAGTTTGAATGACTCAATGGTCTGACAATATTGTCACTCAATAAATATTGCACTTCCCGGTTCCGTGGCTCCCGGCGGAGTTTTGCGGGAAGAGAGTGCGGTCCGCAAACGGAAAGAGGCGCGCTGCGGGCAGCGCGCCTCTCCGGCTTTGGTTTTGGCGCCTCCGGCCTCTTTCAGGGCCGGAGGCGTGATGCTGTGTCATGCCGCGGGATCACCCGGGCTGGATAGCCGCTTTCTTTATTTCCGGGCGCGGAGGTAGAGGCGGCCGGTCAGACTGGCGCGGGGCACCGTCAGCGGGCTGGCCTGCGCGGGCTGCGGAGTCCAGTTGATCAGATCGGTGGAGGTCTCCAGCACCCCGTCGAAGGTGACAACCACATTGCCGCCGCTGTCGCTGAAGGAGATGGAGGGCTGGTTTGCCGGGACACTGGCGAAGGTGCTGAGTTGGATGTTGTCCACGTTCTGCTCCGCATTCAGACCACCCGTGCGGGCACCCCAGCCGAATTGGCCCCCGGTGATCGGCGCATAGCCAGGAAGAGGCTTGTGCCAGAAGAGCACCGTCTCGCCGAAGATCACATCCAGCGTGCCGCCGGAATTGACGCGGACGATCACATTGCGGTAATCCGTGCCGGATTCCAGAAGCGCACGGGGCACCCGGATGTTGCCCAGGGAGTCGCCGTTCCAGACCGCCTCAATGGCGGGAGCCTCGCCAAGCTCATTGTCCGGATTGCCGTCATCGTTGTCGTAGGTGTCGAAGGAGACGATCAGCGCCGTGCCCGTGCCGCCCTCACCGAAAGCTCCGGAGATGATTTCGCGGGTCCAGACGAAGCTGGCTCCGTCCGCCGGAGGATTGCTGGCATTGCCGGAGGCGGAGTTGCCGATCATCAGCTGGAACTGGGTCACAAACCCGTCCACCGCCGAGCCATTGTCCATATCCGGCAGGATAAAGGAGCCCTGCAGGCCGTTTTCGGCGGGGGTGAGATTCAGAGTGCCGGTGCCGCCGGGGCCGCCTTCAGTCAGGGCGGCGGCGGATCCCAGGAGAGAACCGTCCGCCGGATATTCCCCATTGGTGAACGGAATAGTGACTTCCCAGGTGGCGGGCAGCGCGGGATCAACCACCGTCAGCACCGCGGGAGTGCTGGTGATGACATTGGACGGCGCCGTGAGAACAGCCTGGTAGGCGGTGCCGGCATCCGCCGAGGTCAGCACCGGGGTGGTGTAGGTGGCGGCGGTGGCTCCGGGAATGTTGGTGAAGGTGTTGCTGCCGGCAGCCGCTTTCTGCCATTGATAGGTGGTCTGCGGCGGGTTGCTGGACTGCACACCCAGAGTGACCTGCTTGCCCACCAGCACATACTGGGAGGCGGGGGGCTGGCTGAGCAGAGTGATGGGCCCCACGTAGAGGGAGGTGCTGATGGCCAGATCGTCAAAGGAGTGGGTTTCATTCAGGCCGCCGGTGCGGGCGGCGATGGCGAAACGGGCTCCGGGAATGCCGGTAAGGCCGGGGAGCGCCAGATTGTGAATCACCAGCACTCCGTCCTGGGCCACGTCCAGCGTTGCTTCGGTGGTGGCGGTGGCAGGGGTGACCCGGATGCGCACCTCCTCGAATTCCCCCTCCGCTGTCTGCAGCAGCGTGATGGGCACCGGAATATTGGCGATCGCCGCTCCGCGCCAGTTGACCCGGATGCTGCGCCCGGTGCCTTCATAGGTGATGAATGAGACCCTCAGATCATTGCCGACACCGGATTCAAGCCCGCCATAGACCTGCACCGGTTCGATGGAGGTGCCCCAGCTGAAGCTCCAGCCGTCCGCGGGGGCTCCGCCCACGATCTGAACTTTCATGGAGGCGTTGAAGCCCCCGACCGCCTGGTTGGCGTTGAAGTCATCAATGACCAGGGTGCCGAACTGGCTGTTCACCGCATCCGTCAGGGTCAGGAAGCCTCCGCCGCTGTAGTTGTAGTTGCCGCTCAGGGTCTGCACGGTGGCCGGAGCCGTGCCCACGTTGTTGGGCGTCTCATTGTCGAAGTTGTTGAGGATCTGCGCCTGACCGGCGGCGGGACCCACCAGATTGACCACCGTGAGCAAGGCGGGAGTGGAATCGGCCGTGGAGGCATTGACCGTGCTGGTGATGCGGGCGCGGTACTGCCTGCCATCATCCGCGGCGGTCAGAGCCGGAGTGGTGTAGGTGGCGTCCGTGGCTCCCGCGATATTGGTGAAGGCCCCGCCGCCCGTGGAGGACTGCCACTGATAGGTGGTGTGCAGCGGATCGTTGCTGGTCACACTGAAGGTGGCGGTGTAACCGGAGACGCCTGTGGCCGCCGCCGGCTGGCTGACGTAGCCGATGGCGCCGGCGTAGGGGGTGGAGGTGATCTGAACCTCGTCGATGTACTGTCTCTGGGAGGCGCCGCCGGTGCGGGCGGCAAAGCCGTAGCGGGCACCCGAGAAAGCGGTCCAGTTCGGGATCTGCAGCTGATAGACCAGCACCACGCCATTGAGCGCCACATCGACCTTGCCGTCGGCGGAGAGGCGGATCTGGGCGTCCACCATCTGCCCGAGGGTGTTGAGGAACTCCCCGGGAACCGGAGTGCCGCCGATGCGCTGGCCCAGCCAGAAGACATCCACGGCGGGAGCCTCATTGTTGCCGTTGTTGTAAACGTCGAAGCCCACGGAAAGACCGGTGCCCACAGGTTCCTCCGCATTGGGGAATCCGGCTTCCGGGAGATCCGGAGCCCAGTGGAAGCCGAAGCCGTCCGCGGGGACCGCGCCATCGGCGGGGGTCAGCAGCATTTTGAAGGCCACGTCGATGCTGCCCACCGGGTTGCCACCGTTCAGGTCATCCACGATCCACGTGCCGGCAGCTCCCCCGACATCCTCGGTCAGGGACATAAAGCCGGTGTCGTTGAAGCCACCCGTGGGAGTCACGGCGGCGCTGCCGAACACATGGGTTCCGTTGGGCACGGCACCATCGTTGAAATTGTGGGAAGCGGTGTTTGGCGTGGCATGGGGCAGGGAGACCACATCAAAGGCCGCGGGAGCCGAGGTCACGGAGCCGCCGGCACCGTTGGTGACCACCACCCTGTACATGGTGCCGGCATCCGCCACGGCCAAGGCCGGCGCGATGTAGGTGGCGTTCTGCGCTCCGGGTATGGCGGTGAAGGAGGCTGCTCCAGGAGCTTTTTTCTCCCATTGGAAGGTTGGGGTCATCAGTCCGTTGATCCGCACATTCATAGGAACGGGATAACCGGCGACGACCCGCGTGGAGATGGGATCGCGGAGAATCAGCGGATCGAGGTTGTCCCCCGGGGTGGTGGTGATGCTGATGTCATCAATGAACTGGTTGGTGTTCAGACCGCCGGTGCGTGCTCCGAATCCAAAGCGGCCTCCTGCGATGGGCTGAAAACCGGTCACCAGATTGGTGAAGACAGGCTGTCCCTTGTAGGTGAGATCCAGTGTTCCGGTCGGGTTCACCCGCACCATCATGTCCACAAAATCGGCACCCGTGGTCACATTGGCCAGCGGCAGGATGCCAGTGGTCGCGACTTGGGCGCCGTTCCAATAGATTTTAAAGGCCGGGGCGTCATCCGGGTTGTTGTAAATATCAAGCCCGATCGTCAGGCCAGTGCCGATGCCCGCTTCCCCAAACGTTCCATCCGGGAGGTCAGGGGCAAAGCAGAAGGCAAACCCATCCGCCGGAGGATTGGAGCCCCCGCCGATGCGGACCTTGAAGTTGGCCGTGAAGGCTTTCACGGGTCCCCCGGCGTCCAGATCCCCAATGATCATGGATCCGGTCTTGCCGTTCACGGCCTTGGTGAGCTTCAATACGCCACTGTCGCCCACTCCGCCGGTCAGTTCAATGACCCCGGAGGCATTGTCTCCGGAGTTCCCGAAAAGGGCAGCGCCCGGGGGAATTTGGCCATCGTTGAAATTGGCGTTGAAAGTGCCTGCCCGCGCATAGGGAAGAGCGGCAAGGCTAAAGCCCAGCACCGCGGTGATGTATCCTGGTTTCATAAAAATGGGAGGGTTGGTCGAAGGTCGAGGGTTGATTTTTCGGGCTGCCCGAAACATGGACGGGGTTCCGTTCCCGCCCATGCAGAGCCAGCAAGAAGTCTTTTCCTAATCAAAACACAACAATTTAAGCAAGGGATTTGTGCAAAATGCCTGAAAAATTAATCAAAAATGAGCAATCTGATGGAGTTGTCTGATTTTAAATTCAGACTCCCAGCCAATCCGGACCTCAGCCGTTGCGATCCTGACGGAACTGACCACCACCCGCAGCGGGAGCTCCGCATCAACCGTCAGCGGATAACCCGGAGCGGGGAAAATTCAGGTCCGTATCCTCATCATTCCGCCCCGATGGATGATTTTGATTCAAAACAGCGGATCATGTCAAACCAATCCTGATCCTGTCCAAATGGTAAAAGTCAGGAACTCACCACTGACCGCCCAGAGCCTTGATGAGGCGCACGGTGGCGATCAGGCGCTGGGCGCTGAGCTGCGCGGACTGGCGCTCGACCTGCAGGCGGGTGCGCTCGGATTCCAGGAGATCGAGCTGGCCGATGGTGCCGCTTTCGTACTGGGTCCGGATGAGGTCGGCGGCGGTGGTGGCGGACTTGAGGGCCTCGCTTTGGGCGGTGGCCTGCTCCGCGCGGTAGCGGATCTGCGTCAGGGAGGTCTCCACATCCTTCACGGCGGTCAGCACCGCCTGGCGGTAGTTGGCGATGGACTCCTCGCGCGCCGCCTTCACCCGGCGCACATTGGCCCCGATGAGGGCGTAGCCGGTGATGGGCAGGCTGAGGCTGGGGCCGATGGTCCACACCTTGCTGTCCGCGGTGAACAGAGTGCCGGTCTCATTGCTGAGCCGCCCGCTGCTGCCGGTCAGGCTGATGGCCGGGAAATAAGCCGCCTGGGCCACGCCGATCTGGGCGTTTTTGGCGGCCACATCCCGCTCGGCGGCGGCCACATCGGGACGACGCTCCAGCACATGGGCGGGGATACCGGCGGGAATGGCGGGAGGGGTCAGATTAAGCGGGCGCTCCGGCAGATCGAAATTGCTGGCGGGCTCCCCGCAGAGCAGGGCTAGGGTGTCGGCGGTTTCGCGGCGCTGCCGCTGCACGTCCGCCAGCTCGGCGCGGGCCGTGTCCAGCTCGGTGCGGCTGCGGGCCAGGTCGATCCGGCCGACCGTGCCGGCGTCGAATTTCATCTGGGTGAACCGGAAGGCGTTTTCCCGGATGCCGATGGTCCGGCGCAGGGCGGCGAGTTCGGCGTCGGCGGCACGGAGGGAAAAATAGTTCATCGCCACATCGCCCGTCAGGGTCAGCAGCATGTGGTGGAAATCCGCCTCCGAGGCATCGGCGCTGGCGCGGGCAGACTCCCAGGAGCGGCGCACCTTGCCCCAGAAATCGATCTCATAACTGAGATCAAAACCGGCATCGAAGGTGTTGATCCGGGAAGCCGGAATGGAGACCGGCACCGGGGACGGCAGGTTGCCGGAGGTCTGCTCCCGTTTGGCGCTGCTGTTGAGCCGGATGTCCGGGAAAAACCCCGTGGCCTCCGCACGGGCGTTGGCGCGGGCCTGCAGCACGCGGGCCACGCCGGCTTTGAGGGTCTGGCTGCCCGCCAAGGCGCGGCTTTCCAGAGTATTCAGGTCCGCATCGCGGAACACCGTCCACCATTCCCCGCGCGGCGCGGTGTCGCGGGGCACAGCGGGCTGCCAGCGCCAAGCGGCAGGAGTGACGGCGGCGGTGTCGGGCTTTTGATAATCGGGGCCCATGGCGCAGCCGGACAGCAGGGCCAAAGCGATGGCCGCAGCGGCGGGGGCAGGAAAATGGAGGCGGAAAGCCGGCATCATGGCAAAATTTCTCAGGTGTGGGCCGGCCGGGCGGCGGCTGGCGCTTCCGTATCCGGCGTGGGTGCTCCATGCTCCGGTCCGGATTCGTCATCAAAATCCCCCTTGGCGGCCCTTTTCGCCCGCCGCCTTTCCTTCCGGCGCTGCCGCCACTGGATCACATCGTCAAAGAGGGTGTAAAACACCGGCGTGGCCAGCAGGGTGAGCAGCAGGGACAGGGTCTGGCCGCCGAGGATCACCCCGGCGGTGGCGTTGTTGAAGGAGGCGCCCACCCCTCTGGCCAGCATCATGGGCACCATGCCGGCGACGAACGCCAGGGTGGTCATCAGGATGGGGCGCAGACGATCGCGGTTCGCCTGCAGCACGGCGGCCTCGCGCTCCATGCCGCGCTCCCGCAGCTGGATGGAGTGGTCGATTTGGAGAATGCCGTTCTTCTTCACCATGCCAAAAAGCACCAGCACTCCGAGCATGGAGAACAAATTCAGCGACTGGTTGAAGATGATCAGCGACAGAATGGCGAAGGGCAGGGTGAGCGGCAGCGAGATCAGAATGGTGAAGGGGTGCAGCCAGCTCTCGAACTGCGCCGCCAGGATGAGATACATGAAGATGAAGGCCATCATGAAGGCCGTCATGAAGGCCTTGAGGGTGCGGGCCATCTCCTTCGAACGGCCCGCGACCCCGCTTTGATACTGCGCGGGCAGGTTCTGCTTTTTCACAATGGCGTCCAGGGCGTCCACGATGGTGGATTCACCGACATTGGGCGCGTTGTTGGCGCTGAGGGTGACCTGACGCTGCCGGTTGAGCCGGTTGATCTGCGAGGGGCCGTCGCTGTTCTCCAGATGGATTACGTTCTCCATGGCCACCGGCGCTCCGCCGAGGGCGGGCACGGAAAGCAGGCTCATGGCCTCGCGGCTGTTACGATAGTTCTCCTCGGCGCGCAGATGGATGTCATACTGCTCCCCGCCCTCGTCGTAGGTGGAGACATCCAGCCCGCCGACCAGCAGGCGCAGAGTGGTGGAAAGATCGGCGATATTGACCCCCAACTGGCCGGCCTTGGCGCGGTCCACGGTGGCGGTGATCTCCGGTTTGCCGCTGATGAGGGTGGAATCGAGGTCGCGGATGCCGGGGATGTGCTTCGCCTCCTTCATGACGGCATCCGTAGCGGTGGTGAGTTTGTCGAGATCCGGTCCGGCAATGAAGAACTGGATGTTGGCGCTGGACATGCCGGTGTTGAACGGGGGCACCGCCAGCACCGTGATGCGCCATTCCTCCGGATAGCGGGGCACAATCCGCTGCCGCACCTGGTCCATGATGTCCTGCTGCGTGGCCTGGCGGGTCTCCGGATCCGTCAGGCGGACAAAGATGCCCGCGAGGTTCGGGGTGCGCTGGTCATTGTCGCCGATGGTCAGCAGGGTGGACTCCACGCCCGGCAGGCCCCGGATATCCCGCGCCACCCGCTCCGCCAGCAGATCGGTGGCCGCCAGCGTGCTGCCTTCAGGAGCCCGCAAGTTCACCACAAACTCCGCCTCCTCGGTGGGCGGCATGAAGCTTTTCTGGACGATTTTCATCAGCACCGGCACTGTGGCCAGCGCGCCGATGCAGGCCAGCACCACCACCCAGCGGTGCCGCAGGGAAAAGCGCAGCATGACCATGTAAAGCCGCTCGATGGGCTTGTAGAAAATCTGCACGAAGCGCTCCAGCGTGCGCTCCACCCGGCCCTGATGCGTCCGCTTGAGCAATCGTGCGGACAGCGCCGGCACCAGCGTGAAGCTGACGAGCAGGGACACCCCGATGGCGAAGGCCATGGTCAGGCCGAAGCTTTTCAGGAACATGCCCACGATGCCGCTCAGAAAGGCCACCGGCACAAAGACCGCCAGCAGCGACAGGGTGGTGGCCATGACCGCCAGACCGATCTCCCGGGTGCCGCTGACCGCCGCCTCATGAGGTCCCTCGCCCCGGGACTCCATGTGGTGCACGATGTTCTCCAGCACGATGATGGCGTCATCGATCACGATCCCCACCGCCAGGGCAAGGGCGATGAGGCTGATCTGGTTCAGCGTCACATCCTGGGCCCACATGACCCCGAACGCCGCGATGATGGAGGTGGGAATGGACAGGGCGGCGATGAGGGTGGCCCGGGAGTTGCCCAGGAAAATCAGCACGATCGCCGAGGCCAGCAAAGCCCCGAGCACCAGGTGCTCCTGCACCGCGTGGGTGCTGGTGCGGATGACCAATGAATTGTCGCGCACCACATTCACCGCATAGCCGGGCGGCAATGTCCGGGCGTTCTCCTTCAGACGCTCATGGATGGCATCGACGACCGCCACCGTGTTGCCGCCGGACTGCTTGCGCAGGGAAAGCACCACTGTGGGCACGCCGTCGCGGCGGGCGGAGGTCTGTGGTTCCTCCTCGCCGTCGTCCACCCGGGCCACATCGTTCAAGCGCACCAGCCCGCCGTCCTTCTGCCGCACCACCAACCGGCCCAGATCCTCCACACTGGCGGCCTTGCCCAGCACGCGCAGGCCCGCCTGGCTGGCGGCGTTTTTGACGGTGCCGGCGGGAATCTGCACATTCTGGGAACGCAGCGCCTGGCGGACATCCATGGCGGTGAGGCCGAAGGAGCGCAGCTTCACAGGATCCAGCCACACATTGATCTGCCGCTTCCGCCCGCCCAGCAGCGTCACCTGGCCGACGCCGGGCACGCTCTCCAGCTGCCGGCGCAGCACCTTGTCCGCATACTCCGTGATCTCGCGGGCCGGACGGTCCGCGGTCAGGGCGATATTCAGAATTGGCGAGGCGTCCGGATCCAGCTTTTCAATGATGGGCGGATCGGCGTCATCCGGCAGTTCGGAAAGAATACGGTTCACCCGGTCACGGACCTCCTGCGAGGCCACATCCACGTTCTTCTCCAGCAGGAAGGTGATCAGCACCTGGGAGATGCCCTCGCTGGAGGTGGAGCGCAGCTCGTCAATGCCGCTGACGGTGTTCACGGCTTCCTCGATTTTGTCCGTGATCTGGGTTTCGATCTCCTTCGGCGTCGCACCGTCGAGGCGGGTGGTCACGGCCACGGTGGGGAAGTCCACCTTGGGAAAGCGGTCGAGGGGCAGCCGGGTGTAGCCCAGCGTTCCCACCACCACGAACACCAGCACGATCACACTGGCGAGCACCGGACGGCGCACACAGATCTCAGCAAGCCATTGCATGGGGTTGTCGGCGCGAAAGGTCAGGGTTGCACGGTGATCCGCACGCCGTCAGCGGCGGCGGGGCCGGGGGAGACCACCACCGGCTCGCCGGCGGCCACTCCGCGGCGGATTTCTAGCATGCCGTCACGGCGGCTGCCGGTCTCCACCAGGCGCTCCTGCAGCCGGCCCTCCGAGGCCACCCACAGGCGGCGCTGGGTGCCGTCCTCACGCACGGCGGATTCCGGCACCGTGATGGCCGGCTGGTCGGGCAGGATCAGCCGGGCCTCGGCAAAAAGACCGGGCCGCAGACGGCCATCGGCGTTGGGGGCCTCCACCTCCACCAGCAGGTCGCGGGAGCTGACGCGCACGGCGGCTCCGATGAATTTCACGGTGCCCGGAAAAGGGGTGCCGGGCCAGGCGGAAACCGTGAACTCCACCGGTTGGCCCTCCTTCACTTTGCCAATGTCGGGCTCCGCCACATTCACCACCAAACGCAGGCGGGCGGGATCGACCAGATGCGCCACCTGGGTGTCGGGTCTTACATACTCACCCACCGACACCATGCGCTCGGCCACCACGCCATCGAAGGGGGCCAGCACCCGCGTGTCCTCCTGGCTTTTGCGGGCGGAGTCGCGCCGGGCGGCGGCGGCGGCCACGGTGGCGGCCTGGCCATCATTTTCGGCCTTCAGCCCGGCATACTCCGTCTCGGGAATGGCGCGGGCCTTGGCCAGCGGCTCGTTGCGCTTCAAATCGCTTTGCGCCAGCGCCAGTTTGGACTGGGCCAGCAGCAGATTGGCCTCGGCCTCCGCCAGATTCAGGGAGGTGGTGCGGTCATCCAGACGGATGAGGACATCCCCGGCCTTCACCACTGATCCCCGCTCGACCGGGGTCTCCGCCACCTTGCCCGTGGTGTCGGCGGCCACGGCGGAGTCCTGGGCGGAGATCAGCTCGCCGGTGAGCTGCAGGAACCGCGGCATGGGCTTCTCCGTGGCGGCGGCGGTTTTGACCGGGATGGGGGCGGCTTCAGCGTCTGGACCGCCGGCCCCTTTGGCCTGGGCTTGGACATCGGCGGCGGGCTTGCGGCAACCGGCGGCCGCGAGAGCGGCGAGCAGCGCCAGACAGAGGGCGGCGGGCGGGCGGGTCATGGAGATGGGGGAAAGGGAAACCCCGGAAAGGGGCCGCCGCGATGACGGCGGTGGATAAGGTTGACAATCCATGGTCAGCTTGTAAACCCTGTCAATCATGAAACACAGGGATGCGGAAAGTTCCACGGGAGCAGCGGCGGTGGGGGCGGAGCAGCGGAGAAAAGGAATTCTCAACGCCGCCTTTGGAATCTTCGCGCGCTATGGCTTCCGCAAGACCTCCATGGATGAGGTGGCCACGGCGGCGGGCATTTCCCGTCAGGGGCTTTACCTGCACTTCGCCACCAAGGAGGAACTTTTCCGCGCCTTGGTGGCCTATGTGCTGGACACCTCCTTCACCGCCGCGGAGACGGTGCTGAAGGACCGCACCCTCCCGCTGGATGTCAAACTGGCCCACGCGTTCCAGGAATGGGTGGGCCGGCATGTGGGGGTGGTGGGCGTGGAGGCGGCGGACCTGATCCAGGCCGCGCATTCCCTCATGGGCGATGAGGTCCGGGATTACGAGCGCCGCTTCTCGGAGGCGGTCACCGCCGCTGTCCGCCGCACGGATCTGGCGAAGGCTTTCGCCCGCTCCGGCGTCGCCGCCCGGCATCTGGCCTCGCACCTCCTGGCCGTAGCCCGCGGTCTGAAATGCCAGTGCGCCAGCCAAGCGGAGTTCACGCAGGAGTTCTCGATCGCCCTGCGCATTCTGTTCGCGGTGGTGGCCGGTCCGGAAAAAGCACCGCCGCCATCCAAAACAGCGGCAAAAACGAAGGGCGGGGGCAGGGCAGGATCCTGATCTGTTACCGGTGTCACCCCCCGGGTGACCTCCGCGCCACCCCCCCGGTGACATGGGCGTCATCCCCCCGGCGGAATCGTCAAAAAAAGTTTGCATGTCACCGGTGACATGGATGTCACCGGTCCGGACGCGGGGGGAAGCCTTGCCGCTCATGGGTGGGTTCAAGGGTGGGACCGGACCGGATCCGCTTTCCGGCGGCGGTGCGGAAGGAAAAACGCCGGCGGCGGAAAAAGAATGCACATATAACATAAAATTAGTTACGTTAAACACCCATGTGGACGTGATTCCAAATAAAGCATGGAGAATTGTTCAAAGCAAGGAATTTCAAGGGAAATTCAGCCTTTTCGCGCCGTGGAAACACCCCTCGCGGAAGACCGTCGGACGCTTGATAAGTCTGAATTTAAAAAATGTTAAAAATGATATCATTCACCATTGAAATCCGCGTATGGGAAGTCCGGCTCCAGTCCGCGGGGAAGTGGAGCGACCGCGCGTGCTCCGGCGTCTTTGGGCCGGGCCTGATGAGGTGTGCGCCAGAGGAAAGCCTCCGCTCTCTCCACGGCGGCGGCGATATCGGCCAGACTGGCCCCGTCGATGGCGGCGGTGTCGCAGACCAGCAGCAGATCCCGGAAGATCGCCACTTGGGTTTTGGACCGCAGCGGGGCGGCGAATTAGCCTCGGATTTTGATTTGTCAGCCATGGATGGGACGGGTGGGTGGGATGTTATGCGGCCAGCAGGCGCAGCATGGAGGGGGGTGAGAAACCTCATGGCTTTGAGATTGCCGTTGGTGGCCACATTGCGCTCCCGCCGGAAGATCCCGTCTTCCTAGCGGTCGCTGGCGGAATCCTTGAAGCGGCCGGTGGTGTTGCTTTCGATGGTGGTCATCAGCCCGTTGCCGCCGGCTTTGATCACGATGCCGGCATGCCCGAGGGCGGAGTCGCCGTGCCGCGCCAGCCACAGGGAGCCCGGCGCGGGCTGGGCGCTGAGGGCCCTACACCGCACTCAGGGAGCGGACCGTGTGCATCACGCCCGGCTGGATCAGCTTCCGCAGGCGGACATATTGGTCAGGCCGGCATGCCAGCCGGCGCAGGGCCATAATGATCATGCCCTCCGCGAAGGCCGCGCAGTAGGCCCACGGGGCCTCCCAGCCGGCAGACTCCATCACTTTAATCAGCTGAGCGTTCAAAGTGCTGTCCGGCCCCGGAGTGGCGGAGTTGTCCCATTTCCGGTTGGGGGAGACCTCTTTCAAATTTTGGAAAGCCTCCGCTTAGCGGATGATTTCAGCGGCGGGGCTTCAGCGGCCGGGGCATATAGGGAGCGGAGGGGGCGGGGGCGGTTTCCGGGAATCGGACAGGAAGAAAATGAGGAGGGTGGACCAGCCGGCGGTCTGGAACGTGATGATCAGCCATTCTCCGGTGCCGCTTACAGGGCGGGCGGCGTGGTGAGTTCAGGCGCGGGCTTCAGCCACCGCCTGCGGATCCATGCTTGGAGGCAGTCGCAGGCAAAGACAGCGACAGCGACAGCGACACCGGTGGCGAAGGCCGCAGCCCCCTGGGTGTCAGCCTCAGTGGTCCCGATGACAATGGCGGCGGCGGTGAGGGCGGCGGCAATGCGGCGGGCCAGCCAGGAAATGATGAGGGGGCGGAGGGCTTCGATGATTTTGGGCATACCATTGGCAAAAGGGGAGGGATTAGCCGTGGCCCGCGCAGATCAGCGCCAGGGCGGTCAGCACGCCCAGCAGCAGGGCGCACCGGGTCAAGTCCGAGCGGCGCTGAAGGGATTCCGGCGAGGGCGTCTCCGCCGCGAATCTCAGCGCTTCCACACCGCAGTCATGGGCTGGGGTCGGCTGGCTGCGGGTGGGGCGGTCATTGGGCATGCCCCCCTCGTAGATCATCCCTCTCCGGGATGCACCGTTTCCACGGCTGCTTTGGGGCGAATTCCTGACAATCCCGCGCATCATGTGCTTTCCGCCCCGCCGACCCCGTAAAATGGCGTCAGGCCCGCTGTGCCTCCTGGCGGGGCTCCTCAATTCCCCAAGCGAGCACACCTGCCGCGCCACCTGCACCAGCGTCAGCTCCTCATCCACCGGCACCGGCCTGCCGGGGATCACCAGAAACCCGCCATCCGTCCGCGTGGTCGGAACCACGGTCGCCGGAAAGAACAGGTCAGGCTGGTGCATGGTCTCGCTCATGCCGGGACCATAGCACGAAGGTCAATTCCCCTCTTCAGGAAATCCTGGACACACTTCCGCCCCAACCTAAAATGAAAATTCAACAACTCTGCTCCATCCGTATGGCTGACTTCTTTTACGACGGCATCAATTATCTCACCACTCCTGAATACGATCAACTACTCAATGAATTGAGCGAAGCAGGGTTTGCAGACTGGTTCTGGAACGAAACCTTCATTCTGGATGAATTGGCACGTCAGGAAAATCAGTGGCGTTCGCTAAACCCCGGAAAAGACCCTTCAGGCGATGAACGCCAGCAATTTCGTGAACGGGCTGAGGTTGAACTGATTGAAAGGAAAAAAGCGGCAAGAAAGGCACCCATAGGTTTTCAAATTGTGGCACCCGGTCGAGCAATCCTTGGCAGTGGAGGCTGAGTCCCTTCACCTCCTCAGTTCAAGCCGCTTAGAAATTAGCCCATCCGATATGCTGCAGTCACACATTGATGAAAATGAGCAACTGCTCCTTGCCAGGTCACGCATTCCCGCGAATTCCGGGCACTCGATCCATATGGGGACCCCACGTGAGAATTTTATCAAAACGTTCCTTGAGGATCACCTCAGCGAGACCATTGCCATCGGCACAGGGGAAATTATTGATTCCGCTTCCAAGCCTGGGGAGCAGCGGAACCAAATGGATATTGTCCTCTACAAACGGAATTATCCCAAGATCAATTTCGGTGGCGGAATTCATGGATTTCTCGCCGAATCGGTTATCGCAACCATTGAGGTGAAATCCACTCTAGACTCTGAAGGATTGGAAGCTGCCATGAAGGCAGCCCAAAAGCTCAAAGGTCTCAAGAGAACAATGTCAAAGCTCCATCTGGGAGGTGGTTACAAGCCGCCCGGCATCCAAAGTTATTTAGTCGCGTATGCCGGTCCCGCCACGATGGATACCGTTTACGGCTGGATTGGCGGGATCAAAGAGCGCTTGGGGATCAATTATCCGCAGCTGCCTGTGGACGACTATGACCGGCGGAAAATTCCAGCTCCAGCACTTGATGGAATTTTCGTTCTGGGAAAGGGATTTTTGGTGTTTGACACTTCACCCATAGGGTTTGGCAATGACGAAGTGAGAACGGCTCTTCCCAATCATTACTGGTGGCTCAAAAATATGCCATCAGGAAGCCTGATGATGCTCTTCATGATCCTTACGTTGGCCGGAAGCGGCTCATTTGCGGAGCCAATAATCACTGGACCATACATGCGGGTTGAAAATTACGGGGACGTGTATTTTTTTCCATGAAACAATGAATGCCGACGAACTAGATGCCATTTTCTACTCAGCTTCAGCCTGCATCCTGTCATTCCGACGCATATCGCCGCACGCAACTGGCGCTGTGTCCGAGCAGCCGCGCCACTTGGCCTGCCGCCAGCTCCTCCTCCGCCACCGACCGGCCTAGAATCACTGGAAATCTACCATCCAACCGCGTTATTGGAACCACGGTCGCTGGAAATAACAGGCTAAGCTCGTGCATGGCCTCGCTCATGCCAAGACCATAGCACGGGGGTCAACTTGGTTCCCAACCACGGAATAAATGCCTTAACTGTTTTTCAGCGTTTCTTACTCTTTCCACTGCCTCATCAATGGTCACCCAATACTCTTTTTTGGGCATCTCATCTGCAAATATTTGAACGAGCATTTTGTTTTTAAGCCGGTGATACATTTTGCCGCCTTGGGCAAATCCACCGTCATCCTTAAGAACAAAACTAAAATCTCGTCTCCGATGAATGTCTGGAAAGAGATTTACACCTTCAAAATCAACTTGGTATCCTTCCCCTTCTTCAGTCAAGGCGACCCCATTCACACCTTCGATCTCAACAGCGGCATCATTCACGTAAAAAGGGAAAATAATGCGGCGAAGAAAATTTTTGCAGAATACCGGTGATGAATTGTGAAGGTGGGTATATACCAGTCCTCCGCCTTCTTCAGCCCCAGCAGGACGGGCTGAAAGCCTAGGTGAAGGGATGAGCAGTATTTCACATTCTAGATTGGGTTGCCTTGAACGGTTCATCACATCAAGGATTTCATCGTTTTCCATCGCCACCGTTTGAGTGCCGCGACGGCGGTAATACAGTTTGTCCTTCGCTTGGTGTGCCGTGGACGACTTTGGGACTTCTATCGCCACACAGCATCCTCCATCTGGATGATCAGCCTTTTCTAAAACTATTACCTTTACGCCGACTCCGTCGATCGGGGGCTTGATGGTTGAATTGAGAATCTGGACGATATCCTCCGGGTTTATGGTGGAAGCCACCGGAGCAAATTCTTTGGGAACTGATTTCCTTTTGGAATCCTCAGCTATGCCGTAAATCAGCAGCCCACCCCGGTTATTTGCGAAGCCTGAAACATCCTTGGTTAGTTCGTTTTTGGCTTCATGCCTTACCTTATCAGCGGTTACGCCTTTTGATCCGCAGCCGGAGCAGCGCTGATCCAGCCATGCAGGATTGAAAGGGGCTTTTTTGAAGATTTTGTGCAGTGAGTCACTGTGCTTGTAATCCAAGCTGGAATCCTCCGGAATTTCCTCGGTTAAAAAATTTCTCAGCCACTCCAGCTGCAGTTTTGGATCAGAAGGGATGGGACGGGGTGAGGGGGCAAGAATCATAAGAAAATGTGCGCAATCCTTTCATCATTTCGTGGACGCGGTCTTGTTTTAAAGCCCATTCATCGGCCCTTGGCTTTCCAATTTCCAGCGGGGAGATTGCAGTTGTGAACCTCTTAAAATCGAGGTTTTCGGCAAGAGTTGATAAACAAACTAACTCCCTGCTCTTTTTGGATTGGTGAAATGGGGTCCGCCGCCGGGAGGGGGTATGGCGGGAGCGGGCAGTCTCCCTCTGTTTTTGCGGTTCGAGGCCGGTTTTGAAAGGAGGCTTCCGCCCACCGGAAGGCTTCAGACGGCGGCCCGGCTTTGAAGCAGGCTGAACCGGCAGAGGTTGTGAAGCAGGTTGCCCAGCCCGGTCTGGAACCAGGCCCGCGCTTTGCCGATGGTGCGGATGCGGTTCGATCCCTGGGCGCTTTGGGTTGCGAAAATATGTTCAACCCGCGCCCGCAGGTGGCTTTTTTCCTGATTGGAGGCTTTCTGCTCCTCAGTCAGGGGAGTGTTGCGCCAGGGGCGCTCATGCACCCGGCTTGCGATTCCATGCTGCTCAAGGACCAGCTCCGTGACGCGCTGCGGCAAGCGCTGTCCGCATACAGGATCGTGTCCGCGTCGGAGGTTTCGCTGATGAGGTCGGGAAGCGCCCGGCTGTCATGCACGCTGGCGTCGGTCGCCGTCCACGTTTCGATGAGTTTGGTTTCAAGGCCCCCTTTGGCATGGTTTTTATAGTCGTAGTGCCGTTCACCGTTCTTTTGAGTGTGCCGGGCACCGGTGTCCTTCTGACGGTGGAAGGCGGGTTTTTGCTCCCAGCCATCGGGGATTTGGCCGTCCTTGATCTGCTGGTTTTCAGACCGGCTGTTGTGCTGCCGGGGCACGTCCACGAAGCTGGCGTCAATCACTTTGCCGGCCCGCAGCAGCAGGCCGCGCTCCCTCAGAAAGCCGTCAAAGGCCGCGAAGAGGGCCTCCACGCCCTCAGGGCCAAGGCGTTCGCGGAAGCGCCAAATGGTTTTGGCGTCAGGGATGCGGCCTTCGCGCTCCAGGCCTAGGAAGCGCTGGAAGCTGTGCCGGTCGTTGATCTGATACTCACACTGATCATCGCTCAGCGCGTGGTATTTCTGAAGGATGAGGACTTTGAACATCAGCACCGCATCGAAGGCGGAACGTCCGCTCCTGACGGGCTGGCCGGGCTCCGGCTGCCTGAAATCCAGGTTCCGGTCCAGCACCAGACGGAACATCTCCCAGTCCAGCGTCAGATCCAAAACGTCAAGGACCGTGGTTTTGGCGGCCACTTTGGCCTCCCGTTCCTGCTGGGTGAAAAGGCCCCTGACGGGGCGCTGGCTGCGGCGTTTGGCCATGGTGTTGCCAGCGGCTTTACCAGGTTCCGGACCGATTGCAAACTGTTGGGGAGGTTTTTAGAGTTGCCCAGTTCTACTCGGAACTCTCTGCTCTTGGGCCACGCCAGCGTCCAGCAGCCTCCTCCAATGATACCCAGTCCCGTTTTTTGGGCATATCATCCGCGCTAATTTCAATTCCTATTTCACCCTGAAGCCACTCCCTCGGCGATCCATCGTAGGAATACGGCGTTCCATCCTTATAAGAATAAGGAATTATTACCGATCGAGTCTCGTCCGGGAATAAGTCCACGCCTTTGATTTGTAGAAGCAGTGCCGTGCCTTTCGGAGTGCGGACGCTTTTAGGCGGCCCCCAAAGAGGAGTAAATTCAAGTTCCATCACCTCGGTACAGAAATTTCCGAATATTAAAGGGAACAAAATACGGAGGTAATACTTGGAGCAAAACACTTCCGAGGAATTAGTGATCCTGATACGGATGCTGCCGGGAGCGCCAGTTCCCATCCACATTGGCCCTGGAATTTGCAGGGAAAGATCGCAACTCACGAGTGGATATCTTGAGCGGTTCATTGCCTGCCGCACCTCATCCGTCTTCATGATCTTCGTCTGGGTGCCCCGGCGTATGTAGAATGCGCCATTGATGGCTTGATGGACCAGAGGGGATTTGGGGATTTCGATGACCACACAGCATCCGCCAAGATGATCGATCTCATCCAAATCAATCCTGATGGAGCGGCAGCCTTTGATCGGCGGGTCGATTTCATCCAACATTTTGTCGATGTTCTCCACGTCACACTCCTTCCCATCCACGGGGCTGAACCTCGTGGAGCCATCCTGGCTTTTTTTCGGATCAATTATTCCATAGATCAGCAAGCCACCCTCCGCATTTGCAATGCCTGTGACATGCCGGGTCAGTTTTTCCTTATATTCCCGCTCAAGCCTGCTCCTCTCCCGTGATTTTTGGGAATTCGGGATAGTCTTTTCGAGGAACTTTTTAAAAGTGTTATTCAAGGCAGTGCCGTCCTTGTAGTCAAGGCTGACGCTCTCGTGATGTTCCTCATCGAGAAAATTCCTCAGCCATGCAAGCCGTTCCGATTTGGCGCTGGGGATAGGTAAATGTGAGCTTGGGTTACGCATTCTGATTCAGAAAGTGTGGCTCACCCAGGACGATTCTTTTCCGGTCTGCTGGATAGCCACCGGATTTCCTCCCTGACCGCCTGCCGCTCCCAGCTCTGGCGGCAGAACAGCTGGATGGCGGAATGTTGAAGGAATGACGCTAGGGCAATGCCGATGCCCATGATGGCCAGGAGGATGGCGTGCAGGTCGTTGGTGTGCATGCGGCCATTGACGGCCTTGACGCCGAATTCATCCAGTGCGCCGTGAGTGTGGCCCGGTTTGACCCCCGCGCCGGCGAGGGACATGGAGTAGCCGGTGATGTTGTGGTCGCGCCCGTCCTGGCCTTGGGAATTTTTTAACAAAGTAGAGTTGGTTTCAGAAGTTTCCTCTGCGCCAATCGTGGGATTGGAATTGGTGTTTCCAAAGAGCAGTTTCCACGGTAAGATTTTCCCACCATGACCACAGTGCTCTCCAAAAAAGGCCAGATTGTCCTGCCCAGTTCGGTGCGGGAGCAAATGCATTTGGAGCCGGGTCAGGATTTTGAGGTGCTCATCGACGATGAGGACACCATCATACTCCGCCGTATCAGCCACCCGCCGAACCGCGGGCTGGTGGATCACCTGCTTGCCTGTCCTTTCCCATTCGAGGTGCCACCCCGCGCCAAGGACTTTTCGCCACCGGTTGAGCTATGAGCTATCTCGTCGACACCAACGTCTTCAGCGAACTGGCCAAGCCCAGGCCGGACGCTCAGGTGGTGGGGTGGTTGCGTGATCACGAACAGGATCTCCACATCAGCACTATCACCATCGGAGAACTTCGCCGGGGCATTGAGAGATTGCCTTCAGGAAAAAGAAGAACGGCGCTGCAATCGTGGCTCACAGGTCTCTGCCAACGCATGGATGGCCGGATTCTCAGTTTTAACACCGGTGTCTCCCATGTCTGGGGACAGCTGATGGCAGGCTGGGAGAAAAAAAGCATCATCGTGCCCTCCCTCGACAGCCAGCTTGCCGCCACCGCCCATCGTCATGGCTTGACGATGGTGACGCGGAACGTGGCTGATTTTCAAAATACTGGCGTGAAGCTCCTGAACCCGTTCGAAGGCGGCAGTGCTTGATGCCTCTCCGCACTGAGGCAGCGCATACGGTCGGCATCATCTGGAGTTGGTTTCAGAAGTTTCCTCCGCGCCAATCATGGGATTGGAATTGACCTTTCCAAAGAGCGGTTTCTCCAGTGGGATTTCCCGCCATGACCACCGTGCTCTCCCAAAAAACGCCGGATTGGGGGTCCTGAGGGAAAGAGGAAACGCGTGCGTCAAGGAGGTGCTGGGCGGCCACGCGGCGGATTTCCGCTCGTTTGGCGGCAAATTTCCCCGGCATTTTCGGAATTTTCAGCTTCCTGATCGCTCCCGCCACGGACTGCCCATCAATGAGGAATTTGAAGCCTTTTTCGATGATTTTCCCTGTGGAAATGCGGCTTGGCATACACTTTCCCCCTTTCCCTCAGGACCCCAACACCAAGCTCCATGACTGGAGAGGATATTCGCCGGAAAAAAGCGCCACCTTTTTTGCCAATCTATTGAAATCCGCCTCTACTTCCGGCGGCCCATCCCATCAGCATTCCGGATCACGCCTTTGTAAGGCGTGGAAACCCCGCCGGTGCCGGTGAGAATTCCCGCCGCTTTGAGGGTGTCCGTCCGCTCGGAGGGGCTCATCGAATCCAGCCGCTTCCGGGCAATCCTCCAGATATCGGAGGGGGAGGCCCCGGAGGATTGGATTTCTTTTACTTGTCTGGTCACAGGAGGACTATGGGCGAAAGAAGCCCATAATGCAAGATGGTTCCCGGACGGCAATCTGGATGAGGTGGGCTGGATTTCTGGACCAGCAACCTCCAGAATAAACCTGGAAGCGGAACAAACGTTACGCTCGCGAATTCAAAGCCCGCGCCGTGGAGCCGCCGGCCACGGGAAAGCCCGTCCGGAACCTGCCGATGAGCTCCGCATCAACGCCAATCCTCCACAGTGCACAAGCTGCGGCTCCTGCGCCCGGAATACGCCCGCCTCAAGGTGCATGGCGCCGGGTGTTGCCAGTTGTCTCCACCTGCCGCCACCAAAATCCGGACCCCAGGTGCCCACGACCGACAACGGCGCGCGCCCGGATCCGTCCGGTCTATTACCGCCCACAGAACATTAACGGATCTGAGAGGACACCCTGACCCGGAAATACCGTGGTGAAGCTCCTGAACCCATTCGAAGGCGGCAGTGCTCGAGGCGTCTCCGCATTGAGGCGGCGCATACGGTCGGGATCATCACCCTGCGGGAGGGCGAAAACAGACTGGTTAAATCCAGAAAAAAGCCCCCGGTTTTGCCGGGGGCTCCGAGTGGTCAGTGAATGCCGGGGAGTCCCGTCACAGAATGATGTCCGTGGCCACCTCGCCGGCGACGTCGGTGAGGCGGAAGTCGCGGCCGGCGTAGCGGTAGGTGAGGCGCTCGTGGTCGAGGCCCATGATGGCCAGGAGGGTGGCGTGCAGGTCGTTGGTGTGCATGCGGCCCTCGACGGCCTTGATGCCGAATTCATCCAGCGCCCCGTGGGTGTGGCCTGGTTTGACCCCCGCGCCGGCGAGGAACATGGAGTAGCCGGTGATATTGTGGTCGCGTCCGTCCTGGCCCTGGGAGGTGGGCAGGCGTCCGAATTCGGATCCGAAGACCACCAGCGTCTCGCTGAGGAGGCCTCGCTCCTCCAGATCCTTCAGCAGGGCGGCGGTGGGCTGGTCCACATTGCCGGTGCGCTCGATCAGGCCCTTGTGCAGGTTGTTGTGGTGGTCCCAGCCGGGCTGGCAGATTTCCACAAAACGCACGCCGGCCTCGCTCAGGCGGCGGGCCATGAGGCACTGGCGGGCGAAGGCTCCGGCGGGACCGTCCTTGATGCCGTAGGCTTCGCGGACCTTTTCCGGCTCCTTGGAGATGTCCAAAAGCTCGGGCACCTTGTCCTGCATGCGGAAGCCCAATTCATAGGAGGCGATGATGCCGTCCACAGGATCAGGCGCGCCGGGAGTGGCGGCCAGATTGCGGTTCATGGACTGGATGAGATCCAGCTGCCGGCGCTGGAGATTGGAGGCGCTGGCGGCTTTGAGATTGGGCAGGTATCCCTTGTCGTCGATACGGGTGCCTTGGAAGTGGGCGGGCAGGAAGGCGCTGCCGTAGTTCACCGCGCCGCCGAAGTTGGGGGAGGGATTGATGGTGATGTAACCGGGCAGATCCTGGTTCTCCGTGCCCAAGCCGTAGAGCAGCCAGGATCCCATGCTGGGGCGGGTCAGAGCGGCGTTGGCGCTGCCGGTGTGCAGCTGCACCACCGCCTGCGGATGCGCCGGCGTGTCTGTGTGCAGGCCCCGCAGCCAGCAGAATTTATCGGCATGGGTGGCGATGTTGGGCAGCAGCTCGGAGAACCACGATCCGGTCTGGCCGTACTGCTTGAAGCTGAATTTAGAGGCCGTCAGGGTGCCGCCGCCGGGAGCGGTCTTGCCGCCGTTTTTCTGGAGCTCGGGTTTGTATTCAAAGGTGTCCATGCCGGACATGGCGCCCTCCATGAAGATGAAGATCACACGCTTGGCGCGGGGTTTGAAATGCGCGTCACGCGCGGCCAGCGGATTGACGGCGGCCTGTCCGGCTCCGGCTCCGGTGCCGGCGGCGGTCAGGGCGCGGGCGTTTTCCTGACCGAGCAGGCCGGCCAGGGCAAGATAACCAAAACCAGCGCCGGAGGAGCGCAGAATGGAGCGGCGGGAGACGTTGGAGAAACGGGGAAGGGACATGGGAAGGGAAAAGGTTGGGAATGAAAGTGGATGTGAGGGAAGGGGATGGGAGAGAAGAGGAGAGGAGAGGAGGACTTTCAGATGGAGGGGAGGGGAATGGCCCGGTCAGGTCCGGCGGTCGCCGAAGGATGCCTGCTCCTGAGCCATTCCCCTCTTTTGCGCTTCTAGCGGATGAAGCGGAATTCGGCGGAGGCCTGCAGCGACTGGATGAGAGCGGCCCACGCGGCGGCCTGCGGCCCGGTGGGCTGGATTTCAGCCTCCGGCGCCCGCTCGTCCTCCCGTTGGATGTCATCAGGATTGGCGGCTGCCGCAGCTGCGGCGGCTGCAGCTGCAGCCTGCGCATTCGCTGGAGCGGGGGTGGGAGTGGCGGCGTTGGCCGCCTGGCCGCCGCCGCCTGCCGCCGCACTGCCGGCATCGATTGCCGGGGATTCCCCGGACTCCACAGTGGCCGGGGCTGCCGGTGCGGCGGAGGCCAGGGCTGGCGGATTCGCTTGGGTCCAGGCGGCGGCGTAGTCAGTGAGGAACTGCGCATCCCGGGCGGTCTCCTCTGCGGTGGGCCGGCGTCCCAGCACGCGCTGATACACCTTCTCCTGCCATTCAGCACTGGTATGGCTGCTGTCACCGGCAATCTTTTCGCCCAGCGCCAGAGAGTGGATGCGGACGAAGGTGGAATTCAGCAGATACAGCGCCTGAGTGGGGACCGTGGTGGCGTCCCGGCGGCCCGTGACCATGGTCTGGGTGACCGGGTCAAAGGCCTCCAGCGAGGCCGGAATGACTCCACGCAGCAGCGGCAGATAAATACTGCGGTAACGGGCACTGCCGGCGCTGGTGTGGATACCGCGGGCCTCCGCGCCATTGTCGCGCATTTCGATCATTTTGAGTTCCTTTGCCGGGGAGGCGGCGGGCGGAGCGCCTTGCAGGGTGCCGCTGGTGGCCAGAATGGCGTCCCGGATCTCCTCCGCGGTCAGACGGCGCGGGGAGTGCCGCCAGACGAAGCGGTTGGCGGGATCGGTGCTGTGCTGGGCCTCCGGGGCATCACTGCCCAGTTGATAGGCGCGGGTGAGCACCAGCTCACGGACCAGCTTCCTGGTGGACCAGCCGTTCTCCAGAAACCGTTGAGCCAGGAAGTCCAGCAGTTCAGGATGGGTGGGCACGTCGCCGGTGACGCCGAAGTTGTCCACACTGCTGACAATGCCTTCCCCGAACAGATGCTGCCAGATGCGGTTCACCGCCACCCGTGGTGTCAGGGGGTTGGCGGGGCTGGTGAGCCACTGGGCCAGCTCCAGCCGGCCGCTCTGCGCGGGATTCACCGCCGGAGCACCGGGAACTTGGAGGACGGACAGGAATCCACGGGGGACCGTCGGCCCCAGGCGTTCGGCCTCGCCCCGGATGCGCACCTCCGTGTCCGCGATGGCCGAGGCCTCACGTACGCCATGCACGGCATCGGCGCGGCCTTCAGGGTTTTTCGCCTCGTTCAACTGGGCCTGCAGACGCTCGTATTTCAGGCGGAAGGGGCGCTGGGTCGGCTGGCCGTTGGGGGCTTTTTTAAGACCTTCCGGCGTGCCGCGGATGGCATCCCATTTCTCCTTGGCTTCGGCAGTGTCCTTCTCCAGCTGGGCAATCTCCTCCGCCGCCGGAGGCGGGGAACCTGTGGACAGACGCACCAGCATGGTGGACACGTAATAATCCAGCCCGCCGCCGCCCATCTTGTTCTTCACGCCGGCGCAGTCGTCGGTGCTGGTGAAGATGCCGGCCAAGGCATAATAATCGGTGGTGGGAATGGGGTCGAATTTATGGTCGTGGCAGCGGGCGCAGCTGACGGTCAGACCCAGCACGGACTTGCTGACGGTGTCGATCTGCTCATCGACGTTGTCCATGATGAAGCGGGTTTTGAAGCGCTGGTTCACATCCTTCACACCCAGCGCCAGGAATCCGGTCGCGGTCAGCTGCCGGTCCTTTTCGGCGCGGGTGGAGGACGGCAGCAGGTCGCCGGCGATCTGCTCCTGGAGGAAGCGGTCGAAAGGCACATCGCGGTTCACGGCGTCCAGCACATAGTCACGGTAACGCCAGGCGTGGGGATAGGGGATGTTCCGCGAGGGGCCGGTGGATTCACCGTAGCGCGCCACATCCAGCCAATGACGGCCCCAGCGCTCGCCAAAGGCGGGGGACGCCAGCAGGCGGTCCACCAGGCGGGCGTAGGCCTCCGGTGAGTGGTCGCGCTCAAACTCCGCCAGCTCCTCCGGCGAAGGCGGCAGGCCGGTGAGGTCAAAGGTGATGCGGCGGAAAAGGGTGAGCGGATCCGCATCGGCCACCGGAGGCAGCTTTTTCTCCTCCAGTTTGGCCAGAATGAAGCGGTCCACATCCGACCGGGGCCAAGCGGCATCGGTGACTGCGGGCACGGCGGGATGGGTGAGAGGCTGCCAAGCCCAATGGGTGGCCTTCAGCTTTTCATACTCCGGGCGGGTGCGGCCCAGGGAGGCGGGGAGGCGCTCGCGGGGCCAGTCGGCTCCATCGGCGATCCACTGGGTCAGGATGGCGATCTGCTCCTCATTCAGGGGATCGCTGTCCTGCGGCATGCGGCGCTTTTCGTTTTTGTGGTTCACGCGCTCCAGCAGCAGGCTTTTTTCCGGCTTCCCGCGCACCACGGCGGGGCCCTCATCGCCGCCTGCCAGCAGGCCGTTGATATCATCCACGCGCAGGCCGCCGGCTGGCTTGGTGTCGGCGGAGTGGCAACTGTAGCAGTTGTTGACGAGAATAGGGCGAACCTTCCTTTCGAAGAATTCAAGAGTGGGGCTGGGTCCTTCCGGCTCCGCCGCCGGAAGCCGGCCGGTGAATATGAAAGGAGCCAGGAGGAGGCTGCTCCGGAGAGAGTTGATCAGTGAGGATTTCATGGCTCGTGCGGTGCTTCGGATCAGGAAAGCCGTTGGGTTGATACGTGGGATGGAACTGGTTTACCCGCCCAAACCGCCCGCCGGCTCCGGATTTCCGGAATGCCGACGGGCGGTCTGGGCAGGAGGGGTTTGAATAAAGCGGGAGGCGGGGCGGTCAGCGCACGATGATGCGGTAGAACCGGGGCGCGGCGGTGTTGACGGGATCGGCGAACGGGCTGGTGGCTGACGGAAGATCCGTCCAAGGACCGGTGGGGGTATTGGCCCACTGGAGGATGCCGCCGCCGCTCCAGGTGATGACAAAGGATCCATTCACCACCTGAAGGTTCCGAATTTCCGGCAGGCCGCCGGAGCCGGTGGCGGTGGTGCCCGTCTGATAGTGGGCGGCCACGCGCTGGGCGCTGAGGGCGGTGTTGTAGTGGGCCACCTCGTCAATGGCCCCGTCGAAGGACAGCAGGGTGCCGCTGGCCAGACTGTGGATGAGGCCGTTGCCCTGGCCGATCTGGACGTCGCCGGTATGATTGTAGATCTGGCCCGCACCCGCCGTCCGGCCCACCTCGGTGCCGTTGACGTAGAGGATCAGGCTGCCGGTGGTGCCGGTGGCGTCGCCGTCGAAGACTGCGGCCACATGATAGGTTTTGGCCGCCTGGATGCCCTTGTATTCGACATACACCGGGGGATTCGTCTTCAGGCCGAAGGGTGAGCCCGGTCCGTCGGTGGCGGAGTCATTGAAGGCATTGAAGACCAGCGAAACCTTGTCCGGGTCCTGATCCTCGGGATTGCGCCACAGATAGAGGGCAATATCGCGGGTGAACTGCCCCTGCTCCCACAGGCCGTAGGCGGCGCTGAGGTCCTCGGCGCCGGGAGGCGGCAGGGTGTTGGCATTGAACCACAGCTCAATGGTCTTTTTCGCCCACGGTCCCTTGGTGGCGTTCAGGTCGGAGCCGTTGGGCACTTTGATATACTGAGCCTGAAGCACATCCAGAGCGGCGGAGAAGCCATTGGGATCCGAGGGCAGCAGGGAGGGGGCACTGGTGAATTCCCCGCTGCTCAGGGTGGCGGTCAGAACTCCGGGATCGGTGTCGAGCCCGGCAGCCGCGCTGGCGGCGGCGCCGCCGATGCCCTCATTGAACGGCCAGTAGCGCACCGGGCTGTCCGCCAGCACCTCGTAATGGTAGTTCCAGAGGGATTGGAAGGGGACGGTGGCGGTCAGGGGGTTGCCGGAGGCGGACCTGTCCTTCACGCTGCTGATGCGCAGGCTGTAGTCCGCATCCTGCTGCTGGCTGCTGGTCAGCAGCGTGACGCTGGCGCCATCGGCTCCGGGCACAGCGGAAAGCACGGTGATGCCGGCGGCGCTGTAGTGGGCGGGATTGGCGGCGCTGACGGGATCGACAGGCTCGCTGAAGAGGAGCTGCACCTGGTTGATGGAACCCGCGATTCCGGCCGCGGAGACCACCCTGGCGGGAGTCAGGTCCGGGGTCACCGTCAGCACCGCCGCGGCGCTGGTGGCAGAGTGCGTGGCGTTGGACACCTTCACGGTGTAGGAGCCGGCCTGAGCCAGAGCCCCGGCGAGGGACAGGATGCGCCCCGTCTGTCCCGTGAGCTCAGTGCCGTTCAGATACCACTGATAGGTGAAGGGGCCGTCGCCGCCGGGAGTGACGCTGAACTCCACGGAGGAATTCTCCGCCGTCGTTTTAGCGTTCAGATCGCTGGCGGGATCGATGGTCACGGCGCCGCTGCTGGAGGCGCCGATGCCCACAAAATAGTGAGCGGACACCCGGTCGGCGGTGAGCGCTTTATTGTAATGGGCCACCTCATCAATAACCCCGTCAAACGTGGGCAGAACGCCGTTGTCGCCGGTGTGGATGCGCCCATTGCCACCTCCGATCCGGACATCCGATCCGTGGCCATAGAGCTGGCCGGCGCCGGGGGCGCGTTTCACCTCCAGACCATTGACATAAAGAATCAGATGGCCCGTGGTGCCGGTGGCGTCGCCATCCTGCACGGCGGCGACATGATAAACCTGCCCGGCTTTGATACCGGGATATTCCGCATACACCGCAGGCTGGGTGGCGGTCAGGCCGAAGGGCGCTCCCGGTCCGTCCCCCAGGCGGTTGTGGGAATGGAACACCAGGGAGACGCTGTCAGGGTCCGTGCTGTCCGGATTTTTCCAAAGGTAAACGTTCAGACCGCGGTCCGCGCCGCCCTCCTCCCACAGTCCGGCCCGGTCCTGGCCGGTAAGCTCGGGAGAGGGAATGGTGGCGGCTTTGAACCAGAACTCGATGGTCTTTTTAGGATAGGGGCCACCGCTGTTGATATCCGTGGCGTTGGGCACCAGCAGCCATTGACCAAGCTCGGCGCTGAGCCCGGCCGCTTTCCCGCCTGTCTGGGAGGCTGGCAGTCCGGCGGTGGCGCCTGTGAATTCACCGCCTTGGAAGGTGGCGGCCAGCACTGCGGGATCCGTATTCGCACCCGAGGCGCCGCTGGTGGCGGTGAAGCCTTCAGTCTCCTCAAACTGCCAGTAGCGCACCGGGGCATCGCTGAGCACCTCGCTGCGGTAGGCCGCCTGACCGGTGAAGGGAAGCGTGGCGGTCAGGGCATTGCCGGCCACCGAAGTGTCCTTCAGCCCTGTGATTTTCAGCTCGTAGTTTTGCCCGTTCCGCTGGTTGGCGGTTTTCAGAACCACGCTTTTCCCGTCCGCGCCGAGGGTGGCGGACAGGATGGCCAGGGCTCCGGCATTGTAGTGGGACACATCGCCGGCGGTGACCGGATCCACGTTCTCGTCAAAGATCAGGGTGACGCTGTTCACCGTGCCGCCGACCGCCAGAGTCTGCACCAGCTGCGGCGTGGCGTGGTCGGGGGTGATGGTCAGCACCGCCGGGGCGCTGGTGACCTGGCCGGAGGGATTGGAGACCGCCACCGTGTAACTGCCGGCGTCCGCCTGGGCACCTGTCAGACGCAGGGCGCGGCGGGTGGCGCCGTCGATGGCGGCGCCGTTCAGAAACCATTGATAGGTGAAGGGGCCTGTGCCGGCGGGCACCACCGCAAACCGGACGGGAGTTCCCTCAAAACGGGTGAGGCTGGCCAGTTCGCTCTCCGCCCCGATGGCCAGAGCGCCGGAATCCCCGTCCGTGAAGTCGATGGAGATATCGTCAAACCAGTGGGTCTCGAAATTGGTTCCCGTGCGGGCATCGAGGCCGATGAGGGCATTGTCGATGCCCTCAAAACCGGTCCGCACATTGTCGAGCAGCGTTACTCCGCCGAGGGCCAGAGTCAGTTTGCCGGACCGCTTCAGATTGATATCCACATCCGTCCACTCCCCGTTGTCACTGTAGAGGGGAGGGATGGTGTCCACTCCGGTGGGAATGTCGGCAATGACTTTTCCGTCCACGATCACGGAGATGCCCACAAAATCGGATCCTCCATTGTTGTAAGTGTCAAACGCCACGATGAACCGCGGAGGATTGGCGGCGCCGGGCTTGTAGCCGTTTTCCCCGCCACTGGTGGCTGCGGGAAGATCGGGGGACACCGTGAGGCTGAACCCGTCCCCCTGGGTGCCGTCGGAGATGCGGGCTTTGAACTTTACCCGGATCTGATCAAGGGTTCCCGCCGGGGCGGGGAAGCGCACGCCACCGGATTTGCTGGCGGCCGCTTCGGTGATGCTCAGATAGCCGCTGCCGTCGTGGCTGCCGCTCTCCGCAATGGCGGCGCTGCCGAAGATGGACAGACCGCTGGACTGCGTCTGGTTGAAATCATAGACCACAGGGGCGGCGATCAGTGCCGCGGGGCCTCCGGCCAAAAGGAAAAGAATACCCGGCAGCGCCGTCTGGAGGGACAGGCGGGGAGCCGTGATTTTTGCGAATGTGGAACCTTGGGAATACATAACGTGAAGCGTTGGATAATAGAGTTTGCGGGATGACACTGGGGTTCCCTGCCGGCTTGGCGCAGGGGCACGGGGAGCCGTGCCACGCCGTGCTGTTCAGCGGGAGGGTGATGGGAAATCCGCGCCTCCGGTGTCAGGAAGGCACGGGGTTTTAACAGTTCCCCGGAATCCGGGCCGTCCGGTGGCTCCGCCGCCGTTCCACCCCACGTTGGTGCGTGGAATGGGGGAAGGCGGAGTCTGATGGCTTGTCAGGAAAATCCTGAAGCCGCACCGGAATGGCGGATCAGAGGATGGATCGGATCAGCCGCGACATCGCGCGGTGCGTAAATTTGGCGTCGTTGGGATCATACCTTCAACAGTGACAAGAGTTAGGGTTCGGTAAGGGGTTCCTGGGAACCCGCGGATACCGGCTCCTCTTGTCGAGGTGGCCAAGTCCTGATATCTTACTGATTCAGTGGGAATTGCAATGACATTTTTGATTTTTTAGACAGAAGCACTGCGCAGCCCTGAAAAAGGAATGCTCAGGGCCGAAAAGCTCCATCAATCTCGTCCGGACCCATCTCAAAGTCCCCACAGGCAAAAAGGCCACAGACGGAACCCGTCCTGGGGCCTTTTTGTTTTGCCATGCAGGGGATCATCGCCGCCTGCCGTCCAGGATAAGAGTGAAATATTCCAAGCTCCGGTGGAATCCCGCTCAGCCGCCGATGACGACCAACTGCTTGAGGTCCGGGGTCGGGGATCCGCCTTCCCGCTCCACGGTGACAGCGAATTTCGAGGCTTCGCGCACGGGGGCCACGGGTTTGAATTCGAGGCGCACTTTGCCATCCACATCCACCTTGAACACACCGGCGCTGACCGGGATTTTCCGGCTGGGATCGATCACCCACAGTTGATAGTCACGACCGGGGGGCAGGGCGGGCAGATTCTCCACCACCAGCAGCCCCTGCTGGGTTTCCTGGCGCCAGAGGGATACGGCCACGGCTTTGGGGCTGTTTTCCAGCAAGGAGCCAAGCACCGCGATCCGCGTCTTGTCCAGCTGGCTGTCCTGCCGCAGGGCATTCAGTTCGGCGACCAAGGTGGAGTGCCGTCCGTTCAAATCCTCAAGACCGGCCTTGGCTTTTTCCAGAGCCTCGCGGGTGGAGGCAAGAGAGGTGGAGGCTTCGGCCTTGGCAGCCTCACTGATGCGGATGGCGTCCAGATAATGACGCTCCCGCTCCGTGAGGGAGACATTGTCCGCTTTAATTTTTGAGGACTCGGCCCGGGTGGAGGTTAGTTCCTGCTTTTGCTGGGCAAACATCACGCCCAGCACGGCGGCTGCTGCCCAGGGCAGCAGATGGAGCAGCCGGGGAGCCGCCTGCGGCGGGGAGCCACCACTGCGGCTGTCCGATGTTTTCTTCAAACCATGGGAGGGCGGTGGCAGCACGGTCAACGGTGCGGCAGGGACCTGTCCCGCATCTGTCTCCGTCTGGAAAGCAGCCAGCAGCTGTGCCCGCAGATCCGGCGGGGGAGCCACCTGCGGCGCGCTGGCGGCCAAGGCCAGCGTGCCCTCTGTCATGGTGCGCACCTCCGCGGCCAGTGCGGGATCCTCCTGCAGGGCACGCTCAAACGCTGCCTGTTCATCCCCGGTCAAAAGACCAAGGACGTAAAGGGCTGCGTTTTCTGACAGGGAGTCGTCCATTTAAAAAAGTCAGTCGAGCAATTGCCCGAGGGATTCACGGAGTTTGATCAGCCCGCGGCGGATGCGGGCCTTCACGGTGCCAAGCGGCTGGGAAAGAGTGTCGGAAATTTCCTGTTGGGTGAGCCCGCTGAAGTAGGCCAGCGTCAAAGCCTGGCGCTGCTCGTCCGGGAGTTGGGCCACAGCGGCATGGAGATAGTCGAGTTCGTCGCGGTTATGGGTTTCAGTGGGATTTTCGGAGGAATGTTCAAAAGGTGGGGTTTCCTGCCGGATGCGCTCGGCGTATTCCCGCTGGCGTTTCAGCGAGCGGCACCGGTCAATGGCCTTGTTGCGGGCCATGACCGACAGCCAGGCCACGGGACGTCCCAAGGCCGGATTGTAAACCGCCGCCTTCTCATGAAGCGTCAGGAACACCTGCTGAAGCACATCTCTTGCCTCCTCGGGATCCGCGAGGATTTTGAGCGCTACGGAATAAAGCAGGGTGGAATGGCGGTCATAGAGAATCGTGAAAGCCTCCGCATCGCGCAGAGCCACCCGCCGCACCAAGTCGGTGTCGTCGTGTTCCGCGTCGGTCGGTTTCAATCAGGAGAAGGGGAATTAAGCTGGAGTTGAAACCCGGAGTTCCAGCAGACCGGCCGGGACCGGTCCGCAGATCCAACGGGCAACTGGTGGCTTTGGATGCGTACCGGGGAGATTCCTGAAAAAACGGCAAAAGGAAAGCAGGGAATTCATGAAAACCGCACCGGGGTGCCGGACCGACGAAAAATGGATGCTGGATTAAGGCGGGGGTCCGGTTTGCCAAGGGTCCGCGGAGCCGGGAGAGCCAGGCGAAATACCGGCACGGTTCCAGCGTATAGCCCGGTATCCCCTCCGGCCATGGCCTCCCGTATTTTTATCCCTCTTCTGCTGCTGGCACTGCCGCCGGTCACTGTCCGTGCCGTCGACGCGGATGCCATGTGGATCAGCCACATCCGCCCGCTGCTGGACACCACCTGCGTGAAATGCCATGGCCCGCTGGAGGAGAAGAGCGGGCTGATCCTGGATTCTTTGGAGGGGATCATGAAGGGCGGGGACGGCGGCCAGGTGGTGGTGCCTGGCAAGCCGGAGGAAAGCACGCTGTGGACTTATCTGGCCGCCTCCAGCGATCCCCACATGCCGCCAAAGAAGCAGCTGCCGCAGGCGGACATGGACATGGTCCGGGAGTGGATCATTTCCCTCGCCAAACCGCAGCCCGCAAAACCGGCGGAGACCCCGGTGCCGGCCGCTGAAATTCCCACCGAGCCCGCCGCGGCCATCGACTTTTTCCTGAACCGCGCCTGGCAGCGGGGCCAAGTGACTCCGGCCCCGGTGAGTGACGACCGCACCTTCGGCCGCCGTGTGTGGCTGGATCTGGCGGGTCGCGCCCCTTCGGTGGAGGAGATGGAGGCTTTTCTGTTCTCCTCCGATCCGGACAAGCGCACGGCCTTGGTGGACCGGCTGCTCGCCAGTCCGGAGTATGCCCGCAACATGCGCGAGGTTTACGATGTGCTGCTCATGACCCGGGGGCCCGATGGCCGCCGGCAGAAGCGCCGCAAGGACAACGGCTGGTTTGCCTATCTGGAGGATGTCTTCGCCAAAAACCGTCCCTGGGACGAGGTGGTGCGTGAGATCATCGCCGCGCGCCCGGATTCCGAGGAGAAAAAGGGGGCGGTGTGGTTTGTCTACGAGCGGAGAAACGAGCACCAGCAGCTGGCTGAGGCCGTGGCCCCTATCATCTACGGCACGCAGGTCGCTTGCGCCCAGTGCCATGACCACCCCTTGGCCCGCGAGATCAAGCAGGGCCACTACTGGGGACTGGTCGCGGCCTTCAACCGCAGCAAAAACATTGAAGGCGGCGGTCCTCCCGCCGTGGACGAGTCGGCAGTGGGGGGATTTGTGAATTTCACCAATCTCAAAAAGGAGTCCCAGCCGGCGGTGGTCATGATGCTGACAGGCCGCACTCTGTCGGAGGAGTGGCCGAAAGAGGGGGCCAAAGAGGACGACGCGCCCGAAAAATACGAGAAAATCGCCGACAAGCTGCGGGTGCCGAAATACTCGCGTCGCGGAGCCTTGGCGGAATCCGTCACCCACGACAATCCGCTGCTGGCGCGGGCTTTTGTGAACCGCACATGGGCGCAGTTCTTCGGTCGCGGCATTGTGCATCCCGTGGACGAGATGAACTCCCGCAACGCCCCGGCGCATCCCGCGCTGCTGGACTGGCTGTCGGAGGATTTCCGCTCCCATAACTACGACATCCGCCGGCTCATCCGCGGCATCGTGCTCAGCCAGGCGTGGCAGCGCGCCTCCTGGAGCGGCCCGGCGGACAAACCCGCCCCCGCGCCGGAAATGTTCGCCTGCGCGGTGGAGAAGCCCATCACCGGAGAGGCCCTGGCACGGTCCATCCTGGTGGCGCTGGGCCGCCCGGCGGACAATGACGATTTCCTCCGTGAGATGACCTCGCGCTTCACGGACGTCATGCCGCGTGAATACCTGGCCACCACCCAGCAGGCCATGTTCATGACCAACTCTCCCGCCGTGGCCGACCTGCTGAAGCCCGACCCCGGCACCACCGCCGCCGCGCTGCTGGGACCCGGCACGCCGGAGGAGCACACCCGCACGGCGTTCCTGCGCGTGCTGGGCCGCCTGCCAGACGCCGAGGAGTTGGCCAGGGTGTCGGAGTTTCTCAAATCCAAAACCGCCCAGCCGGAGGCGGCGGTGAAGGAGTTGCTGTGGGCGCTTTTCAGCGGCCCGGAGTTCTCCATGAACCGTTAGTCAGGCATCACGGCCCCGGTTTCCTTTTAAAAGAAAGAGGCCACGCTGCTTCCCGGCCCTTCAAAATTTCAAAGTCCCACCCCGAACTTTCCCTGCCATGAAACCCGGAGACTGCACTCCCAACGAGCACACGATTCACCGCCGCCGGTTCCTTCAGGGGATGGGCACCGCGGGCATGGCGTCGCTGGTCACCAGCTGGGCCGGCCTGTTTAGCAGCCCGGCCTTCGCGGAGCAGATGAAAAAGCAGCAGAAGCGCTGCATCATGCTCTGGCTGTGCGGGGCTCCCAGCCAGTTTGAGACTTGGGATCCCAAGCCGGGCCGCCCCTCCAGCGGTCCCTTCGGCAGCATTCCCACCAAAATTCCCGGCGTGCATTTCTCCTCGCTGATGCCGAAATGCGCCTCCATCGCCGACAAGCTTTGTGTGGTGCGGTCCATGAAGACGACGCAGCCGGAGCATTTCCTGGCGATCACGCTGCTGCAGCAGGGGAACCCGCAGCGCGCCGGCTTCACCCGGCCCACACTGGGATCCGTGGTTGGCCACGCCCTGGGACAGGTGGACACCCGGCTGCCGAACTTCATCCTGCTCGACCCCATCCCCGGCGGCAATGAGTTCCAATCCTTCAAAGCCGGCAACTGGGCCGGCTGGCTGGGCGCGGAATACGGCCCTGTGCGCTTGGGCGGCGACTACACCCAGCTGGCGGCGGGCAATGACGGCCTGACGCCCGCGGACCGCGAGGAGCGGGAAGGGCTGCGGAAGTTCTTCGCGAAAAAATACGAAAACGACCGCAAAAGCACCGCCGCCCGCAGTCAGAACGCCGCTTTCGAGCGCGTGCGCGGTCTGATGGCCTGCGCCGATCTTTTTGATCTGGAGAAGCTGCCGGTGGGCGACCGCCTGCGCTACGGACCGGGATCGTTCGGACTGAACACCCTGCAGGCGCGCCATCTCGTGGAGAATGGCTGTCCTTTTGTAATGGTGGCCAACGGCATGTCGTGGGACAACCACGTGTTCCAGCATGAGATCCATCAGATGCTGGTGCCGGAGATGGACCGCATCGTGCATCAGCTGATCACCGACTTGGAGGAGCGCGGCATGCTGGACAACACTCTGGTGGTGGCCATGGGGGAATTTGGACGCACCCCCTGGATGAACGCCGCGCGGGGCCGCGATCATTATCCGAATGCCTGGAGCCTGATGATGGCCGGCGGCGGGCTGAAGCGCGGGGTGGTGGTCGGGGAGACCGACGAGGACGGCGTGGATGTGGTCAGCAAGCCGCACAGCGAGCAGAATCTTTTTGCCACCATCTTCACCGCGCTGGGACTGGATCCCTATGCGGAATACGACCTGCCGGGCATGCCCACCTTCCACCGCGTGGAGGACCGTGCGCCGGCCATCAGCGAAATTCTTGCCTGACATCCCCCCATGAAACTGGAGAAGCAAAAGGAGTACAAAGTGCCCACCGCCATCCACGGCCTGACGGCCACGGCGGATGGAGGGAAACTTTACGCCGCCTGTCTGGATGGCCAAGTGCTGGAGGTGGACGCGGAGAGCGGCAAAACGGAGGAGTTCGAGGGCCGCCACGGCAGTTTCGCCTCCGGCTGCGTGCTGCTGCCGGACGGCAAAACGCTGATCACCTCCGGCTACGACGGCATGATCCTCTGGCACGATACTGCCACCCGGAAGTGCTGGCGGCGGGTGAAGGCGCACTCCTTCTGGTCCTGGAAAATGGCGCTTTCTCCGGATGGCCGATACATCGCCAGCGTCTCCGGCCAGTATCTCGCGGGCGGTCTGAAATACGAGCCGCTGCCCTCCCCCGAGCCGTGCGTCCGCGTCTTTGACACCGCCTCCGGCGAGGTGCTCCGGGACTATCACCACCTCCCGCCCGTGCTCTCCGTGGCCTTCTCCCCGGACAGCCGCCACGTGGCCGCCGGCAATATGATGGGCGGCATGCGGGTCTGGAATCTGGACACGCCGGGACAGGATCCCGTGGCTGATTTCACCAGCCCGGACTTCACCAGCTGGGGCACCACCAAGAGCCACCACTACTGCGGGGGCATTTACGACCTCGTTTTTTCACCGGACGGTGGGACGCTGGTCGCCTGCGGCATGGGCCCTATGGTGGACCCCATGGCCGGCAACGGGAAGATGACCTGGCAGCGCTGGGACTGGAAGGCCTCGCCCGCCAAACAGATGGATAAAATCAAGGACAGCGACCAAGGATCCGGTCTTATGGAGTCCGTGGCCTTTGCTCCGGGCGGCGCACACTTTGTCATGGCCGGGCGGCAGGCGCAGGGCACATGGAACGCCGCGGTTTTCGACGCGGTGCAAGGCGGCCTGACCTGCTCCTTGGACACCAAATGCCGGGTCACCAAAGCCCTTTTCACCGGCACCGAAGGCACCATCTGGCTCGCCGGAGCCCAAGGCCAGCCCAACCGCGAAAACGGCAAATGGCGCGACTACGGCCGCCTCCTGCGCTGCCGGTTCGAAGCCTGAGAAGCTGCGGCTTCGGATCATGACAGACTGTCCAATTCTGCGGAGTGGGCGGCAGGATGGCAGCCTCGGGCCTTGAAAATACTGGAGATGCCCTAGCAGCTGGTGGGTTCATTCCGGACGACTTTGACCGTATGGGGAATGGCGTCGGCCACAAAGCCCAGGCACTCCACCGCGCCCTGGGGTTTGCCGGGCAGGGCAATGACAAGGCTGTTCTCCACCACGGCGGCAAGACAGCGGGAAAGGATGGCGTTGGGGGTCAGACGGAGGGACTGCATCCGCATGGATTCGCCGAATCCCGGAATTTCCAGACTGGCGACGGAGCGGATGGCCTCCGGGGTGACATCGCGGGGAGCGATTCCCGTGCCGCCGGTGGTCAGGATAAGATGGCAGCCCTGTTTGGCGAAGGAACGGACTGCCTGAGCGATTTTCTCCAAGTCATCCGACACCAACGCCTCCGCGATGGTCTGCCAGCCCCGCTCAGCCACTGCGCCGCGCACGGCGGGCCCTCCCAGGTCCTGATACACATTGGCGGAGGCGCGGTCGCTGACGGTGATGATGCCGGTCGGGATCATGGGGGTTGGTTTAAGAGGAAAGGGAGCGGTCCCGCAATTGAAAAGTCCTGCCAATAATCGGGTAAACGACCGCTTTGAGGTAATCATCAATGCAGGCTTCGCTGAATGAATCAAATGCGTTCAGGTTTCTTTTCAGGACCTCCGCCGCCGTGGCGGCGGACTGAGGATCGAAGTGAGGATTCCGCGTCTCTATATCCGGGCCGGCGTTATCGTAAATCACGATGCAGATGGCTGACAGAATCGTCGCCCGTTTAGCAGGCGGAACATCATCACGCTGAAGGAACTCCTCCAGCAGAACCAAGTCCTCATCCATGCTGATCATCAGGTCCTCTTCCTGGTGCCAACCAGCAGGATCATCATCAAGAATCCATCGCTCAAAAAGGTCTCTGGTCATTTCCGGAGGCGGTAAGCTGTCAGACTTGATGCCATTATTTCGATTTTCCTCGATCGTCCGAGCGGGAGCGGTCAATGATGCCGGTGCCATCACGACGCAAAAACACCCGGCAGGTCACAACCTTGCCGGGCGTTTTTAAGATTCATATCATTCATCATTCCAGCCTATAATGAACAGGCCTGGCTTGGCCGTTGTCTCTCAGCCATCCGGGCGGCGATGGTGGAGTATGAAGTCTCCCACGAAATAATCGTCGTGGAGGATGTCCCCCATAGTGGCGAGGCTGGGCTGCAGCCGGCCGGCCCGGATATCTGAAGGCTTGGAACCCCGGGTGCGGCTGAATTCCTTCAGTGCCCAACGGCCTGAAATCCAGCCTGTTCAGTAAAAAGGGGGTTGCCTGCAGCTTGGGAACACACATGATAGCCGCCCGCTCGATCTTTCGGTGGATGAAACTTTGCAGGAGATTCTCGACGCCATTGAAAGAACCATGGCAAAACGGCTGGTGATTGATTCGCTGATGGGTTTTGAAATGGCGCTGGCGCCGGGATTCCGGCAGGATTTCCGGGAGTCGCTTTACCGGATGATCGTGGCCCTGACGGGAGCCGGGGTCAAGATTCTCACCACGGTGGAGGTGGAGGATTCCTTTGCCGGGATGCCCTTCAGCCACCACGCGATCTCGTTTCTCACGGACGACATCATCCGGATGGCGCTATGTGGAAATTGACGGCCAGCTGCGGAAGGTGCTGATGGTCATCAAAATGCGGGGCGGCAGTCACAGCAGGGACATCCGCGAATACACCATCACCGGGAAAGGCATGGAGGTGATGCCCCGCGCCGCGTCCGGATATGCCAGGCTGACCACCGGGCTGCCGGAACAGGCCGGGCGGCGCGGGGAAACTGCGCCCGGACCGGAGGAGTCAGCGTAAAGAGGAGATAAACCTGCAATTTCAGATGCCAGAGTCCGTATCGTCGGAGGGTCAGTCCATACCGTTGGGGGCGGACGGGGGAGCTTTTACGGCTGTAATCCAGAGGCCTGAAATTGTGGAGTATCAGGATCAGCTGAGGGAGATGAATGAGGCCCTCATGCTGAGTTTGGTGCGCCAGCATGAGCTTGCGGAGGCGACTGAAAAACTGAACAGTCAACTCCAAGCGGAAATCACGGAACGCCGGGAGGTGATGCGGGAGCTGGCCGAAAAAATGCGCCTGCTGGACCTGAGCAATGATGCCATCATCGTGCGTGGCCTGGAGGGGCGCATCCAGTACTGGAATCACGGTGCGGAAGAGCTTTATGGATGGCCCCGCAGGGAGGCAGTGGGAAAGGTCAGCCATCATCTGCTCCAAACGGAATTCCCGGTTCCCATGGAGCAAATAGCGAAGGAACTGGACCGGGCCGGACGCTGGATGGGGGAACTCATCCATGTAAAGCGCGATGGGGAGCGCGTCACGGTGCTTGTCCGCAAGACTCTGGACCGCGGCGTTGAAGGGCGGGCGGCAGCCGTCATGGAGAACATCACGGACATCACCGGGCGCAAACAGGCGGAGGCGGTGCAGCGGCGGCTGGAGGTGATAACGGCATCCAACCGGAAGCTGGAGCTCGAAATCATCAACCGGAAAAAAGTTGAGCAGTCCCTGAAACAAAGCGAGAAGGACCAGAAGCTGCTGCTGGAGCAATCGAGGCACCAACAGCAGCAATTGAGAGGCATTTCCCACAAAATCCTGCAGGCGCAGGAGACGGAGCGGAAACGCATCAGCCGTGAGCTGCATGATGTCATTGCCCAGGCTTTGGTCGGCATAAACCTGCACATGGCGGCTTTGGAAAAAGGGGCCACCGGAAGTGTCGCTGAATTTCAGAAAAAAATCGACCGCACGCGCCTGCTGGTGGAGCAGTCGGTGGATACCGTGCACCGGTTTGCCCGGGAACTGCGCTCCACAGTGCTGGATGACCTGGGAGTGATACCAGCTCTTCAGGCCTGCATGCGCACCTTCATGGAGAAAACCGGGATCCATGGCAGTCTGGAGGTTTTTGAGGCCGTGGAGCAATGCCCGGAGGAGATGCGCACCGTGATCTACCGGGTGGCCCAGGAGGCGCTGGCCAATATTGCCCGGCACGCCGGAGCCACCCGCGTGGAAGTGTCTGTCCGGGATCAGGATGACAGTGTATCCCTCCTCATTGAGGATAACGGAACAGGTTTTATCGTGGATGCAGCCTCGGATTTCCGGATAAGCCAGCGCATTGGATTGCTGGGAATGCGGGAGCGGGTTGAAATGATCGGAGGCACTTTTGGAGTAACCTCTGCCCCCGGCCAGCCCACCACGGTGCGTGCGGATTTCCCCAAGCCGACCATCCCCGTGAAAAAACAAAAAATTGGAAAGCCAGCCCGCGGAGAGTTATCATAATAACACAATGAAAAAAATAACAGTGCTTCTGGCTGAGGACCATATGATTGTCCGCGAGGGCCTGCGGGCGCTGCTCAGCCTTGAGGAGGATATGGAGGTCATCGGCGAGGCAGAGAACGGCAGGCAAGCTGTGGAGCTTGCCTGCCGGATCCTGCCTGATGTGCTGGTGATGGATATCGCCATGCCTCTGCTCAACGGCATGGAGGCGACCCGCCAGATTCTGCGGCTCACTCCCGCCGTCAAAGTGCTGATCCTTTCCGCCCACGGCGACGATGCCTACGTGGATAAAGCCATCGCGTTAGGAGCAGCAGGCTTTCTGAGCAAACAGACAGCGGCCCGCGATCTGTCACAGGCCATCAGAAAAGTGTTCAAGGAAAAGCATTATTTCAGTTCCCCTGATGCCCGGAACCTGTTCCGGCAGCGGTCTTCCCGGACCTGTGGCAAGGGATGCCCGGAACCGGGGAAAGCGCCATTCCTGAGTTCGCGGGAAATGGAAATTCTTCAACTGATCGCGGAGGGAAAAACCAACAAACAATCGGCAGGCGAGCTTTCCATCAGCATCAAAACGGTTGAGAAGCACCGTCAGAATCTGATGGGGAAACTCAACATCCACGACACGGCGGGGCTTACCCGTTATGCCATCTCCACCGGGGTGATCGAAAACAGTGCACAGGGCCGCCCCTTTTGAATTGTCCTGAACCGGCTTCCCGCCCTGTGGAAGACAGCATCCGGCCGCTGGAAAAGGCAACCATCCGAGGCTGTGTCCGGCGGGTTGAGGTATCTCCGCCCATACCGCCGCATGATGTGCGGACTTCAACCTCCAGCTTCTCGCGGCGTCCGTTTCCAGCCGCGCAGGCTGGGCCCCGGACAGCGGTCAGGAATCCATACAATGGGAGCCGCTCTTCATGCCTGTCACCGCTGTGAAGCTGGCAAGGCAACGCTGACTTTCATCCCAAAGCTGGAAGCAGAGGGATTTCATGCTCTCTGTGATGGCTGGCAGCGGAGCCCGGCACCTACCGCCCGTATGGTGAAAACTGCAGCCAGCAGGTCATCCACGATAGCCCGACGGGTCCACCGGTATTCAATTGCCCCATCTTTGAAACGCGGCACCTCCCTTGACAGAGCAGCATGGCATGTCATCGAATCTCGATTGCTTTTCCAGTCATCTGAATTCGGCTGATTCAGCTAGGCGCGGAACTGCAGAAGCTGGTCTGTCGAGAATTACTGATTAAAGCTGCAATTAACCTTGACCTCCAAATTCTTCATAAGGGAAGTAAGGCTTTTGTTTGGATAATTTTTTCGAAAGTCGTTCAAGTGCTCCGAATCTGAAAGAAGCTCCTGCCGGAAAGGCTGTTCAAAATGCATAGTGGTAAGGCCATTCCACAGGATGGCTATGGTCCGCAGTCTTGGTGGAAGTGCATTCTCCATCACAGGCTTTTCCAAGTTGAGGAATAAGGTGCCGCTTCACGGGCCGATCAGCGGATGACTTCAACACGGAGTTTTTTTCGCGGCTCGCGACCCTCAACCGCTTTACGGAACAATTCCCCGACAAGATTCCCACGGGGCTGATCTGGACTTTTGAGGAAGCCGTCATGGAATCTCTCTGCGGCAAGTTTCCACAGACTGAAGTCCAGTGGGCGCGGATGCAGCTGCCATCATGGGAAGCAGAGCACGGAGAGGACACCCGCAGGGAGAATGGTAACCGGATTCGATAATATAGCTGTAGCCGGTAATAAGTAGGGTTTCACCCCATTGTGAAAAATGGATTCAGGGATTAAGGAAGATTAATCTGCTTTACTGGGGATCAGGCCATCATTCTTATTTTATTAATCTGGTATCGAATTAGGCGGCACATGCCATAATTTTGCATGAAAAAGCGTCCATGCCCCTCATCCGGCCCGCACTTCTGATGGCGGAACGCCCTCCCATCCTGAACCCTCAGCAGAGCCAAATAATGATTATGGTCAAGATAAAAAGAAATTGAAGCATGGAATATAACCTGTTCAAAGGAAAAAAGTATTTCCTTCGGACAGGTTGGTTCGCATGTATTGAAGCAGAATAGCGGACAGAATATTAATACTGGTTCATGATGGCCCCGCATGGCGGGCATTCAATCTCCACATCCTGATGCGCAAACACCTCATAACTAAGATAAACTATATTTATATTAATCCATGAAAGCTATTATTGCATCACTTCTTCTTACTGGAACACTGTTCACCCGGGAGACGCCCGCACCCCCCGGAACCGGCACCCCGGGTTCGGGTGAAACTCCGGGACAAAACGGAACCGGTGGCCGGACGGGCACCCCTGGCTCCGGCGGCACGGACATCGCACAGGCCGGAAACGCGGAGCCGGCCGCAAACCTGAGGGGCATGCTTTCGATGGTCACCCTTTTGGACAAGGGCCGGAACGGCCAATTCCCACGTGAGGAGATTGCCGCCATCGGAGCCACGTTGAATTCACTGGACAAAAACAGCGATGGCCGGGTTTCAAGAGAGGAAACCGCCGCTTTGGCAAACACCCCGTTCCTAGTAAGTGCAGGAGCTCTGCCCGACGGCTCCGGAGCTTCGCCAGTGCGGCCAAGCCGCCCTCAAGGGCTCCGGGTGAAGCGGTAGCAGCGGCTCCGGAGGCGCAAGTGGCTCCGGCAGACCCCTGTATTGACTTTTTGCTCTGCAACGTCCAGCACCCCGCCCGGCCACATGCCGGCATCCGCGGCAGGCACTGCCCGCATCAGACGGAGGCCCTGACATTCATCGCCTTCACTGCGGATCACCATCCGCGCCCTGCCGGATACCGCAAATGTCCTTCCTGCTGCTGGCTGTCCTCTGTCAAATCCCTGGTTTTTCCACAGTGCAGGCGGCCTCCCAACCCGCTCCCTTTATGAAACTCACCACTCTGACCGATCTTTACATTCACGGGCTGCAGGACCTTCACAGCGCCGAGACCCAGCTTTTCGAAGCCCTGCCCTTCATGGCCGGAGCCGCCAGCAATCCCGGCCTCAGGGCCGCCTTTGAAACCCACCGGGCTGAAACCGGAATCCATGTCTCCCACCTTGAGGATGTGCTCAGCCTGACGGGGGCGGACGCCGAAGGGGAGAAATGCAGGGGCATGGAGGGCCTGCTCAAGGAAGGGCGGGCTCTTATCAGGGAGGAGGCGGATCCCGAAGTTCTGGACGCCGGCCTGATCGCCGCAGCCCGGAAGGCGGAGCACTATCAGATTGCCGGATACAGCAGCGTCAGAGTCTTCGCCGTGCTTCTCGGGGAGGAGGAGGTGGTGGGGATCCTCTCCGCCACCCTGGAGCAGGAGCTTGCCACCGACGGGAAGCTCACCAATCTGGTCATGGCGGTGATCAATGCGGACAGGGAAATTTTGACACCTGTAATCCAGAAACCTGAAACTGTGGAGTGTCAGGATCAGCTGAGGGAGATGAATGAGACCCTCATGCTGAGTTTGGTGCGCCAGCATGAACTTGCGGAGGAGCTGGAGGCCAAAAATAAGGATCTTCAAATCCTGATCAACGCGGCGTCGCATGATCTGCGGACACCTCTTGTCAATGTGAAGGGTTTCGCCTCGGTGATCCAGGACCACCTGCAGCCGCTGAGGGGGGGGGTGTCAACGGACAGGCAAAGTGGCGGGGAATTGCCGGAGGAACACGAGGAAATTTTCCGTGATATCGAGGCGGCGGTGGCTTTCATCCATGCCAGCGCCGGAAAAATGGATGGCCTGCTCCGCGGGCTTCTTGTTTTCTCAAGGCTGGGAATGCAACCTCCCAAACTTCAGACCGTCAATCCCCGGGGGATTCTTGAGGAGAGTCTGGCCGCCACCCAATTCCAGATTGAAGCCGCCGGCGCCGAGGTGGTCATCGGCGAACTGCCACTCTGCCGCGCCGATCCCAATCTTCTTGGCCAGGTGATATCCAACCTCATCGAAAACGCCCTTAAATACAGGGATCCAGAGCGCCCGCTGCGCTTGGAAATATCCGGTGTCCAAAATGGCGGAAGGTGCCTGTACCATTTCAGGGACAATGGCATCGGAATAGCCGCGCAGTACCAGGAAAAAGTATTCGATCTGTTTCACCGTGTGAATCCGGGGGAAGAGCAGGGCCACGGACTGGGGTTGGCCATTGTGCGCCGGGCGATGGACCGGATGGGAGGAAGCGTGACTTTGGAATCGGCCTTGGACAAAGGAACAGCCTTTTCACTGACCCTGACCGCAATTAAAAACGCCGTTCCGCCAGTATCAACTTGATATTCTGCGAAAACCTGTGCGGGGTGAAGGAACATTATCCAGGAAATACCGGTGGTCATCCCCGCAGAGGACGATGACGGCCATGCACACCTTATCAAACACGGCCTGAAGAAAGCCGGGTTTACCAACCCGGTTCTCCGTTTCTGCAACGGGCAGGAAGCTGTGGACTTTATTTTAAGTGCGGATGGCACAAAATATCAATCCAAAATTCTCCTTTTGGACATCAGCATGCCGCGTTTAACGGGGTTCAGGTTCTGTGCCGGCTCAGAGGCAACTCTGCATTTAACTCCATGCCTATCATCATCATGATCACCCCACCGAGGATCCAAGCAAATTGGAGCGGTGCGGGATGCTGGGCTGCAACCTGCAGGTGGTCAAGTCCATGGGCAGCGCCATGTTGAGCAAAATCATTTTGAAATTTTTCAAACACATGCCGGATTAATTTTATAAATCCTCCCATAGATCCCACGGGTGTGACCGCGCTGTGATGTAGCGGTTTCGAAGCCGTTTCCCGAAGGAAGTTATGCCGGGAAGATGCGGTTCCTTTTGGAACAACCGCCGAGGGGGAACATCACAGCGCGGTCACACTCGATCCCACTCCACCATGCATCATGGCAAGCCTGTTGTTTTAATCGTTGATGATGATGAAGGCATCTGCCGGCTTCTGTCAATGCTGCTGAAAAAAGGGGGATACACTCCGGAGTGGCGGGTGACAGGAGGAAGTGCCCTTGAGCGCCTGAGGGAGGGCG
>JAQGPJ010000017.1 GCA_028293125.1 Verrucomicrobiales bacterium | reverse complement strand
CTTCGGCGCGCTTCGGATCGGGTTGAGTTCCCGCCGCGCGATGGCGGCTGGCTGCGTTGCGTTTGCAGTTTCCGTCACGCTTCTGGTTGCGCTCTTTCATCCCGCCTGGCTTTTCGACTGGGGTGGCCACTGCGACCGGTTCCTCCACTTCAGCGGTCGCTTTCCTTTTTGTTCCGCTTTGGGCGGTTCTTTTCGCCGGCATCATCGGATTGGTGGCGTGGGGCATCGGTAAAGTTATTTGAAGGAGGCCGTATGATTCAACGGCCCAACCATGCGATGCAGTGAGCCCCGTCCCTGCATCACGGTTGAAACCGACCGGGGTCGAATGAATTTCCGGCACAATAATACCCATTATTGTGCCGGAGAATTTCCCGTCTGGTGGCTACGTCTCCCGCCGTTTTTCCGAGACGGACTTGAGCCTCTGCGCACCCCAAGAGCTGCACGGGCGGCTAGCGTTTCCGGCGCGCACCCTTCGGACAAAAACAGCACCGGAATCCGCCAATTTTCCATAAATCCTTATTTCCCGGCAGTTCTGCGGGATATAAAGATGGGCACCCACCCCGCAGCCCTGCCAGTGACCCGCCAGTTCGGCTAACCTCCAATGTCTTCCCCATGAGCACTTCCATCCCTGTCTCAATAGCATTCGCAGGCGGGAACGGAACCTCGGTCGAGTTCCCGGAAGAACAGGTAACCATTAATTTGGAACTGACTCTGGTGGGTCCGCGACTTTTCGTATCGGGAGCGTTCCCGTCATGGTGGAGAGTGCCAGTTTTGGCGACGTGATCGAGGTCAACTCTAATACAGATGGCAAATTGCGTTTCGTGCGGATTGCCCAGAGAGGCGGCTGGCGCACTTATGAATTTATACTATCTGCCGAGATGATTCAGTCGGAGCAAATCACCGCCATACAGGATCATATCCTTTCGCTTGGAGGTTATTGGGAGCAAGTCTTTGGCGGCATATTATTGCTCTGTCTGCCGCCTTTGGCAAGCTATGACCCGACCAAGGATATCCAGCGTGAACATTAACCCAAGACCGCCAAACAGGGTGCTGATGGCAACCGTCGGTTGCTGCCCTGTCAGCCAGTTTTCGTGTCTCAAACCACCTCCCTTTTCCCTGATCCGATCCAATAAAGGCCCATTATTGAAACGGCTGCCGGTCGGGTATTCAGTTTGATGGAATCAATTTTCAGTTCCTCCGAAAACGGCGAGTTGTAACCGTTGCACGGTCAACCAATAAAGCAATTGCTCCGCAGGAAGCCATTTTTTGCCCCAAAGTAATTTTAAAATTAATTTTTTATATTCAAATGCGAACTAATTTTAATAAATTTGGTGTCCCTAGAACTATTCCTGAGTCTGTTAAGCGAAAAGTCCGCCAAGAATGCGGGTTTGCTTGTGTTGTATGCGGAAAAATAGGAATGCATTATGATCATTTTGATCCTGAATTCACTGAATGCAAAGAGCATGCAGCTCCGGGAATTGCTCTCTTATGTCCGACCTGTCATCAAGACAAAACTTCTAATAGGATAGATAATAATAAAATAAGGATGGCAAGAATTAGATCCAAGAATAAATGGAACAATCCTGCGTGGAAATCAAATTATTCTGGAAGATATGTTGGGAAGTAATAAATTGCAGGGCCCATCAATAAAATTTTTAATTGGAGAATTAGAATTCCTTCGTTTTGATGCAAATTCCGATCCTGATGAACCTTGGAATCTCACTGGGAGCCTTTCTGATGGGGCGGGGGCAGTTGTGCATTTCGAGCGCAATAATGTCTTGGCATGCTCGGGAAATTGGGACGTCGAGCTTGAAGGCCAGTTACTTACATTCCGTAGGGGGGCAAGAAACATTGTGCTTCAACTAAAACTTGAACCGGATCAAATTGTAATAAATTTATTAAATTTAAAATGGCCTTCAGGATTTGGATTAAAAATAAATTCAAAAGGAAGGCTGGAAATGGAAAACCTCAAACATTCTGAATATAACAATACATTGAATTATATATCTTATGATAATGTGACGATCTCATATCGGGCGCCTTTACGCATTTTGTCTGCTGGAAATAATTCCGCAACAATCACTGTATCGAATGATTGTGATTTGTCCGGATTATTTAATTTAAATTCTTATAATTCTGATACGATTTTTGTAAAATTGGAATTTATGTTTATTCAGTCTGCGGCAAATGTAGGGGAAAGGGTTCGGGGTTCTCATTGCAAAAATTTGTCTTTTGGCGATTGTAATTTATGGTCAACTGATAATACAGTTGATTTAAATCAGGCAATGATGTTAAAAAGATTTCTTTCAAAAGATATCATTTCCTGTGAAGAAGGTGAGCATGCCATTCAAAACTAGTTATTGAAAATGCGCTCACCCCGCCGGCTCCACGGGTGATTTTGTCGGATGCGTGCGCTGCCGGCACTGCCCGACCCGCCGCACCTCCAGCGCCAGCCCCTTTCCGTTCTCAAAGAGGCGGACCACCGCCTCCGCCTCCACCACCGGCCAGCGCACGGTGGCCAGCCCCCAGCGCCGGTAGGCGGCGGCGAAGATTTCGCATTCGATGAACCCGGTCCAGTCGCACAGGGTGATGAACTTCATCAGCTCCCCGGTGCCCTGCCGGTGCACGCGGTCCTGGATGATGAGCCCGCAGACCATGACCGTCTGTCCCGGAAAGTCCCCCAGCCGGGAAATGGGACAGTACGTCCCCCACGCCGTCTCCGGGTGAAGCTCCAGCGGGTGCCCGCTGACCGTGAACCCGAAAAGCTCCGTCTCCTCCCGCAGCCGCGCCATGCGGTCCGGCCCCTCCATCGCCTCCAGCAGCCCTTTCACCTCCGTCTCCGCCGGGAAAAGCCAGTCCTCGCCCCGCGGCCACAGCCCGAGGGAGCGCGCCCGCCAGAACTGCGCGGGCCGGGACTCCCCGAAGCCGTCGAAGGCCCCGGCCCGGATCAGGGCCAGCATCTCCTCCGGATGCGGGGCGGTCCGGCGCACAAAGTCCGCCAGCGAGGCAAACGACCCGCGCCGCCGCTCCCTCCCGTGCCGCTCCAGCAGCCCCTCCGTCAGGGACTTCGCCGCCTCCAGCGGCACCCGGATGGACGGCGCCCCGTCCTTCCCGCGCTCCACCCGGTATCCCGCGCCGGAGGCGTTCACGCACGGCAGGAGGAAGCCGATCCCCAGCAGCCTGCACTCCAGCGTGTATACCAGCCGGGAGTAAAACCCTTTTCCATGGGTCAGCACCGCCGCCATGAACTCCGCCGGGTGGTGCCGCTTCATCCACGCCCCCTGAAAGGCCTCCACCCCGTAGGCCGTGGAGTGCGCCCGGCAGAACGCGTAGCCCTGGAAACCGGCCACCAGCTCCCAGACCGTTTGGATTTCCCCCTCCGCGCGCCCCAGCCCCCGCGCCGCCTCCCGGAACTCCCCCTCAATTTTTTCAATCACCCGCCGGTCCGCCTTCACCAGCGCCCGCCGCAGCACGTCCGCCCTTCCGGCCCCCAGCCCCGCGAAGGCCTCACAGATTTGAAGCACGTGCTCCTCATAGGCGATCAGCCCGAAGGTGCTCCGCAGCACCGGCTCCAGCGACGGGTGGGCGTATTGGACCGCCTCCAGCCCCTGCGCCCGGCGGCAGAATTCCCGCTTTTTGCTGCCGCAGGCGGCTCCGGGCCGGATCACGGAGACCACCGCGATGAGCCGGTCAATGTCCCGCACCCCAGCCACGCGGGCCAGCGAGCACATGGCCGGGCTCTCGATGTGATGCACGCCCCGGCTTTGCCCCGCCGCGATCATGTCCCAGACGCCCTCATCCTCCCACGGCTCCAGCGACTCCGGATCGACGGCGATCCCGCGCTCCGCCAGCATGGCCGCCGCGTCCCTCAGGACCGCCAGCCCGCCCTGGGCCAGAACATCCATCTTCACCAGTCCCACGGCCTCCACCGCCTCCATGTCGAAGTGCGTGGCGGGCCAGCCCTTGGCGGAGGTGAACACCGGGCAAAGCGAGCGCACCGGGTCCCGTGAGAGCACCACCCCGCACGGGTGCATCTTCGGATAGCGGGGAATGCCGTCCAGAAAGGCCGCCATGGAGAGCGCCGTGCGGCAGGGCTCCTCATCAATGGGAAAATCGAGGTGCAGATGGTTCCCCCGGATGGCCTCCGCCAGGCAGTCCGCGTCCGTGTGCGGCAGCCGCGAGGTCAGCCGTCTGATCTCCCGGTCCGGCATCCCCAGCACCTTGGCGATCTCCGCCACCGCGCTCCGCGCCTGGAAGGTGCTGAACCCGCCCACGATGGCCGCGTGCTCCGGTCCGTGCCGCTGCAGAATCAGCCGCACCACCTCGTCCTTGCGGTCGTGGGCGGAGTCGATGTCGATGTCCGGCAGCTTTTGCAGCGCCATGCGCTCCCGGTTCAGGAACCGCTTGAAATACAGCTCAAAGCGCACCGGGCAGACCCCGGAGATCCCCAGACAGTAACAGACCAGCGAGTCCGCCGCGCTCCCCCGTGTGATCCACTGGATGCCCCGCCGCCGGCACTCCTCCAGGAGGTCATGGACCACCAGAAAGTAATCCTCATAGCCCACCTCCGAGATGATGGCCAGCTCCTCCAGCAGCTGCCCCCGGTGGCGCGGTGCCCGCTCCCCGTAGCGCCGGGAGAGCCCCTCCTCCGCCAGCCGCCGCAGCATCTGCGCCGGCGCGCCCCCGTCCTCCGGGACATACCGTGGAAAGCGCAGGACCCCGAACTCAAACCCGAAGCGGCACCGCTCCGCCAGCTCCGCCGACCGGCGCAGGGCCTCCCGGTCAAAGCGCCGGCGCATCTCCCCCGCGTCCGGAAAATGAAAGTCCCCCCGGCGCTTCTCCGGGTGCGGCTCCCGCAGAAGCGTCAGGGTGCGGATGCTTTGGACGATCTGAAACCGCGTCCGGTCCTCCGGACGCGCATAACGGATTTCCGGCAGGGCCGCCGGTCCCTCCGGCAGTTTCAGAATCAGCCCGCCCCGGCGCTCCTCCAGCTCCGCGCGCGCCACCTCCGCCCCGTTCCTCAGGGAGAGCAGACGGCACAGGTTCTCATAGCCCGCCCTGTTCTCCACATACGCCAGCACCCGCCGCCCGCCGCAGGACAGCTCCGCGCCGATGACCGGGTGCAGCCCCGCCGCCCTGGCCGCCTGAAAGAATGGCACCGCCCCGTGCAGGTTGGGGTCCATGAGGGCCACGGATTGCACCCCGCGCTCCGCCGCCGCCTCCACCAGCCCCGGGATCGTCAGCAGGGAGTCCATGAAGCTGTAAACGCTGCGGACGTTGAGCGCCGCCAGGGGCGCGGACTCCCGGTGGACCGTCCGTCCTCCCTCCGGTCCGCCCCGCGGCCTTTCCCGCAGCGCCCGGTCCGGAGCCTCCTCCTCAGCCCTCTCCTCTGTCGGCCCCGCCTCCCCGGCCTCCAGCTCCGCCCTTGGCTGTCCGTCCCGGCCCTTGAGCCAAAGGTCATGCCCGCGCATGACGGACACCCCCGCCCGGCGCAGCGCGTCCACCGTGGACGCCAGTTTGTGCCGCCGCTCGTCGGCCACGGTGATGCCCTCCAGCGGCAGCTCCATCACCAGCGCCCCTTTGTAAACCTGCTGAAACTTCAGCCCCAAAAGCCGCACGCCCACCCGCCGCTCCCACGCCCGGTCCAGCAGCACCGGCAGCAGGGGGTAAACGAGGTGCTCCAGGTCCGCCGGCTCCGCGAGGCTCTCCGAGCGCCGGACCTCCGCCATGTCCTGATAGCGCAGGCGCAGGACCACCGTGCGCACCGCTTTGCGGTCGCCCCGCACCCGCGCCATGAGGGCATCGGCCATCACCCGCAGCCGGGCCGTGAGAAAGGTCCGGTCGGTCACATCCTGGAGGAAGGTTTCCTGGGTGCCGTAGCTTTTGGCCTCCGGAGGGTCCGGAATGACGGGCCGGTCATCCCTGCCGTGCGCGAAGGCGTGCAGCCGCCCCGCCGCCGCTCCCGCCAGCAGTCCCAGCAGCCCCGGAGGCGTGGCCGCCACGTGCCCGATGGTCGCCAGCCCCGCCGTGCGGAACACCTCCCCGAGTCTGACACCCACGCCCGGCAGCCAGCTGGAGGCCAGCGGATGCAGAAACCCCGTCTCCCCGCCCGCCGGGACCTCCACGAATCCGGCCGGTTTCCGGAGCTTGGAGGCAATCTGGCTCACCAGCTTGTTTTTCCCGATGCCTTCTGAAATGGAGATTCTGAGGCTCTGGAGGCACGCCCGCTGGATGATGCGCCCCACCTCCGCCGGATGCCGCCCGCAGCCGCTCAGATCCAAGTACCCCTCGTCAATGGAGCCCACCTCCACCAGCGGCGTGAAGTCCCGCGCATAGGCGAACACCCGGCGGCTGAACAACTCGTAGCGCTCGAAATCCGGCGGCACCACCACCAGCCGGGGGCACAGCTGCCGCGCCCGCGCCATGGGCATCGCGGAGACAATGCCAAAGCGCCTCGCTTCATAGCTCGCCGAGGCCACCACGCCCCGCAGCGCCCCGCCCACCGCCACCGGCCTGCCGCGCAGCCGGGCGTCCGCCGCCTGCTCCACCGCCGCGAAAAAAGCGTCCGCGTCCAGATGCAGCAGCATGGGGCACGGGAAAGGTCAGGGCCGCAGCCTCGGGACCGCGTGGGGAACCCGCAGGAGCGCCACCATCACCCCCTGCACCACCAGCTCCCGCGCCGGGATCAGGTCCGGATAATGGGGATTCTCCGCCCTCAGGTACGGCAGCCCCTGCCGCACCAGATAGCGCTTCAGCGTGGTCTCCCCGTCGATCAGCGCCGCCACGATGTCCCCGTGATGGGGATCGCGGAACTCCAGAATGATGCTGTCCCCGTCCAGAATGCCCGCCCCTGTCATGGAGTCGCCCCGCACCCGCAGGGCGAAGGTGTGCGCCCCGGAGGGCACGTGCAGCGTGTCCGCCGCGATGCTGATGAAGGAGTCCGGCTCCTGCCCGCCTCCGCCGCGCGGGAAACCGGCGGGAACGCTTCCGAAGACCGGGATTCGCAAAAAGCTTCCCGCCGCGGGCTTGGCGGTCAAGAGGATGCCCCGCGCCCGGCCCCGCCGCAGGATCAGGGCTCCCCTCCGCTCCAGCGCCAGCAGGAAGTGCCGGGACATGCTGGTTGACGAAAATTCCAGCCCCTGCCGGATTTCCTGGGCGGTCGGGGGCACCCCCTCACGGGCGGCGAACCCGCGCACGAAATCGAGCACCTGCTGCTGGCGCGGGGTCAGGGGTTGGGGCGGGTTGTTCATTTTTCCAAAGTAAAATTGAGCAGTCATTAAAACCGTGCACCGCTTCCCCCGGAGCGCAAGAACCGCTTTCGGACGGAAACCGATACAAATTCCGTGCCCGGAGAACCGGATTCCCGCCCCGCCGCCGCCACTCCGGAGACCTGCCGTTTCCTAACTTTTAAAAGCCCCTTTTCGGACCCTGTCCGGCGGAAGCCCGAAAATCCAATCACACATGTCCCCAAGGGTGAACCCCTGGGCTCGGGAAGGCCGAAAAAGCTTGACCGCCAGCTGCGGGACCGCGGACTCAGGGACCCTGACAATCAAAGGCTGCCCGACGGCATCGGGCCGCGGCATGACAATGAGCGCGTCCCGCTCTTTTTGGAGCGTCTGGAGATTGAGCCGCCAACAACCATGCTGAGCGCGGGCTGCGGCGAGCCGTGATCGTCCGCAAAGTGCCGCATTGCTCCAAAAACGGGCGCGGAGCCCGGACCTGTGAGGTCATGAGAAGCATCACCGCGACCCTACGCCACAGGCGGCGGCGGCCCGCTGATCAATTGCTCACTTTTTTACTTGGAAATGGTGTCAGGCCGGATCCGGCGGGGGACGTGCCGGGGGCCCAGTCCGGAGCGTGACGCGGGCTTTGTGATGGTGTCATGCCCCTTGATTTGTTGAAAAAACAATGCATTATTTTCAACATGAGGACACTTCCCCCACGGACCTCCATCAATCAGCGCATCCTCCGCCGCGTGGCGAGGCAGGGACGTGGATGGGCCTTCACGCCCCATGATTTCGCGGATTTGGGCGATCCCCGCGGTATCGGCATGGCGCTCACCCGCCTGGTGCGTGATGGCAGGATCCGCCGGGTGGCCCGCGGCCTCTACGACTGTCCGCACCCGCATCCGGTTCTGGGCCGGACCGGAGCCACGGCGGACGCCGTCGTCGCCGCCGTGGCCAGGGGGCGGCATCTCCGCCTGCTTCCCTCTCCCCAGGTGGCGGCCAATCAGCTCGGTCTCACCACGCAGGTGCCGGCCCGGATGATCTACCAGACCGACGGCGCTCCCGCCAGGGTGCTTCTGGGCAAAAGCCAGATCGTCTTCCGGCGCAGCACCGGGCGCAGCCTCGCGCTGGCGGGCCGGGCCAGCGGCCTTGTCGCCCAGGCCCTGCGTGACGCGGGCAATGGCGGGGTGACACAGGAAACCATCCAGCACCTGCACCGCCGCCTGGATGCCGCAGCCAAAAAACAGCTTGTTGCCGATATGGCGCTCGTCCCGGCCTGGATGCGTCCCATTTTCCTCCAAATCACTCAGGACCATGTCTGATGACCCCTATCTTTCACTCACGCCACGGGAGCGTCTGGAATTGCTCGATGCCGCTTCCCGGCAGTGCGGGCTGGCACCGGCTATTCTGGAGAAGGACTACTGGGTCTGTAAAACGCTCGACGCCCTCTTTGCCTTGCCGGAGATTGGTGATCACCTCGTTTTCAAAGGCGGCACCTCGCTCTCCAAGGTTTACGGTCTCATCGACCGCTTTTCCGAGGATGTGGACGTCTCCCTCCATCGCGGCTTTCTGGGCTTTGGCGAGGGCCACGATCCCGAGGCGGTCACAGGAAAGGAACAGACCCGGCGCATTGAGGCCCTCCAGCGCGCCTGCCAGGACCGCATCCAAAAAACTTTGCTGCCGCGGCTTCATGCTTCCCTCACGGGCCTTTTGGGGGGCACTCAGGGCTGGTCTTTGGAGATCGATCCTCAGGATGCGCAGACCCTGCTTTTTCATTTTCCCCAGGCCGGAGGCCCCGGTCTCGCCTACATTGCCCCCGCGGTCCGCATCGAGCTGGGCGCGCGCTCCGACCACTGGCCTGCGGAGCACCACCCCATCCGCTCCCACCTGGGCGATACTTTTGACCAGCCCATGGGCCGTGCCATCGTCCGCTCCCTGGCCCCCGAGCGCACTTTTTGGGAAAAAGCCACGATTCTCCACGCCGAGGCGCATCGTGATCCGGCCAAACCCATCCCCGCCCGCTATGCCCGGCATTACCACGACCTCGCCCGCATGGCTGCTGGTCCGGTGGCGGAGCGCGCCTTGGCCGATGCGGTTTTGAGAGAGCGTGTCGTCATTCACAAGTCCGTTTACTTCCGCTCGGGCTGGGCGCGTTACGAGCTCGCCGTGCCCGCCACTTTCCGCCTGCTCCCCCCGCGGGCCCGTCTTCCGGAACTGGAGGCGGACCACCGTGCCATGGTTCCAATGTTCTTCAGCCCGCCACCGCCCATTGGTGATGTGCTGGCGACGCTTGCCGGCCTTGAAACCCGCATACGCAGCCTCGCTTGATCACTCATGAGGCACGGCTCACCGATTCCAAAGGCGCTCCGTGATCCGCCACGCCGACGGGAGTCCAGGCCCTGTGCGGCGGGAGGCGCCCGCATTGACCGCATGAACGATTGCCGCAGCCGCTTCGCCGCCAATCCACGCGTGGGAATGGCGGTGAGCCCGTGGCTTGGAAAAGTGAAACAGGGAAGGAGCGGGCGCGCGCGTGCCGTCAGCGGCATTTCCGGAGCGGTTTGCGCCGGGGATTTCACCCGGCCCCGGACAATCGGGCGGATCGCATTCCGGCAGGGGGGAGGGCAAGGGCTGACTTGACCTTTCCGGACCTGCCCGCCGGAGGCGGTCAAAATTGAACCCGCCGGCCGCACGGTGGTGCAGATTTGAAACGGATGGGAACACGGGGATTTGCCTGAACACCTGAAAGGAGGGTCAAAACTTCAAAAGCTGCCCCCACGCACGCGAAATTCCCTCATTTGGTGTGGGGCGCAGCCCTCCGGCGGCTTCAGGGTGGTGATCCCATTGCGCGGGCAGTCAATGAACTGCGGGGCCGCTCCCCCGCGGCGCCGGGAGATGCGGCGGAGCCGGCTTGGAACGCCGGCTCCCCGTCGTCATGCGAGGGCCGGTCGTGACCGCCGGGCGTCAGCGTGGGGACGGGTCCGGTGGTTCCGGGGATGGGCGGCGGTCCGGCTCCCGGTGCCGACCGGTCGGCCGGAGCCTGCGGCAAAGGCTGGAGATTGATTAAAACGGGCTGAAATGCGTGGACGGCAGGGAAGCGGGCGGGCAGGTCCGAAAAGCCGTGCAGTCATCCCCTGAGGCCCTTGAGAAACCATTGGCGCGGGGCCTTGACGGAGGCCGCCTCCGTCCGCGCGGGCGGAATCCTCTCCACCCCCTTTTTCCGGGGTTTTTTCGGGCTTCTCCCAACTTTTTCCAACTTTTTTCGGGCTTTGGATATGGTTCGCGCCCGATGCCCGAAAAAACACCGGAAATAGACCGGATGCCCAGGTGCCGGACAGGGCCAGTTTTCGGGCTTTTTTCGGGGTCCATCAACCCAGGGGTTCACCCTTAGGGACATGTGTGATTGGATTTTTCGGGCTTCCGGCGGAACCGGCCGGAAAAAGGCTTTTAAGGCGTTAGGAAACGGCAGGCTTCAGGAGGGGCGGAAATCCGGTTTGTCCGGACACGGAATTGGTGCCGGTTTTCCGCCGGAGGGCGGTGCCCGTGCTCCGGCGGGGC
>JAQGPJ010000011.1 GCA_028293125.1 Verrucomicrobiales bacterium | reverse complement strand
CTGCGGATCAAGGAATGGCGCGGAATCGCCACGCGTTACGCAAAGCGTGCGGCCTCGTATCTGGCCGCCGTCCAGTTCCGTTGCGCCATTTTATGGGCTGCTATCTCATGACGACACACTCTAGAATCGATTTTGGAAATGACCTGTTTGATCCGTGGCAGTTTCGGAAAGTCCGGTATAACCGGTGTCCTGAAGCTCCAGCCAAAGGCAATCCCTTTCTGTCAGAACCGCACCGTGAACTGCACGGCGAAATTATGACTGGTTCCCGGCCCGCCGCCCGTGGCGCGCTCCGGGCTGTACTGGAGTTTCAGCTGTGTGTGAGGGGTGAAGCGGTAGCCGAGCGCCGCATCAAGCCGCCAGAGGCTGTCGCCCCAGGCATGCTCCCCACCCCATCCGTCCGGCACTTTGGAGAAAAACTGCTGGTTCCACCGCAGTGCGCCGAAGAGCTGGGGGGTGAATTTGTATTTGGCCTCAAAATAACCGGCCAAGGTGTCGGCGTTGCCCACCTGCGGGACCTCGAACCGGGACACGAAGACCTCCGCCCAAAGCTGCCAGTGGTGCCAGGCGAAGCTGATGTCGTGTCCGAGCGTGATCTGCTGGTAATCCTCCAAACCCCGTCCGGCAGGCAGGGCGGCGGCGGCCTCCGGCATCAGATAGGGTCCGCGGCTGGCGGTGAGGCCCAGGTTCCATGCCGGATCAGGGCGGAAGCCGATGCGGCCCGTGACGGTCGGATGCTCAAAGCCCGTCTCTGTAATGCTCCAGGATTCCGGCACGGAGGAAAGGGACGCGTTCTTCACTTCCGCCGCATAATCGAACCGGCCCAACCGTCCCGCCACGGAGACGCCGGTCGCATAGCTGGGCCCCCAGATCACGGGCAGGTAATCGTATTTTCCCCAGAGGGTGCCGGGCGCGAAATACCGGGCCGAATACGGCGGCACCCGGCTGCGGACGGCGGTGACGTGCTCGTAGGGAAGCGGGGCGCTGACAAAGGGATTGTCCCACGACAGGTGGCGGGTGATCCAGCCGCCGCCAACGGTCGCGAACTGGCCGATCTGCAGATTGAAGCGCCCGTCCTCCCACGGAGTCAGGCGGATGGCGTATTCATCCAGCCGGATCTCCCTATCACCATCGCCGGGATCAAACCCCCGGTCCGCCCGCGCCTGGGCGAAAGCGTAAACGTGCGGTCCCAGCTGGGCGTCGAGAAAGAGGGTGAGCCGGGGATTGAGAAGAGCGCCGTCGTCATCCGCATGGATCAGACCCGGCGGTGTGCGCGGGAAGTAATAGCCCTCCAGATCCAGGGTGCCGCTGAGCCGCGCCCGCGCATGGCCATCGAAGGCGGAGACGGTGAGCGCCTCGTCAAGCCGGTCAATCAGTCCCTCCGCGGCAAGGGGAGCCGCAGTTCCAAGCAGCAGGCAGGCGGCGGCTGAGCGGAGGACATTCACAGGTGCGCATGGGGGTTCATCCCCGCTGGCTCCGCAAGGGGAAAGCCTGCCCGCGTGCCGCTGCCGCCAGCCCGTGCGCCGATGGAATCAGCACGCGGAACCTCCTTCCTGACCCGCCAGCCGGAAGCGGACCTCGAACTCCGTCCAGTCCGTCTCCGAGCCGACCAGTCGCAGATCGCCGCCGTGCAGCCGCGCCAGTTCCCGCGCGAGGTTCAGGCCCAGGCCATGGCCGGGGATATTTCCGCCGGCGGCCCCGCGGTGGAAGCGCTCGAAAATGTGCTCCCGGGCAGCGGGGGGAATGGCGTCCCCGGTGTTGCCCACGAGCAGGCATCCCCAGCCGCCGTCCTCCCGGCAGACCAGGCGGATGCGGCCTCCGGGGCGGTTGTAGTTGCGGGCGTTCTCCAACAGATTCTGCAGGATGAGGGCCACATAGCGCTCCTCGCCGGCAATCCGCATGTCGGGATCGCCGGCCTCCGCTTCCAAAACCAGATCCGGCGCATCGGGCATGACGGAAAGATCGTCCATCAGCCCATCGATCAGCGGCATGAGGCGGACAGTGCCGAAACTGATTTCCAGACGGCCCGCGTCCATGCGGGAAAGGAGCAGCAGATCCTCCACGATGCCGGTCAGTCGGTAGGTCTGGTGGATCAGCGAGGACACCTCCTCCCGCAGGGCGGGCGGCAGTTCATCGCTGGCCAGCAGCTCATCGAGACCGGCGCGCAGAACCGTGATAGGGGTTTTGAGCTGATGCGAGGCGTCGGAGGAAAAGCGGGCGGCCCGCTGCAGCTCGGCGCTGGTCATCCTGAGGTCGGATTCCGCACGGGCCCGCCCCAGACGGTCCTTCGCGGAGTCGATCTCCAGTTTCTCTACCGGTGCCGACAGACGCTCCGTCAGAAAATAACTGGCCGCCATGCCTGCCAGCAGCAGCGCCGCGCCCGCCGTGAGGATCTGGGCCCGCAGCTGCCGCAGGCGCTCACGGGCCGCCGTCAGGGGATAGATGACCACTTTGTCCGCCGGAGGGTACAGCGAGCCGGGATTGAGGCGCTCGTGGAAAACCTGATGGGGTTCGCCGTCAAGGTCAGCGGTGAAATTGTTATCGGCAGGAGACTCCGGACCAGCGGCGCGGGCCAGCGCCGCCGACAGTGTGGTCAGCGCCGGAGGATCGGAGCCGGGCAGATAAAGGCGGGGGCCGAATTGGATACCGCTGCGGATCCGCATTCCGGAAGGGTGCAGTTCCTGCTCCACGGGCTCGAATCCCAGCACCAGAGCCGCGATGACCTCGCCGGTCTCCGTAGAGATGATGGGCTCCGCGATCACCTCATCGACTGTGCCGGCCCCGTTGCCGGCCTCCCGCGCTAAATAGCCCAGCTGCCGGATCTCCGGCACGCGGGGCAGGGAAAGCCGGGCCTCCGCGGCGTCGGAAAGCACCCCGACATCCGCTCCTGCGGGCGGCGGGATCACCGCGCCCTGGGTGTCCAGAAAGCGGTAAAAGCGGGCCCGCAGCGTGGGGGTTCCGCCCGCGCCGGGATCGGCGGTGTCCTGCATGATGTCGCGCAGCTCGTCCCGCGCGCTGGGGTAGAGCAGATCCAAGGCGTCATCCTCCAGCGCCGCATGGATGCGCGGGCGCCGCACCAGCACGCGGCAGCGCTCGGCCAGCGCCGCATGCCGCACCTCCTGCACGCCATTCAACGTGGCGAGCGTGCTCTGGAAATTCCTCTGCAGGTCCAGCGCGGCCTCGTGCGCCACCTTTTGCTGGGCCAGGAAAAGCCCCAGCCCTGTCAGGGCTAGCACCACCAGCATCATCCCGGTGCGCAGCCGGGTGCGGAACCGCCAGCCATGCGCCGGGGGATGGGGGGTGCTCCTCACGGAAAATCGACGCGGGAGGCCGCGCCGGATTTGATCTCCACCTGCTTCTCCAGAGTGGTTTTGCTGCTCGTCCAGGCCTTCAGGCGGTAGCGCCCGTCCGGCACCCCGGCCAGGCGGAAGCGTCCGTCGGTGCCGGTCATCACAAAGTGCGGGGTGTCCAGAACGAGGATCAGGGCGCGCATGTGCTCGTGAATGTCGCAGCGCAGGGTGACGGGCCCCGCCTTGTCGAAGATCTGCGACGGAATGGGCCTTTCCTCCGGGCGGTAGCGCCCGAGGTCAAAGCGTTTTGCCGGGGAGAAGGAGAAAATGTTGTGATAGGTGTCGTCCTCATTGGGGAACTCCACTTTGGTGCCCACTTGGACGGGCAGCAGCGCCGGGATGAAGGTCAGGTTTTTCTGCGTCAGCTGCCTCGTCGCAGGAGGAGAGGGTTTGCGAAAGGGACCCTCCAGATACACCACTGCCAACGGAGGGTCGGTGGAGATCACGCCGCCCTTGGAGACGATTTCATAACGCTTGGCCACGACTGGACCGGGACGGCCTTTCGGCAGCTCCACGCGGCCCTCGATGGCTGTTTCCGCCCCCATGGCGGCTGCCAGGGAAAGAAGGGCTGTCAGGGCAGGGAAAATCAGGCTGGGCTTCATGGCGGTGGCGGCAATGGCAAAAGGCGGGCGGGCCAGTCCGCCGCGCGGATGGTGTAGCCCACACTGCGGAGCGTGTGAATAAGGGGCGGAGAAGAGGGCAGGTCCACTTTCCGGCGCAGCCGGGTGATGAAGATCTCCACAGTGCGGGTGTCGTACTCATGGTCGCGGTGCCACACCCTCTCACAGAGCTCCGTGCGTGAAAAAACGCGGCCCGGCTCCTGCATCAGCACCTGCAGGACCTCGAACTCCCGGGGGGAAAGCGCAACGGGCACGCCCGCCCGGCTCACCCGCCGCTGCGGCACGTCCATCCGCAGATCGGCGACCTTCAGCACCCCGTCGGCGGCGGTCGGCCCGCCGCGCCGGCCCAGCGCGTCCACCCGCGCGGCCAGCTCCTCCATGGAGAATGGCTTGGCTAAATAGTCGTCCGCGCCTGACTTCAGTCCCCTGACGCGGTCCTCCACGCTCCCACGGGCGGTGAGGATGATAATGCGCGCCGGGGACTGCGCCCCGCGCAGCCGCTGGAGAACCTCGCCGCCATGCAGTCCCGGCAGATTCAGATCCAGCACCACCAGATCCGGCGGATCATCCAGCGCGGCCTGCAGTCCCGCCGCGCCGTCGTGCTGCGCGCTGGCGCTGTGGCCATACCGCGTCAGCGCCCGCGTGATATGCCGGGCGAGCTCGGGTTCATCCTCGATAATCAGCACACGCATGATCTGTGGCAGTCCGGAATGGCGGAGTATGGCCCGCCGCGGGCGGCGCCGGCAGCGGGAAAGCGTAACAGGACTGTTACGGGCCGGAGCTTCAGAGGGCGGGCCGGACTGCAGGAGAGGCGCGGTTTGAAAGCGTTCATGGAAATACCTGCCGGTGGCCTTCGGCAAGGGCCTGATTTTAGCTGCCCGGCCTCTGAAGACAATGAAATTTCAGGCCTGTTCCCCAGGCTTTGACCGGACCCTGTCAGAACAGAACAGAATAGAATAGAATAGAATAGAACCGGAGCGCCGTGCAGGGGGGATCCGCCTGTTTTATGAAGCCGCTCGGGCAGGCCTGGCCGGGAAGCGTAACAGCCCTGTTACGGTTTGCATCTGGCGTGGTTCGCAGGGGCCCTGTTTACTGGCTCCGCAACCAATGAATGACGGGATTCAAAAACCTGCGGGCCACCGGGCGCACCGCCGGCCGGCAGCTGAAAGCCTCTGACAGACCGGCAGTCCGCAAGCCTGGCAACCTATTCAACCTCTCCTTATGAAAAAATTGCTGATCCTACTTCCGGCGGCTCTCGGTGCCTTCTGCACCCCCTCCGCCCATGCCGCTTTTCCGAAGCTGGCGCTGGAAATGGTGGCCGACAAAAAGATTCAGTCGCCCACCTGCATCACCAGCGCCATGGATGGCACCGGACGCCTTTTTGTCGGTGAGCAGCGGGGGAAAATTCTGATTTTCAAAAACGGTGTCCTGCAGGGCCAGCCGTTTCTGGATCTGAGCGCGAGCCTGGTCCCGGAGCAGGCGGCCTTCGATGAGCGCGGCATTCTGGGACTGGCCTTTCATCCGCAGTATGAACAGACGGGACAGCCCGGTGCGGGAAAGTTCTACGTCTTCTACAGTGCTGTTTCCCCCAACGCGCCCGGCACTGCGGAGCAGCCGGTGAACTGCCGCAGCACCCTGGCCGAATACCAAGTGTCGGCGGAAAATCCGGATGTGGCGGATCCTGCGTCCGGGCGCGTGCTTCTTTCCTTTGACAAGCCGCAGTTCAATCACAACGGCGGCCAGGTGGCGTTTGGACCGGACGGCCTGCTTTATTTCAGCACCGGCGACGGCGGCAGCTCCAATGACAACAACGCCGGCCACACCGGCGGCTCGGCGGCCCGCCCCACTGACAATCTGGGAAACTCGCAGGACCGGACCGGCTGGATGGGGAAAATCCACCGCATTGATCCCCTGGGCACCAATGGTCCGGGAGGCCAGTACGGCATTCCGGCGGACAATCCCTTCGCGGGGGGGACCGGGGTCAGGGAGGAGATTTGGGCCTTCGGTCTGCGGAACCCATGGCGCTTTAGTTTTGACCGTCAGGATGGACGGCTGTTCTGCGCGGATGTGGGCCAGGGGGAGGTGGAGGAGGTGGACGTGATCACGAGGGGCGGCAACTTCGGATGGCGCAACCGTGAGGGCACTTTTATTCCCGCCTTCTCCAGCGGAGCCCCGGCGCTGGAGGGCACGGTGGTGGATCCCATCGCCCAGTATGCCCATCCGGGAGTGGTCAAAGGAAACCCGCCCCTGCCGCAGTACGGCGTGTCCATCACCGGCGGCGTGCTTTACCGGGGAGCCGCCATCCCGGCGCTTCAGGGCAAATATGTCTTCGGGGATTGGTCACAGGACTTCACTTCCCCCAAAGGGGTGCTGCTGGGGCTCGAGGAGTCCGGTGGCGGTGTGTGGAGTCTATCCCAACTGGAGGTGGAGGGGGGGAATCCCATCAATCAGTATATCCAGACCTTCGGCGAGGGAGAGGACGGGGAGATCTACGTCGGCACCAAGCTGACGCTCGGGCCCTCGGAGCAGGCCAATGGGCTCCCGGCGGGCTCGCTGATGAAGGTAGTGGCCGGTCCCGCGCCTGCAGACTTCATCGTCACTGCCACGGGCGGGGAGTCCGACTACACCATCAACGGGGCCGGCGGCAGCCCGGTGCTGACGCTGGTGCGCGGGCGCACCTACACCTTCGACATCACCGCCTGCACCTGCCATCCCCTGCGCATCGATGGAGCTCCGGCGGGATCGGTGATCAACAACAACATCTCCAACGGCCGGCTCACCTTCAATGTCCCGCTGGCCGAGGCCGATTACACCTATGTCTGCTCCATTCATTTCTTTGGCAATGCCATCCACACCGTGGCTGCCCCGCCTCCCAGCTCTCTGGAAGCATGGCGGCAAACCCATTTCGGCACTGCGCAGAGCACCGGCGACGCTGCGGATCTGGCCGATCCTGATCATGACGGCCTGCCCAATCTGGTGGAGTTCGCTTTTGATCTGAACCCAAAATCCGGCGCATCCCCGGCATTGCCCCAGGGACGTCTGGAGAATGGGAACTTTATGGTGTCCTTTGACCAGCCCGCCGGCATGTCCGGCATCGCCTACGGGGCCGAGTGGACCACCAATCCTGCATCCGGACCATGGACAGCAGTGGCGGACACCGGCACCCTGCCGCAGCATCTCTTCAGCGTCCCTTCCGGTGCCCATCAGCGCCTGTTTGTCAGGCTCAAAATATCAACAGGGCAGTGAGTGGCGGGTGTTTGCCGCAACAATCATGAGCCCATGCGGTGCCGGCGGGAAACTGCGGGGTGGCGGGGTTCGGAAATTCCGTGGCGCTCAGACGCGCGGTTTCCGGGGTCCCCTCCTTGAGGAAAGGCTCCGCCATGTCCGCCAGGGATTTCAGATAGGCCATGCCCGCCGCACGGCCCTCCGGATGGCGCATCCGGACCTCGAATGAGGTGCTGCCGCACAGGATGCTAAAATGGAAATTAGCCACCACGCCCTGCCGCCCACCCTGCGCCGTGAGACGAAGCCCGATCCACGGGCCATTCTCAGTCAGAAGGTCCTTTGGCAGAAAAGGCGCCGGATCGGCCGGGGCATATTCGGTGACAGCGCCCTGAGCGGATAGCGCCGCGGCATAGGTGCCGGGAAGCTGGCGGATCTGCGCAGCGCTCAAGGCGATCCGCTTGGCGGCCTTGGCCAAGCCATTGAGAATCTCATCATGATCCAAGCCTGCTGCCGGCTGGCCGTTCTGGCTGGCGGCGAAGTTGAGATGGAACTGAAGCACCAGCTGCCGCTGCATGACGGCTTTTTCAAGGGACTCATCCGCTCCACTGCGGCTCCATCCGCCAGAAACCTCACCAGCGCTGCCTTCAATTCGGCGCGACCGGCATCGCTGATGGAGCGACCGTTGAGAAAGATTTTCCAGTCCGCCTTTGAAATCGGGAGAGCATCGCACAGCCGGTTCCATGAATGGGCGGGATCGGAATCGAATGCCGTCAGCGGCGGCGGTTTGTCCGCAGCCCCCGCCGTTCCCTCCTGAGGCAGCCATGCCGCTATAAGGGTGAGGCTCAGCAATGTAAGGCGGGCGCGGTGCATATGACCCGGTAACCTATACACCGGCCCGGCCGGCGGCACGCGTCTGCGGATGGGAACCACAGGCTGCCAGCCATTTATTCGGTGGGCACCCCTTTCTGCTGCGGATGTGAAGTAGGGAGTTGCCGTCAAATTCACCAGTCGGTCCGAGGGACCGGATGTCCGGGAGCGGTTTTTGAAAATGAGTCCCGGTAAAATGCCCCGCGTCGGGCATATCGGTGATTTCCGCTTTCAATTGCTCCGCGCCGGCTGCGACTTACGGAGCTGGCCGACTGCGGTGGCAAGCTCCCAACCATCTCCCTCCACTCGGGGAATTCCCTGATACTCCTTTATTCAAACCCATGAATCTCCTCCACGGTCTCCATCTCGCCTACTGCACGAATATTCACCGGGGGGAGACATGGCCGGAGACGATGGCGGCTTTGGAGAAACACACGCTGGCGGTGAAGGCGGAGGTCTGCCCGGATGGGCCGTATGCCATCGGACTGCGGGTGGGGGCGGCGGCGGCCAAGTCCCTGGTGGACCGGTCGGTGCGGCAGGACTTCAAGCGCTGGCTGGACCGGAACGGATGCTATGTGTTCACCATCAACGGCTTTCCCTACGGACAGTTCCACGGCACGCGGGTGAAGGAGCAGGTGTTCCAGCCGGACTGGTCCACGGTGGACCGCGTGGATTACACCCAGGCGCTGTTCACCATCCTGGCGGATCTCGTCCCACCCGGCACTGCGGGCAGCGTGAGCACAGTGCCGGGCACCCATAAGGAACTGCTGCTGAGCGCGAAGCAGGAGCAGGACCTGACGGCGAACCTGGGCCGGATGGCCACTTGGATCGCCCGGCTCAGTGACCGCACCGGGATCGATTTGCATCTGGGGGTGGAGCCGGAGCCGCTGGGTTATCTGGAGACCACCGGTGAAACGGTGAGGTTTTTTGAAAAGCTGGGCCAGGGCGAGGAGATCCGGCGCTGCCTGGGGGTGAACTACGACACCTGCCACCTGGCAGTGGAGTTCGAGGATGCCGCCGCCGGTCTGACGCAGCTGACGGAGCGCGGCATCCGTCTGAGCAAGCTGCATCTCAGCAGCGCCCTGCGCGTGCCCTGTGTGCCGCCGGCGCTGAAGCGGCTGCGGGAATTCCAGGAGGACGTCTATTTCCATCAGACCATCGCCCGCCGTCCGGATGGATCGCTGCACCGCTTCCGCGACCTGCCGGATGCCTTGGAGCACGCGGCGGCCCACGGCGTGCCGGAGGATGAGGAGTGGCGTGTCCACTTCCATGTGCCGCTGCATGCGGAGTTGGAGGAGCCCTTCAGCGACACCCGCGGCAACCTCCTGTCGGCTCTCGACTGGCTGGCCGGGATCCCGGAGAAATGCGCTCATCTGGAGATGGAGACCTACACCTGGGAGGTGCTGCCAAGGGACCTGCGCACCGGCAATGTGGTGGATCAGCTGGTCCGGGAATACGCTTGGACGCTGGACGCGCTGCGGAGCCGGAAACTGGCCTGAGCCGGCGGAGGACGTCGGCCTTCAGGTCTTTTAAGAACCGGTCCGCTTCTTTTTGGAGGAGGATGAGGATGACCGCTTCGGGGTCGCACCGGCTCCGGATGCGGAACCGGAGGACTTTTTGGCCGAGGACTTGGAGGGCTTGTCCGGATTGGAGCGGGCGTCGGCGTCGGAATCCTCATCGGCGTCATCGCCGTTGGATTTGGCGCCTTTGCCCTTGGAGGGTGACGATGGCGTGGTTTTGCGGGGCGGGGCGGGTTCTTTTTCCCCGCCGGCTCCCTTGCGACCGGTGCCGGACTTGGAGGAGTCGTCCGCCGCCTCCGGTTTGGATTTGCCGCGGCCGGGTTTTACTGCATTCCGGTCCGGCTTTTCCGTGTCCGGCTGGTTGGTAGTGTCCGGTTTCTTTTCGGGAGCCGCGGTTTTGGCGGTGTCGGCGACGCGGCCACGGGTGGGCGGTTGTGGGGACACGGTGCTGACATCAAATCCGGGGATGGGGCCGTAGCCTACAAAGCGGGACTTGCCCTCGGCTTTGGGCATACGGAAATCGAAAACGCTGACGCCGTTCTGGCGTTTGCCCCGGTAGGGACGGCCATCGCTGGCTCCGAACATCACCGGCTCGCCCTCCAGAGTTTTGCCGAGATACATCATTACATGGCTGATCCGGCTGACCCGCGATCCGGTATCGTAGGTGCCCGTCCAGAACAGCAGGTCGCCGGGCTTCATGCGCCCCAGCACGGGATCGTCCAGAGCCGGCGTGCCGCTGACTTCCCGCATCAGACCGGCCTCCGCCACCCAAGTGTGAATGCTGTCGGATTGCCGGGGCACGTTTTTGATGCCCTGATGCCGCATCACATGGTACATGGTGCCGGAGCAGTCCATGCCGCCCTCGTCGGGATCGTCGGAGCCGAACCGGTATCCCAGTCCGCGCAGGGTGAGGCTCAGGGCGTAGGCAATCATCTCCCGCAGGGGCTGCGGCCAGAATTTCGATCCCGACAGTTCCTCAAAGGCAAGGCTGGAAGTGATCACGGGCCCGGGTAGCACGGCCTTGGCGCTCACCGCCGCGCCCAACAGCAGGGTCAGAAAGGTCCGGCGGGGAAGCAGGGGCGCACGGGTCGGGAAGGCCGGGACCGGAATATTCACTTTACAATAAAATAATAAAACGGCGCCGCTCCAGGAAGCGACGCCGTTGAATTGAGAAACCCGGTCGGATACCGAAGGAAAACCGCTCAGGGAGTGGGCACGGTGGCGATGGTCGCCAGCACGCGGGAGGCGATCTGGTAGGGATCGCCTTGGGAGTTCGGACGGCGGTCCTCCAAGTAACCCTTGTATCCGCTGTTCACGAAGCTGTGGGGCACGCGGATGGAGGCACCGCGGTTGGCCACGCCGTAGTTGAACTTGTCGATGGACTGGGTCTCATGCAGGCCGGTGAGGCGCAGATGGTTGTCCGGACCATACACGGCGATGTGCTCGTCCTTGTATTTGTCAAAGGCGGCCATGAGGGCTTCGAAGTATTCCTTGCCGCCGGTCTCGCGCAGGTAGGTGGTGGAGAAGTTGCAGTGCATGCCGGAGCCGTTCCAGTCGGTGTTGCCCAAGGGCTTGCAGTGGTACTCGACGTCGATGCCGTATTTCTCGGTCAGGCGTTGGAGGATGTAGCGGGCCACCCAGATTTCGTCGGCGCACCTCTTGGAGCCTTTGCCGAAGATCTGGAATTCCCACTGGCCTTTGGCCACCTCAGCATTGATGCCCTCGTGGTTAATGCCGGCGGCCAGACAGATGTCGAGGTGCTCCTCCACGATCTGGCGGGCGACGCTGCCCACGTTTTGGTAGCCCACACCGGTGTAGTAGGGACCTTGGGGAGCAGGGTAGCCGTTCTCGGGAAATCCGAGGGGACGGCCGTCCTCGTAGAAGAAATACTCCTGCTCAAAACCGAACCAGGCACCCGGATCGTCGAGAATGGTGGCTCGGGAGTTGCTCGGATGGGGCGTGACCTTGTCCGGCATCATGACCTCGCACATGACCAGCGCGCCGTTGGTGCGCGTGATATCCGGGAAGATGGCCACCGGCTTCAGCACACAGTCCGAACTGCGGCCCTCCGCCTGTTTGGTGGAGCTGCCGTCAAAGCCCCAGTCGGGCAGTTCCTCAAGTTTTGGGAAGCTTTCGAACTCCTTGATCTGAGTCTTGCTGCGGAGATTCGGCACCGGAGTGTAACCGTCGAGCCAGATGTATTCGAGTTTATATTTGGCCATGGTGGGATGCTGTTTAAATGAGCAGTGGTTTTGGTTGAAGTTCGGTCTGGGGCTGCAAAAACGGACGGTTTCAGGTATCCTTTCCCGTTACGCCTGCGTTTGCCGCGGAATGGAAGTAGCAACTGGAATGCCGGATTGGGATCGAAATGATGAAGTTGCGTGAATTTTTTTCACAATTCACCGCCCACTGGTGATTTGCCTGTTATTGATGCAGCGTCCAGTCTTTTTTTGTTTAACCATGGTTCCCGCCGCTGAAAAACTCCCCGAGAAACTTCCGGTTCCCACCGCCGCCGCTGCGGAGGAGGAACGCTACCAGCTGACCCTGCCGGACCGGCGCTTCCTGTCCGGCCCCAACAGCCGGTGGCAGGAACTGAAAACCCTGGGCCTGATCATGCTGGATTTCCTGCGCGGGCTGAGAACTTTTCATTTTGTGGGTCCCTGCGTGACGGTGTTCGGCTCCGCCCGGCTGCAGGAGGGGCATCCATGGTATGAACTGGCCCGGAAGACGGCAGGGGAAATCGCCCGGCTGGGGTTCACGGTCATGACCGGCGGCGGCCCGGGCATCATGGAGGCCGCCAACCGGGGGGCAAAGGAGGCCGGCGGACGCAGTGTGGGCATCAACATTGTGCTGCCGCATGAGCAGCAGGTGAACCCCTGGTTGGACGCCAGTGTGGATATGCGGTATTTCTTCACGCGGAAGACGCTGCTGATCAAATACAGCTACGCCTTCGTGGTCATGCCGGGAGGACTGGGCACCATGGACGAGCTCTTTGAGGCGCTGACTCTGATCCAGACCAAAAAGATCCGGAATTTCCCTGTGATCCTGATGGGGGTGGATTACTGGACCCCCATGATGAGCGCCATCCGGCGCATGAAGGAGGACGGCCTCATCAGCCCGGTGGATCTGGACCTGCTGGTGGTCACGGACTCCATCCCGGAGGCCATGCGGGTCCTGCAGGAGAAAGCCATCGTCCAGTTCAACCTGAAGCGGGTGAAAATTCCTCACTGCCAGCCATTGCTGGGGGAGAAAAGGCTTTTCCGAGGGAGTTTTCAGTTTTCAGAAGGAAAAGATTAGAGCATTTTCCCAAATGTCGTAGCGCCGCCCAACGAGGAAAAGCTCTCCGAGAACACCACAACTTTCCGTAAAACGTTCTAAAGGATTCAGGATTCAAGGTTTAGACATCTGGAGCTGAACCTGTTCTTTCGAGCGGTTTGCGGACTGAAAACTGGAGTCTGGAAATTTTTTGACCTGCTGTAACGGAGAATTTCCCTGTGAAGGTGAGGGCTGGAAAAAAATTCTGTAACATCCTTCCTCAGACTGGTAATCTCAATTGATGCCCGCGTTTCCGCTGGAAAGGAGTGTGGCCTGCACATCCGTCAAGTCCGGCCCCTGTTTCAGCGAGCGTCGGAGGCCATTCACAGCCGCCGATTCTTAATAAACCAAACCCCAACCCCCGGAGCATCGCACCCAAGCCATGTCACAGGACCTGCGCGCCAAACTGAAAGCCGCCAGAAAAAAACTGGAAATCACCCAGACGGAAGCCGCCAAGGCCTGGGGGGTGCCCCTTGGCACCCTCATCTGCTGGGAGAACAACAAGCGCCACCCCACTCCTTTCACCCACGGCATGCTCAACATGATGCTGGATGAAATCCTTGAGGAGCACGGCGTTCCCCCCCAGCCGGAGGAAGAAGTGGAGCCGAGCGGCAAACTGCAAGGTCAGGATTACGGTGGATGCAGGATCACTTGATTTTCGGACAGGAATTCCTTGGCCAAGGTGCGAATGGTTTCAGAAATAGTGGCTTCGGTCAGACCAGTGTAAAGCTCAGGTGTGCCCATGATCTCCCGGAAGAAATAGGTAGCCTCCTCCACGATTATCCACTCACTCAGCAGTTTTGGATAATGTGTGTTGGTCCATATTGCCGCCATCAGGCTCCGCCCTTCCTCGGGAGACAGAGTGCCGTCCACAATTCTGGAGGCCACAGAGCGGCCTGCCACCATCAGGTGAAACTCCCTGTCCTCCTCATCCGGCACGCCCAGGGAGGCGAAGGCCCGCCGTGCCGCCTGCCTTAGGTCGGCAGGGTGTTCAGACAGGTCGCAGACCGCCAGTGCCATGATTTCCTCAGTACCGTAGCCCGCCGTCAGCAGATCGATCCCCAGATCCGGCAGCGACTCCACAGGCTCCGCCTCCAGCCCCACGGTCATCCGGGACCACCGGCACAGCAGGGGCATCAAGGAGTCGGGGCATTGGATGGGTTGGGACATAAGCGGGCACCGCCCGGCGAGGAATACTGCGGAGCGTCGATTTCACGGGCGGTGTGCGCCGTTCTCCCGGACAGGGTTGAGCGCGGCGAACTCCCGGGCATAATCCGGATCCCGGAAATCGTAATAAACCTTGTCCCCACGGACACACACCGTGAAGGCCGGCGGATGAAACCGCTCCCACGCCACCACCACCATGAGGAACAAGGCGCTGGAGCCCAGGGCCAGCCAGCCGTGGCCCCCGCCCTCAGGGCCGTAAATCAAAACGAGCACCCCGACGGTGCATGCGCCAGGATCGGTCAGGGTGGTTCTGACAGAAATCCAGCAACGATGCAGATGAATCCGCAGCCAGTGCGATGGAGCACAGGGCACCTCCGTCCGGAGCCACCTGTTCCACCAGTCACGCCAGACCAATACGTCCTGTGAAATGATCCCGACGGAGTCCTCCGGATGGCGCAGGCCGGTGAAAGGACACCAATTGGGAACACGCGCACGCATTTCCCTTGGTAAAATCGCACTGTGCGCGGGGGGCATGGGAAAAGGGAACGTCAGCGCCAGGATGGAGGTCCGCTTATCCGGCGAATGGAATGATAACGGTATTCCATGTGCTGCCAAGCAGGGATAAAGTTTGCGGTGATTCGCGTGAATATGCGGTCGACGTCGTTGGAGGGAACGGTCCCGATGCCGGAGCTGCCTGAATTTGGCGGCGGCGGACGGTTCCGTAAGCTTGGGGTGCGCAGACCGGAACAGCTGGCCCTAAATCAGGAAGCCTCCCGTCAGTTCCCGCATCCTGCCATTGTTCCGCTATGAAACGCCCGTTTGGGACACCGTTTCGTCCAGTTTGCGCCACGATTCATCAATCCGGGCCCGCTCCTCCGGATCCTTGGAATAATGGGACAGATGGCCGCGCACAAACAATGAGAGTCTGCGGATTTCCCGCACCACGTAATCCGCAGGGCGCGCGCCGCCGGTCCAATGAAACTGGGACTCAATGCTGAATCCCAGGCCACGGGCTTCGCAGCCATCCTCATGGCACTCATCCTCATCGTGAATATTCACTGACCGCAGATAACGGTCCACCACCGGGTAGTAATACTCGAACGCTTTGGGCAACATCCACGAAAAATCCTCCTGACGGAGCCAAGGGTCTTTAAGAAATTCCACATAGGCCTCCTCAAGGCTGAGCCCGCCGAACATTTGCCATGCGAACGCGGCATCCCCTCCAGGCTCAAGGTAAAAATCGGAAGGACCCGGGATCGGTAAATGGACGCGGGCCACCAAGAGCTTTTGCCAGTGTCCGGGATTCTCTGTCCGATCCATAAAAATGAGTGGCGTTGAAACCGGAGGGCTGGCTAAGGGCCGGAGACATGCGCTGCCGGCGGCATCAATCAAAGCCATTTTTCCGCATTTTTGAAGATTTGACTCCCCATCTCCCGGTCAGTGATTTTATAAAAACAAGCGCATGGCACCACAAGTTTACACCATCCGGCCTGCCGTATTCGCGCCTGTGTTTCTGTCATTGGCGGCGATCGGCGCGGCTGTCCTGCTGTCGTGGTGGTTCTTGGCGGCGTTGCCGTTCATCTGGCTGGGATCGGTCTGCGCGCAGCCGAATCTGAACCTTGCGGATGGCTGCCTGGCATATCTGGCGATGATCGCCGGCGGCCTTATCGCGGGCTGGTTCCGGTGGCCAGGCATCATCGTAATCGCTGGAACGATGTCCGGCTACCTGCTCTCAGTGGTGGAGAAAAGACTGCGGATGCGACCGTTGCCCGGCACCTGAACAGTCGGATTTCAGAATGGGATATCGGACAGGGGAAACGCCGGACCGCGTGAACACGGCATGAAAAACCTGTAGCCAGGGGCACGGTCATTTCCTATACCGGGCCGATGTCCTCCTCCGCCCTTGGCCAAGTCCCGCCCATCTCCCGCCGCGGCCCCCTTCTGGCGCTGCTGGCCGCGTTTTTGGGATGGCTCTTTGACGGGTTCGAGATTGGACTGTTTCCGGTGGTGGCCCGGCCGGCGCTGCTGAGCATGCTGGGGCCGGGACACGAGGGGGCGGTGGGGGAATGGATGGGCATCATCACTGCGGCTTTCCTGTTGGGAGCGGCGGGCGGCGGGGTGCTGTTTGGCTGGATGGGGGACCGTGTCGGACGGGTGCGGGCCATGTCGCTGAGCATTCTGTGTTATTCCCTTTTCAGCGGGGCGGGGTATCTGGCGCAGGAGCCGTGGCACCTGGCGGTGGTGCGCTTTTTGGCGGCGGTGGGCATGGGCGGGGAATGGGCGCTGGGGGTGACGCTGGTGATGGAGGTATGGCCGGACCGGCACCGGGCGTGGCTGGCGGGGGCCATTGGGACAGCAGCGAATGTGGGCATGGCCCTGGTGGGGGTCGTGGCCAAGATTTCGCCGGTCACCCAGGAGTCCTGGCGCTGGATGTTTCTGGTGGGGGCATCGCCTGCGGTGCTGACGTTTCTGATCCGGCTGTTTGTGCCGGAGTCGGAGCGGTGGCACCGCGCCAGGACGCAGGCGGCGGAGGCGGGGGAGCGCGTGAGGCCGCTGCGGGAGATTTTCCAGCCACCGCTGCGACGGCGGACCCTTCTGGGCATTCTGCTGTCGTCGGTGGCGCTCATCGGCACTTGGGGGTCCGTGCAGTGGATCCCGCTGTGGGCGGATCAGATGACCCAGGGCGTGGTGCAGGGCGCGAAGTCCACGGCGCACATGCTGTCATCCCTCGGCGCGGCGGTGGGCAGCCTGCTGGCGCCGGTGCTGCTGGGAAGGATCAGCCGGCGGGTGAGCTACTTTCTGCTGTGCTCGGCGTCGCTGTTGGTGTGCGCCTTCCTTTTCCGCACGCAGACGGATTACAACCCTGCATTCCTGACCGCTGTTTTCCTGACCGGAGCGGCCACGGCGGCGTTCTACGGATGGTTCCCGCTGTATCTGCCGGAGCTGTTTCCGACCCGGGTCCGCGCCACGGGGCAGGGGCTCTGCTACAATGCCGGCCGGGTGGTCGCGGCGGCGGGCGCGCTGACCAGCGGAACGTTGGTGAGCCACTACGGTGGTTACGCGGCCATGGGGGCGGTGGTCACGCTGGTATATCTTTTCGGCATGGCGGTCATCTGGTTCGCTCCAGAGACAAAAGGCCTGCCGCTTGCTGACTGAAGCACAGGAGACACGTGCTTTCCTGACTGGTCCATTTTCCAAACCCATGCCCAATCCCGCTATCATCCGCGTCATCGGCGCGGAGCTTTTCCTTCTGCCCGTGACCACGCGGGTGCCGTTGAAATTCGGCACGGAGACCCTGACCTCCGTCACCTGCGCGCGGGTGCGGCTGCACTGCCGCGCGGCGGACGGACGCGAAGCCACCGGATGGGGTGAAACCCCGTTGAGCGTGCAATGGGTCTGGCCCTCCGCGCTTCCTTACAACGAAAGGTTCGATGCCCTGACCGGGTTTTGCCGGCTGCTGGCCAAAGCCTGGCCGGGTTTCGGCTCCTCCGGACACGCGCTGGAGGTGGGTTATGATTTCCTGGAGCACGCCCTGCCTGGACTGCTGGGGGAATACAACAGCGTCCGCGCGGCCGGGGCGCATCTGCCGTGGCTGGCGGCGCTGGTGTGCGCCTCACCGTTTGACCTGGCGCTGCATGATGCCTGCGGGAAGGCTGCCGGCTTACCGGTGTATGAAACCTACAGCTCGGCTTTTCTGTCGCGGGATCTGTCGGCGTATCTCACTCCGGCAGCGGACCGGGCGGAGTCGCTGTCCTTCGCCGGAAAGTATCCGGGGGACTTTTTACGCTCCGTCAGGCGGGAGCGGCTCATGGCATGGCATCTGGTGGGCGGGCTGGATCCGCTGGGCCCTGCGGAACTGAACGGCACGGAGCCGGACGATGGCGAGCCGCTGCTCCTGGCTGATTGGATCCGCCGTGATGGCCTGCTGGCGCTGAAGGTGAAACTCCGGGGCACGGATGCGGCTTGGGACTATGCGCGGCTGGTGAAAACGGGGCGTCTGGCGCTGGCCGGCGGCGTGCTCTGGCTGAGCGCGGATTTCAACTGCACGGTGACCGACCCCGCGTATGTCACGGAAATTCTGGACCGTCTGCGGGAGGATGAACCCCGGATTTTCGCTCTGCTGCTTTATGTCGAGCAGCCGTTTCCGTACGAGCTTGAGGAGCATCCCATTCCCGCCCACGCCGTGAGCGCCCGTCGCCCGCTTTTTCTGGATGAAAGCGCCCACGACTGGCGGCAGGTGCGCACCGGCCGCGCGCTCGGCTGGACCGGTGTGGCGCTGAAGACGTGCAAAACGCAGACCGGAGCCCTGCTCAGCCTGGCATGGGCATCGGCGCACGGCATGACCCTGATGGTGCAGGATCTGACCAATCCCATGCTGGCGCAGATCGCGCACGCCCTGCTGGCGGCGTGGGCACCCACCATCGCAGGCGTGGAGACGAATGCCATGCAGTTTTATCCCGCAGCGTCCGCTGCGGAGGCGGCGGTGCATCCCGCATTATACCGCCGGCGCGACGGCCAGATATCGGTGGAGACAGTGAATGGTTCCGGATTCGGAATGCGCGAGGAGGAGATCGTCCGGATCCTGCCGGCGGCGGACACAGCTTATTTTTAGCGGCTCAAAGGGTGGACAGGGTGGATGTTTTTACGGCCTTTTCCGCTGATGGAGACAGTTCCTCCAGAATGCACAAACAGGCAGCGGCCTTTGACAGATTATGTGTGGGCACCCCGCCAGGGCATACTCACATCACAGGACTGCGTCGGACTTTAAAGCCGTGCCCGCAGTCCTGGCATTTCCAGGCGCTGCGTCCAAAGGGCATCGGCAAGGAGAGCGCTATAAGAGTGAACAGGGCAAAACGACGCGGCAAATCCTCCTGCCGGACCTTGGCCGATCCGCAGGCGGGGCAGACCACCTCAACAGCCGGTTCCGGCGGTGGGGGAGCTGCCGCCGCAAGAAACTCACGGGCGGTCTCCAGCTGATCATCCGTGGTCTGCAGCCGCACCCCGCCAATGGCGTTGGAATAGCTCCAGTTCAGCTGCACCACATGCTCATCCTGCAAAAAAGCCGGGATGCCCGCCGCATCCAGACGGGATTTCACAAGGCTGGCCTCATCCACGGTGTTGAAAGTGGCGATGGTTTTCATGGCGGGGGACTCAATCACCGACAGGATGGCCGGGCAAATGATAACCGGAGTCCAATGGCCCGCGCCTGGCTTGAAAACTCCACCGGGCCGCCGGCGATGAAGCGGCTCGGCCAAGGTGCGTTGAAGGCGGCGGAGGCGGGATTCTGAATGCCGGAGTTCCAACCGGACTCCGGAAAACCCGTGACCCATCACGGCAGCGCTCCTCCGCAGTGGCTGCAGAAGTTATCCGTTTCACGGCAAGCCCGATGGCAGGCGGGACAGGCTGTTATAGCCGGTTTATCCCTTTTGCGGGAAAGCTCCACAGTTACAATGCCTGTTGGAATGGCGATGACGGAGTAGCCGCAAAGCATAATAAACGACGTGATGAATTTTCCCAAAAACGTGTGCGGGACGATGTCGCCGAACCCCACGGTGGTGATGGTGACAATCCCCCAGTAGATGCTCGACGGGATGCTTGAAAAGCCGGGATTGCCCCGCTCCACCACATACATCAGGGTGCTCAGCAGCACCACTATGGTCAGCATGAACGAAATGAAGACTCCTATCTTGTAGGCGCTGGCCCTGAGGGCATGCACCAGAAGCTGTGCTTCCGTGCTGAAGCGCACGAGCTTGAGCACCCTGAAAACCCTGAGCAGCCGCAGAATTCTGATGACCAGCAAATAATGATAGCCTGAGATTAGGAGACTGATGTAGGTTGGCAGCACGGAGAGCAGATCGATCACTCCCCAATGGGAGAGAACATATTTCCTTCTGTCATTTGAAGAATACACGCGCAGAAGGTACTCCACCGTGAAAACAAGGGTGAAAGCCCAGTCAAGAAGGTAAAAAGCCTGGGCAAAGCGTCCGTTGATGTCCGGCACGCTCTCAAAAATAACCGCGATGACGCTCAGGAGGATCATCCACAGCAGCGTCACGTCGAAGAGATGCCCGCCCGGGGTATCCGTTTCAAAGACGACGATGCGGATTTTTTCGCGCAGTGACAGGGGGTGGGGCATATGCTTCAGGAACGGGAGGCTGGGGAGTGGATAACACCCTGTTACCACAAGGTGGTGATTCCGCACCTCTCCTGTCTCCCGGTCCGGCAGCTCATTGGCGGTCGGGATGTTCACGCTTCAAACGGCGGACGTGCGTCGCGCAGTGCATTCGCAGGGAGGACAGGCCTCCATGGGGGCCCGGACCTTCAGGCGGCGCTGCGGCCCCCGCGTTCACTTTTCGAAATCCGGGCCCGGAGCGGATCGTGCAGCGTCGCGATGCCTTTCCTTTTAAAGGACCGTATCCACGTCCGGCGGCTTCCGGAGTATTATTCCCCGAGGACGTCCACGCCCAGGAAGTGCAGGAACTCCAGAACTGCGGCATTGGTCCAGCCGAAGCCGGTTTCATTGGTTGGGTAGCCGAACTTGAGAAGCGCTCCCACATCAGCGGTCAGGCGGATGGTGTCGTATTTCTCATAAATGCACCCGGTGCGGCTGAATTCGGACTCCACCATGCGCACGAAACCAGCGGCGATGCGCCGGGCCTCCTCCCGGAATCCATAGCGGTTGAGACCCTGCACGGCCATGAGGGTGAGCGGAGCCCAGCCAAAGGGGCCGTCCCACTGGCAGCCGGTCTCCAGAGGACCGGTCCGGATACCGCCCGGCGTTTCAAAAAGGGGGAGATTGGCGGCCACTTTGACGGCCTGCTCCCTGCTGGCCAGACCCGCCCACAGGGGCCAGAAGGCGGTGGCGAACACAAAGCCGCTCCGCTGCCCTGCGGTCATGCTGTAATCAAAGTACAGTCCGGCGGATTCATCCCACAAAAGCCGGTCCATGTGCTCCCGGCGTTGGGCGGCCCGTTCCAGCCAGACATCCCTGGTGGCGGTGGCTCGGGTGATTTTGCGGATGGTGGCAATGTCCATCTCCATACGCCAGAGCAGGGTGTTAAGGCACACAGGCACGTGGTTAAGAGTGTCGAGATCCAGCGGTCCGAAGCGGAATCCGGGATCAAAGCCGCTTTCCCGCATGGAGCGGTCGCTGCGGTAGGCGTGGTCCGTGAGGCCCCCGTCCTCCCGAAGGTAGGCGGAGACCGTCTCCGCCGGGAGGGTGCGCAGGTATTCCTCCACGCGCTGATAGTGGGTGCGGCCCAGGTCATCCTTCTCCGAAGTCTCCACCTCAGGCGCGGGGCCATCGCCAAAGTCGTGGTAGCGGGCCAGTCCCAGGGAGGGCACATGGTGCGGGGGCACATTCCAGTAGAAATAATACTTCTCCAAGAGCGGCAAAGCATGTCTCAGCCACTCTAAATCGCCATTCGCGCGGTAAACTGCCAAGAGGGTCTGGCCCAGGAACGGCGGATGCGATCGCGTCAGAAAGTAGGTGCGGTTCGCATTGAGAATCGTGCCGTAGTGCTCGATCTGGTAAAGCTGCTGGTCCACCATGGAACGGGCCAGATCCATCCGCCCGCTGCGGAGCAGGCCGAGGACGATAAAGTGGCTGTCCCAGCCGTGCATCTCATTGAATCTTCCGCCGGGCACCACGTATTTGCCGGGAAGATAGAGCAGGCCATGCTCCGTGACCGCGCGCCAGTCGGCGGGCAATTCCCGGAGCGAGAGCCGATGAAAGGCGGCGGGGGCGAGACTGGCCGCCAGAACCGTCCGCACCGCCTCCATATCCTCGCGGGGCGAGAGGTAAAGCGGCCAGGCGGAGCCCGCATCCTCATGCTCCACCTTGCTGTCGCGGGCGGCGGCCAAGGCGTCGCAGAGATCCCGGGTCAGCGTGTTCCAGGTCTGGTGGATATGCCCGCACAGGGCATGGAGCTTCGGGGGAGGCGGCAGGGACAGGGAGGGGAGCATCTAAAAAGGTTGGCTTCGATAGGCATTCCGGGCAAGGGTGTGGGCTCCATCCCGCCGATCCCCGGTCCCGCTCAGTCTGGACGAGGGGCTGGATTGCGCAGAACCACGCGGATGAAGCTATATCCGACGACCCCCGCAACAGCCGATGCGGCAAGAATTCCCGCCTTGGCGGTGTTGAGGTGCGCGGGATCCCGGAAGGCCAGTTCCGCGATGAAAAGGGACATAGTGAACCCGATGCCCGCCAGGCACCCCACCCCCAGCAGCCCGACCCACCCCATGCCCCGGGGCAGCGCCGCCAGCCCGGCCCTGACGGCCAGCCATGAAAACAGGAAAATGCCCACCGGCTTTCCAAGAACGAGCCCGGTGATGATGCCCAGCGCCTCCGGAGAGGCGAGGGAGGCCATGAAATCCCCGCCGATGAGCACCCCGGCATTGGCGAGGGCGAAGACCGGCATGATGAGGAACGACACCCACGGATGCAGGGCATGCTCCCAGCGCTCCGTGGCCGGGTCGCCCTCCGTGGCCAGCATCCGGCCGGGAATGGCAAAGGCCAGCAGCACCCCGGCAATGGTGGCATGCACGCCGCTTTTGAGCATGCAGACCCACATGACCACCCCCAGGAGGATGAATACCGCCGGGTGCCGTCCCCCGGCCCTGCCGAAGGCGAGGGACAGCAGCCATGCGCCCAGCGACCCCATGAGGAGAAGCCAGTGAATGGTGTCGGTATAGAAAACAGCAATGACGGCCACCGCTCCGAGGTCGTCCACGATGGCCACAGCAGTGAGAAAAATCTTCAGCGCCAGCGGCGCGCGTTTTCCCAGAATGGCCAGCACCCCCAGGGAGAAGGCGATGTCGGTGGCCATGGGAATGCCCCAGCCGGGCAGGGTGGGCAACCCGCGGTTGAAAGCGGCATAAATCAGCGCTGGGACGGTCATGCCCCCGAGCGCTGCCGCCGCCGGAAGGGCAGCCTTTTTAAGGGAATTGAGTTCGCCGGTAACCAGCTCGCGTTTGATCTCCAGCCCCACCAGCAGAAAGAAGACTGCCATCAGCCCGTCGTTGATCCACAGGAGCAGGGGCTTTGAAATCTCCAGGGAGCTTCCATAGCCCACCGTGAGTTTGGTGGACAGAAGGGCATGGTAGGCGGTCCCAAAACCGGAGTTGGCCCAGATCAGCGCGGTGGCCGCGCAGAGCATGAGCAAAATGCCGGAGGAGGCCTGAAGCTTCAGAAAGGCCGCAAAGGGCCGGAGGATGCGCTCCAAGGGGGGAGCATTGCCGGGGGCGGGGGAGGTGGATGACATGGCGGATGTGGGCAATCCCGCCGCCGATGGGCTGCGCCGGGACATGGGCGGCGGAGTCATTTCCGCTCAGAACCTCATGCCGCCTGGCCAACGGGCCACCCGCGATGGGACTGACAGAGCAATGGCGACCCTACCATTTATGTTGTTGATACTCCCATCCTCTTGAAAGAGGGGACGGGACCCTTGGATTCAGGAGATACAGCGCCGTTTTACAGTGTCAAACAAAACCGGGCCAACGCCTTCGGGATTCCCATCCGTTGCCTGACAAATGATAAAGCTGAAAAGGCGGAGCCTCGATCAAAGGAATCGGAAGACCCGGCTGCCCGGCAGGAGCCATGGGCAGTGAATGGCTCTGGACAAATTTCCACCTCACCCTCATTTTCTGTAACTCATTAAAAATGAAAATGGTGCACGGGGAGGGGATCGAACCCCCGACCAACTCGGTGTAAACGAGCCGCTCTACCGCTGAGCTACCCATGCCTGGATGTGATCCGCGCATCAGCCTGGGTGACCTGGAAGGCGTCAGGCGTATTCACAGAGACCGGCGGTTTGCCGGTGCGGGAAAGGTGGCTGAAACCCGGCGGCTGGCAAGGGAAAGGTTTGGAGCGGTGAAGGGAAACCGCAGCGGGCCGAAAAAAGCTTTGCAGGATCCGGCCGGCTGCGCGGAAGACGGAAAGGACTGCGGCTTTTTGCGGATCAGGTCCACTGCGGTCCATTCGGATCCATCAGGAAACAAGGCATACGGAGACGGCATCCGCCGGCTTCGCTCATTCGGCAAGGCACTGCACTGCGCCGAAACGGGCTTCAAGATAGTTAAGCAATTCCCCAAGGGCGGCTTTCTGGCGGGCGGTGACGGTGTCAGGGCTGCCGATGAGAGTGATCACTACTGAAGCGTTGGGGGAGGGGAGCAGAGGGCCGGCCATTTCCAGACTGCCGTCGCCGGAGCGGGAGCCATTGCCGATCACAAAAGCGCCGGGGCCTGCCAGTCCCAGACGCCGGCATTCAAAGGAATAGAGAGCGGCATTGCCGCGCGGGTCGCCGGTCCAGGCCAGGCTGACGGAAAGTCCGGTCGAGGGGCCTCGCACCTGATCAATGGCCTGCCGCTGGGGTTTTCCCAAATGTTTCCACGGACGGCTGGCGGCGGCGGTCATTTCACCGCGCCAGTCCAGATCCGCAGCGCCGCCGGGATGGGTGCCACTGCTCCGGTCGGAAGCGGGCAGGGGGGCCAAAGCTATGGCCGGTCGGGGACGGGACGGGCCGCCCGCAGGGGCGAAGTCGTCCGACCACTGAAGACTGGCCCCGGCGGTGAGCAGACGGGCTGCGGAGCGCGTGTCAGGATTTTTCCAGTCGCCGGATTGACGGACCGCATGCACGTGTCCGATGATGACCAGAATCAGAGCTATGCCCGCCATCAGCCACACCTGCACCAATGGTTCGCGCAGCCGGGTGGCGTGGAGCCTGATCAGTTGGACGGCGGACAGCAGATGGCGCATGGGGAAGCAGTTGGTTTATAGTTAATCCATGCTAAATTCCTTGCAAGTTCCGGTTTTTTGTCTTTTTCCCTGAAATTGTGGCCATTCAGACTGTTTTGATCCTTACGGCGGGTTTTGGCGACGGCCATAACTCCGCGGCGCGCAGCATCGCCGAGGCACTGAAGCAGGAATCGGGTGGCCGGGTGAAGGCCGTGGTGGCCGATCTGTTCCAGGATGCCGCTCCGGTGACGGGCCGGTTCTACAAGTGGCTCTACCATCAGGCGATCAACTACTTCCCCATGGGGTGGTCATGGTTTTTCAAACGCACAGCGCAGGGACATTTCGAGTCCGTGTGGTGGGACCGCTTTGTGGGGCTGCGCTGCGCCATGGAGGCCCGGCTGAAGGCCACGCAATCCCAAGTGCTGGTGCTGACCTACCCCGTTTACCCCTACTTTCTGCCCGGCCTGTCCCCGGATGCCCTCCGGCCCAAATCGGTATTTATGGTGGTCACGGACTCCATCAGCATCCACCCCATCTGGCTTAAGGGGAAGGTGGACCGGCTTTTTGTGACGGACGAACTGAGTCTGAAAGTGGCGGAGGCGGGTGTGGCGGCGGGGGAGCGGGTGGAGGTCAGCGGCTTTCCGGTTTCGCCGGTGTATGCCAAATTCCCGCCCCGCCGCATCCAAGGGCCTGAAAACGGCCTGCGGGTGCTGTACTTCGCCACCACGGCCAAAAGGCACGTGCGGGCCACCTTGGAGGGACTGTTGAGACACCTGCCCCCTGCCTCGCAGGTGACAGTGGCCATGGGACGGCATGAGAAGCGGCTGAGCGTGGCGGTGGAGAGGATCCGGCAGTCGTTTCCCGAAGCCTCAGTAACGGCTATCGGATGGACGAAGGAGGTGCCGGACCTGCTGCGGCGGCATGATGTGGTGATCTCCAAAGCCGGCGGAGCCACGGTGCACGAGTGCTTCGCCGCCGGTGTGCCGGTGCTGGTCAATTATGTCATTCCCGGGCAGGAGGAAGGGAATGTGGAGCTGCTGGAGCGCCTGGGCTGCGGCTGCCGGGCACCGGAGGCATCGGAGACAGGACCGCTGCTGGCGGCACTGGTGGCGGACGGACGCCTGGCCGCCATGCAGGCCGCAATGTTGCGGCACCGCCGGCCCGATGGAGCGCTGAGGATGACACAGGAAATTCTCGCGGAACTGCAAAGACTCAAAAACCCATGATAGAGGCTATTCTGTTTGATATTGGAAACGTGCTGCTGAACTTTGATTACCGGCGCGCCGTGAAGGCTTTGGCGGAGCACGCGCAGGTGCCGGCCAATGAGATGGCGGAGGTGCTGGACGAACTGCATGGCCTGCATGAAACTGGACAGTTCACCAAGCTGCAGTACTTCACAGAGGTGGCCCGGCGCACAGGCTTCAAAAACTCGGAGGAAATTTTCCATCAGGCGTTCTCCGACATCTTCACTCCCAACGAACCTATGTGGGAGTTTGTTCGGCCCCTGTTTGGCAAAGTGCCCGTTTACCTGTTCTCCAACATCAGCGAACGGCACGAAACGTGGATTTTTGAGAAGTACCCGGAGCTGAAACGGTTCAACGGCGGATTCTTTTCCTGGCGCATGGGCTGCATGAAGCCGGATCCGGAGTATTACCGCAAGGCGCTGGAGGTGCTGCCCCACGCCCCGGAGCGGATGGCCTATTTTGACGACCTGCATCCGAATGTGATGGCCGGCACCGCCTGCGGACTGCAGGCCATCCGCTATCTGGCGGACGACCACGCGGCTTTCCTCCGTGAGGTGGGGGAGCGGCAGCTGCTGGAGTGAGGCCGGCGGTCGGCGGAATTCCGCCTTCCCGCGCTGCCGGCAATTTCCGCCGAAGGGTCTATTTCTGCCCGTAGTAGGATCCGGGGCCGTGCTTGCGGTGATGGTGCTTGTCCAGGATGTGCCGGGGCATAGGGGCCAGATCCGGGTTCAGCCGGAGGCTGCCGAGCGCCATTTCCGCGCACATCTCCAGCGCGATGCTGTTGTCCAGCGCCTCCAGCGGAGTGGTGCCCCAGGTGAAGGGGGCATGGTGCAGTTGGAGCACCCCGGGCACGGCGATGGGATCGATGCCGCCCTCCCGGAAGGTCTCCACAATGGCGTGGCCGGTGTTGCCCTCATAATCCTCCTCCACCTCCTCCGCGGTGAGCGCCCGGCACAGCGGCACGGTGCCGTAAAAGTGGTCAGCGTGGGTGGTCCCGTAGCAGGGCAGAGGGCGGCCGGCCTGGGAAAAGGTGGTCGCAGCCGGACTGTGAGTGTGGCAGATGCCGCCGATCCCGGGAAAGGCCCGGTAGAGCGCCAGATGGGTGGGGGCATCCGATGAGGGACGCAGTTTGCCCTCCACCTGCCGGCCTGTGTCCAGCTCGATCACGGAAAGATCGTCGTCCCGCAGGCTGACATAGGGCACGCCGCTCGGCTTGATCACCATCAGTCCGCCCGCCGCATCCAGACCGCTCACATTCCCCCAGGTCAGCCGCACCAGGCCGGAGGGGACAAGACGGACATTGGCTTCGAGGACTTGGTGCTTGAGATCGCGGAGCATGGGGGTGGGCAAGGGGGGGAGGGAATTATTGGTTAATAGTTATTGGTTATTAAAGAGTGCCTGCGGAAGTGGCTGGGAAAGTCCAGTGCGGCACCTTCTTTTCAGTTTCATGGACTAATAACCAATAACCAATAACTAATAACTATTAACCCTCCCCACCCCCTCCTTCCTCCCGGAGTGCCAGGAGCTCCTTCATGACGTGATTGAGACGGCCGGACCATTCCTGGGTGCCGAAGGCGTCGTGGAGTTGGCGGTAGAGGCCGTAGAGCCGGGTGTAAACGGCGTGGTGGCCGGGGTTGGGCAGCCAGGTTTTTTCGCGCAGGCGGCAGAGGGCGCGCTGGGCGTCCTGCACGCTGTCGTAGCCGCTCTCGAGGGTGCCGGCGGCGGCGGCTCCGAAGATGGCGGCCCCCAGGGCACAGGTCTGGTCGCTGCGGCTGACCTTCATGGGGCGGCCCAGGACATCAGCGTAGATCTGCATCAAAGCGGCGTTTTTGACTGCCAGGCCGCCGGTGTTGATGATCTCGTTGACCATTGCCCCGTACTCCTCCAGGCGGTTGATGATGGTCAGGGCACCGAAGGCTGTAGCCTCGATCAGGGCGCGGTAGATTTCGTGGGCTTTGGTGTGCAGCGTCTGACCGATCAGCAGGCCGGTCAGGCGGGCGTCGGTGAGGATGGTGCGGTTGCCGTTGTTCCAGTCCAGGGACAGCAGACCGGTGGCCCCGGGCCGCAGGGTGGACAGGGCGGCCTCCATGCTCTGGAATTTCTCCTCCACTGTCGCCCCGTAGCTGTCGGGCACGAGGTTGTTGACCAGCCACAGGAACATGTCCCCCACCGCGCTTTGGCCGGCCTCCAGGCCGTAGTAGCCAGGCAGCACCGAGCCATCCACGATGCCGCACAGGCCGGGGATATCCGCCAAGGGCTGCTGGTTCGGGTGGATCATCAGATCGCAGGTGCTGGTGCCAAGGATTTTCACCAGTGTGCCCTCCCGGATACCGGCACCCACGGCGCCCATGTGGGCATCGAAGGCGCCCACGGCGACGGCAATGCCGGGCCGCAGGCCCAGTTTGGCGGCCTGCTCGGCACACAGCTTTCCGGCGGCCTGGTCGGAGGGGAAGGCCTCATCGTACAGACGGTCGCGGAGATCGGCCAAGGCGGGGTCGAGCCTGGCCAGAAACTCCTTGGAGGGCAGTCCCCCCCACGCGGGGTGGAACATCGCCTTGTGGCCGGCGGCGCAGATGCTGCGTCTGATAGCGGACGGCGCAGTGGTGCCGCAGAGCACGGCGGGGATATAGTCGCAGTGCTCCACAAAACTGTGGGCGGCGGCGAAGACCTCCGGATTGGTGCGTTTGAGCCGCAGGATCTTGCTCCAGAACCACTCGGACGAATACCGCCCGCCACACTTGGCCAGATAGGCGGGGTATTCACGGGCAGCGAGGGCGGTGATCTCCTCCGCCTCCGCATGAGCAGTGTGGTCGCGCCAGAGCCAGACCTGGGCGTCCAGATTTCCGGCGAACTCCGGCAGCAGGCCCAGCGGGGTGCCCTCGGCATTCACGGGAATGGGGGTGCTGCCGGTGGTGTCCACTCCGATGCCGATCACGCGGGAGGCGTCGAAGTCGGGATCCAACACCCGCGCCTGTTCCAGCGCGCCGATGATTATGGCATGCATGCCGTCCAGGTAGTCCTGCGGGTTCTGCCGCGCGACATGGGCGTCCCCGGGATCGAGCAGGATGCCGGCGGACCCACTCGGATAGGCGGATACGCTGGACCCCAGCTCGGCTCCGCTTTCGAGATCAATGAGCAGGGAGCGGCAGGAATTAGTGCCGAAATCAAGACCGAGGGCGTATCGCTGGTTCATCCAAAAAAGCGGGGATTGTGGTGACGGAGAACGGGGGCGCATCCCCTTGGCTTTCCGGAAAACGCGTCCCGGCCCCTCCATGGGACAGGAATTGCTTTCCGTTATTCGCCGGAGGGCGTCGCCGGCTCCACCGGAATCGCCGCCGGGGCGGGAGCGGGGGCCTCCTGAGCCGGTTTGGCCTCCACGGGCTCCGCCTCCGCCTCGGCAGGAGCAGGAGCAGGGGCCGGGGCCGGGGCCGGGGCCGGGGCCGGGGCTGCCGGTTCCGGCGTTTTGATATCGGATTCCGGAGCGGGCGGCACAGCGGGCTTTTCAGCGGCGGGCCGGGACTTCAGGCTGGAGTGGACGCGGGGGGTGCGTTTCGGGCGGTTCTGGCTGGTCCCAATGGGGATGCCATTGACCTTGCCCCGCACGTAGATGGGAGTGCCGAGCGGCACTTTGCTGAAAAACCAGGAGGCCGCCAGATCCGGCATGCGCACGCAGCCATGGCTGGCGGGATAGCCGGGCAGGGCCCCGCGGTGGAAGCCCATCGCCGTCGACTGGCCCTTGTGGTGAAAGCGCATGAAGTATTTCATCAGGGCTCCCTCGAAGCGGGCTCCCGCAGGAGTGGGGTCAAAGCCGTTCTGCACATCCCCCATGACCGTGCCGCCGCCCCGGCTGACAAAATTGCCGTAGCTGGTGGAGCGGTGGTTCAGATCCTTCTGGCCCAAGGTGTAATTCCCGGTCTCCGTGCGGTAGTATTTCCGGCCGCTGGCGATTTTCGAGGCAGCCACCAATTTTTTATCCGTGTAAAAATAGACCCGCTGGGAATCGAGATCGACCACAAACCAGGAATTGCCCGCTGTGATGACTGGGGTGTTGCCGGCGCTGGGCACCATGGAGCTGGTTTTATGGGTCTTGAAAAAGGTCTCGACGGCGGCCACGTCGCCGGCGGGCACCATGCCGCCCGCGCCATCGCGGATCCCGGTGATGGTGACTGGACCGGCGGGGCCGCCCTCATCCGGTTTGGGAGCGGTGCGGCAGGAGGCGAAAAGAAGCGGGACCAGAAGGAAGGGCAGGAGGCGCATGATGGAGAAAACGGAACGGAAGAAAAGACGGACCGGAAAGCAGGCCGGACCGGAAAACGGAAATTGGAGGCTGGACCGGCACGGTCCGCCCGCACCTGTGCCGGCGGGCGGGGAAAGCGGCCCATTGCGGAGGGGCATCAGGCCGGACGGGACGGGGAGGGTGATGGTTTCAGACCCCGCACCGGCAGCCAGGGCTTCTCGAAAGCCTCGCTGAAAGTGTAGATGTTCTCAAAATCCTCCACCTGATCCGAATCACTGCGGCTGAAGGCCCCGGTGTTGATGAGATTGAAGACCATTTCCCCGATATCCCGTGTGTTCCGCAGACCCCAGGACTCAAAAACCGTGGGCACCATGGGACCGAACTGCTGGATCGCATAACCGCGCAGTCCCAGGCAGAGCTCCGGGCCGGAGACATGGCTCACGGCGGAGGGATTGCTTTTCTGAAGGGATTTGATGGTGTGGTCGAGGGCGTCCCGCAGAAACTGGTAGGCATCCGCCGCGTAGCGGTTGTCCGCCTGCACAGCGTCGTGAACCGCTTGCTCGAAGGGAATTTTACTCATGGATTGAAATTAAGCTCAGTAGGATTCTAAGGGATGAGGACGTGGGACTTCAAGGATGGATGCGCCGAAACACGGTGATGATGCCGGAATCCGCGGACCGCCGTTCCCAGAAGCAACGCAAGCAGCAGGCCGATGATCACAATTTTTTCCTGCCGGGTCATGTGGATTTGATGAGGGCCGGTATGGAAAATTCAGATCAGGCCTCCGCAGTCTGACGTGGAACAGGCTCCGCGGCCGCGGCGGTAGCGCTTTCCGGAGCACCGCGCCGTTTGAAGTGCAGTTTCAGGATCCGTCTTCCATCCATTTCCGTCACAGTAACCGCGTAGTCCTCAATCTCTGTGGTTTCGCCCTGCTCGGGAAGCCGGCCCACATGGGAGGTGATGTAACCGCCGATGGTGGAGACCTCCTCGCTTTCCAGCCTCAGGTCCGTGTCCTCGCCCAGCTCGTAGAGCGGCATTTTCCCATCCACGTAAAACTCGTCCACGCTTACACGCTCGAAGCCGTTTCCAGTCAGCGGTGCGTCGAACTCGTCCTGTATTTCCCCCACCAACTGCTCCAGCACGTCCTCCAGTGTGACCATGCCCACGGTCGCCCCAAACTCGTCCACCACCAAGGCCATGTGAGCCTGTTTGGCGAGGAAGGTTTTCAGCAGCTCATCCAGCGCCTGGGACTCCGGCACGATGATGATTTCCCGACGGATTTTGGTCAGGTCGGGTTTGGGATCGTTGATGATGCGGAAGAAGTCCTTGATGTGCACCACGCCCAGGCAGTGGTCCAGATTCCGCTCCCGCAGGGGGAAACGCGTGTGTTTGGACTCGAGTGCCATCTTCAGGTTGGTCTGGAAGTCCTCCTTGGGGTCGATGGCGATGATCTCCGTGCGGGGAGTCATGATGTCGTGCGCCACCAGCTCGCTGAGTTCCAGGGCGTTGATGGAGATATCCCGCTCCGTGGCCGTGACCTGCTTGGAGCGCTGGGATTCCGTGACCAGGATCTGCAGTTCCTCAGCGCTGTGGATATTCTCGTGACTGTCGACTTTGGCATCAATGCGGAAGAGGGTCTTCATGAGCCAGTTGGCGCTGCCGTTCAGCAGGTGGATGGCCCAGCGGAAGAGGAACTCGAACCCGCTCAGGGGGGTGCTTAACCGCAACGCGGTCGCCAGGGACCGGCGGATGGCCACCGATTTCGGCATCAGCTCGCCGAAGACCACGTCCACGAACGTCAGCACCACCAGCACCAGGATGAAGGCGATCACATGGGTGACGCCCACCGGCAGCGGCAGCATGGCGTCGAGCTTCGGCTGCAGCCAGGCGACGATGTAGCGCTCGCCGAACATGCTCAGGGCAATGCTGGTCAGCGTGATGCCGAACTGGGTGGCCCCGACATAGTTGTCAAGCCGGCTGACCATGTGCTTGGCCCTCAGCGCGGCGCGGGAGGCTTTGCCCTCCTCGATCAGTTCATCGATCTGGCTGGCGCGGACCTTGACCAGCGAGAACTCCGCCGCCACAAAAACCCCTTTCAGCAGGACCAGCACAAATACCAGCAGCAGTTGCCATGCGATCTCCGTTCCACTGGGCACAGAGGGAAGAGCTTCCGCAAGGAAAGCGGCGGGGGCGGTGGGCAGAACGTTCATTCGGGGGATCGCTCCCAGGAAAGGCGCTGGGAGCGGATCAGGGAAAGCGCAGGGTCAGAGTTTTTCGTACACCCCCTTGTCCCGGCGCTTCATCACGGTGAAGCCCGCGGATTTGGCATCGGAAACGGAGAGAGGTTTGGTGAGTTTGGGAGTGTTCACCTGGGAGATCACCTTGCGGACCGGATTTTTGCAGAGGTAGCAAACCTCCAGTGGCGGCCGTTCGATCGGACGCATCAGTTCGAACCCCTTGGAGCAGACGCGGCAGGAATGCTCGGGATCGGCGGCGATGTATTCGTAGATGGGCACGGGACGGGGCTGGAGAAGGGTCAGTACAGGGCTGCCGGCGCTGTGTGCGGGGACCGTGAAACGAAACGGTTAACGCCGGCAAAGGCTTTCGGGATACAAGGAAGCGCAATCCGGGCCGGAGTGCAGGTCATTTTTACCAAAGCGAAAGGGCTGGAACACTTTACGTGCATTCCAGCCCTGAAAAAAGGGAAGCTGTCGATAGGCCAAAGAGGCGGCGGCGGGTGAAAATCACCAACTCGACTTGGTCACCCCGGGGATCAGACCGCCGGAGGCCAGTTCGCGGAACGCGATACGGGAGAGCTTGAAACGGGAGATGAAGCCGCGGCGGCGTCCGGTGAGCAGGCAGCGGTTGGTCAGGCGCACGGGGGAGGCGTCCCGGGGAAGCATGGTCAGGCCCACGTAATCCTTCTCCTTCTTGAGCTGCGCACGCAGGGCGGCATACTTTTTGACGGTTTCGGATTTGCGCTTTTGACGCTCGAGCCAGCAGGTTTTAGCCATAAGTCTTGGTTGAAAAAAGGTGCGGAAAAAATTTTGGGCAGGACTGGTAATCGGGTCGGCGGGGCATGCAAGTGCTTTTTTCCAAGTGCTTCCATCATTCAGGGGGGCATGCCCTGCTGATACTTCAGGCTTCCCGAAAAAATGAAAGCCTGATCCAGAATGAACCGGATGGCCGGAGGCACCAGCAGTAGAAGGACGGCGCAGACCAGGGAAAGCGTCAAAATCCACACAAGCCCCCGCGTCAGCCATACCGCGGCAACCGCGGCAATGGCAAAACCGGCCACAAGAAACCGCAGAGCCTGTTCCCAGTGCAGGAGATTTTTGGTGAGGGTGGGAAGGGCATCGAATCCTCCCGAAACTGTATTTTCAATCCGGATTCTGGTTGGCGGGATAATATCGAAAGCCCGGACCGCCAGAACCCCCGCCACAGCCAGCTACAGGCTGAGTAAAATCCGTGCGGTGGGAAAGCCTGATTTGGCTTCGGGAATCATTTCAGCCGCCAATTTGTCAGGAATGGGCGGCCAAGTAAAGAGCCTTACGGTTTTGTGGAAAAAGTCCTTGAATTATAAAATCCTGCCCGCCGATTGAATAAACCACCCCGCCGGACTGTCGGAGCCAGCCATGAAGCATGCCGCTGCCAGCTGTCTCACGTTTGCCCTTCTTGCCGCCATCTGCCCCACGCAGGTTCCTGCTCAGGGACCGGCCATTCCCAGTGCTCCCGGCAGCGCCCCGCGCCGGGTGCTGCTGGGCAACAGTTCAAATCAGCAGGCTCCGGAACTGCTGCAGCGCAACTACCGGATCGCCATCACCGTGAAGCAGGGGGAGAATACGGCGGAATGCTCCCTGCTCACGGCCTCGCCCAACATCAGTCTCAACACCTCCACCGGGCAAGGCAGCCGGGTGCTGGTGACTTTGAGCGGCGCTCTGAGCGAGCCGGAGGGCGGCGGACTGACGCTGGGGTATTCCATTGGAGCACGCTTTCCCCTTCCTGCCGAAGGGGACGCCAGGAATGCGCAGCAGGTGCAGTACTTGGATGAAACCGCCACGGGGGCTATCCACGTCACCCCAGGCAAAGAGCAGACCCTGCTGAAGTCGGGGGACCGGACCTATTCCGTCACCATTACAGCAGTGGAGGAGAAAAAGGAGGAGTAGGATTTTGGAAGGAGGGGAATTTCCCTGTAGCCGGCTGTGCGGCCTGGCAGCCGGTAAATGGGTGATGGAGGGTGTGGACAGCCTCTGAGGCGGGTTTCAGGAACGGCAGGGATAGACTTGGACCGCAGTCCTTGCGGTCCGGCACCCGCCCCTTTTTCCTCCTGTCCGTTAAACCGGATTCAGGCCTTTGCCGCGTTCCGCTTCCGTGTTTCAGCTGCTTTTTTCGCGGAGGCGGAGCGCTCGGCGGGGGTTCGTTTGGCTGCTGCCCTGCCGCCCAGTTTTCCGCCTTTTTTGGAAGGGGCCTTGTTCTCAGACTTCCCGCGGCCGGAGCCGCTTTGCTTTCCACCGCCGGATATTTTGTTGACGGTCGCCCAGGCGCGGCCCTCGGCCTCCCCGGGGGAGGCGCCACGGGCCTCGTAGCCTTCCTCGATGTGCTCGGCCTGGCGCTTCTGCTTGTCGGTGTATTTGGATTTGTCTCCGCAGGGCATGGGATTTTAAAGGTTGGAGTGTTGCTGCATTCCGGATGACTGCCGGCCGGTGCCCGGCTTCGGCTTGGCCAGAACGGCAGGCGGGTTGCCGGGCTTTTGAAATGGATAACGGAGGGCGTGCAGGGAAGGGAACGCTTGATCTGGGAAAATTGATGAATTTCGGATCATGGGGGCGGCTGCCTTTATCCAAAGGTAATGAAGTCAGGATATGAGTAGTCTTTGAATGCAAAAAGATCCGTCCCTGCTATGGCCCGGCCGCGTTAAATCATATAAACCGGGACCGGGAATCCTGCCGGGCCGAAGCGGCCGGATGCCGGCAGAGCCATGAAACCCTCAGCCTCTTCTTCAGCCCCCCCTGACCCGCCCCCCTTGTATGGCGACCGTCATGCCGCCGGGGAAGCCTTGGCGGAATGCCTGCTGGAATACCGGGGCACACCTGGCCTGTTGGTGCTCGGCCTGCCGCGGGGCGGGGTGCCCGTGGCGGCAGCGGTGGCCCGGCGCCTGGGAGGCGTCCTGGATATCCACACGGTCAGAAAGCTGGGAGTTCCGGGCCATGAGGAGTTGGCCATGGGGGCCATCGCCTCCGGTGGCGTGAGGGTGCGGAATGAGGACGTGCTGCGCCATATGCAGGACCCGAAGGGAGCGCTGGACCGGGCGGCGGAGCGTGAGGGACAGGAGCTGGAGCGGCGTGAAAAGGCCTACCGGGGCGGCAGGCCCCGGCCGGATCTCCGGGGGCGGGTTGTCATTGCCGTCGATGACGGCCTGGCCACGGGAGCCACCATGCGCGCGGCCCTCCTATCCATCCGGCAAAGCGCCAAAGTGGCCCGGCTTGTCGCGGCGGCGCCGGTGGGCACCGTGGAGGCCTGCCAGTCCTTGAAGCCCATGGCGGACCAGGTGGTCTGCGCCAGAATCCCGGAGGACTTTCACGGAGTGGGGGGCTTTTACCGGAATTTTGACGAAGTGTCCGATGAGGAGGTGAGGCAGGAACTGGCTTCTGCAAATTCCCCATCTCCGGCACAGAGGCCATCAAAGCCATGATTCCCCATGATGACCTGCCCGCCGGTCCTCCCTGCACGGAGGCATGGAAAGTGATCCGCCAGGAGGCCCGACTGCTGAATCCGGAGACGGACGCCGGCTTGGAGGAGCTCTGCAGCGCGGTGGGGGACGCCCGCTTGGTCCTGATCGGTGAGGCCACCCACGGCACCCATGAGTTTTACGCCCTCCGGGCCGCTTTGACCCGGATGCTGATCGGGAGAAAAGGCTTCAGCATCGTGGCGGTCGAGGCCGACTGGCCGGACGCTTTCCGGGCCCACCGCTATGCCGCGGGGCAAAGCGGTGACAGCAGCCCGGAGGAGGCTTTGTCGGGTTTCCATCGTTTTCCGCAGTGGATGTGGCGGAATTCGGTGGTGGCGGAATTTCTGGAATGGCTCAAAACGCACAACCGGAAGGCGGCACTGGCCGGAGAGCCCGGGGCGGGGTTTTTCGGGCTCGACCTTTACAGCCTGCACAGCTCCATCGGAGCCGTGCTGGACTATCTGGATAAAACCGACGCCAACGCCGCCCGTGGGGCGCGGGAGCGTTACAAGTGCTTCGGACAGTTCGGGCAGGATCCCCGGGACTATGGCAGAGCCGTGGTCCTGGATGAAAAGGAATCCTGCGAAGAGGCGGTGACGACCCAGCTGATGGACCTGCTGGCACAGCGGCAGGACCTTATCACCAAGGACGGCGCGGCCGCCGGGGAGGAGTTTTTCTCCACAGAGCAGAATGCCCGGCTGATCAAAAACGCGGAGGGTTATTACCGCTCCCTCTATCAAAGCCACAGGAATTCCTGGAATCTGCGCGACAGCCACATGTTCGAGATTCTCGGGCAGCTGCTGGAGAGGGAGCGGAGGACGGGAGGGAAAGCCGTCGTCTGGGCCCACAACTCCCATGTGGGGGATGCCAGAGCCACCGAGATGGGGCAGCAGGGGGACCTCAATGTGGGCCAGCTGGTGCGCAGCCGTTTTGGCGGCAGGGCCTGTCTGATAGGAATGACCACTTTCTCCGGCAGTGTCACAGCGGCACGTGACTGGAATGACCCAGCGGAACACCGTCGGGTGCTTCCAGCGCAGCCCGGCAGTGTCGAAGCTCTGCTCCACACCGTGGGACTGCCGGCTTTTTGGCTGGATCTGCGGCGGAAAAACGAGGCCACGGAAATCCTGAACCGGGAATACACCGGCAGAGCCATCGGGGTTGTCTACCGCCCGGAGACTGAGCGCTGGAGCCACTACTTCCACACCGTGCCGGCCCGGCAGTTCGATCTCCTCGTGCATATCGACCACACACGGGCGCTTCGACCGCTTAACGGCAACGCGGCCCTGGAGGGAAGGGACGGTCTGGATACTTTTCCCAGCGGCCAGTAACCAGTGCCACACCGTCCGGTCCGCCTGGAGAAAATCACTCAACCTTCCCGGAAACCGGAAGGCGGGGCATTCACGTAACAGTTCCGGACCGGACATCAGACGGGGCACGGGGTGGTCCGGGCCCCTCCTGAAGACGCGCCGCCCTGAGACCTCCACTGGAAGGATGCCATGCCCCGGAAAAAATCCCCCTCCCCCCAGGAACCAGCCATGGAGCTGGAAGCCTACCGCCGGAAACGGAACTTTGACCACACTCCCGAGCCAAGCGCGCAGGCCGGCGGCGGGCAGGGCTGGTCCTATGTCATTCAGGAGCATGAGGCCAGCCGGCATCACTTCGATTTCCGTCTGGAGATGGACGGCGTGCTGACCAGCTGGGCTGTGCCCAAGGAGATCCCTCAGCAAAGCGGCATGAGACGGCTGGCGGTCCATGTGGAGGATCATCCTTTGGACTATGGAAAGTTCGAGGGCACCATCCCGGAGGGCAACTACGGAGCCGGCACCGTGCGGATCTGGGACCACGGGAAATGGCGCCCGGCGGAGGAGGGGGAGGAATGGCGGGAGGAATTCAAAAATGGAAAGCTCAAATTCACTCTGCAGGGGGAGCGCCTGAACGGCTCCTGGGTCCTGATCCGCACCCGCGGGCAGAACTGGCTGATGCAGCGGCTGGGCGGTCCCTCCTCCGGGGAGACCTCCAACAGCACGGGGCGCATACCGCAGCAGCATCCGCGGGACAAAAACACCCCTGTGGAGAAAAGCCCGGCTTTCATTCCGCCTCAACTTTGCCGGGTGGCACCGGCGGTTCCTGCAGGAGAAGCGTGGCTGCATGAGATCAAGCTGGACGGCTACCGGCTGATCGCGGTGAAAAAGGGGGGCGTCACCACGCTTTTCACCCGCAGCGGTCTGGACTGGACGGACAAATTTCCGGAAATGGCGCAAGCGGTCACCGCGCTGGATAACCGGGATTTCACTCTGGATGGAGAGGCCGTGGTGTTCGACTCCAAAGGACGCTCCCGCTTTGCCGCCCTGCAGACGGCGCTCAAAAAGGGAAAGCGGAAAAGCATTGTGTTGGTGGTGTTTGACCTCCTGCATCTGGACGGGGTCGATCTGCGGGACCTGTCCCTGACCGGGCGGCTGGAAAAGTTGAAAAGCCTGGTGGACACCAGCACGGACAAACCGGTCAGGCGATCGGAGGTTTGGCCCGCCGGCGAGGGAGCAAAACTTTTCCGCCACGCCTGCCGGAAGGGATTGGAGGGCATCATCAGCAAGAAAGCCGACGGGCCTTATCTTTCAGGATCCCGTGTGGACTGGACCAAATCCAAATGCCGGCCCCGGCAGGAATTCATCATCTGCGGCTACACCCCGCCCAAAAGCTCCCTGCCGGCCTTCTCCTCCCTGGTGCTGGCCTCCAACGAGAACGGCAGACTGGTGCCGCGCGGCAGAGTGGGCACGGGGTTCACCGCGAAAGGACGTCGGGAACTACTCAAACAGCTGAAGGAACTGGAGCCCGCGGGACCGGCTTTCCCCGTGGAGGGCCGGGTGCACTGGGTCACCCCCCGGCTGGTGGCCGAAGTGGAGTTTGCGGAGCTCACCCGCGACGGCCTGATCCGGCAGGGCAGCTTCATGGGCCTGCGGGGCGACAAAAAAACGGAGGACGTCCACCTTGAGGAGGTGGCCCCGGCGGCGGCCAGTGCCGGGGAGGTGAAGGTCCTGGGCATCAGAATCAGCCATCCCGACCGTCCGGTCTTTCCAGCGGACCACGTGAGCAAGATGGATGTGGCGCGCTGGTATGAGCGGGTGGGGGAGTGGATGCTGCCTTATGTGGCCAAGCGGCCCTTGGCTGTCATCCGGGCTCCGGAGGGCATTGGGAAGGAGACCTTTTTTCAAAAATCCTTCGCGGCACATGTGCCTGAAAAGGTCACCCAGCATTTCCTGGAGGATGGCACGCGGGTGTTCACGGTGGACAGCCTGACGGGGCTGATATCACTGGTCCAGTACGGAACCATCGAGTTCCACCCTTGGGGCGCAGCCATGAAGGACCCTGAAAAAGCGGACAGCCTGATCTGGGATCTGGATCCTGGTCCTGCGGTCCCCTGGGGGAAGGTGGTGGAGACTGCGGAGGCGCTCCGGAGATTCCTGGCGGAGCGGGCTCTGGAGACTGTGGTGAAGACCTCCGGCGGCAAAGGGCTGCATGTCATGCTTTTCATCAAACCCGCACACGGTTGGGAAACCATCCATGCCTTTGCCAAAGCCGCTGCCTCCGCGGTCGCCTCCGCCAGTCCGGAGGAACTGACCATTGAGCAGGACAAAGCCGGCCGGAAAGGCAGAATCTATATTGACTGGATGCGCAACAGCCGCGGCGCCACCTGCGCCGCCCCTTGGTGCCTGCGTGCGCGGCCTGGAGCCTCCATTTCGATGCCCGTCAGTTGGGACCGGCTTGCCGGTATTGCCCCGGCCGGCTTCACGATTCACGATCCTCCGGAAATGCCGGAGGAGTGGCGGAAGCCGGCGCGCCAAACCCTGAAAAAGGCGGTGCTTCATGAGCTGGGGATTTTGTGAGGCCCGGGACGCCGGGGCGGGTCTGAAAACCTCCGGCCTCCGCCGGTATTATTTGGATACGGCCCTGAACCGGGAAATATAATTGGTGAAGGGCTATGATAAAATATCGCCCACAACGTTGCCGGAGACATCGGTGAGGCGGTAGTCCCGTCCGCCGTGGCGGTAGGTGAGGCGCTCGTGGTCGATGCCGAGAAGGTGCAGGATGGTGGCGTGGAAATCGTGGACGTGGACCCGGTTTTCCACGACCGCCGCCCCGATTTCGTCCGTTTCGCCATAGGTGATGCCGCCCTTCACGCCGCCGCCCGCCATCCAGGAGGAAAAGCAGGCGCTGTGATGGCCGCGGCCCTTGGTGCCGTCCACACCGGGGGTGCGCCCGAATTCGGTGGTCCAGACGACCAGGGTGTCGTCGAGCATGCCCCGGCGCTTCAGATCCTTCAGCAGGCCGGCGACCGGCTGGTCGATATATTCGGCGTGTTTGGCGTGCTCCGCCATGTCGCCGTGCTGGTCCCAGTTGTGGCTGGAGCTGCCATCCACGAGTTCGATGAATCTCACCCCCCGCTCCGCCAAGCGGCGGGCGACGAGGCACTGCCAGCCGAAACCCTCCGTCTGGCCGCGTTTCATGCCGTAAAGCTCCAGCGTTTCATCGGTTTCCTTCTCCAACTCAAAAACCTCCCGGGCCTCGCTCTGCATGTGGAATGCGGTCTCAAAGGAGCGGATGCGCGCCGCCAGATCGGTGTCGCCGCCCCGTGCTTTGAGATGCCGTGCATTCAGAGCCCCGGAGAAGTCCATCTCCATTTTCTGCAATCCCTCCAGAGTGCTGCGGGGATCCAGATCGGTGATGGGCTCGTGGCCGGGCATCACCCGCACACCCTGATGGTAAGCGGGCAGGAAATCGTTATTGAAAATCTGGGTGCCGGCGTAGGGTGAGGCCGCCGCGAGGACCACGAAGGACGGGAGGTTCCGGTTGGAGGTGCCGAGCCCGTAGCTGATCCATGATCCGATGCTGGGCCGGGAGAAAAAGAAGGAGCCGCAGTGCAGGCCGAGGGTGGCGTTGTAGTGCTCGTTGTCGTCCGATTTCATGGACCGGATGACACAGATGTCGTCCATGCATCCGCGCAGATGCGGGAACAGATCACTGACCGGGGTGCCGCATTTGCCGCCGGGTTTGAACTGCCAGCCGGGGCGCAGCAGAACGCGCTGCTGATTCGACAATCCACCGCCGATGCCCATGGTTTTGCCGTCCGCCGCAAACAGTTTCGGCTTGGGGTCGAACGTGTCCATGTGCGAGACCCCGCCGTTGGAGAAGATGAAAATCACGCGCTTGGCCGGGGCCGGAAGCTCCGTGACGCGCGGGGCCAGAGGGTCGGCGGGCGAATCCTCCGCCAGCAGCTGCGAAACCAAGCCCGGCATCAGCAGGGAGCCTCCGGCCAGGGAGCGGAGCACGGCGCGGCGGTTGAAGGATCGGGGGCGCATGATGGGGAGTGCGGTGAGGGTGGAAAGTGGCGGATGTGATTGGCCTGGCCGGCCGGTCAATCAAGATACACAAATTCATTGAGCCGCAGCAGGGCGCGCACCAGCGACTGCCAGGCCTCGGCCTCCACCGTGCCGGGTGGCTTGCCGCCGGTGGTGGCCAGTTTGGCGCGGAGGCTGTTTAGGAAGGCGCGTGCCGACTCCAGTTCCCCGGTGTCGGGCGGCCGGGCAAACAGTTCACGCCAGGCAGCCCGGATGCGGCCGGGCTCCTCCGGAACCGAGGTCAGCAGACGGTCCGTGAATTTGGCGGCCTGCTCATGCACCAGCGGATCATTCAGCAGGAAAAGCGCTTGGAGGGGGGTGGTGCTGGTGGCGCGCCGGGCAGTGCTGGTGGAGGGGTCGGCTCCGTCAAAAATGGCGAGAAACGGATGGCGCTGCATGCGCTGCGTCATCAGATAGACGCTGCGTTTATCCGTGGGGTAAACGGCTTTGAAAGGATGGTGCTGCGTGTAGTTCCATTCCTCCTGGGGCGGAAAGGGATGTTGGCCGCCGGGCGAGCGGTCAAGCGAGCCCCCGAGCGCCAGGAGCGTGTCGCGGATGGCTTCAGCGCTGAGCCGCTGCCGGGGGAAGGACGAAAGCAGGGCCTGACCGGGATCCTTTTCATGGGCCTCCGGCCCCCGCGGCAGGGAGGACTGGCGCCAAGTGCGCGAGGTCACGATGAGACGGTGCATCTCCTTCACGCTCCAGCCCTGGCCGGCAAACCGGGAGGCCAGCCAGTCGAGGAGTGCGGGATGAGTCGGCGCGCGGCCCTGTTTGCCGAAATCGTTCGGCGTGGCCACCAGGCCTTTGCCGAAGTGGCCCTGCCAAATCCGGTTGGCCATGACCTTGGCGGGCAAGGGGTTGGAGGGGGCAAGCACCCATTCCGCCAGCTTGGCGCGACCGCTGCCGGCGGCATCCGGCGGCAGTTCCGCGCCTCCGAGAATGGTCAGGAAACGCCGCCGGACCATAGGGCCCGGTTTCGTGGGGTCGCCACGCAGCTGGATGGGGGCATCGGCGGGGTTGGGTCCCTCGCTGACAGCATAGGCGCGTGGCACGGTCGGCTGGGCCGCCAGTTCCTTTATGGCCTTGCGGGCGGCCTCCAGTTTTTGTTGGGAGGCGTCCTTATCAGGGCCGTCAGCGGCATCCTTGACCGTTTCAGCGAGACGTTTCTCCTCCTTCTCCAAGCGGTGCATTTCTTCCGCCCGTTTGTGGCTGGCCGTGAGGGCAGCGGCCATTTGGTCCTGCGGCACCAGCGGCACCAGGTCGCGCTGACGCTGATCCAGCTCAATGCCCGGCCATGGGTAGCGGGTGCTGCTGAAGATGCCGTAAAGCGCGTAGTAGTCCGCCGTCGTGATGGGATCGAATTTGTGGTCGTGGCAGCGGGCGCAGTTGATGGTCAGGCCCAGGAAGGCGCGGCCGAAGTTGTCGATGGTGTCCTCAATGGTCAGGTGGATGGGGTAATCGTCCACGCGGGAGCCGAAACGCCGGGCATTGGCCAGATAGCCGGTAGCGGTCAGCTGGTCGTTGGTGCGCTGCGGCAGGAGGTCGCCGGCGAGCTGCTCCCGGACAAATTCGTCGTAGGGGAGGTCGCGGTTGAAGGCCGCGATGACCCAGTCCCGGTAAAGACGCATCTGGGGAATGGGGAAGTCGGAATTGTCCCCGGCGGTATCCGCGTAGCGCACCACATCCAGCCAGTGCCGTCCCCAAGCCTCGCCATAGGCGGGGGAGGCCAGCACGCGGTCGGCGGCTTCGCGGATAGCGGCGGTCAATCCCTTGGTGACGGCGGATTCTGTGAAAACATCCACTTCAGCCGGTGAGGGAGGCAGGCCGGTCAGGTCATAGGTCAGACGGCGGATGAGCACCTCCGGCACGGCGTCAGCCGCCGGTGCGAGACCTTCGGATTCGAGACGCGACAGGATGAAATGATCGATCCCGTTCTCCGGCCAGGCGGTGTCGCGGACGGCAGGCGGCGGCGGCTGGGTCAGCGGCTGGAAGGACCACCAAGTCCGGGCCTTTTCCCAGTCCACGCCCTGCCGGGCGGTGGCGGCGGCAGCTGCGGGGGACAGAGCTTCCCGGATCCGGGGATCCGGCGCGCCCATTTTCACCCACTCCTCCAGCAGCGCGATCTCCTCCGGCGCGAGCTTTTTGCGCGGGGGCATGGTCAGTTCCTGACTGCTGTGCCGCACCGCGCTGATGAGCAGACTTTCGTCCGGAGCGCCGGACACCAGGGCCGGACCCCTGTCGCCGCCCAAGCGGATGCCTTGCCGGGAGTCGAGGGACAGGCCATTTTTGGTTTTGCCGGACTGCGTGCTGTGGCAGCCGTAGCAGTTCTCCGCCAGCAGGGGGCGGATTTTGCTTTCAAAAAACGCCAGCTGCTCCGGTGTCGGATTGTCCGCAAAAGCCGGTGCCGGTTCCGGGGGCACCGGGCCATCCCCCAACCAAACCTCAAGACCGGAAAGATTGGCGGCTCCGTTTTCGTCAGAACGGGCGCTGATTTTAATCTGTCCATTCTGGCTTTCGCAGTGCCATGGGCCCAGCTTTTTCCATGCCCCCGCGTTGCCGCTTTGGACCATGGGCTGCACCAGGCGGTCATTCACCAGCAGATGGAAGCTTTCGCTGCGGTTGTCCTCCCAGATATAGACAAAAACCTGATACCTTCCCGCAGGGACCTGCTTCAGGGTCAGATCCACCTCCGGGCCCCAGACGCTGCTGCGGATCATCCGGCTGCGGGCGGGGCTGGTTTGGGGCACCAGGGGCACGTCCTGGTTTTCGAAAGTCCGGCCTTTGGCTTCGAAGTTGGGGGCACTGGCGCTGCCTTCCCAATCATGCCCGCCAATACTGAGGGCGGGCCCGTTCAGGTTGATAGCCCGGTGGAAAACCGCGTCGCCATCGGCGGCGGCAGCCCCCGGAAACAGGCATCCGCCCAGGAGGACTCCCGCAAGCGCGGGCTGTAGCAGCCGTAGGAGGTACTGAATCATGGAAAACGGGGAATCAAGGAAGCAGGCTCCGACAGCATATTCGGTGCTCATTCCGGTTCACCGCAAATTAATTCCCTTTCGTTACGCAGTTTCCATGGCCGGTTTTGCAGGTGGTTCCTTTTCCATTCCCCGCACCCGCAGATGGGGCGCACTTTTCTTCAGCCACTCTCCAAGCACACCGGCGCTTCATTCCCAAAATAATTTCCTCCTGTCGTGGCAAAATTCATCAATCAGCGCCGGGAGCAAAGCCGTCGATCAGCCGCAGCTCCAGCTACCCGTCCGCCATCACGGCGCCGGTGGCGGCTTCACGGGCTCCGGCCGGTCCGATGCGCCGCTCTGCAGCAGCGCCAAATCCGCTCCGGACAGAGATTCGAGTCATGAAATGAACGGAACGGAATCCGGCTTCCACTGCTTTCGGCTGCCAGCTTTATCCCATGGAACAGCGGAGGTGCCGCAATTCCTGCACGTTTGCAAAAAAAACCCCCTCCGGGCTCCGCAGGGCGGACAACCGGGAGGGGGACTGTATAAATTCCGGATTAATAGCGGTTGCCGCCACCGCCGCCGCGCTTGCCACCACCGCCGCCGCCGTATCCACCACCACCACCGCTGTATCCGCCGCCACCGCCGCTTCTGCCGCCACCGCCGCCGCCGTATCCACCGCCACCACCATATCCACCGCCGCCGCCGCCACTCCGCTCTGTCTGCGGACGGGCTTCATTCACGGTGAGCTCGCGGCCCATGAATTTTTTACCATGAAGGGCATCAATGGCCGCCGTGGCTTCCGCAGGCGTGGTCATAGTGACAAAAGCAAAACCGCGGGGGCGGTTAGTGACGCGGTCGAAGGGCAGATGCACTTCGCGCACGGCACCGTGTTCGCCGAAAAGACCATTCACATCACTTTCCGTGGCGTCATAGGACAAACCACCAACATAAATTTTAGTTTCCATCAGATTAATTTCCGCGTGCAAGGCTTAGACTGAGTTTTCCGCAACTGTTTCCCATGATTGGGATTTCAAATCACCACCGAGCGTTAAATCACCTGATGATCCACCAAATTTAAAAACCGACAGGCGTTGCCGCCAATGAACTGGTCGGTGCAAAATCAAATAAAGCAAGCTGGGAATGAAAAAAATATCTCGCGAAAATCACTCCCGGGCAGGACTTGCCGGCGGAATTAATAAACGAGTCGGCTCCCTTTCCCGATTGGACTGGTAAAGCCGGGACTGCCTGCAGGATTTTCCCCGATCCGGAAGAGTGCCTGAAGCCTGCATTTTGCCTGACTCCGGATCAGTCCCGCGTGGCGCGGCTGATGCGCGCCTCATCGATATCCCCCTCAAAGGACCCGAGCCTGAGCACCCAGTCGGAGGTGCGGCCGGGGTTGAAGGCGGGGGCCGGCCCCGAGCCCGCCAGAACGCCGTCGATGAAGCATTTCACGGTGCTGTCCGCATACAGCGTCATGCGGATCCGGTGCCAGCGGTTGAGGCTCACGAGGGAGCTCCAATGCTCCGGGCTGACCACGCAGTTGCTGCCCCCATACACAAACGGGCAGGAGGGGCTGTTGTAGATACCATCCTTCACTTCCAGCACGGTGTCCCAGTCCTGCCAAAGGGAGATGACCGGATAGTTGGCCACATTCCAGGCTTTCC
>JAQGPJ010000010.1 GCA_028293125.1 Verrucomicrobiales bacterium | reverse complement strand
CTTCCCCCGCGCCGGTCAGGTGCTCACCAAAATCTGCGGTCTGACCCGGCTGGAGGATGCCCTGCTCTGCGCCGAGGCGGGCGCCGACGCCATCGGCATCAATTTTTTCCCAAAGTCCAAACGCTTTCATCCCTTGGAGCAGGCAGCTCTCTGGCTGGAAAAAGTGCCGGCAGGACTGGTCCGCACCGCCGTGCTCGTCAACGCTCCCGTGGAAGAAGTCCGTCGGATTGCGGAAAGCGGGCTGATCGATGTTCTCCAGTTTCACGGGGATGAAACCCCGGAGGACATGATGGGATTCCGGTCCTTGGGGCGGCCTGTGATCAAAGCCCTACCCCTCCGCCCGGACACGACTTTGGAATCCCTGCGGGCCTGGCCGGTGGACGCCCTGCTGCTGGATGCCTGGGCTCCCGGCGTTTACGGCGGCACCGGCCACACCATCGACTGGGCCCATGCCGCGGAGGTCATTGGAGCCCTCGCGCCCCTGCCGGTCATTCTCAGTGGTGGGCTGACGCCGGCGAACGTTGCGGAAGCCGTGCGCCGCACCCGGCCCGCAGGCGTGGACACCGCCAGCGGGGTGGAGATTGCGCCCGGCCTGAAAGATCACGGAAAAATATGCAGCCTGACCGGGGAATGCCTCCGCGCCGCCACGGCCTGATGCACGGGATATAATGTAAATTCTCCCTGGCATCCGACGCTCCTGTTGTTCATATTTCCCAAAGGCTGCCTCGCCCCCGCGGGCGGGCAGCCCTCTTTTGTCCCCAGACCCCGCCCCTTTGCGTTTGCTATGAGTTCAACGATTTCCGCACGATTGAATGTGGACCTGCTGGATGCCAAATACCAGCAATGGCTTCAGGATCCACGCTCCGTGGAAGGCACCTGGTCCATGTTCTTTGAAGGCTTCGAACTCGGTGCCGCCCAGCCCAGGCGTGTCACCCCCGCCGCCGGCATCGACAACTCCCGCGCGGTGGACAGTGTGGGCATGAGCCAGCAGGAGATGACCTTCCGCGCCAATGTCACGCGGATGATCGAAACCTACCGCGCCATCGGCCACATCGGCGCGCATCTTGATCCCCTGAGCCCTGCCGCCAAAGATCAGTCCCGGCTCTCGCTCAAGGAGTTCGGTTTCACGGAGGCCGATCTCAACGCGGAGGTGGAGACGCTTTATTTCAACAACGGCAAACGCACCAAGCTGGGGGAGATGGTGGACCGTCTGCAGCGCACCTACTGCGATCTGACGGGGTTTGAGTATATGCATATTCTGAACTTCGAGGTCCGCGAATGGCTCCGCGAGCGCATTGAAAACCGGCTCGACGCCCCGCCGCCCAGCACGGAAATCCGCGAGCAGATCCTCCGCTGGGTCTGGGAGCCGGAATGTTTCGAGCAGTTCCTGCACAACACCTACAAAGGCCAGAAACGCTTCTCCCTCGAGGGTGGTGAAAGCGCCATGGTGGTGCTCAACGCCGTGCTCAACGACGCGCCGCACTATGGGATTCAGGACATCGTCATGGGCATGGCCCACCGGGGCCGTCTCTCGATTCTGGTCAATTTCCTGCAAAAGCCGCTGAAGGTGCTGCTCCATGAATTCAGCCCGAACTTTATCCCCGATCTCGTGGCCGGCGACGGCGATGTGAAATACCACCTTGGTTATCAGGTGAACCGCCAGGTCGGCAGCAAGGAGGTGGGGGTTTATCTGGCTCCCAACCCTTCGCACCTGGAGGCCGTCAACCCTGTGGTCGAAGGCTGCGCCCGCGCCAAGCAGCGTCACATCGGCGACACCGGCAACCGGGAACATGTGCTGCCTCTGCTCATTCACGGGGACGCGGCCTTCGCCGGCCAAGGCATCGTGGCCGAGGTGCTCAATCTTTCCCAGCTCCCCGGCTACCGCACCGGCGGCACCATCCACCTGATCATCAATAATCAAATCGGGTTTACCACCTCACCCGAGGACGCCCGCTCCAGCGCCTACGCCACGGACGTGGCCAAGATGATCGAAGCTCCGGTTTTCCATGTGAACGGTGAGCATCCGGAGGAGGTTCACTTCGTGGCCAAACTGGCTCTGGAATTCCGTCAAAAGTTCCACCGTGATGTAGTCATCGACATGTACTGCTACCGCCGGCATGGTCACAACGAGACCGACGAGCCGAGCTACACCCAGCCGATGATCGCAAAGCTGATCCGCGGGAAAGCCACCGTGGGAACCCTTTACAGCGAGAAGCTGGTCAAGGCCGGGGTTATCTCCGCCGAGCGGTCCACCACCCTGCTGGCAGAGATCAAGGACCACCTTCAGGCGGAATACCAGGAGCTGCGCGACATGGAGAACACGCTGAGTTCGGTGGATTTGAAAAAGCGCGTTTTCGCCGGCTCCACCGCTGTCTTCCAGCCGGAGTACTCCCACGACCCGGTGCCCACCGGCCTGTCCGTGGAGACCTTCCGGGAACTGGGCGGCAAAATCACTGATGTGCCCGCCGGCTTCCGCCTGCACGCAAACGTCAAACGCACCGTGGTGGACAAGCGCCGCGCCGCCTCTGAGAACGGGGGGCCCTTTGACTGGGCCCATGCCGAGCATCTGGCCTTCGCCTCGCTGTTGATTGACGGCCATCCCGTCCGCCTCTCAGGTCAGGATGTGCGCCGCGGCACCTTCAGCCAGCGCCATGCCTGCTTCTACGACAGCGAAAACCGCGACCGCTACTTCCCGCTGCAGAACCTCTCTGAAACCCAGGCCACGTTCCGGGTTTACAACTCCCTGCTCAGCGAAGCCGCGGTGCTCGGGTTTGACTACGGCTACAGCCTCATGGCTCCCAATATGCTCATCCTCTGGGAGGCGCAGTTCGGGGACTTCGGCAATGGTGCGCAGGTGATTATCGACCAGTTCATCGCCTCCTCGGAATCGAAGTGGCAGAAACCCTCAGGCATCGTCCTGCTCCTGCCCCACGGCTACGAGGGGCAGGGCCCCGAGCACTCCAGCGCCCGTCTGGAGCGCTATCTGCAGCTCTGCGCGGAGAACAACATGCAGGTCTGCAACCTTTCCACCCCGGCCCAGTATTTCCATGTGCTGCGCCGTCAGATGAGCCGGCCCTTCCGCAAGCCGCTGATCATGATGACGCCCAAGAGCCTGCTGCGCAAGGAGGAAGCCGTCTCCACAGAGGCCGACTTCACGGGTGACTCCTGCTTTCACGAGGTGCTGGACGATCCCGCCATCCGCGCCGGCACCGAACGCATCACACGCCTGATATTCTGCTCGGGGAAGGTTTACTACGATCTCCTCAAGCACCGCGACGAGAACGACATCAAGACCTCGGCCATTATCCGCATTGAGCAGCTTTATCCGTTTCACGACAAACTGATCCGCGAGATCGTCAGCCGCTACCCGCGCGACAACAAAAAGTGGATCTGGTGCCAGGAGGAGCCGCAGAACATGGGTGCTTGGACCCACGTCGCCCCGCGGCTGGAGGCCATCGCCTCCACCACCATCCGCTACGCGGGCCGCGGCCGCGCCGCCAGCCCTGCAGTGGGCTCGCTCACCCTGCACAACGCCGAACAGCGCCAGCTGATCGAAAAAGCCTTTGAGGTTTAAATCCTCCGCAGGGCCGGTTTCAGGAATCCGGCACGGCAAATCCTCCTCTCCATCCCTATCCTTCTCCCATGCCATTCGAGATCACAGTCCCCCCCGCCGGTGAATCCATCACCTCCGCCGTCATTTCCAGCTGGCACGCCACCGACGGCGCGCATGTGGCCAAAGGCGATGTTCTGGTCACCGTGGACACCGACAAAGTGTCCACCGAAATCCTTGCGGAGGCGGAAGGCACCCTGAAAATCGGAGCTCAGCCTGGCGATGAGGTAAAGATCGGAGCTGTGATTGGCCAGATTCTGGAAGGTGCCGCCGGGGCGTCCACTCCGACCGCCGTTCCGAACCCTCCCAAAGGGGACGAAAAACCTGAGCCCACTCCTCCCCAGCCGACAGCCCGGCTTGCCGAGGCGGCTCCGGTCCCGTCTCCCGTGCCCGCACCGGTTCCCGCCGCAGCCCCGGCCGCGGCCCCCACACCTAAAATTGACTTGGCGGTGCTTCCGAAGCCCTCCGCTCCGGCTCCTCCCCCCGCTTCCAGTGATGAGACCGGTCGCATCACCCGCCAGCGTATGTCCCCCCTGCGGCGGAAAATCGCGGCCCACCTCGTCAACGCCCAGCAGACCGCTGCGATTCTGACCACCTTCAACGAATGCGACATGACTGAGGTCATGAACCTCCGCAAACTGCTGCAGGATGGTTTTGTGGCCCGTCACGGCGTGAAGCTTGGCTTCATGTCCTTCTTCATCAAAGCGGTTGTTGAAGCGTTGAAAACAGTGCCTTCCGTCAACGGCCGCATTGAGGGTGATGATCTCATTATCAACCACTTTTACGACATCGGCGTCGCTGTGGGGACCGAGCGCGGACTGGTGGTGCCGGTTATCCGGGATGCGGACAAAAAGTCCTTCGCGGAGTTGGAAAAAGAAATCATCCACTATGCCGGACGCGCCAAGGAGGGCAAAATCACCTTGGAGGATCTCCAAGGCGGCGTCTTCACCATTTCCAATGGCGGGGTTTACGGCAGCCTGCTGAGCACTCCCATCCTCAACCCTCCGCAAAGCGCCATTCTGGGAATGCACACAATCCAGCAGCGCCCGGTGGCGGTGAACGGCAAGGTCGAAATCCGCCCCATGATGTATTTGGCCCTGAGCTATGACCACCGGCAGATTGACGGCAAGGAGGCGGTCACCTTCCTCCTGCGCATCAAGGACTGCCTTGAGCAGCCCAGCCGTCTCCTGTTGGAAGTCTGAGCAGGCTTTTACTCAATTCTTCAAATTTAAAAAGCTAAAAGCCCGGTGTTTTCAACACCGGGCTTTTTTAATGGAAACGTTTTGGTCCCCATAATCTCCATTTCAATACCTGTGTCCGGGAGGTAAAGTGAAAACCGGAGTTTTTGCCTGAGGAAATCCGGAACATTCTGGGTTTGATACGGCAACGAAGCTTTTTTGATGAATTTATATTCATCATTCTGATTTCGTGCTATGGGTGGGCGGCTTTTCCCCGGATTCAGGTTTTTGTCCTCCGGCGAGGGCGGTTAATCAGAATTGCGGCTTACCCTCTATAAAAGAGTGCAACACCCTCACCAAGTGGCTGTCAAAACAACCTTCGCCTTGTGCTGAGCTCCGATCCGGGGAAGCGTGGCTTTCCCCCCTTGTCAGCCGTCCATCGCGCCCGCCTGACAGCCTTACAGCACTGCCCAATGGAAACGATTCACAAACTCTGGAGCTACGTCGGCCACATCAACACCCATCTGGACGGCTGGGTCTCGGAATATGGGGTGTGGGTGTACGGCATTCTGTTTCTCATTATTTTCTGTGAGACCGGCCTTGTCGTCATGCCCTTTCTGCCGGGCGATTCCCTGCTGTTCGCTTTGGGTGCCATCTGCGCGCGGGCCAACTCCACGCTGAATATCTGGCTGGTCAGCCTCACCATCGTTGTCGCCGCGCTGCTGGGCGACTCGCTGAATTACTCTGTGGGCCGCCAGGCAGGTGCTTGGCTTCAGCGGAAATTTCCCCGTGTGGTCAAACCCCAGCACATGGCACGGACCCACGCCTTTTTCGTCAAATACGGGGGAAAAACCATTATTATGGCCCGCTTTGTCCCATTGGTCCGCACCTTCGCTCCATTCGTGGCGGGCACCAGCCGCATGGGCTACCGAAAGTTTATCTCCTACAGCGTGGCGGGGGCTCTTCTCTGGGTGGGGACGATCGTGCCGGCCGGTTATCTGCTGGGAAGCAAAAAGCAGGTGCAGGACAATTTTGAACTGGTGGTGGTCGGCATCATCATCATCAGCCTCATCCCCGCTGTCATCGGCTGGCTGAAAGCCCGGGCCGAAACCAAACGCCTTGATGCGATCCCGCCCGGGGCTTCCACCCCTGCCCGCCCGGATCAGATCAGGACGGTGGATTCGGATGCCCCCGTATCCTGACCCGGCATACTGCGTGGATGCCACCTTTTGGCTGTTTGATTCCCCGCTCAAACCGGCATGGCTCCTCCCGCCTGGCACAATGCGCGGTATTCGCCGGGTGAGAAGCCAGTGGCGGTGCGGAACTGCCTGCTGAGTGTGCTTTGATCGTAGAACCCGCAGTCGGTGGCGATGTCGATAATGGGGGTGTCCGTTTCCCGCAGCGCGGCGGCGGCGGCGTGCAGTCTCATGCGGGTGAGAAACTGGCGGGCGCTCAGCCTCACCACCTTTTTCATCCGCCTTTCCAACTGCACCAGAGTCATGCCCGCCCGCGCCGCCAGTTCCTCGATCCTCAGCGGCTCCGCATAACGGGCGCGGATGGTGTCAATCACCCCCCCTAGCTCCTGCAGGCCCGGATCACCGCCGGCTGGCAGATGCAGATTCGCACTGGTGCTGGCCAAGGCGATGACACTGTCATCCCCCGCGGTCACGGGAATCTTTTGAGTCAGAAACCAACTGGGCATCCCCCTGCGGTCGATTAGCATCTCCAGCTTGTCTGAAATTTCCCGCCCGGTGCGGAACAGTTCGTCGTCCTGCTGCTCATAGCCCGCCGCCATCCCCGCCGGGAACAAATCCCGCGCCCGACGGCCCAGCAGTGCGGCTTTGCCGGGCAGCCCCAGCAGTTCCACAAACGCCTGATTTACCGCCACATACTGTCCACGGGGGTTTTTAATGCAGAAAACCACGCCCTCCACACTGTCAAAAAGACGCTCAGCCACTGCCAATCCCGGCACCACCCTGAAAATGCGGCGGCGCAGATTCTCGACTTCGGGAACCGGGAAAGTTGAAGGCTTGTGCGGATTCGACACGGTTGGCACGTAATAGAAACACGATTTACGGCAATTACAGGGCAATCGTGGAGCATGATTTCCTCCATTCCGCCGGCCTCTGTCTCGCAACTGCCCGCCCCGTTCAGGGGGTCTTCCGTTCCGGTGCCAGATACCCCTGCGCCGGTTGCGGAAGACCAGGACCCGGTGCCGCAGGCATTGGCCTTGGCGGAGTCGCTGCTGCGCCATGCCATCGCCGGCCGCACGCCGGCGGAGCGTCGTCACGGCGCGGGCATGGCGCGGCTGGTGGAGGATGCGCCGGGGAAGCAGTTCACGGTCCGCCTGGCGGACGAGGTCTTCCGCAGCCACAGCGCCACCGCTGAAGCGGGGCGCCTGCGGCGTCTGGCGCGCGCAACGGGCGTTCCCGCTTGGCTGGGACCCCTGCAGCGCGGCATGCTGCGGCTTGGTCTGCTGGCTTCAAAGGCGGTGCCGGGCCTTGTCATGCCCGCTGTGGAGCGGCAGCTGCGCGCGGACAGCAGCAATGTCATCCTGCCCGGCGAACCGGCCAAATTGGACCGTTATCTGCAGAGACGCCACGCTGCCGGAACCCGTGTGAATGTGAACCAGCTTGGCGAGGCCATTCTGGGTGAGGAGGAGGCCGGACGCCGGCTGGCCAGCATTCTCAGGCACTTGGAGAATCCTCTGGTGGATTATATCTCTGTCAAGATCTCCGCCGTTCTCAGCCAGATCCACATGACGGACTGGCGGGGCGCGGTGGATGGCGTGAAGGAGCGGCTGCGCCTTCTTTACCGCGCCGCTCTGGCCCATCCCGTTTCTGTTCCCGGGCATGGGGACGCTCCCCGGCCAAAGTTTGTGAACCTGGACATGGAGGAGTACCGGGATTTGGATCTGACCGTGCAGGCCTTCCGTGAAATTCTGGACGAACCGGAATTTTCCCGGCTTTACGCCGGCATTGTCCTGCAGGCCTACCTGCCGGACTCCTGGGCCATTCTGCAATCCCTGACGGATTGGGCCCGCCGCCGCCACGAGGTTCACGGCACCCGTATCAAGATTCGTCTGGTGAAAGGGGCCAATCTGGCCATGGAGCGCGTGGAGGCGGAACTGCATGGCTGGCCGGCCGCCCCCTATGGCTCCAAGCATGAGGTGGACGCGAACTTCAAACGGATGCTGGAATACGCCCTGCGCCCGGAGAACAGCGCCGCCGTGCGGCTGGGAGTGGGCAGCCACAATCTTTTCGATGTGGCCTTGGCGCTGACCTTGGCCCGGCGGAACGGTGTGACCGATGCCTTGGAGCTGGAGATGCTGGAGGGCATGGCCAATCACCAGGCGCGCGCCGTGCAGGAGGAGGCCGGCGGCCTGCTGGTTTATGCCCCGGTGGTGAAGCGCCCGGATTTTGGCAGCGCCATGGCCTATCTGGTGCGCCGTCTGGACGAGAACACCGCGCCGGACAATTTCCTGCGCGATCTCTTTGGCATCACCCCGGATTCCCCTGCGTGGGAAAAGCAGAAGCGCCGTTTTTTGAATGCCTGGGCGGCCCGTCACACCGTCGGCGGCTCCCCGCGCCGCACGCAGAACCGCCTGACAGAGACGGAGACCGGTCACGCCGCTCACCGACCCACTCCTTTTGCCAATGTGCCGGACACCGACTGGACCCTCCGAGTCAACCGTCGGTGGGCTGATCATATCCGCCATGAATGGAGCGCGTTCCGCATTGATCCGCCAATCCCTCTGGGCATTGGCGGGGAACTGCAGCATCCAAATGCCGATGGTGAAATCTCCAATCCCTCCCGCCCCGGCCATCTCCTGGGCAGGCATGCTCTGGCGGGACCGGCGGAGGTGGATGCCGCTCTGGCCATCGCCGCCGCCGCCGCGGCTGCTCCGGGCCATGCTGGCTGGTCCTCATTTTCCCCGGTGGAGCGCGGAGCCATTCTCCGCCAGTGCGCGGTGAAAATCGCCGCCCGGCGCTCGGATCTGATCGGCGGCATGATGGCCGAATGCGCCAAAGCCATCACCGAAGCCGATGTGGAGGTCTCGGAGGCCATCGACTTTGCCAACTACTATGCCGGCACCTTTGATGACGCAGACCCCTGGGTGCATGACGTGGCCGCCAAACCGCTGGGCGTGGTGGTGGTCACCCCACCTTGGAATTTCCCGTTCGCCATCCCCTGCGGCGGCGTGCTGGCCGCCCTGATGGCCGGGAACACCGTCATTCTGAAACCCGCGCCGGAAGCTGTTTTCACCGGCTGGCTGCTGGTCAACTGCCTCTGGGATGCCGGAGTGCCCCGCGATGCCCTGCAGTTCCTGCCCTGCCCAGACAATGAGACCGGGCGCGCGCTTCTGACGGATCCCCGCACCGCGGCCGTGATCCTGACGGGAGCCTGGGAGACCGCCCGGCTGTTTCAAAGCTGGAAGCCGCAGATGCGGCTTTTTGCGGAGACCAGCGGCAAAAACTCCCTTATCGTCACCGCCCAGGCGGACCGCGATCTGGCGGTGAAGGATCTGGTGCGCTCCGCTTTCGGACACGCCGGCCAGAAGTGCTCCGCCGCCAGCCTCGGTATTCTGGAGGCGGAGGTTTATAACGATCCCGCCTTCCGCCGCCAGCTGCGCGACGCCGCCGCCAGCCTGCACGCCGGCAGCGCGCACCATCCTGGCAGCACCGTTACCCCACTGATCCGCCCCCCGGGCGAATTCCTGCATCGGGCCCTGACCACACTGGAGCCCGGTGAGGAATGGCTGCTGGAACCGCGCTGCCTGGACGGCAATCCCGGTCTTTGGTCACCGGCCATCAAGCTCGGCGTTCGTCATGGCTCCTGGTTTCACCGCACGGAATGCTTCGGGCCTGTGCTGGGTCTGATGCAGGCGGAAAGTCTGGACCATGCCATCGCTTTGCAGAACGGCTCCAGCTTCGGCCTCACCGCCGGACTGCATTCCTTGGACGAGTGCGAAATCGCTCTCTGGCGCGACCGTGTGGAGGCGGGCAATGCCTACATCAACCGTCCCATCACCGGAGCCATCGTGCGCCGACAGCCCTTTGGCGGATGGAAGCGCAGCAGCGTGGGCCCCGGTGCCAAGGCGGGGGGGCCGCACTACGTGTTCAGCCTCTGCCATTGGAAATCCATCTCCGGGGAACGGTCCACCAACGAATCAGGCGATGACTTCTCCGAAGCATGGAACAGCATTTTCTCCCAGGAAGCCGATCCTTCCGGTCTTGCCTGCGAAAGCAACATCCTGCGTTACCGTCCCACAGCAGGGGCTGTTCTCCGTGTGAACGGAGCCGCCGATCTTGACGCCGCCCTGCTGGCTGTGAAAGCCGCCGCCGTCTGCGGGACTCGCTTGGAAATCAGCAGTGCCGAAGCGCTGGATTTGCCCGGCTCCGCCACCGGTCCCACACCCAGGGTGATAGTGGAGACAGAATCCGCTTTGGCGGCGCGGCTTCTTCAATTGGCCAGGGAGAGGCAGGCGGATACGCTGCGCACTCTCCGCACGCCTTCACGGGAACTGCTGAACACCGCCTTTGAGGCCGGTTGCCGCTGGATCGACGCCCCGGTCCTGCCTTGCGGCCGCATTGAGCTGCCCCGCTGGCTCCGGGAGCAGAGCCTCACTGAAACCATGCACCGCTACGGCAATCCGATTGTCAGGAAACCAGTATAAAATCCGACGGTTTGGATGGCTTTAAAAAACGGTGGTAAGGCCTGAGCCTGGACCGGAAGGCCGCGGCCCTCAAGGCGTGGCATGCGGAGGAATGATGCCCCCATCCGGGCCAGCCCGCACTTCAGACTGCAGGATCCCCCATGCTGACAGCGGCGGCGGCCCTCTTCTGGTGGAGAGGCTGCAGGCCTGCGGAAACCGCCGTGCGGCTGGCCAGAGCCGCAACGCGGAAGACAGTGTGGCGGTGCATGGTTTCCAGAACCACATTCAGCAGAAAATAAACGCCAACGCACCAGAGTGGATGCAGCTTCAGCCCTGGTGCCAAAGCGGCACAGACAGTCACCATCAGGACCTGCAGCAGCACATAGGCACCTGTGGCGCGGCTGGCGAAACGGATGCGGGTCAGCCGGCGGGGAGCCTCATGGTATTCCGTTACGGTGGCCGCGCGCACGCGCCACCAGCGGTTGGCATCGGCCTCCAGATCCCAGTCGCCCCAGCCGTCGCTTGTGCGGCTGGGAATGGATTTTTCCTCCAGCGCGCCGCGCATGGCGGCCAGCCATTCATCACGTCCGGTTCCCTCCTCACTCCAGAAGCAAAGCTCCGAGACGGGTTTGGACAGACGGAACAAATTCCATGGTCTCCAGCGGAGTGAAAACCATGCTCCCCTTGGGGCGGAGCCAAACCGGAAATTCCACACCAGCCGCGACCATCCCCTGACCAGCGGCTGCGCCAGCACCAGACCCCACAGCACCCAGTGCCCCCGCCAGCCGGACCATGGCGCGGGCAGCCGCAGCCGCCATGCCTGCCTGCCGGTGTGGATCAGGGTCGCCGCCAGCATCAGGCCCGACGGGATCAGCGCCGCCGGCACCCAAGGCCCGCAGGCCGCCACTATCAGTATCACCAGCCACCACGGCAGACTGGTCACCAGCCACGAAACCTCGGAAAGCGGCTGGCTGTAAACCGCCTGAAACGGCGCATAACCGAACAAACCGGAGTAAATGCGTCCCGTGCCCCCCATCAGCCGCAGCATCGCCGGCTGGTAGACCATGCCACGCCACCGCGCGCCGCCGATGGCTCCGAACCGGCTGCTGTGCCGCTCCATCAGCAGAGCCTCCGCCTTTCCATAACCGGCCTGCTGTCTTAGAAAAGCCTTCACCGTGGTGCGCCGGTCATGCCAAACCATGGCGGCGGCATGGAAGGCGATCCCAAATCCCGCCTCCTGCAGCCGCCAGCAGAAATCGACATCATCCCCCGCCGCGTGGTATTTGGGGTCAAAACCCATGATGCTGTCAAAGACACTGCGCCGCACCGCGAGATTGCAGCCCGGCACATGCTCCGCCAGCCGGTCCGACAGCAGCACATGGGCCGGCCCGCCGGGCGCGGCGGTCACGCAGGCCTGCGCCAGGGACTTCGCGGGCGGGGGGATGTTGGGCCCGCCTGCCGCTCCCATGGCCGGATCCTGCAGCGCCCGCACCAGATAGGTCAGCCAGTCCCCGTCCGGCATGCAGTCGTCATCCGTGTAGGCCAGGATGCTGCCCGTGGCCGCCGCAGCACCGGCGTTGCGCGCCGCGCTGAGGCCCGCGTGCTCCAGGCGCAGATAACGCACCATGGGAAACTCGCGGGCGATTTCCGGCACGGCATCAGTGGAGCCATCGTCCATCAGCAGCACCTCGTAGTCAGGGTAGTTCAACCGCCCCAGCGCGGCCAGACACGGCCGCAGGGTGGCCGATCCATTCCAAGTGCAGACGATCACCGACGCCCGCGGAGGCGGCATCGGCAGCAGCTGCGCCGCCGGCAGAGGACCGCCATGCAGCGCATGCCAGGCGGGGCGCGGGGCGCGGCTGCGGGCCGTGAGGCCGAACGACCAGTCCGTCACCAGCCCGCCTCCGCGGTGCCATTCGTCGGTCCACGAGAAGATGATGTTTCCCGCCACCCCATGCTCCTGGCAGAGCTGGTGCTCCCAGGACAGGATCTCCGCCTGCCGCTCCACCCCGTGCGATTTGGCATCGGCTCCGAACTCTGATATGATCAGCGGCCGGTCGCCGGCGATGTTCTGCAGGCGCGCCAAATAGCGGTCCATGGCTGCGCGGTCCTCCAGATACACATTGAAGGCCGTGAAATCGGCATTGGCTGGCTGGAGAAACTCCGTGCCGGGATAGTTGGCATACCCGACCAGTGTGTGGGGAGCCGCCGCCCGTGCAGTGCCGATCAAGGTTTCCAGCAGACGCTGCACACGCCCCGGACCCAGCCAGCGCACCAGCGTGGACTGAATCTCATTCCCCACCAGCAGCGCCGCCACCCGGGGCTGGGGCCCAAGCCTCTCCGCCACTTCCCGGACAGTGCGGATCACCGCCTCCCCGTCCGCCGGATTCCGCAGAAAATCGACATGGTCCCCCCATGGAATGGAGACCACCACGTACAGCCCGCGCTCCGCGCACAGGTCCAAAAACCACTCCGGCGGCGGATGGTAGAGGCGCACCGTGTTCGCCCCCCAGTCCACCATGTCGCTGAGATCGCGGGCCACAGTGCCCTCGGCGGGCAGACCATGATTCCGGTCCGCGGGCCCAAAGGGGCCGTAGGTTGCTCCGTGCAGCACAAATTTGCGTCCGTCCAGCCTCAGGAATTTTCCCGCCGTATGCACACGGGGTGCGGACTCGGCGGGAAAGGAGGGTGGGGAATCGGACATAACAGAAGACACGGCGCGTTCCGATTCATGCCAGGGGATATCCGGAGCGGCAAGGAAAAGCTTTCACAGTATCCGGTATCCGGCACCCAGGCCCAGCATCGGATGCTGGCCAGTCCCGCTCCCGTCTGTATTTTCCTTTTTGAAACCTGCCCTTCTCTTCAGGGAACAGCGGCGGCCTCTCCGGCGGGCTGATGCCGACTGTCGGCAAAGCGCCGGATAGCGGCCGCCAGCATATCGTGCTTCACAGGCTTGCTCAGGTAATCATTCATGCCCACGGCCAAGCACCGCTCGCGGTCCCCGGTCATGGCGTTGGCGGTCAGCGCCACGATGTAAACACGGTCCGCCTCCGGCACCCCCCGCATCCGCTCCCGGTCCCGGATCCGCCGGGTGGCCTCGTATCCCTCCATCTCCGGCATCTGGCAGTCCATCAGGATGAGATCAAACCGCGAGCGGTCCATGGCATCCAGCACCTCATAGCCATTGGCAGCCACTTGGGCGGTCCAGCCGAGCTTCTTCAACTGGAGCACGATCACTTTCTGGTTCACCAGATTGTCCTCCGCCACCAGAATGCGCAATGCCGCAGTGGATAACGCGGAGGCGGGGACGGCGGGAGGGGGCTTCGCACTGCGGACAGGCACGTTCTCCAGCGCCGCGGAGCGGCGCCGGGCCGGCAGGTGTTTCAACAGACAGTCATAAAGCCGGGACTGCCGCACCGGTTTCAGCAGGCATTCGAGAATGCCGGCCTCGCGCAGCACATCCGGCTCCATCCGCATCCCCAAGGAGGTTAGCATGATGACCGGCGTGCCGGAAAAAGCCGGATGCGCCTTGATTTCCCGCGCCAGATCCAGCCCCGTGCGCTCAGGCATCTGCATATCCAGCAGAATGATCTGGAACGGTTTGCCGGCCGCCATCTCCTGCTCCATCAGCCGCATGGCATCATCCGCGCTGGAGGCGTGGCGGGAGGTCATGCCCCAAGCCGCCAGCTGATGGTGCAGTACCATGATGTTGGTCAGGTTGTCGTCCACGATCAGTGCATTCACTCCTGTCGGGGTATTGGAGCCGGGAAGATGCGGCGTCAGCTCCAAGGGAGCGTGGGAATGTTTAAAGACTGCGGTGAACCAGAAAAGCGTCCCTTGGCCGGGCTCGCTGTGCAGTCCGATATCCCCGCCCATCATTTCCACAATCCGTTTGCAGATCACCAGTCCGAGACCTGTCCCTCCATACTTGCGGGTCGTGGAGCCGTCACCCTGGCTGAAAGCGCTGAACAGCCGCTCCTCCACTTCCGGTGAAATGCCGATGCCCGTGTCCCTCACCTCGAACCGGAGCTTCACCGTGTCGGCATTCCGGGACACCAGGGCCACGCTCATCACCACCTCGCCGGATTCCGTGAATTTCACGGCATTGCTCAACAGATTGATCAGCACCTGCCTCAGCCGGCCGGAATCCCCGCGCAGCTGCACCGGGGTGTTGGGCTGCACCAGTCCCACCAACTCCAGCCTCTTGATGTGGGCGCGCTCCGCCATCAGCTCCAAGGTGTCCTCCATCGCGTGGCGCAGGCTGAAGTCCTCCTCCTCGAACAGCAGCTTGCCGGACTCGATCTTGGAGAAATCCAGAATATCGTTGAGAATGGTCAGCAGCGACTCGGCGCTGTGGCACACGGTGGTGATGAAATCGCGTTGCTGATCGGTCAGCTCCGTGTCCAGCACCAGATTACTCAAGCCGATGACGGCATTCATCGGCGTGCGGATCTCATGGCTCATGTTGGCGAGAAACTCCGACTTCAGTCGGGCGGACTCCATGGCCGCGTCCCGCGCCAGCGCAAGTTCATTCTCGGTGTTCCGGCGCTGGGTCACATCCGTGATGGTGCCCACGGTACCGGTGATCCCGGTCCGGGCCCGCAGGGCATTGGCGCAGATGTGCAGCCACCGCACACCGTCCACCCTCAGGGCTCCATCCCCGCCGGCTTCGCCGCCCTCACTGGACTTCATTTTGTCCTCATCATGCAGGATCAGAGGCAGTAGCCGGCATTCACAGTCAAAAGACACTCCCTGCTCCATTACGGCCTGCCAGGCTTCGAGGACCTGCCGGCGGTCATCCGGATGCAGATACGCCACCAACTGCGCCGGATTCTCCATGTCCTGGCACCGGGTGATCTCCCGCCAGCGGTTATTCACATAGGTGCACTCGCCTTTGGCGTTGGTCTGAAAAATACCGACCGGGGCACTGGTGCTCATCACGCGGAATTTCTCCTCGCTGAAAGCCAGATCCGCAGTGCGCCGCCGCACCTGCTCCTCCACGTCGGCATTGATGCGCTCCAGTTCCGCCTGCTGCCCGGCCTGCCGGCGCATCTCCCAAAGGCTCTGTCGGATGGAGAGCAGGAGAAAAACATTCTCAAAAATCACCCACCCCGCGTGCTCTGCTGTGCGCCAGAAGGACCGGCTCACCGTGCCGTAAATGGATTGCGGCCAGAAGGATCCCCGCAGCAGATGGTCCGCCATCACCACCGCAGTGGCTGTGATCAGCACCTTCCAGTCCCGGTAGAATGCCAGAAAGGCCAGAGAGCCGAACACATGGAAATGAGTCTCAATGCGGCCACCTGTCAGATGGATCAGCAGCGCGCCCATCAGCATCTGCCCGACCGCCACCACATGGCGGGTGAACTGCCGGCCTGGCTGTTTCCAAGCCAGCAGGGCTGGAAAGACTGAAATAATCCCTCCCAGAACCAGCGCCGCCCAGACATGGGGATGGACTTTGCTGCTTTCCCCCGCCCAAACCAGCGGCGAAAATTCAAGTGCCAGCCCTATACCCACCAGCCATTGCAGCAGCAGCAGCCATTTGAAAATCCGGTCTGTATTCCGGCAGACGGTTTCCTGCTGGGCAGCGAAAAGCTTTTCCTTCTGTTCCTGCAGGGTTTGGGAGGAGGTGTCGGTCATCGTTTCCGCCTTAGCCGGACGGCTGTTCACGTCTGGTTTTTAAAACAGCTTCCGGCAACGCCTTTTTCCTTTCCCCCTCATCATGGAGCGGGCAGCCATAAACTGGAGTTTTCACCTCATGCTGCCCGCCTCCATCAGGGGAACGGGTGCCGGAGGTTTCGACAATGGCTTTTCCCACCAGATTCTCAATAGCCGCCAAGCCGTCATTGTCCCCCTCGTGCCCCCGCGCGGAGGTGACCCCGCCGTGAAACACCAGCGTGCCTTGGGGGTCATATACAAAAGTCTCCCCGGAGGAGCTGGCTCCAAAACGCTCCGCCTCCCGCCCAGCCTCATCCATGCGGGTCCGCACTCCCGGCAGCTCCCGCGCCTGCCGCCACAAGCGCGTGTCACTCCACTCCGTTTTTTTATCCTCCGGCGTGAAAAACACCACCTGTGGTAGGATGCGGCCCGGATGGCGCGCCAGCAGCACCGAAAGTTCCTCCACGCTGGCCCGCGAACATGGACACTCCGGATGCAGGAACATCACTAGGCTGAAGCGGCCGTCCGCTGCCTTGGAAAGGGCGCTGCCCTGTGGCCAGGAGAATCCGGCTTTCTGCACAGCAGCCGGTATCAGACTGTAGTGCCACAGGCTGGCGATGCCCGCCCCCGCAGCGCCCAGCCACACGATTCCCGCCAGATAGCTGAGGGTTCTTCCCGGCATTGCGGCAGGGGTAAATTTTATTAGGCTGGATTTCAAGTGATCATGAATGGTTCTCTTCCCCCGCAACAGCCTCCGTCGGCGGTTTCGGAGGCCATTCCACCCCGGCTAGCTCCGCCGGCAGCCGGGTTGGATCCACCGGATAAATAAGTGAAAGGTTCATTTTTGATTTGGACCCCTGGAGAAACTCCAACTCCTCCGGAGCTCCGATGATCAGCCACAGCACTTCCTCATCCGTATCGTTGAACACCTGTCGCAGCTGCTCCGGCCCCACCAGCACCCCGCCATGCTTCGGCACGGTCAGCGTCCGGCCACCCACCAGCAAACGGCCTGTGCCCTCGAGCACAAAATAGAATTCCTCGGCGCGGATGTGCCGGTGCAGAGTATTGGCGCTTTGGGGTGGCAGCCGCCACAGCCGGGCTCCCATGTTTTCACTGCCGGTGCGCTCCAAATAATCCGCGTTGGGAATGCGCATCAGATGGGATGGCCGCCAGAAAAGATCCTCCGGCCTGATGAGGTGAAAGCCTTGGACAGGATTCATGGGACGATGGAAGTCAGTTTATTAAAATTCCACCGCCGGTCCGGACTTGCAAGCCTCCGTTTCAATGGCTGGCCGGGGTTCAGGACAAATCCCATCCCGTCTTTTTTGCCCATTCCATCCCGCCCCGCTCAGCCCCGCGTCTCCGGGCCTTGAAGGCCCGCAGGTTCCGGTTACAGAAGGTCCATGAAGCTCCGCGCCCTCTTGCTCTGTCCCGCCCTCCTCCTTTTTCAGGCCGCCGTTCTGCGGGCGGAGGTGAAAGTGGGCAATTTCAAGGCTCAGGACGTGGTGCGGCATCCTGTGATCCTGATCCGCGGCGATGTGGAGCCCGGAGCGGAGAAGATGACCCTGCGCACGGTCAAGGGAACGGCCAAACCTGTGGAGAGCACCGGTCTGGTGCATGAGGGCAAATTCAAGGCGCTGCTGGAGCTCGCGCCGGGCGAAAACACCATCGAGATCAAAACCGAGCGCTCCGGCCTGCCTGCTAAACTGCGGATCACCTATAAGCCGATGACCAATCCGCGTTATGTGCGTCTCATTTGGCTGGCGGATGACCAGGGCAACACCGATTACGCCACGCCCGTGGACGGTTATCCGCAGAACTATGAGGACCGGATCGCCACCGCCGCCCTCCTGCTCCAGTGCTTCACTGCCGAGCGTATGCAGGAGCTGGGCTATGGTTGCCGCACCTTTGGCCTGGAGACCGACCGCGCCGGAAAGGTGGTGGTCCATACCATCAAAGTCCCGCAGCCGCTGAAGCACTATCAGGAAATGGGTGACGGCCAGCGGATCTGGGGCGAGCTGAATCATTTCCTCAACACCCGCTATCCGGACAAAAATGCCAAAAACCTCGCTCTGATGTCATTCACGCGGAAGGATCCGGGGACGGGACGCATGCTGGCCCACACCGCCCTCGGCGGGGGTAATCTGGGGCTCTTTGGCAGTGCCTCGGTTTTCTCCTGGCCGGGCAAAGTGGAATCCGTGCAGCAGGCGTTTCTGGACGACCGTAAATACGATGTCTCCCGCGTTCACGATGACAGCGTGGGGCGCGGCACTTACTGGGGGCTGGCCTCCACTACCCTGGGGGCCACGCTTCATGAGATGAGCCATGCCTTCGGCCTGCCGCACTGCCAGGATGACCGCTGCATCATGACCCGCGGTTTTGACCGCCTGAACCGTTTCTTCACTTTCAGTGAAAGCCTGCCAGGCCGGAAACCGGAGTTTTTCGCCGCCGGCTCCGAGGCGTGGTTCGCCCCCGTCAGCGCCTCACGCCTGCGTTGGAGTCCATGGTTCCAGCCCGAGGATCCCGGAACCCGCCCGGAGCGGGGGCCGGAAATCACCTTCGATGCCAAAAAGGACAGCGTCACCTTTGAATCCCGCGCCGGCATCCGCGTGCTGGGGTTTTGGGAGGGGTCCGACATCCGCGGATTTCAGGAGTACAAAGACAAAGCCCCGCGCAAAGTCACCCTGACCCTGGAGGAGATCTCCTCCCTCAATGGCGGCAAAGTCCCCAACAAAGTGACCGCCGTGGATGAGAACGGCAACGACGCCGGACTGGATTTGAAGAAATGACTGCCGGCCAGTAGTCAGTCAGAAAAACGAGGCTTCTGTCAGTGAACGCCGGACCCGGAGGAATGACCACCCGGACCTGACTGCTCCGCAGTTCCGGCCCGCTCCGCCCGGTAGGCGCGGGCCAGCAGGCTGATAGGATGGACGACACTTTGGCACGAGGGGGAATCCTCGGCGCGGAGGCCGTTCTGAAGCTGGAGATGACAGCCAGGATTGGCGGTGGCGACCACCGGGGCCTTGGTGGACTCAAGGTGCCGCAGCTTGCGCTGCAGCAGTTTCGCGGACTGCTCCGGCTGCGTGATATTGTAAATGCCGGCGCTGCCGCAGCACCAGGACGACTCCGGCAGTTCCGTCAGAGTCAGTCCGGGGATGAGCTTCAGCAGCTCGCGCGGCTGGCGGGTGACGCGCTGGCCGTGGCAGAGATGGCAGGACTCATGATAGGTGGCGCTGGTCTCCCCGCAGCCGGCCTCCGGCACCCGGCAGCCGGTCTGCATCAGCCATTCGTGGATGTCCTTCAGCTTGGAATCCCAAAGTGCAGCCCGTCCGGCATAGGCGGGATCGTCCGCCAGAAGGTGCCCGTATTTTTTCAGATGGGATCCGCAGCCGCCGGCATTGGTGATGATGGCGTCCAGCTGCTCCACGGGAAAGAGATCGAGCTGGCGGCGCGCCAGGGAGCGCGCGGCCTCCAGGTCGCCGTTGTGGGCGTGGAGGGAGCCGCAGCAGGGCTGGACCGGCGGAGTCATGACCTCACAGCCGTTGGCCAGCAGGACATCGGCGGTGTCGCGGTTCACATCCGGAAACACCAGATCCTGCACACAGCCGGTCAGCAGGGCCACCCGGTGGCGCGGCGGACTGACAGTGGACGGAATCTCCATCGGACTGATCAGCTGATCGGAGAAAGCCGGCGCGATGACCGGCGTCTGTGGCTCCAGATCCCGCAGAGAGGGCGGCAGAAAACGGAGCAGTCCGGATTTCCGCATCAGCGCCATCATCCCACTTTGCTGATAAATCCGCATGAGAACGCCCACTGCGCGGAGGAGGCGGGGCTTCTGGAAAAGGATCTTCAGCGTAAGCCAGCGCCAGAAAGTGCGCTGCGGGGTGGCTGCGGCGCCGGTGCGCTCGATCTCGGCCCGTGCGGTCTCAAACAGCTCACTGTAATTCACGCCGGCGGGACAGGCGGTCTCGCACGCCAAACACCCGAGGCAGTAATACATCTCCTCCGCGAAGGCCCGGCTGGCGGTGAGGTCCCCGTCGGCGATGGACCGCATCAGGGAGATGCGCCCACGCGGGCTGTTCCGCTCGCGCTTGGTCTCCATGTAGGTCGGGCAGGTCGGCAGGCACATACCGCAATGCATGCACTGCTGGAGCACGGAGTAGTCGAGTTTGGCCAGGAGGGAGGGATCGGACACGGGGGGAGGGGTCAGTGGTTGAGTTTCTCAGCGCAGGCCCCCCGGAGAGGACGGCGGCTGAAAAATCCGGACACAGGTTTGAAAATCGGAATGTGGGGAGAAGCTTGGGATCAGGGCACGGACTCCGGCAGTCTGGTGCATACCGCAAACAGCCCTCCTAACCCAAGTCAAAAATCTTACCGGGATTGAACAGCCCCGCCGGGTCCAAGGACCGTTTCACGGCGTGCAGCAGGGCTCGGCTGCCCTCGTCCAGCTGCCGGCCGAGGAAAGGCTTTTTAGCGGTGCCTACCCCGTGCTCCCCGGTGATGGTGCCGCCGAGGCGCAGGGTTTCATCCACGATTTCACTGAGGGCCAGCTCCACACGGTGCATCTCATCCTTATCGCGCTCATCAGTCAGGAAGGTCGGATGCAGATTGCCGTCGCCCATGTGGCCGAAGGTGCCCACCAGCAGATGATGACGGCGGGCGGTTTCGGCTATAAAGGCCACCAGCTTCGCCAGCTCGCTGCGGGGCACGGTGACATCCTCCAGAATCGTGGTTGGCCTCATGCGGGCCAGCGCGGAGAAGGCGGAGCGGCGGGCCGTGGCCAGGCGCGCGGCCTCGGCCTCATCGGCGGCGAGGCGGACCTCCGTGGCCCCGCATTCACGGGCGATGGCCATCATGCGCGCGGCCTCCTCCTCCACAGCGGCTGGATGGCCGTCGGTCTCCATCAGCAGCAGCGCCTCGGCATCGGTCGGCAGCCCGACCTTGGCGAAGTCCTCCACGCAGCGCAGGGTCATCCGGTCCAGAAACTCCAAGGTGCAGGGAATGATGTGCGCGGCGATGATGGCGCTGACCGTGTCCGCCGCCTGAGCCATGGAGCTGTAAAGCGCCAGCATGGTGCGGCGGGCTTTGGGACGGGGCAGGAGCTTGAGCAGAACCTCGGTGATGATGCCCAGGGTGCCCTCGGAGCCGATGAAGAGGTCCTTCATCGAGTAACCGGCCACATCCTTCACGCACTTGTTGCCCAGGAAGGTGATGGTGCCGTCCGGCAGAACCACCCGCAGCCCCATGACGTAGTCGCGGGTGACGCCGTATTTCAGGCCGCGCAGGCCGCCGGAGTTCTCGGCGACATTGCCGCCGATGGTGGAGATCTTCATGGACCCGGGGTCCGGCGGATAAAACAGGCCATGGACCGCAGCCGTGTCGTCAATGTCCTTGGTGATCACCCCGCACTGGGCGTGCAGGGTGAGGTTCCGGGGATCGGTCTCCAGAATGCGGTCCATCCTCACCAGCGCGATCACCAGGCAGCCCTTCAGCGGCACACTGCCGCCGCTCAGGCCGGTGCCTGATCCGCGCGGCACCACCGCGACCCCATGCTCCCGCGCCAGGCGGACACAGGCCGCAACCTGCTGTGTGTCCGCGGGAAACACCACTGCACCGGGCTTCTGCTTCAGCGCGGCCGTGCCGTCAAAACTGTAGGGCACCAGGTCCTCCGGGGATGTCAGGACATGCTCCGCCCCGAGAACGGAGCGCAGGGCATCAAGGAGGGGGTCGGTCATGGATTTTCCGCGTTGGCTGCTTTATCAGGTGTTTTGAACTCCGAATCCGGAAATCCAGACCACGGCGCACCGGCTGCGGACGGGAGGGATTCAACGGCCAGGCAGGAGGAAAAGGAAAAGAATGCAGGCCTTTGCAGCCTTGGTCCGTTTCCCTCCCCCTTTAAATTGATGTCATGCGTTTCATCCTTGTCCTGTCCCGCGACGGTTCAGGTCTTCAATCCGGATTAAGGAGTCAGGAAATCATCGCCAAGGCCTCGGGCACGTCAGCATTGTCATGCACCATGGCCATGAGGGCGCGGGTGATGCCTTTGGGATTCGGGTGCTGGATCACATTGCGGCCATACACGATACCGGAGGCACCCTGGGCGAGCAGGCCCTGGGTACGCTTGAGGATTTCCTCATCGCTCACGCGGCCGCCGCCGCGCACCAGCACCGGAATGCCGGACGCCGCCGTGATGACGCGGTGATAGAGGGACACGTCGTCCGTGGGGTCGGCCTTGATGATGTCGGCGCCCAGCTCCACGGCTTGGCGCACGAGGTGGGTGATGGTGGTCTCGTCCCCGTTGACCATGTAGCCGCCGGCGATGCTGTTTTCCTGGAAGACCAGGGGCTCGATCATCATGGGCATGCCATAATAATCTGCCTGGGGCTTTAGGCGGAGAATGTTTCTGACGCACTCGCCGTGGACTTCGGGCGCGCCGGGAATCTGGAACAGGTTCACGCACACACAGGCAGCATCAAGGCGCACGGCCTGCAGCATGGTCTCTTCCAGCATCAGGCTGAAACGGGTATCCGGCAGGGCCTTGCCGTAAATGTTGGCCACATCCGTGCGCAGCACGAGGGAAGGTTTTTGGCGGCCGGGAATGTCCTGAAGATGACGCGCCATGCCGGCGGTGAGCTGGATGGCGTCGGGAGCGGCCTCCACCAGCACGCGCACCACTTCCCGCATATCCTCAATACCGTTCAGAAAGCCGGGCTGATTAAAGAAGCCATGATCGACAGCGACGTCGAAACAGCGGCCGGAACGGGAGTGAAAGAGACGGTTGAGGCGGTGGCTTTTCATAGGAAGGAAATGGGAACCAGCAGATACGCGAAAGCGGAACGGTTTATTCAGGAGCATGCTCCTCGGACGCCATTTTGGTGATGATGGTGTCCAGCAGCGCGATGTAGCCGGCGGCGTCCAGATGATCCGGCTCCGGCTCACCCCGCACCGCATAGAGCCAGCCATTGAGATAAGGGTCGGAGCGCACGATGCAGGCATCGGCCCGCAGGGCGGGGTTGCTGCCAGCGAACCGGCCGTTCATCACGCAGAAGACATCGCTGGCGGCTTTGAATCCCTCCACCCAGCCTATCATCCGGCCAGGCTCCACACTACCGCCTTCAGGGATACTGAAGGTGAAATCAACCAGTTCACCCAGCATGCGGGTGGCGAATTTAGTGAAACCCACACGCCACAGTCCCGGCTCCTCCGGCACCTGGCTCATCCAGTAGTGGGAGGGAGAGTAACGGAAATCCGACGGGAAGCGCGCGGTGAAACGGGCGTGGCGGAATTTAATCCATTCGCGGGGGGCGTCGGGCACTGGCATCGGTTATGGGGGAGCTTCGCTTATTCCCGCTTGAATCCGGCCCCGGAAAGATCGCCGCTGTCCTCGGATTTCTTTTTATCCTTGGATTTGTCCCGGTCCCCGTCCTGACCACCGCCTCTGTTGAACATTCCCGCACCTTCATCCATTTTTTTGTTCATCATGGAGCCGTCATTTTCCGGACGGAAAAGAGTGCCAAGCCCCGCGCTCAGCCCAGCACAGATCATCACTGCAAAAACACTCACCATGCTCATTTCCCCGAACCCCGGACGGAACCGGGGATAGGGATTTTTCCGTTGGTAGTAGTACAGCATGGGCACCGCCGCCGCCATGAAGACGATAAAAAAGGTGATGTGGGGATAATAATGTTTTAAATTCATGGCGGCGGTCACCTACCCTCCTGTCACCCATACAGCGGGTCAAGCCGGGGAAACAGCCTGCACGCCGTAAAAAAGAACGGCTGAAACCAGCACCAGAATCCCATAAACGACACCGGCAATGCAGAGGGCCCGGTAGCGCGCTGGCTTTGCCTGTATCCAGGCAATCTGATTGCGCATGGTGAAAGGCATCCCCACCCAGAAGAGCCCGGCCACAATCCACCCGTAAGCCAGAGTGCTCAGCAGCAGCCGGCTGACCGGCGGCTTGAGAAAAGCCGCGTCCAGAACCGGACAGGCGGCCAGCAGCAGTATAATCCCCACCGCCCGCGCTCCCAGATAGTCATTGGCCACAAACAGCATGGACACGTAGAACACCGGCAGGGCAGTTTGCGCCAACCAGCGGATCTGCTGGAATTCCCCCAGATCCATTGAGGTGGCCACCATCCAGGCCCAGAGAAAACCCACGGTCAGAAACACGGTTCCCACATTCTGCGAGCGGGGCACCCGGCTCAACCATGGCAGAATTTTCTCCTGACGCAGCAGGGCCAGGATATGCACCACGATGAGTGCCAGCCCCACCGCAATGCCTGCCGTCCGAAGAGAGAGGTTGCTGTAGAGGGCGTCGTACAGACTTTTACTGAGTTCCTGCATGAGGTGGAGAAGGGGAAAATTTCAGAAAGGCGTGCCGGTGGAGGACGCGATCTCACGGAAACGGCTGATCACCCGCTGCGTCACCGGTCCAGGATGGCCGTCGCCAATAACGCGCTGATCCAGTTTGGTGGCCGCGATCACCTCCGCGGCGGTGCCGGTGAGGAAGCACTCATCCGCCGTGTAAATATCATGCCGGCTGATCTCGGCCTCACGGATGGTGATTCCCAACTGCGTTGCGACCTCGAAAACCACCGCGCGGGTGATGCCGTCCAGCGCGCCGGAGCTGATGGGGGGGGTGGCGATGGCACCGTGGCGCACGATGAACACATTGTCGCCCGTGCATTCCGCCACCAGCCCACGCTCATTGAGCATAATGCCCTCCTCCGCACCCGCCTGCAGAGCCTCCACCTTGGCCATGATGTTGTTGAGGTAGTTCAGACTCTTGACCTGTGGGCTGAGAATGTCATGGCTGGGCCGGCGGGTGGCGCAGGTGGCCATGGTCAGGCCGGCACGGTAGGCCTCCTCGGAGTACAGCTTGATGCCGCAGGCGATGATAATCACCGAGGCTTTGGGGCAGGAGTAGGGGCTCAGACCCATGGCTCCCTTGCCACGGGTGATCACCAGCCGGATATAGCCGTCATTCAGACCATTCGCCCGGCAGGTCTGCAGCACGGCGGCGGTCATCTCCTCCAGAGTGATGGGGATTTGGAGCAGAATGGAGCGCGCTGATTTGTAAAGCCGGTCCAGATGCTCCTCCAGGCGGAACACCCGGCCATTGTAAAAGCGGATGCCTTCGAAGACGCCGTCGCCGTACAGCAGGCCGTGGTCGAGGACGGAAATGCGGGCGTCTGATTCTTCGTGCAGGGTTCCGTCGATGTAGATCTTCATGGGAGACTGGGAGAGACATTCTGAAACCTGGGGCGGCAAAAGGTCGGCCGGGGTCCGGCGCGGTCCGCCAGGCAAACCATTTAGTCCACCAGCATCCCGTCGCGCAGAACCAGCATCCGGTCCCCCCGCCCCGCGAGGCGCGTGTCGTGGGTGACCACCATGAGGGTTTTCCCCGCTTCGGCAACCACGGAAAGCAGCAAATTCATGACCTCTCCACCGGTTTTGGAATCCAGATTTCCCGTCGGCTCATCGGCGAACAGCACCTCCGGATCGTTGATCAGGGCGCGGGCGATGGCCACCCGCTGCTGTTCACCTCCACTGAGCTGCGCGGGCAGATGGTCCAGCCGCCCACTGAGCCCCACCTGTCCCAGCAGGTCCCGGGCGCGGGCTTTGGCCGTCCGGCCGCCGATCATGGCCGGCAGGAGAACATTCTCCAGCGCGGTGAGTTCCGGCAGGAGGAGATAGTTCTGGAAAACATAGCCGATAGCCCGGTTGCGCAGCACCGCCTGGCGGGAATCGCTGCCGCCGTAAACCGATTCCCCGCGCAGCCGCACCTCCCCACTGTCCGGCTTCTCCAGCCCGCCCAGGACGTACAGCAGCGTGGTTTTGCCCGCGCCCGAGGGACCGCAGAGAAACACGCGCTCGCCATGCGCCACCTTCAAATCCACCCCGCGCAGGACCTCGATTTTGTTTCCCCCAACCATGAACGTGCGGCATAGCTTCTCCGCACAAAGAAAAGGCGTTGATGGATCCGCCGGGATGGAGGGGGAGTCAGGCATGGTGGCAGGAAGCCAGCACACCGTCCGTCAGTGTCAAGCCGTGTCCTGCCCCGCCACCCTAGTATGAAGATGGCGGGGCGGGCCGGCGTTCCGCATCGGACGGGGCCTGATGCGGCGGTTTGATTATTTGGCTTTTTTAGCGGCCTTCTTGGCAACCTTCTTGGCCGCTTTTTTGGCGGTCTTTTTGGCGGCGGGGGCCTCTTTCACCGGCTCGGGGGCGGGTGCCGGAGCGGCGGCGGAAGTCTTGACGGTCTTCTTGGAGACCGCGCGCTTGCGGGCGGCGGCCTCCTGCCGGGCGGGCGGCAGAAGGGTGACAAGGTGGTCCCGGTGCTCCTGCGCGGCTTTGAGGGCCTTGGGCTTGGTGCCGTGGGCCTTGTCGGCGAAGAACTTCTGCTCCGTCTTGCCTTTGAAGGTCACACGGACATACCATCCGTGGTTTTTCTTTTCAGGCTGGTCAATGCGGCTGATGCCATACATGGGCCTGGGGGTGGGTACGGATGCGGGTACGGACATGGTGTTGTTCGGTTGGTTGGATTGGTATCCGGTTTGGTGGTGGTGATGTGGTATGGTGGTGCCGGGCCGGGCGGTGTCTCCCCGATGAACGCTGTCCGTGGGAATCCTCCACCCCTCCCGATATGTCAGTGTAAGGTCCGCTAGACGCTGTGCAAGTTCCAAATTTCACACTTACAAAAAAATTAATAACTAGCGGTCAGACCCGCACGGAGTCACCGGAACAGGCCTCCCAGACGCCGTAGAAACCCTGGCCGCGGGGGCTGCGGCGGCGGTTCGGCAGGGCGTTCAGGCTCAACGCCCCGCTCATTTTCGGAATGCATGGCGCAGGCTTGCCGGGGGATGTGGGAGGCCGGCAGCTCCATGTCCGCGGCATACCGGCCGCATCCCGCACCGGCCTGCGAACCTGACAATGTGCATACACTGACACGGCGCATGCCGGGCGGACGCGGCCACTCCGGAGCAGGTTTGTAGCCAAGTTTCTCCGCCGCGCGCATGACGGATCCCCATACCGGCAGAGCCAGCCGGCTGCCGTACCCCTGATGGATGATGCGCGCAGGATCATCCAGCCCCACCCACACCCCGCAGGTCAGACGGTTGGTGAATCCTGCAAACCAGGCGTCATGATAGTCATCCGTGGTGCCGGTTTTACCGGCGGCCTGGGTTTTGTATCCGGACTCCCTTACCGCCGCCGCCGTCCCTCCGGGCTCCATTACCCGGCGCATCATGACGGTGGTCAGCCACGCTGTGCCCGGGGACACCACCTCGTAGGCGATGATGCCGCTGCGGTACACCAGTTCGCCGTCGCTGTTCTCAATGCGGTCGATCAGAAAAGGGCGGCAACGCTGCCCGCCATTGCCGAAGAGGGAATAGGCGCTGGTGACACTCTCCAAGGTGGCTCCCAGATTGCCCAGGTAAATCTGCGGCGACCGTCCCTCGATGAATTTCAGGCCGGCGGTGTCTGACAGGGTTTTCACGGTGTCCACCCCCGCCATCTCACCGATCCTCACCGCCATGGTGTTCCGGGATTTGGCCAGCCCCCACCACGCCCGCTGCAGGCCGGTGAAAGTGTTGTCGGAATTTGCCGGACTGAAATCTCCACCGTCGGCGGAGCGGATTTCCCCCGGTTTCAGCTCCGCGTCGCTGATCAGCTGGTCGGGCAGCAGTCCCGCATGCTCAACCGCGGCCGCGTAAACCAGCGGTTTGAAAGTGGAGCCCACGGTGCGTTTGGACAGAAAGGCGCGGTTGTAGCCGCTGTGCCCGATATTCCGCCCGCCCACCACCGCGCGGATGGCCCCGGTGGTGTTCTCCAGAAGCATGACCGCTCCCTGAAGATACTCCGGCTCCACCGCCAGGCCGCGGTCCACCAATTTTTGATAAATGGCAGGCGTCTGATGCTGGTAGCCTTTGACCCTTTCAACAGACGAAAGCTGCTTCTCCAAAGCCTGCTCGGCGGCGGCCTGAAGCGTGGGCTCCAGCGTGGTGTAGATTTTCAGGCCGCCGTCGTCGATTTCCTCCTCCCCCAACAGCTTGTCCAGATTCCGCCGCACCGCATTGATGGCCCAGGTGTCCAGCGCCGGCGGCGGCTCCGGCATGACTTTGGTTTTAACCTTTTTGATTCTTTCAGCCTCATCCGGCGACAGGCTGCCCACGGTCACCATGCGGTCCAGCACCATATCGCGGCCGCTTATCGCAATATCATAATGACGGAAGGGTGAAAACTTATTGGGACCGCGGATGATCGCCGCCAGCATGGCTCCCTCATCAGGAGTCAGATCCTTGGCGGCTTTGCCAAAGTACCCCTGAGCGGCCCGCTCCACGCCGAAGATGCCGGTGCCGAAAAAAATCCGGTTCACATACAGCTCCAGGATCTGGTCCTTGGTGCGGTGGGCCTCGATGCGCCGTGTGATGGCGATCTCCATGATCTTGCGGCTGATGGACTTCTCCCGTGTCAGATTGAAGCTGTTGCGGGCCAGCTGCATGGTGATGGTGCTGGCTCCCTGCCTGACGTTCGGGTCTTTGGCCATGCGCACCATGGCCCGCAGCACCCCTTGGTAATCCACCCCGCCGTGCTCGTAAAAGCGGTTGTCCTCCCGAGCCAGCAGCGCCTTCAGAAAAAAGGGTGAGACGGCGGACAGCGGAACAAGGGTGCGGTTCTCCCCGTGCAGCCGCCCCAGCACCTGTCCGCGGGCGTCGTAAATTTCACTGCGGGCCGGCATCTTTCCCAGCTGCTCAAGGTCATACTTCCGCGCAAGGGAGCTGTAAACGATATCCAGTCCCGCCAGAGCCAGCCCGCCCAGCAGAATGCCCCATCCCATCAGCCACAGCGGCCAGCGCACAAAAAAGGGAGTCCCGGCCACCCACCGCCGCAGGCCGGGGAAAAACCAGCGGGGCAGAATGGATCTCAGAGGCATGGGATCAGGAAGTGACATGATACCGCATTCAACTGGCGGAGAACGCCGATGGAAATGCGGAATTACGCACGTGCCCGCGTCCCCTAGCGCCTGGTCCAGTGGAAAGTGCGGTGCACATGCTGATTCGGGCCGCTCTCCCCCAAGGGGCTGAACCGCTCACTTCACGATTTTCAGCCGCAGCCAGAATTTTGAGGGGGCCGGAGTTGTCAGGCGCACAGTCACGGTTTCCGTGCCGTTGCCATGATCCACCGGAGCTCCGGCGGGCACCGTGGCGGCATCCGCCCAGCTGGAGAGATCAGGGGAGGTCTGCACGGTGACGGAGGCGTCCGTGACATTGGCGATGCGCAGCCAGCGGATGGCAGGATAGAACTGGCCTCCTGCCATAACCTGAAGGGCATCCACGGCGGGACGCGCTCCGACGCTGACGGGATCCGTTGCCAGCACATACTCGGCGAGATTGGTCAGTCCATCCTGATCCGAGTCGGCACCTGGTTCCCCCACAGTCGTGTTGCCGGGAGCGGGCAGACGGGATTTCCAAAGCTCATAAGTCATGCCGGGGGCGGCATTCTCCGATTTCCCAGGTGTGCCCCCGGGGGCGGCACTGGCCGCCCAGCGGGCGGCGGCCTCCCAGCCATTCCAAGGCGTATTGACAGGGTCGCCAGCCACCAGGCTCTGTCCGCTGTTTTTAACTGCCGGATACCAGTCGCCGGAGTAGGAGAAGTCCAGCACCGCCTCACCTGCCGGGTCGATCAGCTGAATCCGCTCGCCGCTGTTGTCGAGGCGGCCGATCCAGTCGCCCACGGCGAACATGCCGGGGTAGCGCACGTTGAAGGCCGCCACATTGGCGGCCACCACCAGCCGCTGCCCGCCCGCCAGGGTGATGCCTGCGGGAATGGTGAAGCTGACGCCTTCCGTGAATTTGGCACCGCTCAGGTCCAGCGGTGTGGTCCCGGTGTTGAGAAGCTCGATGAATTCAAAATCCGTCGGCAGCGCTTCCGGCAGCACCGCCAGTTCGGCGGCGGTGGGGTCCAGCGGCGCATAATTGATTTCCGCAATCCGCAGACTCTGTTGGGCGGCGGTGGGAGTTGAGGGCCATGAGGTCGAGGTGATCAGCACATCCTTGTCCGTGCGCAGCTCCAGACTTTCGCCCCGGGCGGACAGCTGGCCATCGTAGCCGCTGACCACAAACCGCTTCTCCCCCTGCTTTGGCGAAACCGTGCGGGCCCGGAACCCCTTGGCGTTGCGGGCGACAAACAGCTTGTTGCGGTCCGGATCCGCCGCCGTCGCCCGCACGGTTGAGGGAATGACGGTGCCGGAGGGAATCACAAAACCCACCCCGCCGCTGATTTTCCAGCCACTGACATCGATTGCCAGATTGGTGGGGTTGATGATGGTGAAATACTCCTGATTCTGGCTGTCAGGACCGCCGGGGTTGAAATCCACCATGCCGAAGGTCAGCGGCGGAGCCTCCGGCTGCGCCGCCGGCAGGCTGGTCATGGTGGTGTAGAGATATTTGCGCCGCACGGTCAGGTAGTCACTCAGCACGCGGGCGGTTTCCTGTCGGGTGTTGTTGAGGCGAAAGGGGGAATTGCCGCCGGCGGCAGTGCTTAGTTTCCATGCAGGAGCCGTCCACTTCGCGGTATCAAGATCCGCATCGGAGGAGGCCACATCCTCGGGATCCAGCAGATTGGCCATTTCATTGAAGCGCCGCGACACCCAGTCGGTGGTGCCGGTCTGGGCGATAAATTTATTCCGCAGCGTGCTCAGCCGCCGCAGATACATGTCCGAGATGGCGGAAGGAAAAGCGGCCCCGAAATAACCAAACCGGAAAAAAATATTGCCGCTCCCCGGAGCACTGTTGGGACTGGCGTCATTGTTGACGTTCAGAGCGTCGTCGAAATAGTTGTAGGTCCCGGTCCAGTTGTGCCCGAAGGACAGGTCCACATCCCACGGCAGAAGCCGCCATTCATCCGTGCGCCCGCTGTCCCGGAAAAGATAGTAGTTTTTGTGGCCGGTGTCGTTGTTGCTGGTCATGTTCAGCGCGGCCAGGGCATTGACGGTGGCCGGCAGGTCAATGTTGTCATAGCCGAACTTAAGCCGGTTCTCACCGCTCATGTTCAGCCCGCTGGCGAGCGCGTTGAGCTCGGTCGAGGGCTCGGTCTCCCTGGTCTTTTTCTCATAACCGCTTTCCCCGGCCACCAGCCCGCTGGCGAGGGGGGCGTAAAGCTTGTATAGCGCTCCCTGGGGATTCAGGCCGGCACGCTCCAGAAAGCTCTCATCGGCATCCTCCACAGCATCGGAAATGGCGTAAAAGGCACCATTCCGCTGCACCCGGACAGGAAAGGCGAAATGCGCGGCCACGCCGGCCTCGCGGTACATTTCGTAAGCCAGGGTGTTCCGGGCTTTGGTTTTGTCCGCATAATTGGACAGCAGTTTCAGGTCCTTCACCCGCCTGCCGTCGCCGAGCAGCAAATTGCGGTCGGAGGGGAAGTTCAGGTTGTAGCTGCGCTTCAGAAAGGATGCGGTGGACTGCCCGTGCAGCCGGACTCCCACATTGTCGTAAAATTCCCCGCCGTAGCTGATGGAAACGCGCCCGATGGTGTCGGAGTCCCCTGTATTAACCGGAAAGGCGAACCAGTGCAGCACCGGCAGTTTGCTCGTGGCGAGGGAGGGATCCGCGGCCACAGTGCCGTAATAGACCGCCGAGGCATTGGCTTCGGCGGTGTTGGAGATATTGTTGGGCGGGGCCTTGCCGACGCGGCCCTCCTCATCGGTGGCCGTGACCTTCCAGCGCACCATCTGGCCGGCGGCGAGAGTGACGCCGGTGATTTTACCGGTCCAGATGTTGTCCCCCACTGCGAGATCGCCGTCCAGCCCGTCGTCATGCATGGGGGCGGTGACCTCGGTCTCGAACATTTTTTTCCAAGCCAGGGTGACCCCGGTCACATTGGCCTGGGTTTTCAGCACCCTGGCGGTGATGGTCTGGCTGAACTCACCAATGACGGGCGCGGGCAGATTCTCCGGCACATCCAGCACCAGCGGCGGGATGGTGGCCGAACCCGCGCCGTTGGGCCCTCCAGGCGTTGGAGGTGTGGAGCCGGACACGGTCGAGAAAAAGACGGGCTGCGTGCCGTCCATGCTGAGGCCGTAGGACATATCCGGTGCCATGGGCGGGTAGGCCGGAGCCCACTCGTGGGAGACCGTCACGCCGTCCCGCTTCACAAGCGCCAGGTATCCCCCGCCGCTGCTGATTTTGAAATTGGTGTGCAGAGGGGCGGAGGGATCGGTGCGGTCCTTGTTGGAGGCCCAGACCACCAAACGCGCGCCGGCATTCAGCACCCAGGGCGGAAAGGTCCACTTCCGCAGTTTGGAGGGATTGTCTGTCAGAGCCCAGCCGCCAAGATTCACAGCTTCCGTTCCCGCATTGTAAACCTCAATCCAGTCCTCGTAACTTTTGTTCTCATCCACCATCGGCTGGTTGGTGAGGTTGCGGGACTTCGTGTTCGAAGCCATGAATTCGGAGATCAGCACCTTGTCCGCCGCTCCGGCGGAGGCGGTGAGCGCCAGAGCCAAAGCCAGCGCTGCGGTTAGCGCTCCGGCTGGGGAGGAGATGGGCAGGGACATGGAGGAATGTGGGGGGGGCTGATGTCCGGCCCCGGCGGGAGCCCAAGCCGGGGCCGGACATTGATTTTTACATGCCATTACGGTGCCACAGCAGTCCGGAAACTGACGCGCACCGGATAAAGGTTTGATTATTATAAAGGAAATCAGCGCTGCGTGACACGATAAAAGATGCGGTTTTTCGGCGGCACCGCCGGGGCGGCCACGGTGTCCGTGAAGCTCAGAGTGCCTCCGGTGCCCGCCAGGCCGGCGGCAGGGGACAGCGTCTGCCAGCTTCCCGCCGCCAAGGTTTCGCTGTAGACGACATCGTAGACCTTGCCGCTCTCCGAGGGCCAGGTCAGCGTCACCGCTCCGGTGGCGGCCTGCCGGGTGACCGAGGCTATCTGCAGGGTGCCGCCGGTGGCCACCGGCGGGAAAGCCGTGCCGTCCGGCTGGACGGCACCGGCGGGAATCGTCTCGGAGACCCGCAGGAACGTGAAGCTGCCATCGGAGTAGTCATTGCCCTCCAGATTGCCCAGTCCAGGACCGTTCGGCTGCAGCGCGAGGTCGACTACGTCGTTGGGGGCGATATTGGCATAGACGATCCGGGTGACGCCCTGAGTGTCGGTGCCGGGCATGGCCGCGCTGTCCAGCAGCCTGCCATTGAGATACAAAGCACCGGTGACGCCGTCGGTGTCCGTGCGGACGGACTTGCGCACATGCCACCAGAAAGCCAGCGGTTTGGCGGCGGGAATGATCTCCGGACTGGCCACCCAGCGGCGCAGCGCCCAGTGGACGTTGCTGTTGTTGGGTCCATTGGGATGCGCGCCGTCGCCCCAGATGCCGGTCCAAGGGGGATTGCCGCCGACGGCCCAGCTGCCGTTGAAGGCTTCGATCGGGATGAAGTCCCCGGGATTGTAATCCTGCTCGCCACCGTCGACTGTCAGATTCCGGTATCCGTAGAACCAGTTCGGTCCCTGCTCCCCACCAAAATCCAGCACCGAGGACGCCAGCCCCCCGGCGACCTGTCCGTTTTCGTAAGTCGTCGTGACCGCCGGATCTCCGTTGCGGCGGAGCTCATTGGCGTCGTTGTAGAAGTCCCCGTCGGAATTGGCCAGCCATGGATTGGACTTGAACTGCACCGCCCGCAGTTCCTCATAGTCGCTCAGGCCGTCGCCGTCGGAATCCGCCAGCAGCGGGCTAGTGCCGGTGTCGGAGGCGCTGGCCTCCACTCCGGTCGCGGTTTCCACGCTGTCCGGCAATCCGTCACCGTCGGTGTCGTCTTTCAGAGGATGGGTGCCGCGCTCCTGCTCCTGAAGATTGGTCAGGCCGTCGGTGTCGTTGTCTGCGGTGCCGGAGGTCAGCAGCGTCAGGGATCCGGCCACCGGGGGGTCCACCGTGCTGTCCGCTGTGACGTGAAGCTCCCATGGGTCGGCCAGGCCGTCCCCGTCCGTGTCCGCAGCGCCCGGCGCGGCGAACCAGGCTCCATTAGAGGAAATGGGCTGGGCGGGAATCCGCTTGTCCACCCGCAGCCAGGTGCCCGAGCTGTCATTGCCGTCCACCGCCTCCTGCAGGCCAACCGGACTGAGGGCCAGATCCACCACATCCGTCGGCTTCAGCACCAAGTACACGCGGCGGATGAATCCGGTATTGTCATTGCCGGCGATGGTCTTGAGATCCAGGATTTTGCCGTTCAGAAACACCATGCCGGTCACACCGTCGCCATTGGGATCTGTTTTCCGAACACTCCACAGAATGCCCACCGGTGTGGGCCCGGTCAGCTCCGTGGCCTTCCAGCGCCGGATGGTCCAGTGTTCGGGACCGTTGTTCATGCCGTTGGGATGGGTGGCGCCGGCTGAGATCTCCGTCCATGGCGCGTTGTTTTGGATGTCCCACTTGTTGCCCCCCGCATTCCATTGCTGGGTGCTGTCCAGCCCCTCGATCCAGCCGTCCGGATTGTCGCTGCCCCCGGCAAATTTGGTGAAGGCGGTGACGGGATCGTAATTGAGCGTATAACCGGTGGCGGCCGTGTCACGGTAACCGTATTCCCAGCCGTTCTCCCCCTGCGCCCCGGAGAAGTCGGTCACGGAGTCTGCCGCAGCCTGGGTCAGCGGGGTATCATCCCCGGAGACCGGATTGCTGCCAAACTGAATCTCCTCAGGATCCGGAAACCCGTCATCGTCGGTGTCCGTCTTGTTCGGATTGGTGGGCGGAATGGCCGCCACCTCCGCGCCATCGGCCAGACCGTCCCCGTCGGTGTCCGTTTTGGCGGGATCGGAGCCGGTGTCATTGGCATCCACGTGAGTGCCGGATTTTGTCTCCACCTTGTCGCTCAGTCCGTCGCCGTCCGTGTCCGGCAGAGTAGGATTCGACCCGCGGGCGTACTCCGTCGCATCGGCCAGACCGTCGTTTTCAAAATCCCCGCCGGCTTTGAAATCCGTGAGGTTCTGGCCCGGGCTGTAGTTTTTCTCCCAGAAGTCCGGCATTCCGTCGGCATCGGAATCCGCCGACGAGGCCGGAGTGAAGGTTTCCCCGTCCGGCTGGAGGTGGGGGGAGGCCCCCGGATCGTTGTCCACCACCATGGAGAAATACGAGCCGTCGTAGCCGTCATCCCGCGTGCCGTCGGCATTCACGGGAGTCAGGGCGAGATCGATCCGGTCCCCCGGCAGAACATTCAGAAAATAATCCACCGTGTAGCCGTCCCCGTCGGTGCCCTCCACCGCCCGGGAGAACCTCAGATTGCCGTTCTGAAACAGCGCGCCGGTGGTCCCCCCACCCCCTCCGGTGTTCTGCTTGCGCAGGCTGAGGGTCACCTTCACCGGCGTCACCTCCGTTACCTCAACCGCCTGCCAGCGGCGAATGACCCAGTTTTCACCGCCGTTGCCGGCGCTGTTGGGATGGGATGCGTCCGCGGCCATGAATGTCCAGGGGGGATTGCCGCCCCGGGCGAACTGGTTGCCGTTCCACTGATTGGCGGTAAAGGGGATGAAGGAATGGATGGGATCGTAGGTGCTATCACCGGTGCCGTCGCCGGTGTAGTCCCGCCAGCCCCAGTACCAGCCCAGATTGGCTTGGCTGCCTGAGAACTCCGTAAGGGAATTGGCGATTTCCTCCGCGTGTGCGGCGGGCAACAGCGTCAGGCAGCACAGGCCCGTGGCTGAAAGAAGTTTATTCATAAGGGTGGAAGCTGTGATGAGCAGGTCCTGAAAGACTTGGACATGCCATCCTGCCGGGCGGCGGCACCGGCGGACAAGTTTAAAATAATTGGAGTTCCACATGCTGTTTCATACCGTTTTATTCATTTCCGCTCGGTGTTTATCCCATGCCCCAGCATTTTTATTTTTCAAAAAATGCCTGAGAAAGGTCAAAAAACTGCATCAGCCCGGCAAAACCCGTTTCCGCGCATGGCTGCTGAAATGAAATCAAAAAGTTTCTTAACCGTCATTAAGAACATCCGCATATAAGGATTCAACCTTCTCCAACGCACGGACTTCCTCCCACCAAGCTGAAAATTTCAGCGCCAAACTGTTTCCGCCACCTCTGTTCCCCGTCCTCCTGTCCCGCCTAAGCCTGCGCTTATTTGTATAATGCAAATTGCCTTCTGCTGGTGTAAACCGCATAGTGGCATCCGTTTCCACCGCCTCGGTGCGTTTCCCAGGATCACCGCCGGCCTGTGCCCGTCCCCCTCACCTGCGCGCTTTGTGTTTGTGTGTAAGCTCCCCCCTCCCTCCTCCCTCCGCCGGTTTTCCCTTTCGGCATGGGCCTGTTCCCCAAAGGCCGCCTTTGCCGCTCTCCTGCTGACGGGGTGGTCCCCGGCCCAGGGGGAGGTCAGGCTTTCGGAGTTTTTGGCGGCCAATGCGGATGTAATCCAGGATGACGACGGGGACAGATCCGATTACATCGAAATTTACAATCCCGGCGCGGATCCGGTAAACTTGGCAGGATACTCCCTGACTGTGGACAAGGCCGCACCGCGCCAGTGGATTTTCCCCTCCCTGACCTTGAACCGGGGTCAGTATCTGCTGGTCTGGGCCTCCGGGAAAAACCGCACCGATCCCGCGAAGCCGCTGCACACCGGCTTCAAACTGGAGAAATCCGGCGGCTATCTGGCGCTGATCCCTCCCGGTGTCATGGCGCCGGCCACGGTTTTCGATCCGTATCCCCCGCAGGTGGACGACCGGTCCTATGGTCTGCACCAGCCGGAGATCCTCAACAAACTGGTGGCCGGGGGCGCGGCCTGCAAATGGCTGGTGCCGGAGGATGATTTTGTGAAATGGCGCACGCCGGACTACAACGACTCCTCCTGGCGCAGCGCCACCACGGGGATCGGATTCGACACCAGCACACCGGGGCTGGACTACAGCGTTTATTTCGGGAGCGGGGGGGACACGGAATCGGCGATGCTGAACCAGGCCACCTCCTGTTATGTCCGGCTGCCGTTTCAGATGACCAATCTCGAGGGGCTGAGCACCCTGAAGCTGAGGGCGCGGTATGACGACGGCATGGTGGCGGGTTTGAACGCCACCACCATCGCCACGGGAAATGCGCCGGCAGTGGTGTATTTCAACTCCACCGCCAACGGCATCCGCGACGAGGAGGACGCCGTGTCGCTGGAGGAGACGGACGTGACGCCCTTTCTGGCCAATCTCCGCAGCGGAAAAAACGTGCTGAGCTTCCAAGTGCTCAACGCCTCGCTGTCCAACACGGACATTCTCCTCAGTCCGGAACTGGAGCTGGGCCGTCTGGATCTGACCCAGCCGGTGAGGACAGGCTACTTCGCCACCCCCACTCCCGCGGCGGCGAACTCCCCGGCGGCGGACGGCTTCACAGGGGACACAAAATTCAATGTGGACCGCGGCCTGTTCACCGCGCCGTTCGAGCTTGCCATCACCAGCTCCACGCCGGGCGCCGTGATCCGCTACACGCTGGACGGCTCCGTGCCCACGCTGTCCCATGGGCAGACTTGGACGGCTCCCGTCAGCCTCTTCAAAACCACGGTGGTGAGGGCGGCCGCCTTCAGCACAGGCCTGCATCCGTCCAATGTGGACACACAGACCTACGTGTTTCCCGCGTCCGTGATCCGCCAGAGCGGCAGTCAGCCGGGCTTTCCCTCCACATGGGGCACCACGGTCAGCCCCACCACAGGCTTTGAGGTGCCAGTGCCGTCGGACTACGCCATGGACCAGAGCGTGGTCAACGACGACGCCTATTCAGGCTCCATGGAGCGGGCTCTGAGCTCCACACTGCCCATCGTGGCACTTACGGGCGCCATCGGCGGGTTTTTCGATCCCGACGGCATTTACGCCAATGGCCGCGAGGGTTCCAACGAGGTGGCCATCTCCATGGAGTGGTTCGGACCCGGACTGAGCCCCGACGGCCAGATCGACTGCGGTGTGCGCATCCACGGCGGCAATGCCCGCGAGCATCCCAAAAAGCCAATGCGCCTCTACTTCCGGAAAAAATACGGCACGGACAAGCTGCGCTACCCCTTTTATCCCGGCTCCGGTGTCAACACCTTCAATCAGCTGCTGCTCCGGCCCGGAGGCCACGACGGCTGGGCGGTGCCGTTCGGAAACGATCCCTACATCCTGGCTCCGCACGCCACCTACACCCGCGACCGCTTCCAGCGCCTGACAGAGAACGACATGGGCCACATCAGCCCCGGGGGCCGATACGTCCACGTTTACCTGAATGGGCTTTACTGGGGTATCTATGACTTGGAGGAGCGGCCCAATGCCGACTACTATTCCTCACACTACGGCGGTAAGCCGGAGGACTGGGATGTCATCCATCACCCCACCTATATCGGCGAGAACTATTCGCAGCTGGACGGCGACGGCAGCTCCTGGGATGAAGTGTTGGCCAAAGCGGACGCGGGCGTGAATTCGGATGAGGATTACGCCGCCCTGGCCGCCATGATCGATCTGGACAGCTACATCGATTCCCTGATCGTGCGCATCTGGGCCGGCGACTACGACTGGTGCTCGCCGATTTATCTGAAGAGCGGCAACCAGGAGGGACAGGTCGGTTATTTTGACAACAAGAACTGGTATGCGGCCCGGCGGTCACGCACGGTCCCCGGCGGTTATGTGTTTCACTCCTGGGACGGGGAAATGAGCATGGGCACGCATCTGATGACGAACCTGTTCGCCACTGGCGGATCGCCCCCTTTCTGGCTGACCTATCCACCGGCCCAGGATGTGGCTGATTTTGACAGCACCCGCGTGGGCACCCAGGGCAGTGTGGCCTGGCCGTATGCCCAAATGCGCGGGTTTCCGGCGTTCAGACGGAAATTCGCCGACCACCTGCAGCGGCATTTTTTCAACGGCGGAGCCATGACCACGGAAGCGAACCAGGCCCGGCTGGACTCCTTGGCCTCCCAGCTGCAGCTGCCCATCCTGGCGGAATCCGCGCGGTGGGGGGATGTGAACCGCAACGATCCCTACAACATCGCCCTGACGCCCGACACCCATTGGAAACCAGAGATCAACTGGCTGCGGAATACCTTCATGGCCGGGCGCAACGCCCTGGTGCTTTCCCAGTTCCAGGCCACGGGGCTGTTCCCCTCCGTTTCCGCGCCGCTGCTCACGCCCTTCGGCGGGCCCGTGGCGGCGGGGGCACCACTGGACCTGAAGCTGGCGGAAACGGGAGGCAGCGCGCAGATTTACTACACTTTGGATGGCACGGATCCCTCCACGCTGGGTTCCATCTCCACCCAGGCGCTGATTGAGGACGGCGCGCCCTGCACCTGGTGGGTGCCCACCTCCGGCATCGGCACCTCCTGGAGGACAGTGGCCGGCCCCTCCAATGCCGCCTCCTGGCAGACAGGACAGAACGGACTGGGTTTCGATCTCGACACCACCTACCGACCATTCTTCAAAACCGACACCCAGGCCGCCATGTATGGCCGCCGGTCGGGGGCTTATTTCCGAATCAGCTTCCAAATCTCCAGCCAAGCTGAAATCGACGCCATGCAGAACCTGGCCCTGCAGGCCCGCTACGACGATGGACTGGTGGCGGCCCTCAACGGCACGGTGATCCAGCGGGTGAACGCCCCCGCCAGTGAATCATGGAACTCCACGGCCACGGCTCTGAATTCAGACGACAACGCCGTGAACTACGAGTCCTTCAACATCCCCGACGCCACCTTCCGCCCACTGCTGAAAGTGGGTGCCAACGTGCTGGCGGTGCAGGGACTGAACCAGTCCGTCACCAGCAGCGACTTCCTCTGCTCCGTCCGTTTGGTGGCCTCCAAAGGCAGTAGTGGCGGGGTCTCCCCCACCGCCGGCCTCTACGATGCCGCTCACCCGCCGGCACTGCGGAACTCCCCGACCGTGAAGGCTCGCACGCTCTCCAACGGTGCTTGGTCAGCTCTGACGGAGGCCACCTTCATCAGCGGCGTCCCGGCCTCGGCGGCCAATCTGGTGCTCAGCAAGCTGCATTACCATCCCGCCGATCCCTCTCCCGCGGAGGCGGCGGCCGGCTACACGGATGACGGGGATTTTGAGTTTCTGGAGCTGTGGAACATCTCCACGCAGACCGTGCAGCTTCGGAACTGCCGCTTCACCGCCGGCATCAGCTTCGACTTCAACAACGCGGTCCTCACCGGACTGGCGCCCGGAGCCCGGATGCTGGTGGTGAAGAACCCCGCAGCCATGACCCTGCGTTATGGCTCCGGACTGACCATCGCCGGCGCGTTCGCCGACGACACCGCGCTGTCGAATTCCGGCGAAACCCTGCGGCTGGCGGCGGCGGACGGGTCCACAATTTTTGAGCTGACCTACAAGGACAGTTCCCCTTGGCCGGACGGAACGGACGGCACCGGATTCCCGCTGGTGTTGCTCAATCCCCGGAGCGGTCAGAGCGATCCCTCTGTGGCCGGCAACTGGCGGACCAGCACCGTGGCGGGCGGAAATCCCGGAAAAGCGGACGCTCCGGGATTTGCCGCATGGGCTGCCGCCATCCCTCTGAAACCCGCTGATCCCCTGGCCGATGCGGACGCCGATGGCGCGCCGAATCTGCTGGAGTATGCGTCCGGCACCCAGCCCCGCGATGCCATCAGTCACCCCCTGCTGTCCGTTGCCCCGGCTCAAGCCACTGGCAGCGGCATCACCCTCCAGTTTTCCCGTGCCCAATCCGCCGGAGACGCCGCTCTGGTAATAGAAACTGCCACCCGTCTGGATGATTCCCCGGACTGGACCCCGGCTATCGGAACCATGGAAGTCACCACAGGAACAGATGGCCGGGACACGGTGACCTTCAGGCCCCTGCCGGACACATCCCGCAGCACGGAAACCACCCGCCGCTTCTACCGCCTGAGCGCCTCCCTCCCCTGACCCCACTCCAAACCAACCGCCATCCCTCATTCCCAATAACCAATAACCCCTCCTCTCCCCGTCCCTCCCCCTCTCCCCGGCTGGGCACTTGTGCCGGGGGCCTCCCGGGGCGAGGGTGCTTTCATGTATTCAAAAGATTCAGGCCCGCCGGCACAGCATGTGGTCCTCATCGGTTTTATGGGCTCCGGGAAAACCACCGTCGGCTCGCTGCTGGCCCGGCAGTTGGGGCTGCCGTTCGTGGACATGGATCATCTTATCGCGCAGCAGGCCCGTCAGTCCATTCCCCGGATTTTTGAGGAGGAGGGGGAGGCCGGCTTCCGCCGCCGTGAATCCGCGGTGCTCACGGAGCTGATCACCGCCCCGCGCGCCGTCATCGCCACCGGGGGCGGTGTGGTCACGGTGCCTGACAATCTGCCGAAGCTGAAGGACCTGGGATTTGTCATCTGGCTGAATCCCCCGGAGGACGTCATCTATTCCCGCATCTGTCGGAATCAGGACCGCCCGCTGCTCCGCACGCCGAACCCCCGGCTGACCGTCAGCGAACTGCTCACCCGCCGCCTGGCGCTGTACGCCTCCGCAGCCATTCTGGAAGCCGATGTCTCTGAAGTGACACCGGAGGAGGCCGCCTATGGACTGGCGGAATCCGCCCGCTTTTATTTTGCCTCCAAAGCCGTCTGCCCGAAGCCATCCTCCGCTTCCACCTGAAACACCCGGAGGGATCACTCCATCCGCTCCGGTTAGCATCCGGTGTGGCGGCTTTCCATTCCTGTCTCTCCCCGATTTGCTTTTGCCTCCACTCCTTCCAGACCCTTCAGCGGCACCGGATCCGCAGCTTCTGGCTACATCCGTGAAACAGATTGCCGCCACTCTCGGTCTGGACGACTGCCGCATCGCCGCCGTCACCGGTCCCGCCGCCCATGCGGAGCAGTATCAGCAATGGATCGATGCCGGCGAGCACGGCGAAATGGACTGGATGGCCAAAAACCCCAACCGCCGCAAGGATCCCCGCGAAGTCCTGCCCAGCATCCGGTCCGTCATCACCGTGGCGCTGAATTATTACCAGGCGGAGCCTCCTCCCCTGTCCCCGACTCTCCCTTCCCCTGCCGGCTCCGGACCGGTGCCGTCCGCGCCCGGCCTCTCCCCGCTCCGCGGCCGGATCGCCCGTTACGCCTGGGGGGATGACTATCATGAGGTTCTGGATGGCAAACTGCGCGATCTTTGTGAATGGCTGGAGGACCAGGGCGGCGCTCAGCGGCTGTATGCGGACACCGGCCCGGTGCTGGAGCGCGACTGGGCCAGCGCCTCGGGACTGGGATGGAATGGAAAAAGCACCATCCAGATCCATCCGCGGATGGGATGTTATTTTTTCCTGGGCGAAATCCTGACCACCCTCGCCATCGCCCCGGACAAACCTTTGGCGGACCATTGCGGCAAATGCATGCGGTGCATCAATGCCTGCCCCACGGGGGCCATCACCTCGCCCCGTCATGTCGATGCCAGAAGATGCGTCTCCTATCTAACCATCGAGTCCAAAAGCGCCATCCCGCTGGAATTCCGCCGCGCCATCGGAGACCGGCTGTACGGCTGCGACGACTGCCTGGCGGCCTGTCCGTGGAACCGCTTCGCCCAGGATTCGCGCGAAGCCGCCTTTGCCACCCGGCCCTTTGTGGCCCAATGGTCCCCGCGTGATTTCCTGACCCTGACGGATGACACTTTCCGGAACCTCTTCCGGCACAGCCCCATCCGCCGCATCAAGCGCCCCGCTTTTCTGCGGAATGTCTGCACCGTACTCGGCAACACCGGCATCGCCGCGGATCTGCCCGCCCTGCGGATGGCGGCCGCGGATCCTCATCCGCTCATCGCGGAGCATGCCGTGTGGGCGGTCACGGAGATCACCGCCCGTGAAGCCGACGCCGGAAAAGCGGAGAATCCGCAGCATCCGCAAATGCCTCCGCATGCCGGCACCGGTCGTTTTTAATAGCAGACAACAGCACTGAAACCCTTCGCTGGATACGAAACCAGACTGGTTAAAACCCGGTGATTTCCCCGATTGTTCCGGATCAGGGAATCCCCGAAGGCGTGGGTCCGCAGAGACTTTTTCTGGCGTTAATGAACAAATTGCTCTCTAATACAAGGTCTCCCATCCGACGTTTTTCTACCAGTTTCCCTTCCTTCCATGATCCGGGCCACCTTTACCCTCCTTCTGCGCACCGCCTGTCTTGGAACGGCGGTGCTCTGTCTCACCGGCACGGTTTCCGCCCAACTGGCAAAAAAAACCACTGACCCCGACAACGACCCTGTTTTCATCAAAAAGGCGGCCTCAGAAATTGACCGACGCCTCGCCAATGACTTCAAGAAAAAGAACGTCACCCCCCTGCCAGCGGTGGACGACTCCCGCTGGATGCGCCGCCTGTATCTGGACGCCGCCGGCCGCATCCCCACCTATGAGGAGGCCATCACTTTCCTGAACGACACCGCCCCGGACAAACGGGAAAAACTGGTGGACACCCTGCTGAAGTCGGAGGGCTACACCGGCAGCATGTACAATTATTACTTGGACCTGCTCCGGGCCACAAGCCGGCTGGGCAGTGACGGCACCCGCAGCGGGGTGCCCTATCTGCGCTGGATCCGGGAGAGCGCGGCCTCCAACAAGCCCTACGACAAACTCACCTATGAACTGCTGACCACCGAGGGCGACGGCTGGGAGGAGGGCAAAGGCGCGGTGGGCTACTTCGAGCGCGACCGCGGCATGCCGCTCGACAACATGGCAAACACCACGCGCATTTTCCTCGGCACCCATATCGAGTGCGCGCAGTGCCATGACCACCCCTACGACAAATGGAAGCAGCTCGACTTCTACGAGATGTCCGCCTTCACCCACGGCTTGGAGACCGGTCACCGGGATGAGCTCTCCAAGCATGCGAACGAAAAGTACAACGGCAAAAACGCCGAGCAGGACCGCCTGCGGCGCGATCTTTACCGCTGGCTGTATGACAACATCTACGACTTCGGCGTGACCGGCGGCGGCGACGGAATCATCAAGCTGCCCATGGACTTCAAAGGGAAGGGCGGCAAGCCCGAGGAGGCGGTCCGCGCCAAGTCCATCTACCCCGGGGCCGGCAACACCCGCCGCGAGGAGATCAATGACGCCCGCATGAAGTTCGCCAAGTGGGTGATCAACCCGCAGAATCCCCGCTTCACGCTCCTCATCGCCAACCGCATGTGGAAAAAGGTGATGGGCATCGGCCTGTTCGAACCGGTGGACAAGTTTGTGGAGGTCTCCAAGGAGAACCCCGCCGGCACCGTGATCAGCAATCCGGAGGTCATGACCTACCTGGAGCAGCTGATGAAGGAGGTGAACTACGATCTGAGAACCTTCCAGAAGGTTCTCTTCAACAGCCGCGCCTACGCCCTGGGCACCAATCCCGGGTCTGTGGATCCCAAAATGCCCTACGCCTTCAACGGTCGCGCGGTGCGCCGCATGAAGGCTGAGCAGGTCTGGGATTCCATGGCCGCGCTGGTGGTGCCGAACATCGATTACCGCAAGGGCGGCTCCCTCAGCCCCGCAGCTGCGGTTTACGGCCAAGTCATCGGCCAGAGCGCCTACGCCATCTATGAGGAACTGAAAAAAGGGAAGGATCCCAAGGATACCGCCAACCGCATCCGTGAGATGAACGCATGGGTGGACAAAACCGCCGCCCAGCTCAAAAGCGGCGGCGGCAAAAAAAGCGATGACTCCATGATGATGATGGAAAGCAGCATGACCGCCGCCGGCGACAGCAAGGCTTCCGCCATGCAGGATCCCGCCAAATGGGCCGGATACTCCAAAGCGTTCCTGCGGTCCTACGAGCTCCCCTCCCCCACCCCGCCCGATCACTTCCTGCGGAAGTTCGGCCAGAGCAGCCGCGAGGTGATCGAGGGCGGCTCCACGGACTCCGACGTGACCCAGGTGCTCTCCCTGATCAATGGCCATGTGGAGAAAAACATCATCGGCGACAGCAAGGCTCTGATCTACAAAGCCATTAACGACGCCGCCACGCCCGAGGACAAGGTGCGCGCCGCCTTCATCACCATCCTCAGCCGCCAGCCCACTCCCGCGGAGATGGACCTCATGCTTCCCGAGGCTAAAAAGGGCCGGGACGGCATCAAAAACATTCTCTACGCCCTGCTCAACTCCAACGAGTTCATCTTTATCCTGTAAGCCGGCGGGATGGGCCGGGCGGCAGCGCCCCGCCCACTCCCGCTCCATCCGTCCTTGGACTGCTGAATTCCCATCCCACCTTTCCATCTTCCCATGAACTTCCATAAAGCCGACGAATTCACCCGCCGTGAGCTGATGATCAAAATGGCGAAGTCCGCTTTCGGCATTTCGCTGGCCCCCATGTTCGGCAATTCCGTGGCCTCGGCGGCGGATTTTGTGCCCAACCGTCCCCGTGCCGCCAAAAGCGTCATCTTCCTGATGATGGCCGGCGGCATGAGCCATCTGGACACTTGGGATGTGAAGCCCGGCAACGCCACGGTGATGGGCAAAACAAAGGCCATCGACACCACTGCCGCGGGTATTCAGATTTCGGAAAATCTGCCCAAGTCCGCCAAACAGCTGCAGCACATGGTGCTGATGAACGGCATGAGCACCACGCAGGGCGCGCATGAGCAGGGCCAGTATCTGCTGGAGCGCAGCTACACCATGCGCGGCACCATCGTGCATCCGGCCATGGGGTCGTGGGTCATGCGCCTGGCCGGCAAGCGGAACAACAACATCCCCGGATTCGTCTCCATCAGCGGGGATCCGAATCTGGTGAACGGCGGGTTCATGGGAGCCAAATTCGCGGGCGTGCCCATCGGGGACCCGAATGCCGGGCTTCAGGACAGTATCAAGCCCGGCTCCATCAGCGAGGATGACTTCACCAAACGCCTGAAACTGGCGGATGCCCTGAACAAGCAGTTCCACACGGTCGTCAGCAGTTCCGCCATCCGCGACCACGAGGGGCTTTACAGTGACGCCCTGCGCATCATGCATTCCGAGGATCTGAAAGCCTTCGACCTCACCAAGGAGCCGACCGAGATCAAGGAATTTTACGGTCCCAGCCGCTTCGCGCAGGGATGTCTCCTCGCCCGCCGGCTGGTGGAGCACGGGGTCCGCTTCATCCAGGTCACCCATGGCGGCTGGGACACGCACTATGACAATTTCACCACCGTGCCCGCCCGCTGCAAGGATCTGGACGACGGCTTCAGCGCCCTGCTGGCGGACCTGCACCGCCGCGGCATGCTGGAGGAGACGCTGGTGGTGGTGGCCACGGAGTTCGGCCGCACGCCGGAGATCGTCTCCGAGCATGAGGATGGACGTGACCACTATCCCAAAGCCTTCTCCTGCGTCCTTGCCGGCGGCGGCATCAAGGGCGGCCGGACCTACGGCAAAACCGACGCCAGCGGCAGCAAGGTGGTTGAGAACCTGACCACTCCCCAGGATTTCAACGCCACCATCGCCCACTCCCTGGGGCTGCCGGTCGAGCAGGTTGTCATTTCCCCGAGTGGCCGTCCGTTCACCGTGGCGGACAAAGGAAAGGCGATAACCTCCCTGTTTGCCTGATCTCTTGGCGGATGCGCGCCCTCAGCCCACCGTTTTCTCCGGCAAGTCCCCACCGCATGAAAGTCCTCTCCACGACCGCCGGCCTGCTGCTGGCGGCAGCCGCGACCGCCCCGGCGGCGGTGAATTTCCGCACCCAGGTCTGGCCGGTGCTGGCCAAAAACTGTGTCGAATGCCACCGTGCGCCCTACAAGGACAACGCGGGCAAGATGATCGAACCCAAGGGCCGGCTCCGCCTCGACGGGGCCGGCGGCATCATGAAGGGGGGCAACGAAGGCGAGTCTGTGGTCGCCGGGGATCCGGACAAAAGCCCGCTCTACCAGCGCATTCTGCTGCCGATTGATCATGAGGACGCCATGCCGCCCAAGGGCAAGGGCAAGCCTCTCAGCTTCAACGACAGCGAGCTGATCAAGGAGTGGATTATCGACGGCGCGGATTTTGGCGACTGGAAGGGCTCCGACGCCGGGGCTCCGGTGGCCGCCAAAGCCGCCCCCAAAACGGCGGATCCGCTGGCCGCCGGTGCCACCATTGCGCCGGAGGCGGCCAAACAGAAAATCTCCAGCTTGGGAGCGCTGGTCACGCCCATCGTCAAGGACAGCCCCCTGCTGCGTATCGAGTGGGTGTCCGGAGCCGGTGCCATCGGCGACAAGGAGGTGGTGGAACTTGCGGCTGTTGCCGGCAATATCTCGGAACTGGACCTCAGCGGAACCAAAATCACGGACGAAGCGCTCACCACGGTGGCCAAATTCCCCCGGCTCACCTGGCTGAAGCTCAACGGGACCGCAGTCACCGACGCCGGAGTCGCCAAACTGAAAGGATTGGTGAATCTGAATTATCTCAATCTTCACAGTACCAACGTCAGTGACACCTCCCTGACCACCCTCACCGGCCTGCGGAAGCTGCGGCAGGTTTATCTCTGGAAGACCCGCGTCACTCCGGGCGAGGCCGCCAAATTCGCCAAATCCATTCCCGATCTCCGTGTGGCTCTTGAGTAAGGAAGTTCCGGAGCTTTTCGTTTTGGTCCTCCTTCAAAAGGGCACCATTCCCTGCCCTCCTGCGGCAAGTGTGATGAGGTGATTTCACAGGGCTACCCCGCGGCCGGCTTCTGCTGAAGGCACAGGAAAGCCCCGCCTGGACCCGACTCATCCGCCAGCCAGGCGTCGGCGGAGTTGCGCACCCCTGCATGCCGGGTCAGAAAATGGCTTTGGCTTTCCAGGGACACGGTGCGCAGCCCGTCCGCCGCGCCCCAGTCCTGAAGGTCGGTGAAATTGACATCGGCGGTCAGATCGCACTGGCCGGGGTCGCGGTAAATCCGCAGGCCTTCCAGCCGTTCGTGGCGGTGATAACCCCGGAGCGTTCCTTGGGGCCGCCGGTAATAAAGCGTTTCCGCCTCCGAGCCGTAATCGATGGTCAGCATGGTGCCGGATTTCCAATGCGGCAGCCAGTCACGAAGCCATTGACGGTGGCTGTCATGCGCCTCCACGCGCTGGCCTTCCGGGAAACGATCCGCCTTCAGGGAGGCTGGCAGGGAATTCCTCTCCGCCGGGCGCAGGGTTTCCACCAGGCGGCCATCCGGCATAAGTTCCAACCAGACCTCCTGCCAGGCTCCGCCATCCCGCTGCAGCAGGGTGACCGGGAAGGCATCCACCAGCTCATTCGAGAAAATCAGCGCCCGGCCGCCGGCGGCCCGCAGAGCGGAGACTGGGTTGTCATGCCAATGCGCCCGCCAGCCGGCGATGCCCAGTGTGCGGCGCTGCATGGCCCGCAGTTTGGGGGACCGCTCCACCAGATGGCTGCGCCACCCCATGCGCCCGCGCCAGCCCATGGCCCGGAGAAGATCCCGGTGCAGTTGGCCGGTTCCGGGCCCGATTTCGATCAGATGGCAAAGCCCCGGCCCCAGCGCGGCCCGCTGCTCCCCGGCCCAGGCGGTGATCGCGCGCGCCAGCATGCCGCTCAGGCTGGCACTGGTGGAAAAATCCCCGCCCCGCCCGACCGTGGCGATGCCGCGGGAGTAATAACCAAACTCCGGATCGTGCAGCGCCGCCTCCATGTATTGCCGGAAGGGCACAGCCCCGCCCTGGGCGGTCAGCCATTGGCGGAGCGTGGGGAAGGCATTCACAGGCAGTCGGGCGAAAAAGAAAACGTCAGGATTCCGGAGGGGAAAGAAGAACGTCCGGGATTCCGGATTTCCAAAAGGGAAACGCCGCAGCCGGGACCGTCAGCCTTTTTGTACCGGACGGATCAACCACCCGGTATCGCGTGATTTTTGCTTACACAGCTCCGCGTTTCCCGCAATGCTCCGCTTATGACCGCTGATCCCCCGATTCCCACGTCCGCTCCAGAGGAAAATTCCCCGGGTCTGGCCAAAACGATAGGAGGCTGGCAGATTCTGCTGTATGGGCTGGGCTCCATGCTGGGGGCCGGCATTTACGCCTTGGTGGGAAAGGCGAGCGCCGGTCTGGGCAATGCGGTGTGGGCGGCTTTTCTGGTGGCCATGACCGCCGCACTGCTGACCGGGCTCTCCTACGCCTGTCTGGGCGGACGTTATGCCAAAGCAGGCGGGGCGGCCTATGTGACCCACCGCGCGCTGGGCCGCCCGCTGCTGAGCTACGTGGTGGGGCTGGCGGTGATGATGAGCGGCCTGACCAGCATGGCCACGGGATCTCAGGCCATGGTGGACAATATAGCCAACGCTCTGCACCTCAGCCTGCCGGACTGGATGTCCAAACTGTCGGCCATCGGGATCGTCTTCCTGGTGGGCTGCGTCATTTACCGGGGCATGAGGGAGAGCATGTGGCTGAATATCCTCTGCACCGTCATCGAGGCCTCGGGACTGGTCTTCATCATCATCGTGGGAGCCAAATACTGGGGCGGTGTGGATTACATGGAGACGCCGGGCGATACGGTGGCCGGTGGCGGCGCGGGATCCGGACTGACCGCGGCCCTGATTCTGAATGGGGCGGTGCTGACGTTTTTCTCCTTCATCGGGTTTGAGGACATTCTCAACATCTCCGAGGAGGCGAAGAATCCCAGGCGCGATGTCCCCTTCGGCCTGATCGGGGCCATGATCCTGGCCACTCTGATCTACATGGCGGTGGCCATCACGGCAGTCTCTGTGATCCCCTGGCAGGAGTTGGCTTTGAGCAAGGCCCCGCTGATGGATGTGGCGCACCGCGCCGCCCCCTGGTTCAAAGGAATTGATGGGGTGTTCGCGGTCATCACTCTTTTCGCCATCGGAAACACCGCCCTGCTCAACTACCTGATGGGATCGCGCCTGCTGTATGGCATGAGCGGCCAGGGACTGCTGCCGGCGTTGCTGGGCAAAGTGCATCCCGTGCGGCGCACTCCCCATGTGGCGATCGTAGTACTGTTTGTGATCGTGTCCGCTCTGATCCTCGCTGGCGGCGTGAAGCAGCTGGCTGAGGCCACGGTGCTGCTGCTGCTCTCCGTCTTCACGGTGGTCAATTTCTCACTGGTGGTGCTCAAGCGCCGGCCCTCTGAACCCAAAGGCGGCTTTGATGTGCCCTTGGTGGTGCCCATTCTGGGGTCGATTGTCTGCGCGGTTCTGATCGCGAAGCGGATTCACACCGCGCTGACCAGCACCGAGGCGGGCACCCACATCGCGCCGCTGATCGCCTTGGCGGTGATTGTGGTGAGCGTGGCCCTCTACCGGGTGCTGAAGCCTGCGGACGGGGCTGTGGCCTCCGTGGGGTGAAAATGGCGAGCCAATCACAAAGCCCCGCCTCCCTCCGAAGTCCCGGTGACTGGGTGACAGGATTGCGGTGCGAAATACCCGGACTGTCAGACTTCGGCAAGTCTCAGCGCAGGAGCGGCCTCGAGAAGCTTTTGAGTGTAGGGATGCTGCGGGGCGGTGAGCACCTGCCCGGTTTCACCCAACTCCACGATTTGTCCATTCTGCATGACCGCGACACGGTCGGCGATGTAGCGCACCACGGAAAGGTCGTGGGAGATGAAAAGCATGGTCAGGCCCAGATCCCGGCAGAGATTCAGCAGCAGGTTGATGATCTGGGACTGGATGCTGACATCCAAGGCCGAGACCGGCTCGTCCGCAATGAGCAGGCGCGGATCCGGCCCCAAAGCGCGGGCGATGGCGATGCGCTGCCGCTGGCCGCCGGAGAATTCGTGGGGATACTTCAGGGCGAAATCGGGATTCAGTCCCACCCGCTGCATGAGGGCGGCAACCCGCTCCCACAGTGCCTCTTTGGGCAGTTTCCCAGTTCGGGCCCGCACGGCCTCGGTCAGGGTGCTGAAGACGGTTCGCCGCGGATTCAGGGAAGCATAAGGATCCTGAAAGACCATCTGGAAATTCAGCCGGGCCATCCGCAGCTGATGGGAGTCCAGCTTGGAAAGATCCCCGCCCTCCAGCAAAATTCTGCCGGCGGTCAGCGGCTGGAGCTGCATGATGGCGCGGGAAAGCGTGCTTTTGCCGCATCCCGACTCCCCGACCAGCCCAAGGATTTCCCCTTTGGCAATGGAGAGGCTGACACCCTTCACGGCGGTGAAGGCCTCACTGCCCCGGCGGGCGGGAAAGGTGACCGTGGCATCCTGAATTTGAAGAAAGGACATGGGAAAACGTCAGAATATTAATCGGATAGGACAGCCGGGGAGGGTGACACAAATCAGTCACGGATGAGGCAGCCGGGGCAGTCCTGCGCCCAGTGGCCCGGAGAAACCTCCACCAGCGGCGGCTGGCGGTCTGTCAGGCAGAGCGCCTGGCGCTCCGGTGTCTGCCGGGGGCGGAAGGCGCAGCCGGACGGCAGATTGGCCAGATCCGGTGGCAGGCCAGGAATGGTGTAAAGCGGTTCGCCCTTCCGCTGAAGTGCGGGAATGGACCGCATCAGCGCCTGGGTGTAGGCATGGCGCGGCCGGGCAAAAAGCTCCTGCACCGGTGACGCCTCCACCAGCCGGCCGGCATACATGACATTCACATAGTCGCAGACCTCGCTGACCACGGCGAGATCATGGGTGATGAAGACGACAGCGATCCCCAGCCGTTTCTGAAGATCGCGGATCAGGTCCAGCACCTGTTTCTGAATGGTCACATCCAGTGCGGTGGTGGGCTCGTCGGCAATGAGCAGTTCGGGCCGGGTGATCAGGGCCATGGCGATCATCACGCGCTGCCTCATGCCGCCGGAGAATTCGTGCGGATACTGGTGGATGCGCTTCTCAGGATCCGGAATACCGACTTCCCGCAGCGCCTCCACGGCGCGCTTCCAAGCCTCGCTTTTGCTGAGCCCCTCATGGAGCCGCAGCGGCTCGGCCACCTGGGTGCCCACCCGCAGCCAGGGATTCAGCGAGGTCATGGGATCCTGAAAGATCATGCTGATGCGGCTGCCCCGGATCCTCTGCAGTTCCTTTTCTGAAAGTTTCAGCAGGTCAACATCCCCGAATTTGGCGCTTCCTCCCTCAATCCTTCCGGGAGGCATGGGAACAAGGCCGAGCAGGGAGTAGCAGGTCACAGATTTGCCTGAGCCGCTCTCGCCGACGATGCCGGTGGTCTTTCCCTTCTCCACCTTGAAGGACACGCCGTCCACGGCGCGCACCACGCCATTGCGCGTGTGGAAGGAGACTTTCAGATCCTGGACATCAAGGACGGTGCTCATGCAGTGACAAAATCGGGCGGGAGGAACAGGAAATGGAAGGTGGGCGGTGACGGCGGTCAGCTGGGAGGTGCCTGCGCAGAAAAAGGAAAGGGGGCGGGAGAGGGATCAGTCCTTGCTGGCGCGCACATCAAGGGCGTCGCGCAGGCCGTCACCCACGAAGTTCAGACAGAAGAGCGTGGCTGAGAAAAACGCCGCCGGGTAGAGAAGCAGCCACGGACTGGTCTCCAGATTTTCGGCCCCGTCGTTGATCAGCGTGCCCCAGGAGCTGTCCGGCGGCTGCACACCCAAACCGAGGAAGCTCAGGGCGGCCTCCAGCAGCATGACAGCGGGGACGGTGAGAGTGGAGTAAACGATCACCGGCCCCAGCACGTTCGGAATGATGTGACGGATCAGGATGGCTGGCGTGGACAGCCCCAGGGAGCGGGCGGCCTCCACAAACTCCTGCCGAACCAGCACCTGCACCTGAGCGCGCACAATGCGGGCCATGGTGAGCCACTCCACGGCCCCGATGGCCAGAAAGATCAGCAGCATGCTTTTGCCGAACATGGTGGTCAGCAGAATCACGAAAATCATGAACGGCAGGGCATAAAGCACATCCACAAACCTCATCATGCCCATATCCCATCGTCCCCCCAGATAGCCGGCGGTGGCCCCGTATCCAACGCCGATCAGGAGCGCCACCCCGGTGGCCACCAGTCCCACCATCAGGGACACCTGCCCCCCGCGCATGATACGCGTCAGAATATCACGTCCCAGAGGATCGGTTCCCATCCAGTGTTTTCCGCCCGAGCCATCAGGCCGGATCTCCACCGTGCCCGGGGGAGTGGCTTTAAGAGCCAGATTGGTCTCCGTCGGGTTCCAACCCGTCAGCCAGGGGCCCAGAAAACAGAACAGGACGATGGCCACCAGCAGACCGCCGCACAGAATGGCGAGGCGGTTCCGGCGCAGACGCGCCCAGGCATCCTGCCAGAGGGACCGGCCCGGCTGGACATGAGGCAATTCGAAAGCGGCGGGAGAGGGAGCGGGGGCGGCGGCGGTGCTCATGAAAGACGCACTTTGGGGTTGAGCCAGGCGACCAGGACATCGGTCAGGAAATTCGTCACCACCAACAGTGTGGCCAGCAGCACCACAGTCGCGAGGATAAGGCTGTAGTCGCGGTTAAAGACGGAGGACACGAAATGCTGACCAAGGCCTGGGAGGTTGAAGATTTTCTCGATGATGAATGAGCCGGTGGTGATGCCGGCCAGAGCCGGTCCCAGAAAGGCCACCACCGGCAGCAGACCGCCGCGCAGCGCATGGACCATCACAATCCGGGAACCCGGCACTCCCTTGGCCCGCGCGGTGCGGATGAAGTCCTGATTGAGCACCTCCAGCATGCCGCCGCGGGTCAGCCGGGCGATGTAGGCGGCATAGATGAGGCCCATGGTCAGGGAGGGAAGCACCCAGTCCGTTTTCTCAAACCAGCCCGCGACATTGAACACCCGCCACTTCAGTCCGAAAGTCATGATCAGCATGGGACCCATGACAAACGTGGGCAGACAGATGCCGATCAGCGCCAAGGACATGAAGCCATAGTCCATCCAGGTGTTTTTTTTGACGGCGGCAATGATGCCCGCCGGCAGCCCCAGGCCCAACGCGATCACCAGCGCGCAGGATCCAATCGCCAGGGAGATGGGAAAAGCGTCCTTGATGATTTTCACATTCCACATGCCCTGATACTTCATCGAGGGCTGGAAATCCCCCCGCAGATAGGACCCCAAGGTAGTGAAATACTGGGTGATCAGCGGCTTGTTCAGGCCATAGCGCTCCTCCATCACCCGGCGGACATCCGGCGGCATGGCCTTCTCGCCGGCAAAGGGATCGCCTGGAGTCAGCCGGATCAGAAAGAAGGTGATGGTGAACACCACCAGAATCACGCCCAGAGCCTGAGCCAGACGGTAAAGAGTGAAGCGGAGCATGCGGGAAAAATTTCAGTTCCGGTTGAGGCCCGCATCCATGGAGGAGGGCGGCGGGGGATACTGCAGATCCATGAACTGCCACAGCCGGTTGTCCATCAGCCGCACCTGCCACTCCTTGACCGCCGGATGGATCAGCCGGGTGCGGGATCCGAAATAGACCGGCAGCACCGGAGCCTCGCGCATGAGGATTTTTTCAGCCTCCGTCAGAATGCTGAGCCGTTTGGCGGCATCCGCGCACTGTCTGGCATCGGCCAGCCGCTGGTCGAACTCCTTGTTGCTCCAGCCGGTGTTGTTGTTGCCACCATCCGTCATCCACATGTCGATGAAAGTGGCGGGATCATAATAGTCAGCATTCCATCCGGCCCACGAGAGGTCGTAGTCGAGATTCTGTTGGGAGGTCAGATAGACGGTGAAGTCCTGTTGGGAAATGCCGACGGAGATGCCGAGGTTCTTTTGCCACATGGCCTGCACCGCCTCGGCAAGCTGGCGGGCCGTCTCGTTTTTGGAGATCAGGATATTGTATTCCGGAAAGCCTTTCCCGTCCGGGAAACCGGCCTCCGCAAGCAGCCGTCTGGCCTCCGGGAGGTTGAGGCTGAATTCCTTGACCTGCGTGTAGCCCTTCATGGGCGGCACCATGCCCCCGGCTGGCAGCTGCCGGGCGCGCAGCACGTTGTCGATGATGCTGGAGCGGTCGAGCGCGAACGCCAGGGCCCGCCTGACCCTCACATCCTTAAGGGCTCCCCGCGTGGTGTTGATCCGGAAATACCAGGAGGCGCAGTTGGTGTAGTTCCGGGCCACATCCGGATGATTTTTCAGATAGTCCGGGATTTTGGAAAGCGGCGTGGAGTAGGTGGCATGGAGCTGGCCCCGGCGAAAAAGCCGCTCTTCCACATCCGCGCTCTCAATGGAGTAGAACCGCACCCCGTCCAGCTTCACGTTGGCGGCATCCCAGTAAACAGGATTCCGCTCCACTTGGATATACTGGCGGAACAGATATTTTTTCATCTTGAACGGGCCGTTGCCCACGAGTTTGTCCTCGTCCGTCCAAGGATTCATCACATCGCAGATGGCGCCGTATTTCTCGATTACATGGCGCGGCACGGGCCACCATGAGGTGTGGCAGGCCAGCAGCGGGAAGTAGGGGGTCGGCCCCACCAGCGTGACCTCCAGCATGTGCTCGTCCACGGCCCGTACGCCCAGTTCCTCCTCCTTCACTTTGCCATCGTATAACTCCTTGCCGTTATTCAGCATGAAGAGCATCTCGGAATACTGCGCCCCCAGATCCTTGCGCAGCATCCGCCTCCACGACCAGACAAAATCATGGGCGGTGAAGGGCACGCCGTCGGACCATTTGGCGTCCTTCCGGATACGGAAGGTCCAGACGGATTTGTCCGCGCTGGCCTCCCAGCTTTCCGCCATGCCGGGCTCCACGTCCGTGTCCGTGTTCCGGTTCTCGCAGACCAGCCCCTGATACAGGGAAAGCATGATGTGGTGCTCGGTCACGCTGTTGCAGCGCTGGAGGTCGAGGTAGCGGGCCTCGGTGGCGAGGTTCACCAAAAAGATCTTCTTTTCGGCCCCTTCCTTGGCGCTTATGGGGTCCCCGCCGCAGGATGCCAAGAGGGCACCGGTGAGGAGCAGGAGGCAGAGTCGGGGCAGCAGCGTCCGCAGTTTGGTCATGGAGAAGGATCGGAGAGGGGGCGACAGCTGGCCCCTGTAGGCTCATCCCGCGCCACACGCCAGAAAAAAGCGTATCCAGGAAACTTTGTCATTTTCTTAGACAAATCAGGCAAGCTTCATGGAGACTCCGCCGGCAGTCCCAGCAGCCAGGCGATAAGCAGCTGGATGCCGGCGGCATCCGCCTTCCGCGTGCCCAGCGGCGGCATCTGATTGGGCCCCCGGCTCATCACGCGCACGGGAAGCAGCGAGCGGGAGGCGTCGCCGGGGCGGATCAGCCGGACATCGGCCAGACCCAGATCACCGTGCTGCGGCTTCTCATTGAACAGGTGCTGTTCCCTGCCCTGCGCCCATGGTGCGAGGTTCATGGAGGAGTTGCCGCCGCCCTCCGGAATGTGGCAATGGGAGCAGTTGGTGGCCAGATAAGCCTTGGCACGGTCCGGCAGACTGGCGGCGGTGTCGTAAGGATCCACCAGATGCGGCAGCTCCTCCACCGGCGCCGGCATGACAGCGGCGGTTTTGCCATCAGGCTGGCGGGTTTTGATCCACCCCTTCTCCACCAGCGACACCAACTGATTCACTGCTGGGCCTCCAGCGTCCGGTGTCAGAGGGCGGTTCAGTTGCGCTGCCGTCAGCCCCAGGGCGTAATTGGCGCCGCGCGCGTGGCAGGTGACACAATCGGAGCGCGTGGGCACTGCCCATTCCTCCCCATTGCCCATGTCCGCCTTCAAGCCTGCGGAGGGCACAAGCTCCGCATCCGTCTGGGCCTTGTTCCAGAGCCAGCTGTAACCGGTCCAATCGTTCTCCTGTTTGAGCAGCACTCGTGTCTCCAGCTGCCGCGCCGGTCTGTTTGCGGCGGGATCGGCGGGCATGACCAGCGTCTGCACCAAGGCGGTGCCATTGGGGAAATTCAGCGGCTTCCAAGCACCGCCGCCGTCCGTCGGAAATTCCGCCGCCTCCGTTCCCGGCAGGGCCAGCAGCCGCGAGGACACTGCGCCATCATGCCAGGCCGGAGCATTGATTTCGTAGGCACGCACACCGGGAGCCGGCGTCAGATCAGCGGTGGAGGTGAAGAGGCCGGTTTCACTCAGCCGCACGGGAAAGGGCTGCGCCGTTGGCGTGGGAGGAGGAGCAGGCTCCAGTCGGCAAATGGCATCACCCAGATGGTCGGCCAGAAGAATATTGCCCTCCGGATCGGTGCCGAACCCCGCGATGGCCAGCGGAGTGTCCGCCAGCTCGCGGTTCCACAGCAGCCGCGTGCCGTCGTGCTTCGCCGCCCACACCCGGCCTGTGCCGTAGTCTCCATACAAGTAAGCCCCGGCCAGTTCCGGAAAGCGTTCACCCCGGTAAACGAAGCCGCCGGTCAGCGACCGGAACAGGGAGTGGTCATGCTCGATGGTCGGCGGTGTGAAGGGGGCCGGACCCGCCAGGCGGCCGGGGATGAACAAGCGGCTGCCCTCGTATTCGCTCCAGCCGTAGTTGGCCCCGCGCACGATCAGGTTGGCGTACTCCCGCAGATCCTGGCCGTTCTGCCCGGCCCAGATCTGACCGGTCATGGGGTCGCTCGTGATCCGCCACGGATTCCTCAGTCCATAGGCCCAAGTTTCCGGGACAATACCCTCCTGGCCCACAAACGGGTTGTCCGGCGGCACCACGTAGGGTTTGTCCGACGGCGCGCCGTCCACGTCGATGCGCAGGATCTTGGACCGCATCAGCGCCAGATTCTGTCCGGCATTGTCTCCGTCATTCTGCGCCGTGCCGTCACCGCTGGTGACGTAGAGCATGCCATCGTTGCCGAAAACAGCGGCCGCACCGTTGTGGCCGTTGGATTCCCATTGGATGATGGTGCGCTCCGATCCCTCCGCGATGCGCCAAGGAGCCTGCCGCGACAGGGTGTAGCGCACAATGCGCGAATGGATTTTCTCCCCCGGCCCCTTCCCGTTCCGGCCCAGGTAAAAATACCCGTTCTCCGCGAACTTCGGATGGAAACACAAACCGTAGGCCAGTTCGCCCTCCGGCAGCTCCAGCAGCAGCTCCGACTCCGCCACCTCCTCCCGGATCACAAACCGCCGCAGCGCGGAGCGGTACACATCCCATGCCAAATTCTGCACAAACATCAGCCGGTCCGTCCCCGGCTCCCACTCGACCGCCACCGGCCGCTTCACCTCCAGCTTTGGAAACGCCCTCACCGCCACCATCTCCGGCGGCGGATCCGGGGAGCCCTTCAGCCGGGTGTTGATCCACGGCACCCGCTCCTGTCCCCGCGCCGGACCGGCGGCGATGCCGTAAAATGTCAGGAGGGAAAAAATCAGCGTCCGCAGCATAGGGATTTTCAATTTCCGGCAACATGCCATACCCCCGTGCGGAGCGGGGCGTTTTTTCCATGAAATCTCATGGCCCGGCGATGCCACCGCCTCTCACCCGAAACGGATCAGGGAATCATCATCGCAGATCACCACAATGGTCATAGCGGGAAGCGGATATGGGGTGCGGAGGCTTTTGAAATGCTAGCCTTCAGCCCACGCCCCACGCAGGAAGCGCAGGAAATTGCCGCTGAGGATGCCAGTGATGTCGGATTCGAGGTAACCGCGGGCGGCCAGGATGGCGGGGAGTTTCTGCAGGCCGGCGATGGAACCGAGGTCCTGCGGGGTCTGCTCAGTGCCGAAGGCCCCGTCCAGATCGGTGCCGATGCCGACGTGCTCCGCATTGCCGGCAAGCTGGCAGAAGTGGTCGAGGTGGTCGGCCAGTTTTTCGAGATACAGACCGGCGGATTGAGGGGTGGTTTGCCCCCGGACCCAGCCCGGCACCATCATCCAGGCGTCGAGGGCCAGCCCCACCACGGCCCCGCGGTCCGCGAGGGCGCGGAACATATCGTCGCTGAGCTGGCGCTGGTGGGGCACGAGGGCGCGGGCATTGTGGTGGCTGGCCCAGACCGGTCCCTCATACTTTTCCATGGCCTGCCAAAAGCAGTCGTCGCTGAGATGGGTGGCATCCAGGATCAGGCCCAGGCGTCCGCATTCCTTCAGAAGCTCAAAACCGCCCGGAGGAAATCCACCGGTGGCATCCGTCCCTTGGGCATATACGCCCGGTCCATAATGGGCCGGCCCGATGGCCCGCAGTCCGTATTCCCAAGCACGCTCCAAATGACTGATGGACAGCAGAGAATCCGCTCCCTCCAGACTGAGGATATAGCCCACCGGCAGATTAGCATTTTCAGCCCCGTCCGGTCCCGCCTCCGCCCAGCGCGCCAGATGCGCCTCCAGACCCGCAGTGTCGCGGATATTGACCATCTCCCCGCACTCCTCCATGGCTTGATACCACGCCCGCTGCCCTTGGGTTGCAGCCCACGCCTGAGGGGATGATCTCCAGCCGAAGACCGGGCTCCAGGCATTGTGCTCCAGCCGCGCGATCTGGGTGGCGACGCACAGGCCGATGCCCGCGCGGCGCATTTCCGGCAGGGTCACCGTGCCATGTCCCCGGTCCGGCTTGTCCTTCAAATGGGCCTCGGTGGCGCGCACCTCCTCCAGCGGGAGCCGCAGGTCGCGGTTCCACTCGATGGCGTTCATGGCCAGATCGAGATGGGCATCAAAAATAAAGCGGCTGTGCATATCGGGAGGAAGGGAGCGCGGCGGAGTGAAGTGCAATGGATGGGCAGCGTTCAGAGCCGGAGCAGGAAATCGACCACCAGCACCACCCCCAGGCCGCAGATGCCAACCAAGGTTTCCGTGATCGTCCAAGTGCGCAGGGTCTGGCCGACGGTCAGGCCCAGTGACTCCTTGACGATCCAGAATCCGCCGTCGTTCAGATGTGACAGGAAAAGCGAGCCGCAGCCGATGGAAAGCACCAGCATCTCCTTATGGATGGTGGGATCGCCGGCCACCAGCGGCACAAGGATGCCCGCAGCGGTGGTGATGGCCACCGTGGCCGATCCCGTGGCCACCCGGATGAAGGCGGCCACCATCCAGCCATAAATCAATGGAGGCAGATGCAGCGTCCCCGCCAAATGCCCCATGGCGTTGGAGACTCCGGATTCCTTCAGCACGCGGGCAAAACCGCCGCCGCCGCCGACCACCAGAAGCGTCATACCGATGCCCGCGATGCTTTGCTCGGTGAAGGCCCAAGCCTGTTTGCGGGTGAATTTACAGGACCGCTGAAGCATGAACACCCCCACAAAAACCGCCGCTGTCAGGGCGAAAACGGGATCCCCCAGAAACTTGGCCAGCTTCCGCACCGCATGACCGGCCGCCAAGTTTGCCGCCGGCACCAGCTCCACGGCGGTGGCCAGCAGCATCAGAGCCACGGGGAGCGTGATGGTGAACATCGTCACGCCGAAGCCGGGAGTTGGCCGGTCCGCATTCTGGTCCGGAGCCAGCTCCGGCGCGGCCGCCGACACATACCGCGTCACCCAGCGGGCAAAGATCGGTCCGGCAATCGCGGCGGTGGGCAGACCGACCAGAAAGCCGTAACCGAGCACCGCGCCGGTATTGGCGCCCAGCGCCGAGATGGCGACCACCGGCCCCGGATGCGGGGGCATCAGGCCGTGCATGACGGAGAGGAAGGAGAGCAGCGGAATGGCCAGCAGCAGAAAAGGACGCTTCGTCTCCTTTGAAAGCGTGATCAGCACCGGCAGCAGCAGCAGCAGACCCACCGCGAACCAGGTCACCAAACCCACCGCGACCGCCAGGGCCGCGATGCACCAGCCCACACGCTGGGGACCGAAAAAGGCACTGAAGCGCACCGCCAGCACTTTGGCCCCGCCGGATTCCGCCAGCAGCTTGCCCAGCATGGCCCCCAGGGCAATGACCGCCGCGATGCCGCCCAGGGTGGCCCCCATGCCGTCCTGGAAAAACTTCAGCGCCATGCCCGCACGCTCATAAAGGGACTGGCCCGCTGCGGCGGCTGCAGCCCCGGCGGCCCTGGCAGCCGGCGGGGCGGCTGAAGGGGTGGCAGCCACCGGAAATCCCGCCCCCACCCCGACCACCAAGGCCGCGACCATCAGGGCCAGAAACGCGTTCACCTTCCGCCAGGTGACGAGCAGCACCAGAACCGCGATGGCACCGAGAGCGAGGAAGAGGAGGAAGGTGGGATCGGGCATGGTTTAATAGGTAAGCCGGCGTGCACGCGCCTTTACCTGCCATTCATCAACAGTCCGGCCGTTTTTGACCAGAAAAATTGCGCTGTGCAGCGCCACGGTGGGGCAAATATGCCAGGGAATCCCGTAAAGGGCCGTGCCCACGGGGAAATCGGCGGTCCGCTCCGTCTCCAGCACGAGGTGCTCCTCACTGTGCATCACGGCGCAGGCGTCCGGCAGTGTGGGAAAAATCACCCGCGGATGCGGCATTTCACTGGCAACGGCCTTGTGCCCGAGGTCCAGGCAGATCCGGCCGCTGCCGGGCCGGCTGATCACGCGGGTCAGCACCACGGCGGCGGGGAGGAAGTCGAGATCGGGCAGATGGGTGTCATACCCGGCGTCCCACAGCACGCAGGTGCCCGGGCTGCACTCCACGCCCTGGCGGCGGGCATGAATGGGAAAAGTCGGCGTGCCGCCGGCCACCACACGGGGCACGGGCAAGCCCGCCGCCAGCAGTTCCTCACGCAGCGTCTCCACCTGGAGGAACGCCGCATCGCAGGCGGCGGTCCGCTCCGCGAGGTCCCGCAGGGTCAGATGTCCGTCGTAAGCATGCAGTCCGCCCGGCCTGATCCCCGGCAGCGTCGCCATCCGCCGGTAAAGCTCCGCTGCTTTTTCAGGGGCAACGCCGGTGCGCCGCTGGCCAATATCCAAGTCCACCAGCACCTCCGCCGTCCGGCCCACCGCCACCGCGGCGGCGTTCAGCGCCTCCAAGGCATCGACGTCGTCCACCAGGGCGGAGAATGCCACTTCGGGAAAACCGGCCTGCAGACTGAGAAACCGCGCGATGTTCGGTCCGGCCAGCGGCGCGGCCAGCAGCACATCCCGCGCTCCGGCCTCCGCCGCCATTTCGGCTTCGGCGATGGTGGCACATTTGCATTTGGTGATCCCTTGCGAAACCTGCCAGGCGACGATTTGCGGCAGCTTGTGTGTTTTCACATGCGGCCTCAGCCGCTCTGACCCGCCGGCCATGGCAATCATCCGCCGCAGATTCTCCTCCACCCGTTCCCAATGGATCAGCAGCGCCGGGGAGGGCACCTCATCATCGTTTTCCAGAACAGGCAGCGGGTATTTCATGATGGCGGCGGGGAAAAAATAACGGGACTGGAGGGAAAAACTGCGGCGCGGCGGGAAATCAGGCCGCCATGGTTCGGAAAGAGCGCCCGCCTTGTCCACTGGAATCGCGCTCCGGTCCGCTTTCAGCCCGTGCTTTTCCACCCGGCGCGGCGGGGACTGTCCGGGAGTGAAAAATGAAGTCTCGACACTCCGGCGCGGTTTTCGCAAGGATCGCCGCCGGGCCACCGTATTCCGGGGCCTGAATTTTCAAATGTTTTCCACTGTCATGCTGCGTCCCCTGTTTTTACCGCTGGTTGGTTGTCTCGGATTTCTGGCGGCTCCGTTGGCCGGAGCCCGCCCGCTGCCGCTGGAGGGGCCGCTGGCGCTGGAGAACAATGATCTCGTGGTGCTGCTGGGCGACACCCTGATCGAGCGGGATGGAAATTACGGCCACTTGGAGACCGCCCTCACCGCCGCTTACGCCGGAAAGAACATCAAATTCCGCAATCTCGGCTGGTCGGGCGACACACCGCGTTGTGAAAGCCGCTCCTACTTTGGCCCGCCGGCGGAGGGGTTTGAGCGCTTGAAAACCCTGCTGGCCAATCTGAAGCCGACGGTCGTCATCTGCAGCTACGGCGCGGTGGACGCTTGGAAAGGCCAAGCCGGTCATGCGGATTTCCTGGCCGCCTACGGCAAACTCCTCGACATGGTGAAGGAGAGCACGGGCGGCGCCGGCGTGGTGCTGGTCGGCCCTCCGGCCACCCAGACCCTGCCGCCCCCCTTCCCTGACCTGACGACCCACAACCAGGATGTCGCGTCCACCGGCAAAGCCATTGCCGCCTTCGCGAAGGAACGCGGCCTGCGCTACGGCGATCTTTACGGGGCCATGACCGGCCTGAAGGTGGACTCCTCCAACGGGGTAACCTTCACGGAGTCCGGCTATGCCGCCATCGCCCCGGCGTTTCTGAAAGCCCTGCAGGTCCCCGCCGCCCCCGCGCCCGCCCCCGGCGGCCTGCGGGGCCTGGTGCAGCAGAAGAACCAGCTTTTCTTTTACCGCTGGCGTCCCCAGAACGAGATCTACCTCTTCGGATCGCGGAAGCACGAGCAGGGCAACAACGCCTCCGAAGTGCAGCTGTTCGAGCCGCTGGTCGCTGAAAAGGACGCCGCCATCCAGACGCTGCTGGGCAAAAAATAACCCCGCCGCCCGGTCCGTTTTTCCCAAAGATTTTCCGTTCCCGTTTTCTGATCAGATTTTGTTATGGACAAGAGGATTTTTCCCCATGTGATGCTGTCGCTCGCGTTCACCGCGCCGGTCTGGGCGCAGCGCGATTTAAAGGAGTTGCCCCCGGTTGACCCAGCCTCAGAGCAGGCCTCCTTCGAGCTGGCCCCCGGCTTGGAGATCAACCTTTTCGCCCAGGAGCCGCTCATCGCCAAACCCATCCAGATGTCGTGGGATGAGAAGGGCCGGCTGTGGGTGGCCAGCAGCGCCATCTACCCCCAGATCAAGCCCGGCCAGCCCCAGGCCGACCGCATCCTGGTGGTGGAGGATACCAACGGCGACGGCGTGGCTGACAAGTCCACCGTCTTTTACGAGGGCCTGCTTGTTCCCACAGGCATCATGCCGGGCGATGGCGGGGCCTACGTGGCCAACAGCACCGAGCTGCTGTTCATGAAGGACACCGACGGCGACGGCCGGGCGGATGAGACCAAGGTGCTGCTCAGCGGCTTCGGCACCGAGGACACGCACCACATTCTCCACAGCATCAAGCGCGGGCCGGACGGCAATGTGTATTTCGCCCAGAGTGTCTACATCCATTCTCATATCGAGACTCCCTTCGGTCCCCGCCGCCTGCTGGGCAGCGGCTGGTGGCAGTTCCGTCCGGAGTCCGGGAAACTGGAGGTTTTCTCCATGGGCCAGGTGAATCCCTGGGGCATGGTCTGGGACCAGTGGGGCCGCACCTTCACCACCGACGGGGCCTACGGCGAGGGCATCAACTTCACCTTCCCCGGCGCGACCTTCCTGTGCCTGCCGAACCAGCTTCCCCGTATCCTCAAAGGCCTGAATCCCGGCCAGCCGAAACAGGCCGGCCTGGAGCGGATCAGCGGACGGCACTTTCCTGAGGAAATGCAGGGCCAGCTGGTCACCAACGACTTCCGCGGCCACCGCGTGAACCGCTTCGCCGTGAAGGAGGAGGGCAGTGGCTTCTCCTCCCAGCAGCTGCCCGACGTCGTGCGCTCCACCCATGGATCGTTCCGTCCCGTGGATGTGCGCATGGGCCCAGACGGCGCGCTGTATCTGGCGGACTGGTACAACCCCATCATCCAGCACGGGGAGGTGGACTTCCACGATCCCCGCCGCGACCGCGAGCATGGCCGCATCTGGCGCATCACCGCCAAGGGCCGCCCGGTGGTTGCGCAACTGGACTATGAAAAGCTCAGCGTGGACGGTCTGCTGGACCATCTGGCCGATCCCGAGGACTGGGTGCGCATCAACGTGAAGCAGGAACTGAAGCGCCGGAAAGTGGAAGGCCTTTACAAGCTGGTGATGGACCGCGCGACGGCTCCCGCCGCCACCCCGGACTTCAAGCGGGAGGCCATCGGCCTGCTGCAGAGCTGCCTGCTGATGACGGCGGACAATCCGCTGCTCACCGCCGAAGCCGGCACGGATTTCCAAATGAAGACCGTGCGCGCCTCCGGCCAGCTGTTCCTCGACGGCAAGCCGGGAAATGCGGATGTGCTTTTCGAAGCCGTGAACTCCGATGCCGCCAAGGTGCGCCTGGAGGCGGTGAACGCCCTTCGCCGCATGGGCAGCGCCAAGGCCGTGGAGGCCGCCACTCTGGCTCTGGGCAAGGCGGTGGATGAGAATATCGACTTCGCACTGTGGCTGACCTGCCGCGAGCTGGCGGGGGTCTGGCTGCCGGCTTTCCAAAAAGGGGAGATCACTTTCGACGGCGATGTCACCCGCATTTCCTTCGCCCTCAAAGCCGCGGACCGTCCGGAGGCGGTGGGTGCCCTGCTGGGCTTGGTGCGGGAAGGCAAAATCCCCGCTCCAAAAATTCGTGAGGCTCTGGGCTTGGTCGGCTCGCTGGGCAGCCCGGCGGATTTGACCCGCCTGCTGCAGCTGGCCTCCGCTCTGGATGCCGCTCCGGCTTTGGTCGTGGCCGCCTACGACGCGCTCGGGACCGCCGTGAAACAACGTCAGGCCAAGCCTGAGTCCGGCACTGAGGCGTTGCTTGAGAAACTGAAAAGTCCTGACACCACCGTGCGCGCCGCCGCCGTCCGCCTGACCGGCGCGTGGAAGCTGGCCAGCGCCCGTCCGGCGCTGGAGGAACTGGCTGGATCCGGTTCCCCGGAGGCGGTGGAAGCCGTGGCCGCGCTGGGGGGCGCGGAATCCGCCAAATTCCTGACCGCTCTGATTTCCAAAACCCAGGACATCAATCTCAAAGCGGCGGTGCTGGGAGCGCTGATCGGCCTCGACGCCCAAGCGGCGGCGGGACCGGCGGTGGAGTTTCTGGCCGGCCTGAAGGAGGAAGCCCCGGCGGCGGTGGTCTTCGATGCCTATCTCGGTAAAAAAGGCGGCCCCGCCCTGCTGACCGCCGCTCTCGGTGACCGGAAACTGGACGCGGCAGTGGCGACCGCCGGGATCCGCAAGGCCAGCGCCACCGGCGGCGACACCAAGCCGCTCGTGGACGCGCTGACCGCCTCCGCCGGCCTGCAGCCGGTGGGCATAGGCCTGTCCCCGGAGGAGATGACCAAAGTGATGGCGGAGGTGAAAAACAGCGGAAACGCCGCGCGCGGGGAGGAGATCTACCGCCGCAAAGCCCAGCTCTGCCAGACCTGCCACGCCATCGGCGCGGTGGGCGGTGTGGTCGGCCCGGACCTGCTGAGCATTGGCTCCAGCGCTCCGGTGGACTACATCGTGGACAGTTTGCTGGAGCCCTCCAAGAAGATCAAGGAGGGCTATGCCACGACCCTCGTGAACACCAGGGATGGCGGCGTTTTCAGCGGCTTCCTCGTCCGGGAGGACGCCCGCGAGGTGATGCTGCGCGACGCCACCGGCGTGGTGCAGTCGATCCCAGCCGCCGACGTGACCAGCAAGCTGAGCATCCCGGTTTCCCTGATGCCTCCGGCGCTGACGGCCTCCCTGCGCCGCGATGAGTTCATCGACCTCATCCGCTTCCTGTCCGAACTGGGCAAGGAGGGCGCCTACAAGGTGCAGGCCGACAGCCTGATCCGCCGCTGGCAGCTGGCCCAGACCACGCCGGAGCTGAATCAGATCATCAACCGCGACGGGCTGCGGGCCCTTACCGGAGGGGAGCAGCCTGGGCTTTCCTGGACCCCCGCCTACGGCACCGTGAAGGGTGACTTGCCGCTGGAGGACATCCCCGTGGTGAAATTGTATCAGACCTCCGGCCGTGTAGCCCAGGGCGAGGTGAGTGTGACCACTCCCGGCAAGGTGAACCTGAAGTTCGCCGATCCCGCCGGCATCAAAGCCTGGGTCGGTCAGCAGGAAATCACCCCGGCGGCCTCCGTCACCCTGGACCTGCCCGCCGGCAAGCACCGCGTGACTCTGATCCTGGACCCCGAAGCCCACAAATCCCCGCTCCGCGTGGAGGTGGAGGCCGCTCCCGGCTCCGAGGCCCGCGTGGTGCCGGTCGGAGGAGTGTAAGCGCACTCGACTGAAACGACCGGCGGAGAGGCTCATCCCATCCGGACCAGCCTTTCCAAAGCGGAGGCCCCGCTGAAACTAGAAAAACTTGACCTCCCCGGCACCACTCCCTGTGCCGGGGAGGTTTTTGCTTTCCGGGCTGCGAAGTCGGCTTCAACGGCTACCGTAAAAACGAAATTCGGAATTCAAATATGACCGCACCGATAGCTCCCCGACTGGTCCTCATCGCCGCCATCAGCCAAAACCGCGTGCTGGCGGCGGATGGGAAAATCCCTTGGCGCATGCCCCGCGACACCGCTCATTTCCGCGCTCGCGCCGCAGGGCACTGGCTGCTGCTGGGCCGGCGGACGTTTGAGCAGATGCGGGGTTGGTTCAAACCGGATCAGGTTCTCTTGGTCCTCACAAAGGAAACCGCGCTTTCCGTGTCGGGCGGCCACGCCCGCGCGTCACTGGCGGAAGCCGTTGAACTGGCCAGCGCCCAAGGCGTGGCGGAACTGCTGGTCTGCGGTGGCGGCTCCGTCTATCAGGCCACCCTGCCCCTTGGCGATGAGGTGATCCTGACGACCGTGGAGGCGGAATTTGAGGGCGATGTGTTTTTCCCGGAACTGCCACCTGAGCAATGGCGCATTCAAACCGAAACCCACTTTCCGCCGGACGAAAACAACCCGCACGCCATGCGCATCACTCACTGGCTGAGAAGTCGGAACGGCAATTGACATCCCATAAGCTTCCTGAGGAAAATGCCCTGCAGTTTCCTAAACTTCATGAGCAGCACCGCTACAGAAGCCCCGGCATCCCCCTTGGAAATGCCGTTCGTCCTCGTGTTCACCACATTGTTTTTACTTCTGCCAAGTGCCCGATCACTCGTAGAAAATGTGGAGAAACTGATCCTCCGCGAGGGCGGACTGGACCCTGCATGCCTGATCTGCATTCCACTTTGCTGGGGTCTGCTTCGAGGCAGCCGTTCCGCCCGGATATGGCTGGGTGTGGTGGCAGGACTGTGGCTAGCCTTCCTACTGGGTTTCAGACTTTCAGGCCAAACCGCAAACGATTTTGGCTTTTGGGGTTTCGCCCTACTGGTTTCGCATGCGCTCTGGGTCCTTTCAAGCTTGCGGACTGAGCGGGTGCGGCAATGGTTTTCCGGCACCTCTGTCAAACGCTCCCCCACTATCGGCTGGGGGTTGCTCCTCTTCTCCGCCGGTCTGCTGGGCGAAACCCATTCCGCGTTTGCCCGCCAACGGCATCGGGTTGAAATGCAAAGCGTTTTCCCGATCGCCACCACTGTGTCCGTGGAGGATAGCGTCACCGGCGCAGCTTTGGAGGAGGTTTCTTGGAGCGCTTCCGGCGGAACGAAATTTCAGCGTGTCAGCGCTTCCCTCAAGGCGAACGGAAGCCAGATCCGGTTTTCCGGGCGCTCGGATAAAGCGGTGACGGTCATGATTCGGAAGAATGGATTTGAGCCAGGCACCATCGTTCTGGAGAGGCAGTGTCCGGAATTCATGACACTGAAGCTCAAACCGCTGCCGGCTTCCTAACTCCGCGGCATCGTAAAACGCCAAAAGGCGGAGGATTGCCCCCGCCTTTCGCGTGCATTGAGTTTCCCGGAACAGCGGCCAGAGCGGCTGCCGGCAACGAAGGATGGAATCAGAGATTCTTGAGGAAGCTCCTGAGCATCCAAAGAGTTTTTTCGTGGGTCTGGATGCGCTTGACGCAGATGTCCTGGGTTTCCAAGTCACCGGAGTTGCCAGCGGCGTCGCGGGCGGCGAGGGCGGAGGCGAGGGTGGTTTCATGGCCTTCGATCAGGCCGGCCACAAAGTCCTTGGCCAAGGCCTTGCCGGCGGGGACTTCGGGAACGGTGGAAAGTCTGGCGAACGTTTTCAGGCCGCCGGGGGCATACACATCGAGGGCGCGCAGGCGCTCGGCCAGTTCATCCACGGCCTCGAAGAGGTCCTCATACTGCTTCTGGAAATTGGCGTGCAGTTCGAAAAAGAAGGGCCCCTCCACATTCCAGTGCGCCAGATGGGCCTGCGCCATCAGAGAGTAGCTATCGGCCAGGAAAGTGGACAGAGCGGTGCTGACAGCTTCAGAGGTTTGGGTGGTATTGGTGGTGCTCATTGGAATCGGGTTGAATTGTAATTGGAATAATTCTAAACAAGGATTGCCGGGCTGCAACTTTCTTTTTACTGTTTCCACCGCATTTTGGACGTGTCATCGTCCCCGACCATGAGTCAGACCCTGTGTGACTGGAGCAAAAAGGACATCGAGCGCCACGCCGGCAAGCTGCTGGAGATTGTGTCGCCCCAGAACTTCATGTGCCTGAAGTGCGCCCGCACCGCCTGCGATGAGAAATACCTCTGCCGCCCGCTCTCCATTGCCAAAATCAAACGGCGCACGGAGGAGTAGGCCGGCGGTGCCGCGCCCGCTTACTCCGGACCGGAAGCAGGGGTCGGCTTGGAACAATTTTCATTGCGTCCGTCGTGGCCACCGCAATAGTTTGATGAAAAGCGAACAACCCTGTCCGCCTCACCCGCCATCCTTAGATTCCCATGAGCAAACTCGCCCTGATCACCGGAGCCAATAAAGGCATTGGACTGGAAACCGCCCGTCAGCTCGCCTCGCAGGGTGTGCAGGTGCTGCTGGGGGCGCGCAACGCCGCCAAAGGCCAGGCGGCGGCGGACTCCCTGAAAGCGGAGGGACTTCCCGTGACCTTTCTGCCCATCGACGTGACGGACGAAGCCTCCATCAAAGCGGCGGCGGAGAAAGTCGCCGCCGAGCACCCGCAGCTCGATATTCTGATCAACAACGCCGGCGTGCTGTTGGAGACCCGGGGCGAAGCGCCCAGCACCCTGCCTCTTTCACTGTGGCGCGAGACCTTCGATACCAACGTGTTCGGCCTCGTGGCGGTGACCCAGGCGTTCCTGCCGCTGCTGAAACGCAGTCCGGCGGCGCGGATCGTGAACCTTTCCAGCACCCTGGGATCGATCACCAACCATGCGGATCCGCACTCACATATCTACCACTCCAAACTCGCAGCCTACAGCTCCTCCAAGGCGGCGGTCAATGCGTGGACGGTGCAGCTGGCCTACGAACTGCGCGAAACCCCACACAAGGTGAACTCCGTTCACCCCGGCTGGGTGCAGACGGACATGGGCGGCGAGGAGGCCCCCATGAGTATTCCCGACGGAGCCAAAACCAGCGTGCGCCTGGCCCTCACCGGTCCCGACGGCCCGAATGGCGGCTTCTTCCATATGAATGACAACCTGCCCTGGTAAGCCGGCAGCCCATCCCGCAGCCATTTTCAATCCGGAAAAGCCCGGCGGTTGCTGAAACCGCCGGGCTTTTGCCTTGTGGCAGGGGATGAATCCACCGGTCCGCGGAAGGACCCGCTCTCTGATCCGGGTCAAGGTGAAACGCGGCCAACACGGTAGAAATTTTTACCGCCAGGGGTGGCGCCGCGGATCACAGCGGTGGTGGTGACGCCTGCGGCCTGGATATTCGTCAGGGTGGGCACCGTGGTCCAGCCGGAGAGCCCGGAGGACTGCTGGACCTCGTACACAGCCCCGCTCTGTGAGTTCCAGTCAATCGTGAGGGTTCCTGAAGCGGCATTGTAAACCGCGCGGACGATGTTGAAGGGCATGATGACCGTCTCCAGATTGAAGGCGTTTTTCCCCGGCTGCTGATACAGCGCGGAGACCTGCTCCGGCGTCAGCTCGATGCTGTAAACCTGGAGGTCATCCATACTCCCCGCATAACCCGCGCCCGAGGAGGTGGCGGATCCGATATAAAGCCCCTCGGACGTGCTGGTGAACTGATAATCGGTGTAGCCCGGCGGGGTGACCTGTGGATCGTTCGTGGAGACCAGCGCTCCGTTCACATACAGCCGGGTGCGGGTGCCCACCGGGGCATTGCCGTCGCTGAAGCCATTCTCATCGCGGTGCGTCACCACGATATGGTAAACCTGCCCGTCCACGATGGCTCCATCCTCTGTCAGGACCGCAGGAGCCGATCCCGCATTGAGCTTGTTGATGTCGAAGAACAGTTGGCCCGTCGGAGAGAGATTCAGGGAATACAGCGTTCCGAGGGTGGTGAAGAGCGAGGAGCGCTGGAGAAGGGTGCGGCTGCTGGAGGAGTCCGCTTTGGCCTCGGGCCTGATCCACAGCGCGTAACTGACATTCGGCAGATGCGGCACCAAGGCGTGGGCGAAGTTCCCGGTGGTGTTGCTCTCCGCCGGCGTGAAGCGGAAGGACGTGCCCTCCCCGGTGGGCAGCAGCGGGGGCTGGCCGAAGCCCGGCGGCTGATCGCGGATCTCCACCACCGCGTTTGGACTGGTGGCGGCGGAGTCCACAAAGGCGGCACCTTCCGTTTCATCCAGTTTATACTGGGCCAGGAGCGGCGGGCCGTAGGCGTAGCGGGCTTTCACGGGCACACTGAGGGCCGCGAGATTGGGATCCGTGGTGATCAGATCCAGGGAGGCGCTGTGGGCTCCCATGTTGCCGGCGGGCGTGAACTTCAGTTTCAGAATGGCCTCCCCGCCGGGATCCAAGGTCACAGGCAGGGCTGTCAGCAGAGTGAATTCCGCGGCATTGGCTCCCGTGATGGCGGCGGACTTCAGCACCACCGCCGTATCCCCGGAATTGAGGATGGCGGCCTGACCGGCGGAGGCACCGTTCTTCACGGAGACGGAAGGCAGGCCCGCAAGGACCGGCCCTGAAACCGCCGGGACCCGGCGCACCCCCTGGAGCGGCAGGGCGATGACCGGGGCACCGGGGTCATTGGTGGTCAGCATCAGCCGCGCGACCTTCAAACCGTTGGGGCTGCCGGAGTTGAAATCGACAGCGACCACCGTGCCGCTCCCGGCACTGACGGCCATGGGAAAAGTCTGACCCGGCGTCAGAGCGAACTGGGACGCGTCCGGTCCGTCGATAGCGGCGCTGAGAACGCTGAAACCGCCGGTGCCGTTGTTGGTGACTAGGAAATCCCCGTAAACAGGATCGGCAGCGGTGGAGGCGGTAAAAACCGTCTGCGGTGCCGCCTCCAGGGAAGGCAGGGCTTGCGGGAGGGACTCCACCACCAGATTGTCGAACAGGCCAAAGTGCCAGTTCGGACTGAAGCTGGCTCCATTGTTGGCGGTGGCGGAGGAAAACAGGTCATCGTAGCCAAAACCCGCCGCCCCTTCCGTCAGCGTGGTCTCCTGATCCAGAAAGAGCACCCCGTTAAACCTCACCTGCACATGGGTGCCGCGCACGGTCACCTCCACAGCGGTCCACTGGTTGTTGGGAGTTTTGACGATGGGCGATCCCTGGGGAAACGCTTGGCCAAACAGACCGGGATCCTGAGCCAGGTTCTCCCGGAAAGCCCGCTGCTCACCATTGGTGTAAAAAGCCGCGTCCCCATTGCCCGCCGTTCCGGGCCCCGCAGTGCCGGCACCCCCTCCCCCCTCCGTGCTCAGCCAGCCCCAGTTGCCGGTGCTGGTGGAGCGGAAAAACCGGGCGGGCGCGGTCACCCCCGGACTGTTCACCGTCCAGAATCCGCCCTCCGTGGTGCCGGAGCTGGCGGTGGTGGCCGCAGGGTCCAGACTCAGCCACATGTCAAACGTCATCCGGTAATTCCCCGTGAAGGTCAGCGGATCGCCCGCCGCATCCGCCGCCAGCATCATGATCGAGCGGTCCGATGCTCCATACAGCGCGCTCAGCAGGACGCCTTTGGTGGCGGCGCTGCCAGGAATGCGGTTGGGGGCCTCGGGAATGTGCAGCCGAAGCGGGGCTTCAGCCGATGGAGCCTGATGCTCAAAATCCGAGTAATCGACCCAGGCGAAGGCGGCGCTGCTCCGCTGCACCACCTTCACTTTGGCGGCATCCGAGTCAAAGGCTTCGGAAAACAGCCGGGCGGCATGGACGGCGGCACTGCTGAGGGCCAGGCAGAGGGGCACACTCCGGAGGCTGCGGGGCGGGGTATGGAGGATTCTCATTCTGTGGAGGGATGTCAGGATTGCCAACTGCCCCGCGCCGAGCGGGTTTCAAGCCGGCGGTTGAGGCTGTGGAGAGTGGGCAGCAGGCTTTGGTTCGGACGGGGCAAGTGCTTCCCTCTCCATTAAACTGTCGGCATTCACGGCTACGGCATCAGTTCTGCAAGCCCTCAGCGTTAATGAAAAGTCAGAGCCCGGCCCGCCGTTGAAGAAAGTAAATCTGAAGCTTTCTCTTCAGTCAGTCAGCTGGAATTCCAAGCCTGTCCGGGCTTGTGATCGCCAGCCCCCTGTGCCAGTGCGGGCGGCCCGCTGTTCCATGTCCTTCCCCGAAGACGAATCCTCCCTGTGCCTTCAGCCCTGCATGGAGTGCGGGGTGATGCTGGATGTTACGGCCTACGAGCCCTTCACCGCCACAGTGTGCCCGTCCTGCGGCGGGAGCATCAGGGTGCGCACCTCCTTTCACCACTTTCTGATCACACGGGAGGTGGGAGTGGGCGGGATGAGCCATGTCTTCGGCGCGCGCGACGAGACGCTGGGGCGGGACTTGGCGCTCAAAATTCTCAGCCCCTCCTGCAGCCGTGATGAAAAGCGGCTGCGCCAGTTTGAAAAGGAGGCGGAGATCACCGCCAGTATCAGCCATCCAAATGTCGTCAAGGTGTACACGGCGGGCCGGGATCAGGGGTATTTTTACATCGCCATGGAGCTGGTGGAGGGCGGAAGCCTTGACGAGCAGATCCGCCTCAGCGGACGGCTGGACGAATCCTGGGTGCTGGCGCTGGCGGTGCAGGTGGTGCAGGGCCTGAAGGCGGCGGAGGACGCCGGGCTGATCCATCGGGACATCAAGCCGGGCAACATCCTGCTGACGGCGGACGGCACCCCCAAAATCGTGGACTTCGGGCTGGCGGTCTTCACCCGCGACGGCGTGTCCGACAGCGAAATCTGGGCCACCCCTTTTTATGTGCCCCCGGAAACGCTGTTCGGCGAGCCGGAGGATTTCCGCAGCGACATCTACGCGCTGGGATCGACCCTTTACCACGCCTTGATGGGCAAACCGCTGTTTGGCCGGGACACCAATTCCCTGCCGGAGCTCAAGGCGCTCAAATCCAAACCCGCTGACCTGCGGGAGGCGGCGGCGGTGCTTTCCGCGGAAACCGTGACCGTGCTGGCGCGCACGCTGAGGCGCAAGCCGGCGGAGCGCTACGCAGGCTACGACGAATTCCTGGACCATCTGCACACCGCCCTGCGCCGTTTGAAACGACAGGGGCGCACCCGGCGGGTTGGAAGGCGGCGGCTGGCAGCGGCGGGACTGGTGATGGCTTTGGTGGGCGGCGGGGTGTGGCTGGCGGTGCAGTCCGGCAGTCATCCCCCTGGTTCCTCCACCGCCCCCCTGCCCGTGGAGGACGCCGGGGCAGGCTCCGACAGCTCCGTGTCCGCGAAGTTCCTCAACGCCCGGAACCTTCTTTTTGCCGGCGATTTTCTGAAAAGCCGGGAACTTTTCGACGCCTTGGCCGCGGACCCCTCCACCCGGCAGCCCACCCGGAATTGGGCTCATTACCAAGCCGGCCTGGCCTCCCTGCTGCTGGCGGACCAGCCGGGGGCCGTCCAGCGGTTTGGCGCCATCCGCCGCGCCGGCCCTTTCTCCACCGATCCCGCGGACAAGGCCTTGGCCGGCTTTTTTGTGGACAGCGCCTCGGCTCTGGAAAAACCGGAGGTGGTCCCGGGGGTCCGCACGCGGGAATTTCCTGCGGATTCCGCCCAGGCTATCGGTCTGCTGGCAGTGGGCCTGAAAAACTGGTATCTGGGTGATCTGCCGAACGCGGCCTCCTTTCTGCGGGCCTTTGAAGCCTCAAAACCCTCCCGCTCCGCGGCATGGGTGGAGAAATACAAGGCCGTCGCCCGGCCCTATCTGGAGGATCTCAGGATGTGCGATTCCCTGCCCTCCCTGCCCGTGACCGCTAAAACCTCCGCGGAGGCCAACGCGCTGCTGACCCGGGCGAAAACCACCGCCGGCCAACTGACCTGCGGAGGGGCCGGGGCCGAAGCCGCGCGCCGGCGGCTGGAGGAGCTCACGGCGGCGGTCACCCGGCTGAACACCAAACTCACGGAGGAGCTCCGCAAACAGACCAAAGGGGAACTGGATCAGATGCGCAGCGCCGAGGAAGGGGCCGCCCCGTTGGCCGCCCGTATGGACTTCGATGGCGTCGCGGCTAAACTCCGCGCCATGAAGCCCGCCACCGAAGCCGGGCGTGAGGCGCTGGAAACCCGGCTGCGGCTGTGGGAAAACGCGGCCAGCTTTCTGGATCTGCTGCGGCACGACCTTTCCCAGCCCATCGAGGGCGATCTGGTCCATACGGACGGCACCGTGCTGCGCGGTCGGATTTCCGATTCCCCGGACGGCCTGCGGATCCAGTCCGCAGGCTCGGATGTTCTGCTGCGCCTGCCGGAGATCACCCCGGCCTGCCTGACTCTGGTGGCGGAGAAGGTGCTGGAGCGCACGGCGGACTCCGACCAGTATTACCTGCGCCGGGAGATGCTGGTGGCCTTCGCCCTCCGCACCGGCCTGAGGAATTACGCCATGCTCTGCGGACAGCGGCTGGCGCGTGAGAACCCCGCTTTCCGCGCTCGCTGGGATCACATCCAGGCCGTCGGACTGCGGGAATGAGAATGGTCCGGCCGCCGGATGCCGGCGGACACAGCCGTCAGCCCGCGGAGCCCAGTTCCACCAGTTCCAACTGCTCCGTGTCGTGCCCCAGAAAGGTCCGGGCAATCTGGTTGAACCGCGGCGCCGCATCCGTGACGTGGAACGACTCCGCCCCCGGGGCCTGTGCTGACTCATTCAGCATGCCCCGGTCCCGCAGCAACACCGCAGTCTCCAGAGCGGCCGACTCCGCGCTGTCCACCAGCGTGACCTCCGGCCCCATGAGGTCCGCGATCACCGTCCGCAGCAGCGGATAGTGGGTGCAGCCCAACACCAGGGTGTCGATGCCCGCCTCCCGCAGTCCGGTGAGATACTTGAGGGCCACCAGGCGCGTGATCTCCGAATTCAGCTCCCCCTCCTCCACCAATGGCACAAACAGCGGGCAGGCCTGGGTCAGAATCTCCACCTCTCCCGCGGTGCCGGAGGCGGCGAACACTTCCCGGATACGGCTCTCATAGGCTCCGCTGCCGATGGTGCCCACCGTGGCGATGACCCCAATACGACGGTTCCGTGTAGCCGCCACCGCTGCCCGGGCACCAGGGCCGATCATTTCCAGAATGGGCATGCCGGGGAAGGTCCCCCGCAGCGCGGAGGCGGCGAAGGCCGAGGCCGTGTTGCAGGCCACCACGATCATCTTCACGCCCTTGCCGATCAGAAACTGCGCGTCCTCCACGGCGTAGCGGCTCACGGTGGCGTGGGATTTGTTTCCGTAGGGCACACGGGCGGTGTCGCCCAGATAGACCAGATGCTCCGCCGGCAGCAGCCGGCGCACCTCGCGCATGACGGTCAGGCCGCCGACGCCGGAGTCAAAAATACCGATGGGAAGGGAATTCATGCAAAAACAAATATAGAAACAACCCACATGGTCCGGCGGGGCGGGAACACAATACGGAAAAAAAGAGACAGCCGCCGGCGCCCCTTCAGATTACGCCGGCCTTCACCAGGCTGCGGTCCACATTGCCCGCCCAGTCGCGGTTGGCCGCGGGGCTGGCGGGGCTGGGATGGAGAATGCGCATGATTTTCACCCCCGGACGCCCACCGGCCACGATCTCCAGCCGGTTCTCCGCAAATCCTCCGACGCCGATCAGCCACTCGGGCTCCAGCACCTCGATCACCCGCTTCAGATGCGCGTCGCAGGCCGCCTCCACGGGGGCCATCTCCGAGGCCGGAACCTTGTCCGGCGTCCGGTTGCGCCCGCTCTCCTCCAGGAAAATCAGCGGGCAGTAGTTCACCACAAAAAAATCCTCAAAGAACTTCTCCGCCGTTCCGAACCGCTGCGCGGCCCAGCCCCACAGCCGGCGTCCGCTCACCTCGCTGCGCCGGCAGGCGAAACCCTCCACCGGGCGCTTGGGGTGCTCGTGGGGGGGCCGCTGCACCGGAGCCTCGATCCCCATCCAGCCGCGCACCGCCTCCACTTCCCCGAACGGCACGCCCGTCTGCGCCATGCCGTAAGGACCGGGATTCATGCCGAGGAAAATCCCCTTTTTCCGCCCCATGCCGAACTGCCGCAAATAGGCGGTGTGCGAAGCCCAGGCGTAGTCCAGCGGATCATACACATGGGTCACCGGCAGGGAGAACTTCAGCGGGCGCAGGACCCCGCGCAGCACATCGGCGGCGGCGACCAAGGATTCGGCATCTTGGGAGTTTGGCATCGCCGGGCCATAACGGCGGGCCTTCTCCGCGGCAAGCGCGGGCACGGGCATTTGCGGCGTCCGGAATACGGGTCCGGCAGACCGCCGGCATCCATTCTCTTCCCGCCCCCCCTGCCCTGCGGGTCGGAAGTTCTTGCGGTTTTCCGTGTTCCGGGGCAGTCATGCGCTCCGCCGCCGCCTTTGATTCCATGAGCTCCCCCTCCTCTCCGGATCCTGATTCCTCCTCCTCGGGCAGTCCTCTGTTTTTCCTGCTGATGATCGCCCTGCTGCTGGCGGTCTGGGGGCTGATCTCCGATGTGATCCACACCGGCGGGGGCGGCAGCATCGACCTGCGCAACCGCATCACCGGCGTGCGGGTGGCCTCGGCACATCAGGATCCCTACACCTACAAATGGCGGCAGGCAGACGGCACCCGGCTGCTGGATCCCTTTGCCTATCCGTCGTCGCCGGTCAGCCATACCACCGTGACACCGGCCACCCTCACACTCTTTCTGCCTTTCCAAGATCTCAACTACCGGGTCACCCAATGGCTCTGGCTGGGGGTGCAGTACGCCGCGCTGGGGCTGGGATTTTTGGCGTGGCTCAAATCCACGGACCGCGCCAACTGGGCCTGGGGCGGGCTGCTGACGTGCCTTTACTGCCTGACGCCGCACTGGCGGCTGCACGTGGACCGGGGCCAGTCCTATGTCCTCTATGCGGCCCTGCTGCTGGTCATGATGAATGCCGGGCGGAGCGCCGGAAAGCGGGGTCCGTGGGTGGAGGGGCTCACCGGGTCGCTGCTCACCATGCTGCGCCCCAATTTCGGGGTCCTGCTCGGGGTTTCCGCCGCCCGGCGCCGGAAGGTCCCCATCCTTGCCGCCGGAGCAGGCCTGGCGGTCTGGGCCCTGCTGCCGGTGCTGCTGGCGGGCACCGCCATCTGGAAACAATATTTCGCCGCCATGGCCATCCATGCCCGGCAGTATTTGGACCGGGTCCAGTTTCCCCCGGCCCGGTTCTCCCAGAAAGAGGTCATCGAGGGGATTCCCATCGACACATTCCTGAGCTTCCCCGGCATCCCCTTCACCGACACCTCCATCTACCGGCTGATCTCCTTCCAGCTGCCGCCGAATGCCCTCCTCATCGGCTGGGCGGTGCTGGCGGCGGGGGCCGGCTGGCTGATGATGCGGCGGGACGGCGCGGGCTCCGCGCGATTCCAGTGGGGAGTCTCCGCATGGATCTACGTTGGCGACTATCTGCTCCCTGCTTACCGTTATAACTACAATCATATTCTCCTCTGGCCGGTGCTGCTGCTGGGTCTCACTGCTCTTGAGGGCACGGCACGGAAGGTCTGGATGGGCTTGGCCGCGGGCATTCTCATCCTGCACACCGCCACCTGGTGGCTGCCGAAAGCCTGCCTTCCCTGGCCCGGCGTGGTGGCGCTGCTGCTGGCGGTGGGAGTGGCGGTGATGACGGCTCTGACCTCCCGGAAGGCCGCCGCCGGCTGATGCTTCACGGGAACGCGGCTTTGTTCATGCCGAGCAAAGCCTTGGCAAAGCGGTCGTCCAATGGTGTGCACAAAGCTCCCTTTAACTCTTTTCAGTGGTGAACCGTAAACGGCGGGGTTCACCCCTTGGAAACCACTGTGAATTTTTCCGCAGATCAATTGGACATGCCGTCATGATGCGCTAGTAAAGACGCATTCCGTCCACCCTGCATGGCCGCCTATCCCACCCCTGACATCGTCACCGCCCTGGCACCGGATGCGTCCTCGCTGAAAGCCGGACGGGGACTGGCCAGTCCGGGGAAATGGACGCTGGCCGCCGGGAATGACACCGCCCTGTGGGGCCTGATGCAGGGCTCCGGCAAGGATCCCTACCACGTGCGGGTGCTGGCCGACGGCTCGGCCACCAAATGCAGCTGCCCGAGCCGCAAGTTTCCCTGCAAGCACGCCTTGGGGCTGCTGCTGATCGCCGCCGAGCAGCCCGCCAAACTCGCGGCCTCCGCCCCTCCGGACTGGCTGGAGGAATGGCTGGCCTCCCGCGCCGAAAAAACCGTCAAAACGGAGACTAAAGCCGCCAAGGCCGCGGAGGGAGGACCCAAAGCGCCGGCGGACGGGAAGGCTCAGGCCCAGCGGAGAGCCAAACGCATGGAGCGGATGGCGGAGGGCATGGGATTTCTGAATCAGTGGCTGGGGGATTTCGTCCGTCAGGGACTAGCCGAGGCTCCGGTGACGGATCACAGCTTCTGGGAAAACACCGCCCGCCGCATGGTGGACGCCCAGGCGCCCGGACTGGCGCGCCGGCTGCGGCAGGCGCAGGAAACAGCCCTGTCCGACGCCATGACCTTGGACGATGCCCGGAAAAACGCGCCCCGCCTGCCTGACGACCTGGGGCGTCTGCATCTGCTGCTGACCGCCGGCACCCGGCTGGAGACCCTGGATCCGGACCTCCGTGCGGAGGTGGAGCAGCTTCTCGGCTGGACGGTGGCGCAGGAGTCCGTGCTGTCCGGCCCGGGAGTGACGGACCGATGGTTCGCTGCCGCCCGCACCGTGCAGGAGGAGGAGCGCGTCATCACCGCCGTGACCTGGCTTTACGGAGCGGAAAGCGGACGCCATGCCATGTGGATCCAGTCCGCCCCCGCTCAGCAGCCGGTTTTCACCCCTCTGCCGATAGGCCGATGGCTGAAGGGGGAGCTGGCGTTTTATCCGGGAGTGCAGCCGCTGCGGGCTCTTTGGAAAACTCCCTTTTCCACCACGCAGGCCCCGCCGGGCGGAGTGCCCTTTGAAACCGTGTGCCAAGTGCTGGAGCGTTACGCCCATGGGCTGGAGGTCAATCCGTGGCGGACCGTAATTCCCTTTTATCTGCACGCCCGGCCGATGCGGGAAAAGCAGGGCAAAAAGGAATGGCTTGTTGACGGGGACGGACAGGCGCTGCCGGTGGTCCCGAACGATGCCCGCCGTCAGCTTATGGGGGCCATCTCCGGTGGACGGCCAGGATTGGTTTTTGGCCTGTGGAATGGTTATGAAGTCACGCCCTTGGGCATAGAGTCGGAGACCGGCTGGGTTTCCCTGACCTGACTGCGGCCTTTATCCTGAAACGATTGCACCATGAATCCCGATGCCTTCTCCACCCTTATGCTGCTGGGCACCGCCCGGCTGAAAGAGCCGCCCGCCGCGCCCTTTCCGGTGCTGGAGAAGGCTTGGGCCGCTCTCGACTGGTCCCGGCAGCCGGAAACCGCCGCACTCTCCGGCTGCGCCCTGCGCGCCGCCGCCATCGGCGCGGGCTGGATTCCGCCGTCTGGATTCGCGGAGGAGGCTCCCTGTGAGCCGGAAACCCGGTCGATGGCACCCGATGCGGCGGCTCTGATCCTGCGCCGCATCCTGGAGGGGGAGGCTCCGGAATGCCTGGAGGAATGGCTGACCCTGTGCCTGAAGAGGAACTTTATCGTTCATCCCCGTGATCTGCCGCCCTTGTTCGACCGTGCGGTCCGCAGCCGGGAGATCCGTCCCGTCATCGCCACTGTGGCCGGCAACCGGGGTGCTTGGCTGGCCCGCCGGGAGGATCTGGAGGATTTGCTGCCCGCTCCTTTGCCATCAGGGCCGCTGGAGGCTCCGCCGGACGATGAAACCTGGGAGAATGGCATCCTGCCCGAACGCGCCTTCTGGCTGCAGGCGGTGCGCCGGACCCATCCCGCCCGCGCCGCCGCCGCTCTGGCCGCCGCCTGGCCGCAGGAATCGGGGGACAACCGCTTGGCTTTTCTGAATGTGATCGGGGACAGCCCGACCGATGAGGAGCTGCCGCTGCTAGAAAGCACCGCCATGAAGGACCGCCGCCGGGAGGTCCGCCAGCAGGCGCGCAATGCCCTGATGAGCCGGCCGGACAGCGCGTTTGTGAAGCGCGCCTTTGACCGCGCCGCCGTCCTGCTGCGGCTGGAGAAACAGCAGTCCGGTCCCTGTCTGGTGCTGGAGTTGCCGGAAAAATTTGATCCCGCGTGGAAGGAGGACGGCATTGAGGAGAAGCCGCCCGCCGGCCTGAAAAGCATTGGGGCCAAAGCCTTCCATGCCCTGCAGCTGATCAGCCTAGTGCCGCTTTCCCTGTGGACCGCGCACTTCGGAGTGGATGCCGCCGGACTGCTGAAGCTGAACCGTGATCCGGACACTGCCCGTGTCATTCTTCTCGGCTGGCTGAATGCCGCCCAAGCCAATCCGGAGCCGGAGTCCGCCGGAGCGCTGGCTCTCCATCTGGCCGGTCTGGACCGGTGGCCGCACGATGGGCCCCCGCCTGTTCCCCTTTTGCTGCGGCTGATCAGCGGACTGCCGGACAAGGCGGCGTCGGCGGTGGTGCTGGCGGCGGAATCCGGCATTCTGAAACAGGGAGCGGCCGGCCAGCTGATCAATGCCTCGCGCTTTCCGGTGCCCACTGAGGATGTCGCGGACTGGATGGCCGTCATTCTCGCCTGGCTCAAATCCCAGCCCTGGCTGGGTTACCAGTCAGCCTCCATCCGTCAGTTGGCCCAGCGTTTCCCCTTGGCCGGCCTGCCGCAGGCGCTGCGCGTCCTGTCCCATGAGCCCACGCTCGGCAGCCTGGCGGAAACCTTCGCGAACGTCCTCGAATTCCGTCAGCAGCTTCACGCCTCCTTTCAACCGTCCCCGCCGCGGGACCAGCCAGCCTGACCTTTTCCGGCTCCGGTCCGCCCCCTGAGCATTTATCACCCATCAACCAGTCACACTCCCGCCCGCTCCCATGTCCGCCACCGCCCTGCGCGCCCACGCTGAAACCACCTTCGCCTCGGAACTCACCGCTCTCGCCGCTCAGGATGACCGTCCCCGGCCGCCGCGCTGGAATCTGTCGCCGTGGGCGGTGACCGATTACCTGCTGGGCACCACCTTGACGGACGGCACGGTCATCACCCCCAAATACATCGGCGACCGGCGCACCATGGAGATCGCCGTGGCCACCCTGGCCACGGACCGTGCGCTGCTGCTGCTGGGCGTGCCGGGCACCGCCAAAAGCTGGGTCTCCGAGCACCTCGCCGCCGCCATCAGCGGGGACTCCACCCTGCTGGTGCAGGGCACCGCCGGCACCGGGGAGGAGGCCATGCGCTACAACTGGAACTACGCCCGCCTGCTGGCCGAAGGGCCCAGCGACAACGCCATCGTCCCCAGCCCGGTCATGCGCGCCATGAGCGACGGCAAAATCTGCCGCGTGGAGGAGCTGACCCGCCTGCCCTCGGATGTGCAGGACACACTCATCACCATTCTGTCGGAGAAGACCCTGCCCATTCCCGAACTCCGCCGTGAGGTGCTGGCCCAGCAGGGGTTCAATGTCATCGCCACCGCCAACAACCGCGACCGCGGCGTCAACGAGCTGAGCAGCGCCCTGCAGCGCCGGTTCAACGTGGTCATCCTGCCGGTGCCGGCCTCCATGGACGACGAGGTGGCCATCGTCAGCCAGCGGGTGGCCTCCATGAGCCAGGCTCTGTCCCTGCCCGCCGAGCCGCCCGCGCTTCAGGAAATCCGCCGAGTGGTCACCATCTTCCGCGAACTCCGCCAAGGCGCGACCGAGGACGGCAAGTCCAAGGTCAAAAGCCCCAGCGGCACCCTCAGCGCCGCTGAGGCCATCAGCGTGGTGACCCAAGGCCTGACGCTCGCCGCCCACTTTGGAGATGGCACCCTCAATGCCGCCGACCTCGCCTCTGGCATGCTGGGCGCCATCGTCAAGGACCCCGTGCAGGACCCCGCCGTCTTCCGCGAATACCTTGAGACCGTCGTCAAGGAGCGCGAGGGCTGGAAGGATCTCTACCGCGCCTGCCGTGATCAATTGGCCTGAAATGCCATATCACCGCAGCTTATGTCCTTGGTGTTTTCCGGAACCTCCGCAGTGATTCAGGCTTTCAGGCAAAGCAATGGATCCGTGGCGGAGCTGAACCTGAACTCGGAGACAATGAGCGATCTCAAAGCCATCATTGCTGGGGCATCCGATGCCGGGTTCAGACCGCTGTTTTGACTTTTTCCGCTTTCCGCTATGACCACCGTTCTCGGCATCAGACATCATGGCCCGGGCTGCGCGCGCAGTCTGGTGCGAGCTTTGGATTTCCTTCAGCCGGACTTGGTGCTGATCGAGGGGCCGCCCGACGCCGATGAGTGGATGCATGTGGCCGGGGATGAGAAGGCCAAACCGCCGGTGGCGCTGCTGGTGTACGACACCGCAAACCCCAAACAGTCGTCCTTTTACCCGTTCGCCGAGTTTTCGCCGGAGTGGCAGGCCATGCGCTGGGCGGTCAAACACGGGGTGAAAATGCGGTTCTTGGATCTGCCCTGCGCGCACCGGTTTGGTTTGGAAACGGAAACGGAACTGGCGGTGGCCGAAACCGGGGCGGAGACCAACACGGAATCCGAACCGGAATCGGAGTTGGGACAGGATGACGGAGGCGGAGCCCTGCCGCCTGATGAGGCCATTTCACTGGATGAAAACCTGCCGCCCCCGCCGGAGCAGGCTCCCACTCCCCGCAGCTTCAGACATGACCCCATGCAGTGGCTGGCGCGGGCGGACGGCTACACCGACAGCGAACGCTGGTGGAATGACCGCGTGGAGGAGCGGGCGGATGACACGGATTTCTTTGAGGCCATCCTCACGGCCATGACCGCGCTGCGCACGGAGCTGGCGCTGCCGGAGGCGGATCTGGATCTGAAGCGTGAGGCCTGGATGCGGCGGGGGATCCGCGAGGCGGAAAAAGCGGGGGCCCGGAATATCGCGGTGGTCTGCGGTGCCTGGCACGCCCCTGCCCTCCTTGAGCCTGTCAAGGCATCGGAGGATGCGGCTTTGCTGAAAGGCCTGCCCAAAACCAAGGTCAGCGTGACGTGGGCTCCGTGGTCCATGGAGCGGCTGACGGTGGCCAGCGGCTACGGTGCCGGCGTGGAGTCACCGGGATGGTACGGGCATTTGTGGAAAGGCGGAGCGGATCTGATCACCCGGTGGATCATCCGGGCCGCGCGCGAACTGCGGAAATCGGATGTGGGGGCCTCCACCGCCAGCGTCATCGAGGCCGTGCGACTGTCCACCGCCTTGGCCGGACTGCGGGGCCGTCCACGTCCCGGACTGCCGGAGACCATGGAGGCCATGCGCGCGATCTTCTGCCATGGGGACCCCGCGCCGCTGGCACTGCTGCGGAAAAAGCTGCTGGTCGGTGAAAAGTTGGGGAAACTGCCGGACGGCCTGCCACTGCTGCCGCTGCACGCGGATCTTCAGCAGCAGCAGAAAACCCTGCGACTGAAACAGACCGCCGGAGATTTGAATCTGGAGCTGGACCTGCGGGAGCCGGGCGGTCAGGCCCGCAGCGTTTTCCTGCACCGGCTGGAGGCCCTGCGCATCCGCTGGGGGCGGAAAACCAGCGCCGGACGCAGCAAGGGAACCTTCAAGGAGCAATGGACGCTGAAGTGGCTTCCAGAGCTGAGCCTCGCCATCGTGGACGCCTCACAGTTCGGCAACACCGTGGACGCGGCGGCGGCGGGGAAATTGGCGCACGACGCCGCCATGGAGCAGAATCTGGCGGCGCTGGTGGAGCTGCTGGAGACGGGACTGCTGGCGGAGCTGCCGGCGGCCGGGCAGGCCATCATGGCCCAAGTGGGCACCGTGGCGGCGGGGTCGGGAGATCCTGCGGAGCTGATGGCGGCCATCCCTCCCCTGGTGCGGCTGGCCCGCTACGGCAATGTGAGGAACTCCGATCTCGCGCAGGTCCGGCACATCGTGACCGGTCTTGCGGCCCGCGTCCATGCGGAGCTGCCCCCAGCGGTTTCCGGACTGAATGACGATGCCGCCCAGACTCTGGCGGAGAGGATTTCCGCCCACGATGCCGCCCTGCATCTGCTGGAGGACGGCCCTCTGCTGGCGGAGTGGGCGGCCGTCACCGCGCTGCTGATGGACCACGGCACGGCCCATCCGCGGATCCGCGGTCTGGCCACGCGGATCCAGCGTGATGCCGGCACCCTGAACCCGGCAGCCTGCGGACTGCGCCTTGAGTTTGCCCTGTCACCCGCGCAGGAGCCTGACAAGGCCGTGGCCTGGATCAGTGGATTTCTCACCGGCAGCGGCACGGTGCTGGTCCATGATATCTCCCTGCTTTCACTGCTGCATGACTGGCTGGGCGGACTGACGGAGGAGCATTTCAAGCAGGTGCTGCCTCTGCTGCGCCGCACCTTCGGGGCTTTCCAAGGGCCCGAACGCGCCCGGATCGGAGCCGCAGTCACCCAGTTGCCTTCCGGTGGCGGGTCCGCAGCCGCCCGCCCCTCCTCCGGGCAGGAACAGCCGGCCGTCCCCTTGGATGAGGCGCGGTCCCGCCCCGCGGTGGAAACCGCCGCACAGTTGCTGGGCCTGAGCGCATCCTGATTTTATCCCCGAATTTTCCACATGGACTCCTCAGAACACCTGAAACGCTGGCGGCTCGTGCTGGGCAGGGAATCAGCCGGCTCCCTCGACCAGTCCCTCAGCGGCGACACCGCCCGCCTGGATGAAGTGCTGGAAGCGCTTTATGATGAGGATGCCGGGGACCGCCGCGGAGGACTCGGGAGCAGTGCTCCGAAGATTTCCCGCTGGCTGGGCGATATCCGCCGCTTTTTCCCCGCCAGCGTGGTCCGGCTGATGCAGAAGGACGCCATGGAGCGGCTGAATCTGAAGCAGATGCTCATGGAGCCCGAGCTGCTGGCGCAGGCCGCCCCGGACGTGCATCTGGCAGCCACGCTCATTTCGCTGAACAGCGTGATTCCCGAAAAAACCCGCGCCACCGCCCGGCAGGTGGTGCAGCGCATCGTGGACGATCTGCTGAAGCGGCTGGCCCAGCCGCTGCGCCAGGCGGTGACCGGCGCCCTCAGCCGCGGCATGCGGAACAACCGGCCCAAACTCCGCGAGATCGACTGGCCCCGCACCATCCGCGCCAATCTCCACCACTACCAGCCTGATCTGCGCACCGTCATTCCCGAAAAGCTGGTGGGCTTCGGACGCCGGACCGCCTCCCTGCGGGATGTCATCCTCTGCATTGACCAAAGTGGCTCCATGGCCCCCTCGGTGGTTTATTCCTCCATTTTCGGCGCGGTGCTGGCCTCCCTGCCCTCGCTGAGCACGCACATGGTGGTGTTCGACACGGCGGTGGTGGACCTGACCGCCGATCTGCATGATCCCGTGGATCTCCTCTTCGGCGCCCAGCTGGGCGGTGGCACGGATATTCACAAGGCCCTGACCTACTGCGAGGGCCTGGTGCGCCGTCCGCCGGACACGGTCATGATTCTGGTCAGCGATCTTTACGAGGGCGGCAATGCCGGGCAGATGCTGAAAACAGCCGCCCGCCTCACGGCCTCCGGCGTGCAGATGATCGCCCTGCTGGCTCTCAGCGATGAGGGCCGGCCCTCCTTTGACGCCCGCCACGCCGCCGCCCTCGCCGCCATGGATGTACCGGTCTTCGCCTGCACTCCTGACAAATTCGCGGACCTCATGGCCGCCGCGCTGACCAAACGCGATCTGATGCACTGGGCGCGGCAGCAGGGCCTGCGGCCGGCACGCGCCGGCGGCCATGCCTGATTTGATTTGACATCCTTGATATTTTGAAGCGTCATCCTTTACAGCCTCAGTGAGGAGCATGCGCGCATTGACTTACGGTTATGCGTATCCACATTCAATTGCGGGTTATGGGCTGACCTGCGCGGCAATCCTTTAAAAAACAGCGCCCTTCTGCTTACCCGAGCAAATTCGGCACCGTTAAAAACTGGACATTCAGCCGGTCCACTCCCAAATTTCCGACCATATGGCACAAAAAACGTCCCCCTCCCTCCTGACGGCTTTTCTTTTGTCCACAGTCCCCGCCGCGCACGGCGCGGTGGTCACCACTGCTGACAATGCCAGTCCCGCCAATGACGGGCTGACCTCCTTTCTGGAGGCTCTGACGAATGTGCAGAATAACGAAACCATCACTTTCAATATTCCGGGAGCCGGGCCGCATTATATTGTCACCCCGGTCACCGGCTATCCGCTGATTGAAAAAAGCGGCGTCACCATCGACGGTTATTCCCAGCCCGGCTCCTCCCCCAGCACCGCCGCTCCGGACCAGCCCAAAAATACACAACTCCGGGTCATCCTCGACAGCCGCACGGATCAGCCTGCGGAGCGGCGGACCGTGCTTAATTATGATGGCTTTGGCGATTCGGAAAGCTGTGTGCTCGGTTTTGTGAACGCTCCCAACGCTCTGATCCGCGGTCTTTCATTCATCGGAGTTTCCGGCCAGGACAATGGAGCGGATCCCCATGTTTACTGTATTGCTTTGGTGGAGGGATCACCCGGCGCCAAGATCCAAGGGTGCTGGTTCGGGCTGGATGCGGGCAGAACCTCCTGGGCTCCCGGTCCCGATGGCGTGGTGTCCGGGGTTCACGGCGCACGCGCCGCCGTGGCCTCCTTCAAGGGCAACGGACTGGATTCCGCAGGCCTGATTTTCGGCACGGACGGGGACGGCGCCAATGACCGCGGCGAGGGCAATGTCTGCGTGGCCCAGCGGGTGGCCGTGCATCTGGCCACTCCCCAGACCAGAATGTCCGGCAACTGGATCAATCTTTTCCCCGACGGCTCCCTGCTCAACCTGGAGAAGCAGGCGCTGGAGCTGGAGGACGGCTCGTTGGAGGTTTTGGAAAACGGGGACGGCACAGACATGCTGGTCGGCACCGACGGGAACGGGGTGAGCGACGCCGAGGAGAGCAACCGCTTCGGACCCGTGGTGTATGAGAGATTTGCAGAGTTCTGGCGCCCTGCCCTGAATATCGTCTTCGCAGGCAACTATGTGGGCATGGATCTGGCCGGACTGCCGGCGTTCACCAGCCCGGACACCGCACTGCTGGACCTCCGCCAGGACAGCTCCGTCCGCATCGGCACCGATGGCAACGGCACGGGTGACACGGCTGAGGCCAACCATATTTATGGCATCGGCAGCAAGTTTCTGGGACTGAGAACCGGCATCATCCGGATCAGCCTGCGGGGCAATGAAATCTCCGGCAGCACAGGGCCGATTCCCTACATCGACACGGCCGCTCAGGAGACTCTCTTCACCGATATTCTGAATAACCCCGCCTCCGGCCTCGCGGTGGTGCTGGATGCCGCCAGCACTCCGGCACAGATTTCCGGCACTTTTCCGGAGCAGATTTCCGGCACCCCGGCACCGGTGATTGATTTCTACCTGGCGGATGCCTCCGGCCTGCGTCATGACCCGCCCAGCCCGCAGGGCCGCTATTGGCTGGGCTCCTTCAAGGCGGATGGACCTGCCGACCTCAATGCCGCAGCCGGCAAATTCAAATTCGACACCATCGCCCTGGCCCTGACCGCTGCGGAGCTGGGCATGGTCACCGCCACCGCCAGCTATTCCTCGCCTTCGGAGCCGGAGCAGACGGTCACCACCAATTTCTCCGATACTTTGGCGCTCCCCGCTGCCGCCAGCCCTCTGGGGGCCGTAACCATCACCCCCGCCGCCGCCACTGGCAGCTACACGCTGGACTGGGCCGGAGGAGCCGGTCCGTTCAAAGTGCTGTCCTCGGATTCCCTCACAGGTCCCTGGCTTCCGTTTTCCACCGTCAATGGGCAATCCACCACCATCACTCCCAATTTCACCGCCGCCCCCCGGCAGTTCTACCGGGTCCTGGAAGGTGCCTCCCCCAGATAAGGTGCGCCCGTCCGTTTCCCCTCACGGCGTCTGCTGGAGGTGTTGAACCTCCACCGGAGCGTAACGGTAAATTTCACGGCTGAACCACGGCCTCCCACCCCGGATATCCGGCAGCTGACACCATTCAGGGCTGCCCGCGGTGAGCCTGTCAGGAGCGCCGGCTCCTCCGTGGTCAAATTTCCCGGTCCCACAGGCAAAGAAACCGAGGGCGCTGCTCCTCTGAAGCCAAGGCCGTCATGGTATCCAGTTCCGCTGGGGTTTTCAGGTTTTTGAGACAGAGATCACCGGACTGCATCCTGGGTGCTTCGGCCAAAGGAGGCGGTGGGAACAACAGGACCGGCCAGCGCCGGTGCGGGAGCCATGCCCCGCATGGCATACCCTGTCTGCTGCATTGGCTGAAGGGGAAAGCGGAGGGTTTCGTATTCCCAAACCGACGCTCAAAGCCGGGTTCGTGCTCCGACCATGAGATTCCCGCTGTCACATGCGCCTAAAAATCCTTCAATCCGGCCACGTCTCCTGAGGAGAAACCATGCGTGGAACTCCTCCGGAATCAGTCGCAACCGCGACGGAAACACTCTTGGCTCCATCAGCAAAAAGGCGGGAAACAACGAAAAATTACCCGCCGCCAGCAGCCGGCAGGTCCGGCATCAGTTTCCGCCCCAGCTGCTGATCCATTCCTTTTGGGACTCCTCATCCTCCAGAGGCTTGGTCAAAGCTCCATAGGACCAGATTTCGTAGTCACCGTCGGAGTGCATTTCATCCGCATTGGCGATGATTTTGTTGCGGTTTTTGAGCGCTTTCAGGTATTGAAAAGGTTTGCGCCAGCCATCGACCAGATAGAAGGCTCCTCCTTCGCTGGCGGCGACGTAAGGCTTGGATTTTTTGTCTTCGATCTCCTTGGGGCTGGGGGGCACGATATCCTCCCAGTATACTTTGCCGGCCGAGCCCGGAGCGCCAGTGGACGCGTCCGTCCCCCCCTTGATGGCATTATTGCCATCCCCGCTCATCACTTGGTAAAGCATTTCAGCTCCACCGGATGTGTAGGTCTGATCCTTGATGGTTACCGTGGAATCCTTGTTCATGGGTTCAGGATATTCACCGGCATCATTTTTGTAGCCCTCCAGATTGCTCTGCATGGCCGTGATGCGGGCCGTGGTGTTGCGGGCGTTGGACTTGTTGATGGCCACCCGGAATCCGCCAAAGCCGATGGCGGCGAGCATGGCAATGATGGTGATGACGGTCAGGATTTCGACGAGCGTGAAAGCCTTGGGGCGGCGGGTGGAAGGGAGAATTTTCATGACGTCAGTGAGTTGGGGACGTAAAGCGGGGGCGGAAAATAAATTCCGCCCCCGAGAATGTTGTGAATACGTTGTAAAGTCAATCCTCTTCGTTTGGGAAGGCCATCAAGCCTGGAATTTGGTGATGACCGTGATCAGCGGCTGAAACAGGGCAAGCACGATCACCGCCACAATCACCGCCAGAACCACGATCATGATCGGTTCCAGCAGGGAGGTCAGGGCGGTCACGGAGTTGTCCACCTCGTCATCGTAAACATCCGCGATCTTCAGAAGCATTTCCGGCAGCTGGCCGGTTTCCTCACCCACCTCCACCATGCTGATCACCATGGCCGGAAAGATTTTGGAGGCGGTCATGGGGGCCACCATGGATTCCCCTTCCTTGACCGCATCATGAATCTTCATGATGGCCTCAGAGACCGTTTGGTTGCCGGCAGTATCACGGGTGATGTTCAGCGCCTGCAGAATCGGCACCCCGGAGGTGACCAGAGTTCCCAGCGTGCGGGAAAAACGCGCCACGGAGCTTTTGAGCAGCACGGATCCAAAAAGCGGTATCTTCAGGACCAGCTTGTCGATGGTTCTCCGTCCGCCCTTGGTGGCGGCATAGGCTTTGGAACCGAACCAAAGACCAGCACCCGCGCCAAGGATGATATGGAGATTGCCCTTCACAAAATCACTGGCTCCGATCACCGCCTTGGTCAGCGCGGGCATGGCATCCTTGCCGCCCGACACCATGCTTTCAAAGATGTCCGTGAATTTCGGAACGATGTAGGTGAGCAGGAAGACCACGATGCCCATGGCGATCACCACCACGATGACCGGGTAGGTCATGGCGGAGACGATCTTGTTCTTCAGCTTCTGGGCCTTCTCCTGGTATTCCGCCAGACGGTTGAGCACCAGTTCCAGCACCCCGCCGAGCTCCCCGGCCTTCACCATGTTGACGTAGAGCTTGTTGAAGATCTTCGGGTGCTGCGCAAGGCTTTCCGAGAAGGTGGAGCCGGTCTGCACGGAATCCGCCAGACTGTTGACCGTGCTGCGGAGCACGGGATTCGGCTCCTGGTTGCCCAGCACTGTCAGGCCGCGGAGCAGGGGCAGGCCCGAATCGATGAGCGTGGCCAGCTGACGGGTGAATATCATCAGGTTTTTGCCTTTGATCTTGCCCTTGGCCTTTTTGGGCCCCTTGCTGGCCTGCCGCCGTTTGGCGATTTTGGATTTTTGCTTCACCGCGGCGGTCAGCTGCCCTTCGGGAGCGACCTGGGTCGGGAAGAGTCCCATGCCTTTGAGTTTGGCTGAGGCGTCGTCGCGGTTTCCCGCGTCAACTGTGCCCGCCGTCTCCTCACCTTTTGCGTTCAGTGCGATGTATTCAAACTTGGCCATTTGCTGGTTGATCTTGGGAAAGAAAATTAATGCAGGCCATATCGGACGCGCCGCGTTTTGTCACTGGAAAAACGCGGCAGCCCGGAAGGCCGCATGCCGGGCTTGGTGAAATCAGGTGTATTTGAGAACTTCCTCAATGGTGGTGAAACCTTCGTAAATGCAGCGCAGGCCGTCGTCGCGCAGGGTGGTCATGCCCAGTTCAACGGCTTTCTGCTTGAGCACGATGGAGGGCGCGCGCTCAATCACCATGTCCCTAAGGGCATCGTTCATGTCGAGCAGCTCGTAGAGACCGCGGCGGCCCCGATAGCCGGTGCTGCCGCAGTCCTCGCAGCCGCGCCCGGTGTAGAAATGCTTGTCGCCGATCTCATGGGCGGAAAGTCCCAGCTGGGTGAGAATGGACTCGTTCGGCTCATACGGCACCCGGCAGGATTTGCAGATGGTGCGCACCAGGCGCTGGGCGAGCACCGCCTCCAGCGTGGCCGCCACAAGGAAGGGCTCGCAGCCCATGTCGATCAGACGGGTGACGGCGCCGGGGGCGTCGTTGGTGTGCAGGGTGGAGAGCACCAAGTGGCCCGTGAGAGAAGCCTGAATGGCGATGGTGGCGGTTTCCACGTCACGCATTTCCCCCACCATAATGCGGTCCGGATCCTGCCGCAGGAAGGCACGGAGCACGCGCTGGAAGGTCACTCCGATGGCGTCGTTGACCGGCACCTGCTGAATCCCGTCGATTTCATACTCCACCGGGTCCTCCACCGTGAGAAGCTTGGAATCCACCTGATTCACTTTCTTCAGAGCCGCATACAGGGTGGTGGTTTTGCCGGCACCGGTGGGGCCGGTGACGATGAAGATGCCGTTGGGCTTGCTGACGGTTTCGATGATGTACTCGTAGAGCTTGGGCTCAAAGCCAAGATTTTCGAGGTCCAGATTGATGCTGGAGCGGTCCAGCACCCGGAGCACCACGGATTCACCGTGGATGGTCGGCAGGGTGCTCACCCGCATGTCCACCCCGCGGCCGCCGATGGTTTTCGTCAGACGGCCGTCCTGAGGAATACGGCGTTCGGCGATGTTCAAATTGGCCATCACCTTGATACGGGAAGTGATCACCGGTCCGAGATGGGCGGGGGGCGGAGCCATTTCCAGCAGCGCCCCGTCAACACGGTAGCGGATTTTGAATTCGGTCTCAAAAGGTTCGAAGTGAATGTCCGAGGCCTTCTGTTTCACGGCTTGGAAAAGCACCAGATCCACATAGCGGACGATAGGGGCGGCATTGACCTCCGCCTCCGCCACGGCACCGCCTTTTGGATCCACATTGATGCCGGAAAGAATATCCTCCATGCCCTCCGCCTCGGCGGCGTAGGAGACATTGATCAGTTCCTCCACCCGGTCGGTGTCGGCCACCACCACCACCACGTTTTTCCCGATGGCGAACCGCAGGTCCTCCGCATTCTGCGGGTTCAAAGGGTCCAGCAGAGCCACATGGACACCCTGCTCATCGTAATTCACGGGAATGGCTCCGTGCATCCGCGCGGCGGCGGCAGGCACCAGATCCAGCAGTGCACGGGGCGGCTCATAACGGCGGAGATCCACGTATTCCGCTCCCAGCTCCTCGGCTACAAGGCGGTAAACATCGGCTTCGCTCTCCACATAGCCATAATCGGCGAGCAGACGCTTCACATCCTTGCCGGAGGTGGTGACTTCATCAAGGATCTCGGCGGCCTGGTTTTCGTCCAGCAGGGAGCGCGACAAAAAGAGGTCGAGGACAAATTGGGGTGTCATGACTTTGAAAATTGAAAAATTGAAACAGTCCCCGGCTTAGTGGGAGTCGGACATGGTGCTTTCGATGGCCTCGCCGGCGGTGGTGAGACCGGCGAGCACTTTCCGCACCGCATCCTCGCGCAGGGTGCGCATGCCCAGTTCACGGGCGCGGCGGCGGAGCTGCGGCGTGGAGATCTGCTGGTTGATCATATGGCGGACCTGGTCGTCCACCTTGAAGATTTCCACAATGCACATACGGCCGCGGTAGCCGGTGGTGCGGCACTTGCCGCAGCCGTTGGCGACCATGATTTTGGCCTCCGAAAGCCGGGAGGAATCCAGCCCCAGGGTGCGCATTTCCTTCTCCGTCAGTTCGCCCGGTGTTTTGCACTCGGCGCAGAGCTTGCGCACCAGCCGCTGGGCCATCATGGCGCGCACAGCGGTGGCGATCAGGAAGGGTTTGACCTTGAGGTTGGTCATACGGGCCACAGCGCCCGGCGCGTCATTGGTGTGCAGAGTGGACAGCACCAAGTGACCCGTGAGCGCCGCGTTGATGGCGATCTGGGCGGTCTCAGGGTCACGGATTTCCCCGATCATGATGATGTTCGGCGCCTGACGGAGCATGGAGCGCAGGGCGGATGCGAAACTCATCCCGACATCCTCGCGCACCGGCACCTGATTGATCCCGCTAAGAGTGTATTCGACCGGGTCCTCAACCGTGATGATCTTGCGGTCGGGACGGTTCACATTGTTCAAACACGCGTACAGCGTGGTCGTTTTTCCGGATCCGGTTGGTCCCGTCACCAGAATAATGCCGTCCGGCAGTGCCAGCAGTTCATTGAAGTTGTTCAGGTCATCGCTGAAGAAGCCAAGGTCGGACAGGCCGAGCAGAATGCTGCTCTTGTCCAGAATACGCATGACCACGCTTTCCCCGTGCGCGGTTGGCACCGTGGAGACGCGAAGGTCGATTTCCTTGCCGGCGACACGGGCCTGAATACGGCCGTCCTGGGGCACCCGGCGCTCGTCAATGGACATCTGTCCGGTCATGATCTTTAAGCGGGCGATCATGGGGGCGTGCAGATGCTTCGGATGGGAGGCCGACTCCTGCAGCACACCGTCAATGCGGTAGCGGACACGCAGACGCTTCTCCATTGGCTCCACATGGATGTCCGAGGCGCGGTTGCTGACCGCCTCCGCGAGCATGTCCATCACCAGACGGACGATAGGGGCATCATCCTCGCTGGCCTCGGAGCGTTCCGAGCTGCCTCCAACCCGGTTTTCCTCCTTCGCCTTCTCAACGCCGTAAACATCGGTGATGAACTGCTCAATCTGCGACTTCTGGGCGCAGTAAAAGTCCAACGGGTAAGTGCTGAGGACGTGCGGCAGGCTGTCCATGGCTTGGAAGTCCATGGGATCCGCCACCGCCAGAATCAGGCGGCCATGGTCAAATCCCACCGGGATGACCGTGTACTTTGCAGCCACCTCCGCCGGCACCAGGTCCAGGATGGCGGGATCAGGCACAAATCCGCTGAGATCCACAAACTCCATGCCCGCATTCACAGCCAGAGTCTGGGCGACCACGTCCTCGCTGACACGCCTGTGTTCGATCAGAAAATCGAGCGAGCTCTGGGGTCCACGTTTGGCGGAATTGGCCTGAACGATGTTGTCCGGCGTAAGATAGCCGGCATCCTTCAAGAGTTCGAGCAAGTATTCTTCGTTTGAGTACACAGTTTATTCTCCTTCGGTCCCGTGTTTGCCTGATGCGGACCGACGGCGCAAGTCTGGAGTGCCATATTTTTCCAACGAAGTGATTTTTCCTGCCGGGAAGCATTGGTTTTTCATGAAAACCACAACATTTCCGGACTTCCCATTGACAATGCTCTGCCCCCGGAGGTCACTGAAGATCATGACCGTCCCCGCTTTCCGACTTTGCACCCGCCTCTGGCGTGGCGGCGGGGGCATTTGGACACGGTCAGGAAGCTGAGTTTCTCCAAACTCCCACCGTTCCAATTTTCCGCACCCGCCTCCGATTTTTCAGGATGCGGGTTTTTTCGTGCCCTGACGGACTGTTTTCATCCTTCGGCGTTTCAGCGCCTCCCCTCTCCATACAACCGGTTTTCCGACAGGTCATTTTTCCCATGAAATTTCCCACTCCTGTTCCTGACCCGGCATCTTCCCGTTTGCGGATATCCACGGTGCTGATCGCCGCGGGCTCCTCCCTGCTGTTCTGCTCCAAAGGCGTTTTCGCCAAATGCGCCTACCGTCACGGCGCGGACTGGCTGACCGTGCTGGCGCTGCGCATGGCTTTCGCCCTGCCCTTTTTCCTTGTGACCGGTTTTCTGGCCGCCCGCCGCCGCCCCATTCCCCTGACACGCAGGCAGTGGGCAGCCATGGCGGGACTGGGATTTTTGGGATACTACCTGTCCAGTGTGCTGAACTTCGCAGGGCTGGCCCGCATCAGCGTGGGTCTGGAGCGCATTGTTCTTTACACTTACCCCTCGATCGTGGTCCTGGGCTCGGCGGTGTTTCTCAAAACAAGGCTTCGGCTGCCGGTGCTGGCGGCCTGCTTGGCGGCATATGCGGGAATTGTGGTGGCCTTTGCGGGTGAGGCCGGAGTCCGCAGCGGGGACCACGGGGAACTGCTTCTTGGGACCGCCTTGGTGTTTGGCAGCGCCCTGACCTATGCGGCGTTCATCCTACTGAGCGGGGAATTCCTGCGCTCCATCGGTGCGGGTGTCTTTACTTCCGGGGTGGTGGGGTTTTCCGGCCTGTTTGTGCTGCTGCATGCGGCCTGCATGCGGCCCTTGGCTCCGCTGCTGCATCAGCGGGCGGAGGTTTACGGGTTCGGGGCCATTCTCGCGGTCTTCGGGACTGTGCTGCCATCCTATTTGATGGGCATCGGGCTTCAGCGGGCCGGAGCCGCTCGGTTTGCCATCATCGGCACCACCGGACCGCTCATGACGGTGCTGCTGGCGTGGCTGATTCTGGGAGAAAAGGTCAATGCTCTCCAAGCCGCTGGTTTTATACTGTCCATGGCGGGCGGACTGGCGGTTTCCCTGCTGAAGGAGCCGGCGGAGGGATCCAAAACGCCGGCTGCCTCCGGTGCCTCCAGCCGGACTGCCGCCCGGACGGAGGCTGAATCCTCCATTCCTTCCCATCAGGAAAGTGCCCCACCGCATTTTCACCGGTGACTCCCGCAGGGTCACCGGACTGCCGCTGCGGGTCCTGACTTCATCCTTATTCCAAATAGACAGCCCATCCAGACGCCTCCGGCTCCGGGTCAGCCCGGTTTGGCTCCAGTCAGGATCCCCTCCCACAAGGCGGTGGTCCGCGATCCGGCTCCGGCCGCCGCACGGACAGTGCCGGCCAGCCGGTTGGCGGGAGTGTCATATTCCAACTGGACCGCGGCGGGTCGCCGGGCTCAGTGATCCATAGAAGGGCAGTGCGGAATTCCGCACCGCCGTCTTTATCTAGAGGGACCCGCAGCCGTCCGGAGGCCCGCCCCCGCCATAAAGTGCTGGTCACGATGAGCACCGTTCCGAAATCCAGGCAGCAGGGACCTCTTCACACATGGGCTATGTTCTCCAGCACCGGATCATAACCGCGTCCACGCGGCGGTCGCCGGATGCGCCGGGCGGCGGTTTCCGACTTTCAGGTGACGGAGCTGTGGAGAACAAGGATGCGGTCGTTCATTCAGCAAAAGCGGACTGCCGGGCTGATAGACAGGGAGGGGGCAGGAATAGAAGGGAATGGAGCGGAAAAAGGGATGTCCGGCAGCGCGGGCGGAGCCAGAGCGCCGCGCTGCCGGACGGAGTTCAACTGACGGGCAAGTCCCATCGCGACACGGCAGTTGAAAAGGGTTGCCGGACCGTTTCCAGCGCTTGGACAAAAGGGAAATCAGGAGTGCGCGGGGCGGCTGGAGTTTCCTCCTGTGCCGGCGGCTGCTGCCGCCATCTCCGCCAGGTGCCACGCGATCTTCTCAGCGTGGGTGCGCAGCCGGCGGGTCGCCTCCTTTACCCGGTTCCGCTCCTGGGCAGCGAGAGCCTGACGCTCGGTGGGCACACGGGAGGGCGAAAGGCGCAGACGGCTTTGGAGGTTGTTGTGCAGCATAAGCGTGGTCTTCAGGGTTGGGGGAAAAGCGGTGACGGCGGGAGGTGGCGTGTGCGACCGGCGGGAGGAACTGTCCTGGCCGGACCGGAAGCGGGGGAAATCATGGAGACCGGAATCTGTTGATGGAAAACAGTGTCAGGAGAGCGTTGGCCGGCTAGCTGGCCGTCTGAGTGACTCTCATGACCCATTATAACCCACCGCAGGCCTCCTCCGCTTCCTTTCCGGTGCTGAAGGTTTGCGTTTTTTGTTTGCGGTCTCCGCAGCGCGCAAGCAGCCGTCAATTCCCCGCAAAAACCCGCCAAACCTCCGGTTTTTCCGCTGCCGGGCGGTCCGCCCCCCCTTTAAGCGCGAATATATTTGCCGTCCGGGCCCTTCTCCCGTAACAAAACAGAAGCATTTTCCCTGCTGCCGCCCCCTTCACTCCGCTCTGCTCCGACCGATCATCTCCCCGCCCGCATGTCCCAGCGCTATGTCGTTAAAGAAAAAATCGGTCAGGGAGGCCTTGGTGATGTCTATCTGGCCACTGACACCCAGCTCGACCGTGATGTGGCGGTGAAGCGGGTGCGCCCGCCGGAGACCGGAAACGCCGAGGCCCTGCATCAGGACCTGATCCGCGAGGCCCGCACCCTTTCATCGCTCCAGCACCCGAACATCGTCACCATCTACGATGTGGGCACCGATGAGCAGGGGCCTTTTGTGGTGATGGAGTTCCTAAAAGGCGAGACCCTGGACCAAGTGGTCGAACGGGGTCCCTTGCCGGTGGAGGATTTCCGGGAAGTCGTCATCCAGAGCCTGGAGGGAATGATCGCCGCCCAGGCGCTGGGGCTGGTGCACCGGGATTTGAAGCCGGGGAACCTGATGGTCATCTGGCTGGCCAGCGGCAAGTTCCAGATCAAAATTCTCGATTTCGGCCTCGCCAAATTCTCCGTCACCGCCACCCGGCAGACGGAGGACCAGGAGGATGGGATCATGGGCACGATCTACTTCATGGCCCCCGAGCAGTTCGAGCGCCTGCCACTGGACGCACGGACGGACATGTATTCCCTGGGCTGCATCTTCTATCAGATCCTGACCTCCAAAGCGCCCTTCGACGGCCAGACAGGGCCGGAGGTGATGGTGAGCCACCTCCAGCACCATGTGGTGCATCTGGTTCAGGCCCGGCCCGATCTGCCCATCTGGATGGCGGACTGGGTGATGTGGCTGATCAGCCGCGACATGGACGACCGTCCGCCGGATGCGCAGACCGCTCTGGAGTATTTCCGTGCCCAGACCTCGGGTATCAAAAACCCCACACCGCAGCCGGCGGTGCCGGTCGGTCCGGTGGTAAGGATCGTGGGCCGGGGCACCGGTCCCGGCGGCAGCGCCACCACGGTCATCCGGCCCGGCAGCGCTACCCAACGCCTGCCCAGCGGCGGCAAAGCCACCCAGCAGCTGCAGGGCACCAGCGCCGCCGCCCGCAGCAGCCGGCCCGCCGCCAGAAGGACAGGCCGGAAAAAGAGCAACACCGGGCTGTGGATCATCCTGATTGTTCTGGCCGCCGCCGGCGGGGCGCTGGTGTGGTATCTCAGCCAGTCAAAAACAGCCGCCCCCTCCTCCGCACAGGCGCTTCAGGCGGTTCTCGATTCCCCCTCCCCGGCCAATACCCCGGAGAACTGGACTCTGCTCCTTCAAGCCATCCGCGAAGGGGGAGCCGACGCAGCCAAAGCCGGCACCCTTCTGAAAACCATGTCCGGTTCGCCTCTGGGCGCGGCGGTGGCTGGCGAACTCTCCACCAGCAATGCCGCCGGACCAGGCCGCCTGCTGCTGATACAGGCGGTGGCGGACCATCCCTCTCCGGAAGGCCGGACGCAGCTGCTGAGAATCGCGGGTGCGGAATCCGGCACCGTCCGCACCGCCGCCCTCGAGGCCCTGAACAAAGCCGCGGAGGCGGCGGATCTGCCACCCCTGCTGCGGCTGCTGCCCAAAGTCACGTCCCCCGGCGACCGCAAACTGGTTCTCCAAGCTGCCGCCAGCGCCATGAACCGGAATGCCGGAGTCTCCGGCAGCGAACGCGCCAAGCCTCTTATTGAGGCCTTGGGCCCGGCGGACACCGTCGTAAAGGCGGAACTGCTGCGCCTGCTGGCCGTCACCGGCGATCCGACCGCCACCGCGGCGTTGGACACGGAGCTGGCGACCCCCGGCGACCGTCGCACCAACGCCCTCGCCATCCTGCCCGTCTGGGAGTCACCACAGCCCTCCACCGCTGAGACCCTGCTCGCCGCCGCCTCATCCTCAGCCTCGGACCGGGAGACCCTGCTCGACGCCTTTCTTCTGCTGGCTCCGCGCATCTCCGCCTGGAACGGCGGGGATCTCACCGCCAGCCTGCGCAAAGCCGCCCCCTTGGTGTCCTCCGCGAAAAACCGTGCCTCCTTCGCCACCGCTCTGGGATCCAGTGCCGCGCCGGAGGCCGCATCCTATGCCCGGGAGCTTGCCGCCGATCCCGCGTGGGCCGATCCCGCGGAGCAGGCCGCGAAAGCCATCGCCGCGCTCCAGTCCAATGCCGTCACGCCCACACCGGGAGAAAATACGTTGGATGCCGCCAAAGCGGTGATCCTGGCGGCGGATCAGGACGCCTATTATTCCGCCACCTCCCGCAGTGTCAGCAATTGGAAAAATCCTCAAAGCCGGCTGGCGTGGGATTTGAACATCCCCCAGGCCGGCAGCGTGGAGATCCGGGTTCTCCAAAGCAGCAGCCTGCGGACCGCCCGCTCGTTCCGCATCCGCCTCGCCGGCAGCCAGAGGGAGATCCCGGTCCGCTTCACGCCGTCCAATGAGGATTTCCTGCCTGCGGAGAGTGGCAAATTCCAGATTCCCCATCCCGGCACCTGGCGTCTGTGGCTGGAACCCGCCCTCATGGAGGCCGGCCAGCCACTGATGAATGTGCGGAGCATTTTTATGACGCTGGGCCAATAAACCGGGGAGCCAACCAATGGCAGGCTTCGATCCGCAGTTTGTCCTCCGCTGAAAGCCAGGAACGGCAAATCCCGTCATACAGCCGTTCCGGAAGGCGGACAAAAAGGAAGCATAAAAAACGGGTCCCCTGCAATGCCATGCCCCCTCTGTGCGGATAAGGCCCCTGCATGAGATTCAATTCCTTCTTTCTGTTCCTTTCCTGCTCGGGAGTGCTGATCGCCATCCTGAGCCTGTCCCAACCGCTTTGGCAGCCTGCTGTCAAAGCGGACGCCGCTCCTTTTTCCGCTCCCGACCCCATCGCCCGGGGCAAATACCTGGTCGCCACCGCTGGCTGCAATGACTGCCATACCCCGGGGTTCATGCAGATGGGGACCAAAGTGCCGGAAAGCGAGTGGCTGAAAGGGGTGCCGGTGGGCTGGCAGGGGCCGTGGGGCACAACCTATGGCTCGAATCTGCGCCAGCATCTCGCCGCTTTCCCGGAGGCGGAGGTCTGGATCCGCATGGTCCGCAGCCGCGAGGGCCTGCCTCCCATGCCATGGGCCAGCCTGCACGCCATGACGGACGGGGACCTCACGGCCCTGCACGCCTACATCCGCAGTCTGCCGGTCACGGGATCGGTCATGCCCCCCGCGCTGCCTCCGGGCACCGCCCCCGCCACTCCCTATATGGTCATGGAGCCGGTGATGCCCGGACCGCCGAAGGCCGTATCGACTGAACAGGAAATCCCCCTCCAAAAATAATATTTATTTTCCAGGAGCATTTCCTCCTTTCATCAGACACACCCATGGATCTTCCTTTCCCCGGCTCTTCCTCCTTTTCACAGTCCCTTCCCCTTTCCGCTCCATCCATTCATCCATCCGTCGCTCATTCATGAATGCCTCCATCATCCCCGCCGGCGAAGGCGTGACGTTGAACGTGCTCGGCAACAAAGTGTCCGTCAAAGTCTCCGGTTCCGCCTCGGGTGGCAGTTTCGCCCTGATGGAGCTGGACGACCCCGCCGGGATGGGCGTGCCGCCGCATATCCACGACCACGAGGACGAAACCTTCCACGTGCTGGAGGGCGAGTTTGAATTCCAGACCGCCGGTCGGACCGTCACCGCCGGTCCGGGTGTCACCGCCTATCTGCCGCGCGGCCTGGCGCACGGTTACAAAACGCTCGGCCCCGGGCGCAACCGGGCGCTGGTCTGGGCGTCCCCGTCGGGAATTGAAGCCATGTTCGCGGAGCTGAGCGCCTTGCCGGCAGGCCCGCCGGACTTCGCCAAAGTCGGCGAAATCTGCGGGCGCTATGGTATCCGCTTCGTCTGACGGGGAAATTCCCAACGCCCATTACGGTCGCGGGTGCCGGCTGGATGTCCCCTTGCATTGGACTAATCCATGAACCAAAAATGGGTATCCGTCAATGCCCCCCGCCTCCCTCCCTGCTGGACGCCCACTTTCCTGGTTCCGGGAAGCATGGCAATTCATGAAATGGGACCCTCACGGGTTCGGTGCGGCCACGGTTCCGCTGCTGATGTTTGTCATGCCCCTGCAGTGGACGACCCAGTGCTGGGTTCTGCTGTGGACCGGGGTGGCCTTCATCCGGGGCACAGCACTTTTCACGCTGCCGGACACCAAATCCCGGCGGGTGCTGCTGCTGGCCGTTATCTTTCTTGGTTGGATGTGGAGCGGAATGTTCCGGGACGTGCCGGGTGACTGGCTCCCGCGCATGGGGGCGGTGCTGAATGCCGCCGCCATCGCCTCCTTTCTGGCGGGCATCTGGCGGGTGGCCCGCCGCCCCTCACGGCTGAACTGGATGCTGCGGGGCGCCATCGGCACCGGTGTGCTGGCCGCCCTTGTCAGTATTCCGGTGTATTATGGCAGTTGGGGCAAAAGTGTGGCGCTGGACCGACTGGAGAATGTGATTCCCTACTGCGGGGATGGCCTTTATACAGTGAACAGTGGTCTTCTGTGGGCCTTTGCCGCCGTGGCCGCCGCCGCCTCCTTCACCCAGACGGAGGCGGCCCGCGAACGCGGCCTGCTGCTGGGGGCGCTCGCTATTCTCAGCGGGGCGGTTTTCCTGACACAGACCCGGGGTGCCATCCTGGGTATGGGAGCAGGCGTTCTTGTGCTCATAGCCACCCGTCCGGTACTGCGCTGGAGCCCTGCGCTGACGGTGATCGCGGTGGCTGGCTGGACATTTCAGAATCTTTCCTCCCTGCTGCCCAAAGCCATTCCCAACCTGGTCGTCGGCACGCCCCTGGGTGCGGAAACCCCCGCTGGCAGCCTGATCGCGCGGTCGGACAGCGGGCGCTTCGCCCTCTACAAGGAGTTGTGGAGCCGCATTGAGGGAGTGGTGGAGGTCATTTTCGGCCGTGGTTTCTGGGCGCGGGACAACACACTGCCCGGTGAGCTGGTCTGGCTGGCCCCCCACCCGCATGGGGCCTTCATCAGCACCGGATTCCATGGCGGCATCGTCGGACTGGCGCTGCTGGGCATTCTTTTATATGCCGGTGCCCGGCAATGCGCCTGGCTGGCCAAAAGCGGACTGGATGCGCGCTGGCTGGCACTGCTGGCCATGGGCTGCGTCTCTCTCTGCTTTGACGGCCACACGCTGGCCCTGATGACCACGATCCCGCTGTTTGAGCCGCTGCTCTTCTGGCTGCCGCTGATGGCGGGAGCCTCGCTGGCCATGAAAATCCGTCAGGATACCCCCCCGACGGCCTCTATGCTGTAGGCGCTGTCCGCCTCGCCATAAAGGGTGAAGCCTTTGGTCTCCACGATGCGCACGGGAAGAATCTCCCCGCGCAGACGGTCGTGCGGGCCCTCGAACACCACAATCCGGTTCTGCGGAGTGCGGCCCGTCAGCCGGGCAGTGGTGGTTTTGCTGTAGCCCTCGCAGAGCACCTCCACGGTTTTGCCCACCTCCGCCCGCAGCCGCTCCTGCGCCTGGGCGTTGATGAGCCGAAGCAGATCCTGGTTTCGCTCCGCCCTGACGGCCTCCGGCACCTGAATGTGCTCCGGCAGGTCCGCTGCCGGGGTGCCCCGGCGCGGGCTGTAGCGGAAGATGAAGGCATTATCGAAGCCCACCTGCCGGACGATCTCTTTGGTCTCCTCGTAATTCTCCTCCGTCTCTCCCGGAAATCCCACAATGATGTCGGTGGTGATCGCCAGGCCCGGCCGTGCGGCCCGCATCCGGGCACAGATTTCCAGAAAGCGCTCCGGGCTGTAGGGACGACGCATGGCTTTCAAAATCCGTGCGCTGCCGCTCTGCAGCGGCAGATGGATGTGCGGGCAAAGCTTCGGCAGCCGCGCAAAGGCCTCCACCAGATCCTCCCGGTAACCAACAGGATGGGGACTGGTGAAACGAATGCGGTGCAGGCCATCGATTCCATGCAGGGCGTCCAGCAGCTGCACGAACGGGCTGTGGCCGCCCACGGCTGGAAATTCCGAAATTCCGTAGCGGTTCACAATCTGACCCAGCAGCGTGATCTCCTTGATTCCTTGAGCCGCCAGCCCTTTGGCCTCCTCCACAATTTCCGCGATGGGCCGGGCGCGCTCCGCGCCGCGGGTGTAGGGCACAATGCAGAAGCTGCACTTCATATTGCAGCCCTGCATGATGCTGACAAACGCCGTCGCCTGCCGCTCCTCCACTTCCTGATGGCGGATGGTGTTCTGACTGCCCTCCTCCTCGGCGACATCGACGATGCTGAACCGCTCGTCATCCATCCGCCGCTCAATCCGGCGCTTCAGGATGGTGTCCACATAGTCCACCACGCGGTGGTATTTCTGGGTGCCGGCCACCAGATCGAGGTGCGGCACGGTGCCCAGCAGCTCCGAGCCGCGGCTCTGCGCCATGCAGCCCAGAAAGCCGAAAACGACGTGCGGCTTGGTGTGGCGCAGCGGCCCCATGAGGCGCATTTTCCCAATGGCTTTCTGTTCCGCCTGGTCACGGACCGAGCAGGTGTTGATCAGGATCACATCCGCATCCGCCTCCTCCGTGGTCATGCGGTAGCCTCCGCGCTCCAGAAACATGCGCGCCACCTCACCGGAGTCGCGCTCATTCATCTGGCAGCCGTAGGTGCGGATATAAACCTGGTGCATGGCAAAAAAGGGAAAGGAAACGGGCTGGGGAAATCGGGAAAGCCCGTATCCTCAGTCCGTTTCCTTCCCCGCGAAACCGGAAATCCGCAGGCTCCGGCGGCTTTTCCCCGATGGGATTTTCCAGCGCTGGGCCCTATCCCGCCGTACCGCGCCGGAAACGGGGTGATTCACCCGGTTTCCGATCACAAACCGGCGGACGGATCAGGCCCCGGCCAGTTTGACAGTGACGGAGCCGCTGAAGACCAGACGGGGATCCCCGCGCTCCACCAAAGTCTGGCGGAGAACGGAGATGGTGCGCGGCACCGGACCGGTGAAAAGCACTTTGCCACCGGTCTCCACGGTCACAGGCTGGTCGAGGTCCACCAGGGCATCGTTGAACAGAACCGTGGCCTCCGGCACATCCTTTGAATTCAGCGTCACGGTCTGCCCGGAACGGGAAGCGGTGATCTCCGTGCCTTTGGCACCTTTGCCGGCAGGCACCGCGATCCAGTAAAAGCGGTCGTGGGTGACATCGTCCTGATACCAGACGATTTTATCCGGCAGCGGCTGGCGGGTGAATTTCTCCATCCAGGGAATGGCCTTGCGGTCCTCCATGCCCATCCAGTGCCCCTTGCCGGCGGGAAGATCGGTGAAGTGCTCATATCCCCCGGCGTCGGCAGCACGCAGGGCGTCGAGTTTTTCACCCCACTCCACGGCCACCCGGTTCCGGTTGTAGGCACCGTCATTGGCCCCCACCTGAATGGCGAAGGGAAGATTCCGCAGACTGACCGGCGAGGCCTCGTTGGGATGCCCGGCCATCATGGACGCCGCCGCCAGGTGATCGGCCATGCGGGGAGCCAGCTGGTACACACCATCGCCCCCGGCGGAGTAGCCCATGAGGTAAACACGGTCGGGATTCACCTTTTCCAGCACGATGAGGTTCTGGATCAGCCGTTCGAACAGGCCGTCGATGTGCGCCTCATGCCAGAGATTCCAAGTGTCTGTGGGAGCCCGCGGAGCCACATAAAGGCCCTCCGCCGGCTTGTAGCCCTGGGCCAGTTTGATCTGATTGCGCCACTGGGAGGTGTTGACCTCCGGAGGGGCCCCTCCGCCGCCGTGCATGGAGATGAAGAGACTGCGCCCTCCGGCGGGCACGCCGTCCTTTCCGGGGAAATCGACGGTTTCGAAGGGCATCCGTTTGCCGGCGATTTCAATGACCTTGGACTTCATGGCCTCCGCCTGGGTTTCGCGGATCATTTTGGCGTGGTCCTGCCAGAGCGCCTCCTGGGCCGCCGCGGCGTCGCTTCTGGTCAGTGGCACACTGGCGAAGGCGTTGCCGCCCGGGGCCGAACGCTGATCGCGGTCCAGTGCCAGCCAGGTTTTCAGTTCCCCCAAGGCTTTGGCTGAAGCCTCCTGGGGCGGCACCGGGGCTCCGTCCCCAAGGGTGATGGTCACCGTCTGTTCCGGTTCATCAGTGGTATGAACATCCTTTTTGACCGTTTTGCCGTCCAGTTCCACAGTCACGGTGTAGGAATGGCCACGCTCCACGGGAACGGGCAGAATATTGTTCAGATCCGCAGTTTCATCCCGGCTCGTGCCCTCCTGACGGAAAGCGGCGTCCGAGGGGTCACTCACCGACACTTTGGCCGCCACCCGCGGACCGCCGGCCTTCGCCAGCACCCGGACCAGCAGCTGCAACTTGCCGGCAGGAGCGGCGGGCTTGTCCCCGGCGGTGTAGCGGTCGGTCACGTTGACGGCGCTCACCCAGTCCAGGGTCTCATCCCAGATCAGCGGAAAGGAGGTGCCGGTTTTTTTGAAACTGCTGGCGTAGATGGCGTGCTCCGGCACATTGGCCAGGGCCTTGGAGGCATCCCCCGCGAACCAGCCCCGGTCGAGCCCCTTCTCATCGGGCTCGCAGGCACCGGTGAAATGCCATTTTTTATCCCAGATCTCCACCCACGTGTGATTGCCCCGCAGGTTCGTCCACATGGGCGTGCCGGCGATGCGCGCCGGGACCCCCACGGCGCGGCAGGCGTCGACCAGCATGATGGAAAGCCCCGTGCAGGTCGCCAGGCCGGTGGACAGGGTTTCGGACGGGCTCTGATCGGGCTTTTTGCGCTTGGTGGAGTATTTAACGTTGGTGATCTCAAACAGCCGGCGGTTGAGGGTGGCACCGGCCTCGCCCGGTGATTTGCAGTCCTTCACCAGCGGAAGGGACAGTTCGCGGAGTTTCCGGCGGCTGCCGTCGCGCTTCTCATTCAGGCTGGCGTAGGGCAGAATGTCGTTCAGGAACACCTCCACGGGAATATCCTTTCCCCAGGGAGCCTGGGACAGGGCCTCGTAGCCCAGCGCCACCTGCTCCAGCAGGAAATCCGTCTTCAGCGAGCGCAGGTCCACGGCGGGCATGTTCTCAACCAGGAACTTCATGCCGTCGCGATGGGCCTCCGGCGCCTCTGTCAGAGCCCGGACAATCTCCGCGCGGTTGTCCCCGGCGGGCTCCAGCGCGGCCTGCACGGAGTCCGGCCACCACCGCGCTGCGATGGTGGCCGGCACCGGGGGAGCCGGCGGGGCGGGAGGAGCGGCGGGCACGGGCGGGGACGGCGGGTCCTCCGCGCCGTGAACGGCGGCGGGCAGAAGCAGCGCTGCGGCGACAAGGGAGCGGGTGATTTTCATAACAGTTTATTTTTCCGGCTGGACGGGAACCACACGGCAGTCCTGATCGATCCGCCAGAGCTGGGGCGGGGCGGGCTCGGGAAGGCGGAGCGCCACCGTGCACTCAAAGCCCGCGGGCGTCAGCTTCAGCACCGGTTTGGTCACCAGCTCCGAGGCTGCGGGCGTCAGGCCCAGCTCCTCCAGCGAGGCGGCCCAGCGGCCTTGGCGTCTGGAGAAATCCTTCTGGGCGTAGGCGACCTCCTGCAGCATGTCCCGTGCCGGACGGGTGGCGTCGGGAACCAGCTTCACGCTTTCCGCAGGCTGGCGGGTGAACTGCACATAACCCCAGCGCTCCGGCCGGTGCATGTCGATGACCCCCTGCGCCGACCAGATCCAGTTGTACTCAGGCTGGCCGGGCACTTTGACGTATTTGCCATCCTTCACCGTGACCTGCCAGTCCACATGGGAGAAACCCACACGCCACTGATCGCCCTCCCGCGGCGGGGCCGCCTGTTTGGAATGCTCCGCCAGCACTTTCCACGGAATGGCGATCTCCACATCCCAGCCGCTGTCGGTGTCGGAGGGATCGTTCAGCGTGCCGCGCACATGGGCTCCGGTTTTCAGACCGGGGATCTCCCAGCTGTTGTCCGCCCCGCCTCCGTCTTTGTAGGGCTTGGGCATAAAAAGATCCCACCCTGTGTTCAGGGCGTTCATTTCGAACTCATAGTATTTCTGCGAGTCCGCGTCGGGGTCGATGAAGACCTCAAAATCCGGGTTCGCGAAAATCACGGAGTCGTGCTGGGTCAGGGTGGCCCAGACATGGGGCGACTCCATCTCCGCGGCGATGTAGAAATAGGTCTCATCCCACAGCATTTTGGCCCGTGTCCGGTATTTGGGCTTTGGTTTGGCATCGCCCTCGATGTCCACAAAGTCCTCCGTCCACGGAGCCTTCGCCCAGGCGGCGTCATCCAGCTTTCCATCAATCCCCGGAGCGGCATCTGTATGGGAGCAGATGTAGCCGCGGGGCACGATATCCCGCATTTTGTTCCGCCAGTCGCCGAGAAAATCCGATTCATTGCCCGCCGCCGCGAGGGGGGAGGCCGACACCAGGAGAAGCAGTGCGGTTGTTTTCACGGGCCCGATCGTGGGTGCGGATGCCTGATTCCGCAAATCCTCATATGACCGTAATCCGGGGAATACAGTCTTATTTTCAAAGACCTGCCCCTTGGATTCCGGACAAATCTATTTTTCCGCCGTGGACTGATCGTAATTCAAACCCACTTGGGTTTTGCCCTCCAAATCCGTGATGGCGATGACGATGGTCCGCGCCAAACCTTGCCCCGTGGTTTTGCCAGCCTTCAAATTCACCGCCTGGCGGCCATCAACGGAGAGGTCACCGTTTTCATGCAGGGTGTACCCGGCATCCTCCAGCGCTTTCAAATAGCCGGCTCTGGCGGTGGGGACATCATCCGTGGTGAGTATCGTGCGGACCCCTTGGATGGATCCATTGCTTTCCTGCCTGGTGGACAGCGCCACCGTGTGCGGTCCCGGATAAGGAGGGACCCAGTCCGGCAGGGGGACAGCCTCTCCTCCTCCAAGAGTGGCCTGAAAGCCTCCCTGACCCTTCATTCTGAATCCTTGGGGACCCAGCTCAACCTCGGTGCCGTCGGACTTGGTCAGAATGAAGTTGCCATTCTGCACCTTGTCCAGTCTGGCTGTCAGCACCTCGCCGCTGGCCTTGTCCCTGAAGGTGATGGAATGCGTGCTTTTGTCCACGCTCACCGTTTCAAGTTCGGGGTGGGCCTTGACGATCTGTTCAGCCACGAACTGCGCGGGGTTCTCCGCGATGGGTTTCACTTTCTCCCATGCCCATTTGCCAATGAACACCACGGCCAGCAGCATCACCGCCACGAGGCCCAGGCAGCCAAACAGCAGTGTTTTGGTCCCTTTGCCCATGCTGGACTTCGGTGACACCACCGAGGGATCATAGGGCGGCGGGGCCGGGACATAGGATGGCGGAGCCGGCGGAGGCACCGGCGGGAAGTTCGGCTCATCCGGCGGAATGGGTGGCGGAGTGCTCATAGCTCCCCACCCTCCCTCATTCCCGGGGGTTTGCCAAGGCCCGGAAAAATCCCGCTCCGTCAGGGCAGCTCCACCACCAGCGCCGGGGCGTCCCGGACAAACGGCACGCGGACGGTTCTGGTTTTACCGTTGGCGCTGGCGGTGATTTCATAAATGCCGAAGTGGGCACTGACTGTCCAGGCACCCTCCGTATTGCTGACTCCCTCCGCCGTCGTGGTCCACTGGCCGCTCACCAGACCGCGCCACACCGCCGCCGCCGGCTTTTCGGACCAGTCCTTCCGCCAGAGCGCGGCTTCGGGCTTCCAGTGTGCGCCCTCCCAGAATCCCCAGATCAGAAAGCCGGTGTAGGCCTGATGGCTGTAGCACAGGATCAGGCAGTCCCGCAGAAAGTCCGCCTCCAGCTGCTCGTCGCCGCCGCTCACCACGTCGAATTCCGTGATCTCCAGCGCCGGCACCAGGGCGGCGAATCGGTCGCTCACCGCCAACATGTGCTGGGGCGCAGGCAGATAGGAGCTGTCGAAGTGAGCCTGATTGCCGATGCCGTCGGGTTTGCAGCCGTCGGCGATGAGTTTCTGAATACGGATATAATAGTCCTCCTGCTGGCGTCCGGGCCGGAATACCTGGTCCTCATTCACCCACAGGGGCAGTTTGGTGGCGGCGCGGCAGGCGCGCATGACCTCGCTGTAAAAATCCAGACCGGTGACCTCATCGATGTTTTTGTCCCAGCCCGCGAGATGGTTGATGGCATCCCACTCCATCACGCGGCCGCCAACCTCCCGGGCCACGCGGGGGATGTGGTCCAGGATGCGTTTTTTGATTTTCTCCGGCCCGCCGCGCAGGCTTTCGGACCATGGCTCCCACGGTGCCCAGCAGAGATAGTGTCCCCGGATGCCAATATCCTGTTTTTTCAGCCAGTCACAGGCCTCCTGGGTTCTGTCCCACCGGAAAGGCGCATCGGAGGCGTTGGCCAGTGACTCCTCCCAGAACTCCATTTTCATGTCGTTCTCGAACACCACCCGGCTGAAGGTGTCGCTGACCACCTTCCGGTAGCGGTCGCCATCCGGCCCCCCGGCGGTGAGCATTTGCGCGGTGACTGCCGAGCCGAACCCGAAAGCACTGCGGACTTGGCGCACCTTCACCTGGGCTCCGGGCACGGGATGCCCGACGGCGTCCCTGACGCTCACGGTCAGCGGTCCGGTGCGCAGTTTGGAGATGCGCTCCAAGGCCTCCTTCCGCCAAGGAGCATCAGCGTCGCGCCCGGGATAGGTGGCGGTGGTGCGGGGAAGATCCTTAAGCGCGATGGCGCGGCCGTAATTGAGCACCTGAACCGGTCCGAACTCCAGCGCCTGGGCCTCAAGACCGAGATGGAACACCAGGGTGCCCTTTCCCTCCGCCAACGGACGGTCTGTGCGGAAAGGCAGATAATAGGTCCGCCACTCCGGCCCGCACCGGAATCCCATCTGTGCCGCCTTCGGGTAGCTGGGCGGCAGGACCTCCTCCAGCATCACGGCCGCCTCCGCCGTCGCCTCGCCGGGTGCCTGACCGGGCAATGGCAGGGCGCGGGCCTCAAAAGTGACCACCCCTGTGTCCCCTTCCAGCATGGCCCCCGAGAGCAGCGCCCGTGCTCCGATGTCCCAGAGACGGTCGGGACGCCGGGGAATGATCACGCGCTGCACCCGCCCAAACGGCTTGCCTGCGACTGGCACCGTCTCCGCGGAACCGCTGCCCTCCGGCATGCGGCTCACATACGCCTTCACCTCCGGGTTGGACAGCATCTCGCGCCCCCCCTCAGGCAAAGTGGACCCGCTGACGGGCCACACAAACACCCACCCCAGCAGGAGGCAGCAGAAAAGGATCCCGGTTTTTCGCATAACGGGCCTAATGGAGCACACCCTGCCCCGCCGGGAATGGCGATTTTTCCACATTAAGTCCCCGATTTCCCCATTGACCCCATCTCTCCGGCAAGGATATATCAACATATCCTGATGCGTTCATACGTTCCCTTCCCCCCCGGAAGGAAGTCCTGGACGCCTCATTCCTTCCACTGATCCAAACCGCCCGTTCATGTCACGTTCCTACATTTTCTCGTCCGAGTCCGTTGGCGAAGGCCATCCTGACAAAGTCGCCGACACCATCTCCGATGCCGTCCTCGACGCCTGCCTCGCCCAGGATCCCGCCAGCCGCGTGGCCTGCGAGACTTACGTGAAAAGCAACATCGCCATCGTCGGCGGCGAGATCACCACCAAGGCCAAACTGGACTATGTGCAGATTGTCCGCGATGCCGTGCGCGAAATCGGTTATGTGAATGACGATGACGTCTTCCACGCCGACCGGATTTTCGTTCAGAACATCCTCACAGCACAGAGCCCGGACATCGCCCAGGGCGTGGACGCCCGCGGGGCCGACGGCAAGGACACCGCAGAGCAGGGCGCCGGCGACCAGGGGATCATGTTCGGGTATGCCTGCGACGAGACCCCGGAGCTGATGCCCGCCCCCATCATGTATGCCCACCGCGTCGGCGCGGCCCTCACCGCCATCCGCAAGAGCGGCAAGGCCCCGTGGCTGCGCCCCGACGCCAAGAGCCAGGTCTCCGTGGAGTACGTGGACGGCAAGCCCAGCCGCATCGTCAACGTGGTCATCTCCACCCAGCACGCCGAAGGCACTGCGCACGCCGACATCAAAAAATTCTGCATTGAGGAGGTCATCAGGCCCGTGCTCCCCGCTGAAATGCTGGAAGGCGCGGAATTCCTCATCAACCCCACCGGCAAGTTCGTGATCGGCGGCCCGCAGGGCGACACCGGCCTGACCGGCCGCAAGATCATTGTGGACACCTACGGCGGCATGGGCCGTCACGGCGGCGGCGCCTTCTCCGGCAAGGATCCGTCCAAAGTGGACCGCAGCGCCGCCTACATGGGCCGCTGGGTCGCCAAGAACGTGGTCGCCGCCGGTCTCGCCAAAAAATGCGAGGTCCAGTTCGCCTACGCCATCGGCCATCCCCAGCCCGTCAGCGTGCACATCGACACCTTCGGCACCGGCACCGTTGACGATGACAAAATCCTCGCCGCCGTGCTCAAAGTGTTCTCCTTCAAGCCCGCCGACATCGTGAAGCAACTGAACCTCCTGCGCCCGATCTACTCCAAGACCACCAACTACGGCCACTTCGGCAAGAACGACCCCGATCTGACTTGGGAGCGCACCGACAAGGCCGAGGAGCTGAAGAAGCTGGCTTGCGCCTAAGCCGGGGCCGGCAGATCCGGCCAACCATTTTGGCACCATCCAGCCAAACTGCGGAATCCTCCGGCATATCCATGCCGGGGGATTCTTTTTGCCCCCTCAATCCCTGGCGCCCATGCGCCGGGCGGAGTCCGGCGGAGGGACCCGCTGCCGGGCCGAACTCATGATTTTTCGCGATGATCCGATTTTTTCTTGAATCCTGACGGCTTTTTGTGCCCATCTGCACTCTTCCCGGGCTGGTTTCCATCAGCCGGTTTGCCCTCCCCCATCCATCCCGCCTCATCCTTTTTCCCTTATGTTCCCATCCCCGCTTTTTGGAGCAATCGAAGCCGGCGGCACCAAATTTGTGCTCGGTGTCGGCACCGGGCCGGAGGACATGAGGGAGACCACGAGAATCGAGACCGACACCCGGAGCACGCCCTCCTCGGAAATCCTGGCAAAAGTGACCGCATGGTTTCAGGAAGCGGAGTCGCGGCACGGCAAATTGGCGGCCATCGGCGTCGGCACCTTCGGACCCGCCGGGGTCAATCCCGCAGCGGCGGACTACGGATACATCACCACCACCCCCAAACCGCTGTGGGCCAACACCGATGTGCTGGGAGCGCTGCGCCGGGTGTTTCCGGTGCCCATGGGATTCGATACGGACGTGAATGCCGCCGCTCTGGGGGAATGGCGCTGGGGTGCCGGCCAGGGATGCGGCACCCTGCTTTATCTGACGGTCGGGACCGGCATCGGCGGCGGTGCCCTGGTGCGGGGCCGCCCTCTGCACGGGCTGCTGCATCCGGAAATGGGGCATCTGCGCATTCCGCGCGCGGCGGGGGACACTTTCGAAGGGGTGTGCCCCTGGCATGGCGACTGTCTGGAGGGCATGGCCAACGGGCCGGCGATGGAAAAACGGTGGGGGGTGAAGGCGTCCACGCTGCCGCCGGACCATGGGGCGTGGGAGATGGAGGCCCACTATCTGGCCTGCGCCTGTGTCAATTTTCTGATGACCCTCTCCCCTGAACGCTGCATCATTGGCGGAGGAGTAACGCAAAACAACCACCTGCTGCCGCGGGTGCGCGCCAAATGCGCGGCTCTGGTGAACCACTATCTGGCTCATCCAGTGCTCGCCGGCGGCTTGGAAAACTGGCTGGTGGCTCCCGGCCTGGGCACGCGGTCCGGACTGCTGGGCGCTTTGGCTCTGGCGCAGGAGGCGCTGGCGGCGGCGGGGACCAAAGTCTGAGAACCGCACCGCGGGGCTTTTCAGCACGGTCCGGCAAAGGCGATGGCCTGCCGGAGTCCGCCCGCCATGCGGTTTCCACGGATGGCCGTCACCAGCCGCCGCGCATGGCGGCCTGACGGTTAGGACAGGTGACAGGAAAGGCACACAGCCCCGATGGCCGCGGGCAGCTGCAGGGCGCTACACTGGTGTGAAATGCGATCCGCATGAAGACTGCCATTGTAAGTGACACTTTCCCGCCCGACATCAACGGCGTTGCCATGACGCTGGAGCGGCTGGCTGCCGGGCTTATCGCCCGGGGACACGAGGTGGAGGTTATCCATCCGGGACTGAATGAATCAGGCGGGACCGGATTCTCCGACGGTTTCCGCGAGGTGTGTGTGCCCGGCTTCCCTCTTCCCCGCTATCCCTTCGCCCGGCTGGGGCTGCCCCGGCCGGTGTTTCTGAAACGGCGCTGGGCGCAGTGGAGGCCGGAGGCCCTTTATGTGGCCACGGAGGGCATGCTGGGCATCTCCGCCATGCACGCGGCCCACAGCCTGGGCATTCCCGTGGTGAGCGGCTACCACACTCATTTTCCCCAATATCTCTCCGGTTACCGGCTGGGCCTGCTGCAGCCGGTGCTGGTGCGCTATCTGCGCCGCCTGCACAACGCCACGCGCTGCACGCTGGTGCCCACGGAGGAGACACGGCGGCAGCTGGCCGCAAGGGGATTCCGGAATCTGGAGATTCTGGAGCGCGGCGTTGACACCGATCTGTTCCATCCCGTGCGGCGCGACTGGGCGCTGCGCCGGCACTGGGGCGCGGGACCGGCGGATCTGGTGATGCTTTATGTGGGACGACTGGCGGCGGAGAAGAATCTGGCCCCGGTGTTTGAATCGTGGGAAACCGCCCGGAGGCAGACGCCTGGCACCAAACTGGTCATTGTGGGCGACGGCCCGCAGCGGGCGGAGTGGGAGGCGCGCCACCCCGGGGCGCGGTTCACCGGCTTCCTGACCGGCCTGGATCTGGCCGCGGCCTATGCCTCCTCGGATCTGCTGCTTTTCCCCAGTCTCACGGAAACCTTCGGCAATGTGCTGCTGGAGGCCATGGCCAGCGGAGTGGTCACCGTCAGCCACCACCTTGCGGCCTCGCGACGGTTTGTGGAGCCGGGCATCAATGGCTACGCGGCCTGCCAGGAGTCGGGCGATGCCTTCCAGCGCCAGGTTTTCCGCGCGCTGCGGGAGCGCCGCCGCTGGCCGCAGACGGCGGAGGCCGCCTGCTGCACGGTCCGCCCGCTTTCCTGGGAACGCATCACCGAATCCTTCGCCGGCCATCTGCACCGCGCCGCCACAGGTCCCGGCCTTCCTCTGGCCGCCTGATGTCCGCAACGGACCGGGCCAGGGCAGACCGGACAACCGGACGCCGCCCCTCCCTGATCCGGGAGGGAGGGCCGGGTATTTCCCTTTCCGATCTCCACCTATGAAAAAGAAAAAAATCCGCTACCGCACGGTCATCATCTCCGACGTGCATCTCGGGTTCACGGACTGCAAAATCTCGCAGGTGAACCACTTCCTGCGCCACATCGACTGCGACAAGCTTATCCTCAACGGTGACATCGTGGACGGCTGGCACCTCCGCAAATGGGGCCGCTGGACAGCCGAGCACACCCGCTTCTTCCGCCTCGTCCTGAAAAAGGCGGAGAAGCACGGCACGGAGGTGGTCTATCTGCGGGGCAATCACGACGACTTCCTCTGGAAAGTCCTGCCGCTGCGCTTCGACCGCATCCTGCTGGCCAATGAATATATCCACGAATCCCCCTCCGGACGGTATGTCTGCGTGCATGGCGACGCCTTCGACGCGGTGACGACTCATTTCCGGTGGCTGGCCCTGCTGGGCAGCTTCAGCTATTCCATGCTCCTCATGATCAACCGCTTCTACAACTGGACGCGGCGGCTGCGGGGACTGGAGTACTACTCCATCAGCCGGGCCATCAAAGCCCGGGTGAAGGGGGCCGTGAACGCCGTGGGCCGCTATGAGGAGGCGCTGAAGAAATTCGCGGAGGACCGCGGCTGCAGCGGCATCATCTGCGGCCACATCCACACTCCCGCCGACAAGATGATCGACGGCATTCATTACCTCAACTCCGGCGACTGGGTGGAGAGCCTCACCGCTATCGGCGAGACACCCGAGGGCCGCTTTGAACTCATCGAATACAGCCAATTCCAAAAACTCACCACCCGTATGGCCGTTCCCCAAATGGATCTTGAGCCCGACGATGATGACATGGACTTCCTCGACGACGAGGAGCCCGCGCAGCCCAACCGCCTGTTCCCCGGCTTCCCTGTGCCCTCCCAAGCCTGACTCGGCCCCCTTGTCCCTGTTGGAATTCCCACCGTCCGCCGCCAACGCCGTTTCCTGATCCGGGAAGCGGCGTTCCGCATTCCGGGGGTCATGACCGGTGGCGGAGCCGCATCCCCCTTGCGCAGGCACGCCGGGCAGGTGAAAACCGCCGGGTGACTTATTCATCTCTGAGTCTGATCATGCTGCTGGCGCAGTTTTCGCCAGGACCGGACATGCTGCTGCTGCTGCGGAATTCCCTGCGGCATCCCGCGCGGGCCGGTCTGTGGACCGTGGCCGGGATCGCCTGCGGCCTGAGCGTGCACCTCATCATCGTCCTCGTAGGGCTGGGCGCGGCCATTCAGAGTCATCCGGTGATCTATCCGCTGCTTCTCGTGATGGGGGGGCTGTGGCTGACGCGTCTGGCGGTCTCCCTGCTGAAATCCGTCTCCTCCATGACGGGAGGCACCGCCGGGGAGGGCGCGGTGCTGCCATTGCCGGACCGGCAGGCTTTTCTCCAAGGACTGTTAACTAATCTGAGCAATGTGAAGGCCATGATCTTCCTGGGAGGCATGGTGCTGCAGTGGCTGGGCCCCCAGGCGGGAACGGACCGGAAGCTGGCACTGTTCGGCATCGTGATCGGCCAGGCTCTTTTTTTCTGGTCCCTGTTTGTGCTGGCGCTGCAGCACCGCCGGGTGCGGCGGCTCTGGAACCGAAGCCAACGCGTGCTTACCGGTCTCTTCGGAGCCGGGCTCCTGCTGCTGTCCCTGCATGCGGTGTGGCAAGGGGCTGTCCAGCTGCTTCACCGGCCCTGAAGCAATGGCTTGGGAATCCAGGAAAATTCACGGGGGCGGGCACAGTATGAAAATTTCTTTAAAATTTTCGGGCTAACCTTACAGAAACCGCAATGTTCTAAAATACCTATAGGTCCGGTTTGACAGTGTTTTAAGTCATTGACAGGTTTGAAACAATGGAAAAGTCCTTGTAAGTGTCCGCCGTATGGCTGTAGTGATGAAAAATAATCTGTGCGCGGTATGTTCCGTGCTTCTGTAAGGCCTCCCAACCAACACATGAAAACCGTCACCAGCCGCCAAAAGGAAGTGCTCGATTTCATCCGCTCGCGGGCGGACACCAATCAGATGCCTCCGACGCTGCGGGAGATCGCGGAGCATTTTGGCTGGAGCAGTCCCAGCGCCGCCCAGGAGCATGTGACCGCCCTGCGGCGCAAGGGCATGCTGGAGCCGCGCAAACGCGCCGCCCGGTCGCTGCGGCTGATCGGCCCCGCCCGCAGGCGGCTGATGAGCATTCCTCTGCTGCAGGAGGCGGTGGCCGGTATGGACCAGCCCCATTCCGGCGAAGTCATTTTTGTGGAAACCTCCACCGAGCCCGCGCCCGGTCCACCCCGCCATTTCGCCGTGCGTATGCTGAACGACAGCATGAAAAACCGCAACATTCTGGCGGGCGATGTTGTGGTCATGGAGCGCCAGACCCCTCCGCAGCCAGGGGAAGTCGTTGCCGGTGTGATTGATGGAAAATATGCGCTGAGCACCTACACCCCGGAGCACACGGCTCCGGTGCACGGCGTTTTCCGCATGCTCATCCGCCCGGTCATCGGCTGAAAAACCTGCCCCTGAAGGGATTTCCCCGAAGCCCGGCCCGCCGGAGGCGCTGCCGCATGCACTGGAACCGCAGCCGCCCTCCGGAAGACCGCCCAACCCGGGCATTACAACATCGGGGCACCATTATCGACACAACCTGCTGTCTTAATCCGCCTTTGGCAATTAATTGATAGTTCATTCATAATGAACGAGTTTCTGTAATCAATCCTAAATCTTAATTCGTTGACTATCAACAAATTATGTACTAACATAATAAAATCAAATTAAGATTCCGGAGCCGGCTCGCCTGGCAGGCAGGATCCATGGAATGCCGCCGGCCCCTCCGGGCTGCTGACTGACCGGCGGGAGAACCCCAAACAGTTAAACCATCGGAATCTATAAACAATTCCTGACTAAATTGCCGGGGCAGCCGCTGTTCGGCCCTGGACGTCAGGCAGTCGGGATGATGAAAATGCCTGAATCCGGTGCGGAACTTTCCTGCCGCAATTCAGTGCAGGCTTCTCTTTTCCAATAGGTGTGTTATTGTCCAGCATCCCTGCCGCCTCTCCCGGGCTGTGCCCCTTTGACGGGCATCCGTCCGCCTGGGAACGCTCCCTTCTCCAGCCCAGCCCTTCCGAATTATGATGTCCGAACCCGTGCACGCCTTTTATCCCGAGGAATCCTCCCCGACGGTGCCGGCGCTCACCATCAGCCACGACCACTCCACCAACTACGCGTTCCAGCAGAATGCCGTGCCGGTGATCAAGGAGCTGCATTTGAAAAACGACGCCGTCCCCCGCCGGAACCTTGTGCTGCGGGTCAGCACGGAGCCGGCTTTCGCCACCCCGGCCGAAATCCGCCTCCAGTCCATCGCTCCGGACGGGGAATTCCGGCAGGCTCCCGTGAATCTGAAAATGAGCCACGATTTTTTCGCCGGCCTGAATGAAAAGGTCAGCGGCTGGCTGAAAGTGGAGCTCCTGGAGGAGGATGGGCGGACCGTGCAGTCTCTGACCGAGCCCGTTTCCCTGCTGGCGAGGAATGAATGGTGCGGACTGACAGCCCTGCCGGAGATTCTGGCGGCCTTCGTGACGCCCAATGATCCGGCGGTGATGGGCATTCTCGGCCAAGCCTCGGAGATTCTTCAGGAATCCACCGGACGGTCCGCCATCAATGGGTATCAGGACCGCAGCCGCAGGCGTGCCTGGGAGCAGGTTGCCGCCATCCACAAAGCCATCTCCGGGCTCGGCATCCGCTACATCAATCCGCCGGCCAGTTTTGAAAACACCGGTCAGAAGGTCCGCTTCCCTTCGGACATCGTCAGCCAGAGGTTCGGCACCTGTCTGGATCTGGCGCTGCTGTCCGCCGCCTGCTGCGAGCAGGCGGGTCTGCGGCCGCTGGTGCTGATCCACGAGGGACACGCCTATGCGGGCTGCTGGCTGGAGGAGCGCTCTCTGCCCCAACCGGCCGGCGATGATCTCCAGCATATCCGCAAGCTGGAGAATGAGGCGCTCATCACTGTTTTCGAGGCCACGTGCACCACTTGGGACACACCGGGCAATCTCAACGACGCCGAGCAGGCGGCCAAACCGCACCTCCGGACCGCTTTGCCCTTCCGGGTGGCGCTGGATGTCCGCGCAGCCCGCCGCGCGGGCATCCGCCCCCTGCCCATTCCTGGCCAGGAGCTTCCGGAAAGCGGCGGGGCGTCCGGTCCGGAAAGGAACCGCACCGGCGCGGCGGGCCTCGGCAGCCGGGAGTTCGCCGATTCCCTGACTGTTCCGTCCGCCGATGGCCAGGCCAAAGCGGGCAGCCGCATCGATCTTTGGAAAAGCCGTCTCCTGGACCTCAGCCTGCGCAACCGCCTGCTGAATCTGCGGGAGACCAAAGCCACCATCCGCATCATGTCCGCCGAGCCGGAGAAGGTGGAGGACGCCCTGGCCGGTGAGCGGGAGCTGTCGCTGCTGCCCAGACCGCGTGTGATGAGTCCGGAGGATCCGCGCAGCGCTGCCCTGGACACCCTGCAGCAGCGGACGGACGCCTTGGCGGACCACCTGCGCGATGAGCTTCTCCATGGCCGCCTGCACACGCATCTGGAAGAGACCGAGCACGGCCCGCGCCTGACTGAGCTTTACCGCGCCGCCCGCAACGCCCTGGATGAGAACGGCAGCAACACCCTGTTCGCGGCGGTGGGCATTCTGGAGTGGCGGGAGACGGAGTTCAGCGACCGCCCGTATCAGGCGCCGCTGCTGCTGGTGCCGGTGGAGCTGCGGCGGAAGTCGGTGCTGGAGGGCTTTTCCCTGCGCCGGCTGGACGAGGAGGCCCGGCTGAATGTCACGCTGATGGAGATGCTGCGGCAGGATTTCCGCAAGGACATCCCCGGTCTGGATCCCCTGCCCGAGGATGACCAGGGCATCGATGCCGCACGGGTGCTTCAGATTTTCCGCGACGCCGTCCGGGATATGCCCGGCTGGGAGGTGAAGTCCGAAGTCTGGCTGGGACAGTTCTCCTTCACCAAGTTCCTGCTTTGGAAGGATCTGACCGACCGGCTGGAGGATCTGACCCGCAACCGCATCGTCAACCACCTGATTCACGGTGCCGGCAAAACCTTTCCGAATCCCCCCGGCGACATTGAGCCGCGCCAGCTGGACGACCAATTCCATCCCCGTGAGATTCACTGCACCCGCAGCGCCGACTCTTCCCAGCTGGCTGCTGTCATGGCCGCCGCCGCGGGACACGACTTTGTCCTTGAGGGGCCGCCCGGCACCGGTAAATCCCAGACCATCGCCAACATCATCGCCCACTGCCTGTCGCAGGGGAAGCGGGTTCTCTTCGTGGCCGAGAAACGCGCCGCCCTGGACGTGGTGCACCGCCGGCTGCGGGAGGACGGACTGGAGCCGTTCTGTCTGGAGCTGCACTCCAACAAAACCGGCAAGGCGGAGGTGCTGAGCCAGTTCAGCCGCAGTCTGAAGGTGCGTCTGAACGATGAGCACACTGACTGGGAACGGCGCGCCTCGGAACTGGAGCGTCTGCGCGCGGTGCTCAACACCTACACGCGCACGCTTCATTCTTTATATCCCTGCCGCCTGACGGCTTATCACTGCCTGGATTACCTGCTGCCCCGCCGGGAGGAGGACACGGTGCGGCTGGAAGAGTGGCCGGCCATTCTGGAAACCACTCCGGAGACACTGGATCAGGCCCGCCACCTCTGCCATGTGCTGCAGGAGCGGTCCAGGCCGCTGATTCCCTTGGCGGAGCATCCGCTTTCCCCACTCGCGTGGGCGGATTGGTCCCCTGGCTGGGCCGAAGGCACGCTGGGCAGGATCCAGGGACTCAAAACCAAAGCCCTAGCCGCCCAGTCCGCCAGCGCCGGCCTCCGTGACTGGCTGCAGTTTCCGGGCGCGCCCACGCGCGCCGCGCTGAACCACCTGCTGCGGCTGGTGGAAAGCCTGCTGGCTCCGGAGCCCGTGGCCGGCGGCTTCATCACATCTCCGTGGCATGAGGTTTCGGCCTTGGTGGATGGCTGGACCGCTCTGGTGAAGGAGCGGGCCACCCTGCGGACAGCGGTGCGCCAGCTGCTCCCCGCGCTGACGGATGAGGGCGCCACCGTTCCTGCGGAGTCGTGGAGCGCGGCGGAGGCCGCCGGACTGTTCCAGCGGGCCCGTGATCTGGAGACCCTCCGCACCAAAGCGGCGGAGGCCACACAGGCGCTGCGCCGCTGGCTCGGCACCGCCACGCCACTGATCTCCCAAGCCAGTCTCACGGCATTGTCAGCCCTGACAGACAGTCTTCTGACCCCTGTGACCGCCGGCAGCCGGCTGGCGGTGGCCCCTTGGCAGGAATGGTCAGGCGATCTCCAGCAATGGACCACCCTGGCGGAGGAGCGGGAGGAGCTGCGGTCCCGGCTGGCCGGCGACGCTTATGATGAAAAGGCTCTGCTGGCCCTCGATCTCGATCTGCTGGAACAGAAGTGCCGGACCGCCCGCACCGGGTGGTTTCTGCCCCGCTTCCTCAGCACGGGTTTTCTCCGCCGGCAGCTGCGCACCGCCCGGAGCACGGCCGGAGACCCCTCGGTGGACGCCATGGGCGGCACCCTGACCACCGCTCTGCGTCTCCGCGGCATTCAGCGCGGCCTGGCCACGGTCTGCGCCCAGGCGGAATCCCTGCTGGGCAAGGCGTGGAAGGGCGGCGAGCCGGAGGCTCACTCGCTGCTCCGGGTGCGGGAGTGGGGCCGGGTGCTGCATGACCGCCTGGCGCTGCTGGCCTCCGGCGACAACGCCTGGCTGCTGCGGATGCGCGGCATCCTGGCCGAGGTTCTCCCTTTGGGGCCGGCGGGTTACGGTCCGGGAACTCCCGCCGGCCGGCTGCTAACCGGTTTCCGCACCGCCTTTGACGACTTTGAGGAGGCCCGCGCCGCCTTTTTCCGCGAGGCCGCGCTCCAGCCGCCGTCACCGGATGGGCAGACCGATCATTTCACCGCCACCGGAGGTGTCCTGGCCCGGTTCCTGGAGGGCGCGCCCCGTCTCCTGGCCATCAATGACAAACTGACCGCCGCCGCCCCCGCCGCCCAGGCCTGTCTGGGCCAGCTTTGGAAAAACGGCGAACCCCAGGCGGACTCCCTGGCCCAAGCCCGCGCCTGGGGCGAAACCCTGCACTCCCGCATCCAGGCACTGGCCGGCGACGATTCCGCATGGCCCGGCCGGCTGCGCCGCCTGCTGGCGGATCTTTTCAACGAGGGCCCTGCCGTCCTTGCCGCCGGCACCTCCATCGGTGACCGCCTGACAGCTTTCCGCACCGCCTGGCTGGATGTGACCCGTGCCTTGGACACCTTCTCGCAGGAGGTCCGGCTGGACCGCAAAAGCATCAATGGCGCGTCGGACCACTTGGGCGCGGTGACCGCGCAGGCCGATGCCCTGACAGCCGCCTGGCCCCGGGTCCGCGAGTGGTGCTCCTGGCAGAAAGCCCGCCAGGAGGCGTTGGCCCTGCATCTGGGACCGGTGGTGAACCGTATTGAATCCGCTACGGCGGCGGTCCCCGCTGTGGACGTCCCGGAGCTTTTCGAGCGCAGCTTCCGGCGGGCCTTCCTGTTTGCGGTGATGGACACCGAACCCGCACTGCGGGATTTCTTCGGCGCGGAGCATGCGGCCCGCATCGAGCGTTTCCGCAGCTTGGACACCACGCTGGCCACCCTCTCCCGCGACCTCATTCACTCGCGCCTCTCCGCCGGCATTCCCCGGGAGCAGCAGGGCATTGAGGGCATTCCCGACGCGGAGATCGGCCTGCTGCGGAAGGAGATCGGCAAGCGCGCCCGGCACATCCCGGTAAGGCAGCTTCTGAGCCGCATCCCCTCCCTGCTGCCCCGGCTGAAACCCTGCGTGCTGATGAGCCCGCTGTCCGTGGCGCAGTATCTCGAAGCCTCGCACCGGAATTTTGACGTGGTGATTTTTGACGAGGCCTCCCAGATTCCCGTGTGGGATGCCATCGGGGCCATCGCCCGCGGTTCGCAGCTGATCGTGGTCGGCGATCCCAAACAGCTGCCCCCCACCAACTTCTTCGGCGGCGGCGGCGGCGATCCGGATGACGAGGAGGGCACCGCGCCGGCGGAGCACCGGGACCTTGAAAGCATTCTGGATGAGCTGATGGGCAATGGTCTCCGCCACAAACGGCTCCAGTGGCACTACCGCAGCCGCCATGAGGGGCTGATCGCCTTCAGCAACCGGCAATATTACGACAACCAGTTGCTGACCTTCCCCGGCCCCGATACCCTCAACGGCGGCGTGCGGTTCCGCCATCTCCCGGAGGCCCGCTATGACAAGGGAAAATCCCGCACCAACCGCCGCGAGGCCGAAGCCCTGGTGAAGGAACTGAGCGCCCGGCTGCGGGATCCCGTCGGCCCTCTCCGGTCTTTCGGCGTGGTGACCTTCAGCCAGGCCCAGCAGAATCTGGTGGAAAACCTGCTGGACGAGGAGCGCCGCCAGTATCCGGAAATCGAGCATCACTTCGGCGATAAACCGCCCGTGGAGGGAGAGCCGGTTTTTGTGAAAAACCTTGAGAACGTGCAGGGCGACGAGCGGGATGTGATCCTGTTCTCCATCTGTTATGGACCGGATGAAAGCGGACGCGTGAGCATGAACTTCGGACCGCTCAACCGCGACGGCGGCGAGCGGCGGCTGAATGTGGCCATCACCCGCGCCAAGCACGAGGTGCTGGTCTTCAGCGGGCTGCGGGCCGATCAGATCGACCTCACCCGCACCCGGTCCCGCGGGGTGCAGGATTTGAAATACTTCCTGGATTACGCCGAGCGCGGCCCCCGCGCCCTGACATCCGCCACCCTGGCCAGCGCTGTGGCGGAGCCGGATTCGGAATTCGAGCGCATGGTGGCCGACCGGCTGCGGAGCCATGGTTACGAGGTCCATCATCAGGTGGGCTGCTCCGGCTACCGCCTGGATCTGGCGGTGGTGGATCCCGCGGCTCCGGGCCGCTATCTTCTCGGCGTGGAATGCGACGGCGCCACCTACCACCGCGCCGCCACCGCGCGTGACCGCGACAAGCTCCGCCAGCTGATCCTGGAGGGACTGGGCTGGACGCTGCACCGCATCTGGTCCACCGACTGGTGGCACCATGCGGATCAGGAAATGGAGAAACTCCTCAGTGCCATCCAGCGCCAAATCAGCGCCTCCGGCGGCACCACCCCCGCCCCCTTCCCGGCTGCGGTCCCTGCGGATCCGGAGCCGGCGGCCTTGGATTCCGGGCCGGTGGACAACGCCTGATAAAATCCACCCTCCGCCGGACCCGCGCGGCGGCTTTGGTCCTCCGCCTCGGGTTCAATGCAGTGGCGGCAGGACCTCCGAACAGATGTAAAGCTGGCCGTTCTCCACGCCCTTGCAGGCGATCAGCTCGTCGGCGATGCGTCGGAGCACCGGACCGGGAGCCTGCAGCAGGATCACCTCCAGTGTCTGGCCGCGGGAAAGGTGGACCCGCTGGCTGCTCACCACCTCCTTCAGCCAGGTGTGCTGGATTTTGGCCAGGGTGGCCTCCACCCCGCGTTTGTCGTGCCGGTAGGTCAGGGTCACGGTGCCCGCCAGCACCTGATGGCCCGTCGGCCGGGCACCGCCGATGAGGGCTCCGGCCAGCAGCTTGGCGGCGGCCTGTGAGCGGTTGGAGTGAATGCCGGCGGCCACCAGCTCATCCAGCTGGCGGGTCACGCCGGCGGGCAGGCTCAGCGTCACCCGGCAGGCGGCGCCACGGGAGGCGGGAGGGGAAACAGCCTGTTTCTTTGACATGCCGGTCCCCTGTCACAATCCGCGCGGGGCGTCAATGGACGGCGGCGGTTCTGTCATACAAAACCGTAAATTCGTCTTACTCTCCGCCGGCCCGTGGCACAGGGCCTGCTTTTCCGGGTGTCAGCTCACCACTTCCCGCCATGCTGAAACACAAGCTCTCCGCCCTCCTCGCCGCCGCGCTCTGTCTGGCCGGCTCCCTCCGTGCCCTTGCCGCCGAACCGCTCAAGGTCGCCTACTCCGACTGGCCCGGCTTCACGCTCATCGAAGTCGCCAAACAGAAAGGCTGGTTCAAGGAGGCCGGCATTGAGGTGGAACTCCTCTGGTTCGACTACCTGCCCTCCATCGACGCCTTCTCCGCCGGCAAGGTGGACGCCGTGACCGTGGTGGCCGCCGACGCCATGGTGGCCGGAGCCAACGGAGCCCGCAGCAAGTTCATCGCGGTGCTGGATTACTCGAACGGCAACGACATGATCATCGGCAAGCCCGGAGTGAACTCCATCAAGGATCTCAAGGGCCAGAAAGTCGGACTGGAGCTCACTCTGGTGGAGCACCTGCTGATGCTGAAGGCTTTGGAGAAAAACGGCATGAAGCAGTCCGACATCACCCTGCTCAACACCGCCACCAACGAAACCCCGCAGGTGCTGGCCAGCGGCCAGGTCTCCGCCATCGGCGCGTGGTATCCGGTTTCCGGCCAGGCGCTGGACGCCGTCTCCGGCTCCAAAGCTCTTTTCACCTCCGCCGACGCCCCCGGCCTGATCTACGATGTGCTGGCCGTCAGCCCCACCAGCCTGTCCCAGCGCAAGGCCGACTGGGAAAAATATGTGAAGGTTTACTACCGCTGCGTGGACTACATTCTGGACCCCAAAACCCAGGACGACGCCATCAAAATCATGGCCGCCAAAGTCGGCGTGAAGGACAGCGTTTATAAAAAGAACCTTCCCGGCACCAAGCTGCTCACCTTGGCGGAGGCCCAGAAAGCGCTGAAAAAAGGCCCCGGTCTCGATTCCCTCTACGCCTCCTTGGCGGTCTCCAACAAGTTCAGCCTCGATAACAAAGTTTACAAGGAAAGCCAGAAGGCGGAAAACTATATCGCCCCTAGCATTGTGATGGGACTTAAGAAGTAATCATCCGGAGAGGAAAGGGAGCCCGGCCAGCCACTCAGGCCGGGCCTCCCTGCCCTCCGTCGCATTTCCCACCACGACCGGCAGCAGAACCCACCAGCGGATGAAGCGGGATTTTTTCGGACTGAAGCAGGAGCTGCCTCCCAAGCGGCGCGCCGGGCTGGTGCTGGCCTCGTTCCTCCTGCCGCTCGCGCTGTGGTGCGCGGTCAGCTACCTCCCGTGGCTGTGGCATCCTCAGGTCCTGGTCGAGGATTCAGGGGAGGTGGAGGTTCTTTCGCCGGGCGACACGCTGCCCCGCCAGGATTTTGAGCGCGAGAACGCCGCCGCCGTGGCCCAGGGTCTCCAGCCCGCCACCGGCCACCGGGTCAATCCGGTGTATCTTCCCGCTCCGGATGAGGTTTTCAAAGCCTTTCATACCGCTTTCACCACTGAGCCTCGTCTGCCCGGTCAACCGTGGCTGCACGAAAGCCTGTGGCACAGCATCAAAGTGGTTTTTTGGGGCTTTTTCCTGTCCTCGCTCATTGGGGTGCCGCTGGGCATTCTGTGCGGGGCCTTCCGGTTCTTCTCGCGGCTCATCGAGCCTTTCATCGAGTTCTTCCGCTATTTGCCGGCCCCCGCTTTCGGAACGCTCTGCGTGGCGGTGCTGGGCATTTATGATGCCCCGAAGATCGCCATCATTTTCATCGGCACATTTTTCCAGCAGGTGCTGGTCATTGCCAACACCGTGCGCAAGACCGACCCCGCCCTCATTGAGGCCGCGCAGACCCTCGGGGCCAATCACCGCCAGCTGGTGACCAAAATCATCATCCCGGCATCCCTTCCGGATATCTACAAGGACATGCGGATTCTGCTGGGCTGGGCCTGGACCTATCTGATTGTTTCCGAGGTCATCGGCACCACCTCGGGCATCACCTGGTTCATCAGCCAGCAGGCGCGCTACCGGCAGTTCGACAATGTCTTCGCCGCGATCATCATGATCGGAATCATCGGCCTGGTGACGGATCTTCTTCTGGCTTGGACCGGCCGCTGGATTTTCCCCTGGCAGCGCCAGCCTGGCTCCAAAAGCGGCGGGGGCGTGATCCGCCGGTTTCTAAACCGGAAGTTCCCGGCGGCACCCATAGCGGCGGCACCAACACCCGCACTCTCCTCCGAACCCTCACCGCTTCCGCAGCATGATTGATCCCGCCGCCTACCTCCGGCAGTCTCCGGAAACCGCCGCCCGCTTCGCCAGGATCAAAGAGCGGCCTGTCATCCTGGAGGTGCGCGGTCTGACCAAGTCCTTTCCCACCGGAGACCGCATGCACACGGTGTTCGAGGGACTGGACCTCGACATCCACCGCCGGGAGTTCATCACCGTCATCGGTCCTTCCGGCTGCGGCAAAAGCACCTTCCTGCGCATCGCCGCCGGCCTGGATGAGGCCACCGGCGGGGTCATCCGGCTCAATGGCAAGGAAGTCACCGGACCCGGACCCGACCGCGGCATGGTCTTCCAGGGCTACACACTTTTCCCGTGGCTGACCGTGAAGGCCAATGTCATGTTCGGCCTGAAGCTGAAGGGCCAGAGCACCATCACCGCCGAGGAGAACGCCCGCACGTGGATTCACATGGTGGGGCTGGGGAATTTTGAGAACGCGTATCCGCACCAGCTTTCCGGCGGCATGAAACAGCGTGTGGCCATCGCCCGCGCCCTCGCCAATGAGCCGCGCATCCTCATCATGGATGAGCCCTTCGGCGCGCTGGACGCCCAGACGCGCACCCGCATGCAGGGCTATCTGCTCCAAATCTGGAGGAAGGTGGACATCACCATTCTCTTTATCACCCACGATCTGGACGAGGCCATTCACCTCTCCGACCGCATTGTGGTCCTGGGCACCCATCCCGGCGGCCTCCGCGAGATCATTGAAAACCCTGTGCCCCGCCCACGCTCGGCGGCACAGTTTCCAAGCCCGGAGTTTCTGGCCGTCAAGGCGCGGCTGGAGGCTCTGATCCATCCGCCCGCGTCGGCAGACATCGACGAGCCCGACTTTCTGCCCATGGCCCGCATGACCCGTGTGGCCGACGAGGTGGAGTGAAACCCCGCGGTTTCTTTTCTGTGGATTTCCGCTTTTCAATCTTCATACAAAAATCAAAATTCCGCATATACCCATGACCCTCCTTTATGAAGAACACCTGTCCGGAGGCGGCCTCTGGTCCGCTGTGGTCCGGCGGCACAGCGTGCTGCGCCTGACGGATTTGGAGGGTGGCGTCAACGCCGGCCTGATGATGTGGAACTTCGCCCAGCCGTCCGACCGCCTGAACCTGCCGGACACTCTGAAAGCCCAGCACACCGCCAAACTGACGCGCGGCCACATCCTCATGAGCGACATGGGCCGCGCCCTGGCCTCCATCATCACTGACACCGCGGGATGGCACGATCCCCTCGGCGGACATGCCAATGCCGTCGAAACTCTGGCCAAATACGGAGCCAAAACCTATCAGGAGGCCCGCAATGACTGGCACCGGAACGCCCGTGACAATTTCCTCGTGGAGGCCGGCAAGCATGGCCTGAGCCCCCGGGATCTGCACGCCAATGTCAACTTCTTCTCCCGGCTGGACGCCGATGAGGAGGGAGGGCTGGCGTTCCATCCGGACCATTCCGCCACCGGCTCCCTCGTGGAGCTGCGGGCAGAGATGGACCTCATCGTGGTGATCACCACCTGCCAGCATCCGATGGATCCGGATCCGGCCTATGCGCCGAAGCCTCTGCTGCTCACCCTGCTTCAGGGCGGCCCACCCGCCGCTGATGACTTCTGCCGCACCTTCCGCCGGGAGAACGCCCGCAGTCTGGCCCTGACCGAACGCTTCCTGGCCCATCCTTCCTCCGACCCATGAGCACCCTGAAATACCACGAAAGTCCGTTTTCCCCCGGCCAAGCCATTGTGGATCACACCATCGGCGCCGGGGATGGCTGGATGCACCTGATCAAAGCCGGCCAGACCTTCCGCATCCTGGATATCGAGGGCACCCAGGCCGCCGACACCCTGTTCTACGACGCCGCCGACTTCTCCAACCGCTACTGCGCGCAGAGCACCATCCGCCGGCAGGGAGCGCTTTACCTGACCACGGGCACTCATCTGATCTCCTCGGAGGGCGACACCCTTCTGACCATTACCGCCGACACCTGTGGCCGCCACGACACCATCGGCGGAGCCTGCGCCACGGAGTCCAACCAGGTGCGCTACTCCCTGGACAAGCGCTGGATGCACGCCTGCCGGGACACCTTCATGCTCCAGCTGATCAAGTGGGGCCGGGGGGCCTCCAAGGCGGATATCACGCACAACATCAATTTCTTCATGAACGTCCCGGTCACGCCGGAGGGCGGACTGTTCTTCGCCGACGGCGTGGGCTCGGCGGGCACCTATGTGGAGATGCAGGCCGAGCGCGATGTGGTGGCGCTGGTGTCCTGCTGTCCCCAGCTGAACAATCCATGCAACGGCTGGAACCCAACCCCTCTCCGCTTTCTGATATGGGACTGATCCGCAAACTGCTGATCGCCAACCGGGGCGAGATTGCCTGCCGCGTCATCCGCACCGCCCGCCGGCTGGGTATTCAAACCGTCGCCGTCTTCTCCGAGGCCGACCGCCTGGCGCAGCATGTGGAGGATGCGGACGAGGCGGTCTGCATCGGCCCCGCCGCCGCGCGGGATTCGTATCTGCGGGTGGAGCGCATCCTGGAAGTGGCGCAAAGCACAGGAGTCCAGGCGGTGCATCCCGGCTATGGATTTCTCAGTGAAAATGCCGCCTTCGCCGAAGCCTGCGAGGCCGCCGGCATCGCTTTCGCCGGTCCTACCGCAGACCAGATCCGACGCTTTGGCCTCAAGCACACCTCGCGGGAAATCGCGGAGCAGTGCGGTGTGCCGCTCCTGCCGGGCAGCGGTCTCCTGGCGGACGCGGACGAGGGGCTGCGCGAAGCCCGGCGCGTGGGCTGGCCGGTGATGCTCAAGGCCACCGCGGGCGGGGGAGGCATTGGCATGAGACTCTGCCGCAGTGAGGAGGAACTGCTGGACGGTCTCGCCGCCGTGCAGCGCCTGGGGGCCGCCAACTTCCGGGACAGCGGGGTGTTTTTGGAAAAGTTTGTGGAGCGTGCCCGGCATGTGGAGGTCCAGATTTTCGGTGATGGCCGAGGCCGGGTCGTGGCCCTCGGCGAGCGTGACTGCTCGGCCCAGCGCCGCAATCAGAAGGTGATTGAGGAAACCCCCGCGCCCGGTCTGACGGAGGAAACCCGTCAAGCCCTGGCGGCGGCCGCGGTGAAACTGGGGCAGGCGGTTTCCTACCGCTCCGCGGGGACGGTGGAGTTTGTGTTCGATGCGGACACCGACCGGTTTTACTTCCTGGAGGTGAACACCCGGCTTCAGGTTGAGCATGGAGTCACAGAGATGGTTTTCGGTGTGGATCTGGTGGAATGGATGCTGCGTCTGGCCTCCGGGGAGACACTGGATTTTCAAAGCCTCCTGCGGCCACCCGTCGGCCACTCCATCCAGGCCCGTGTCTATGCCGAGGATCCGGCGCGGGATTTCCGTCCCGGCACCGGCAAACTCACGCGGGTGGTCTGGCCCCGGAATGCGCGCTGCGACCACTGGGTGCGGGCGGGTTCGGAAATCACGCCGTATTACGATCCCCTGCTCGGCAAGATCATGGTGCATGCCGCCACGCGGGAGGAGGCCCGGCTGGCCATGCTGGAGGCGCTGACCGCCGCCGACCTGAGCGGGGTGGAGACCAATCTGGGATATCTCAGCCAGATCGTCGGGAGTGAAACCTTTGCCGCCGGGACCGTCATCACCTCCACGCTGAAGTCCCTGACCTGTGAATCCCGCACCATGGAGGTGCTGGAGGCCGGCACCTTCACCACCGTTCAGGCCTGGCCGGGCCGGCTGGGTTATTGGGCGGTCGGAGTGCCGCCCAGCGGGCCGATGGATGCCTGGTCACTGCGGCTGGCCAACCGCATTCTCGGCAATGAGGCCACCGCCGCCGGTCTGGAGATGACCATGGCGGGAGCCACGTTGAAATTCCACACCGGCTCCACCCTCTGTCTCACCGGCGCGGATATGGACGCCACGCTGGATGGTGTGCCGGTACCGCCAGCCGCGCCGGTCACCGTGCGGGCGGGACAGATTCTCAGGCTCGGAGCGGTCTGCGCCTCCGGCTGCCGGGCCTATCTCGCCGTGGCCGGCGGGATCGATGTTCCCGATTATCTGGGCAGTCAGGCGACTTTCAGCCTGGGAGGATTCGGGGGTCACTCGGGCCGCGTGCTGCGGGTGGGCGACATGCTGCGGCTGGGCACTGGCCATGAATCCGCCACCCGGGGCGCAATCAATGCCGGAACCGCCCTGACAGAACTGCGGCCGCCACTGACGGACAGTTGGGAAATCGGGGTGCTCTACGGTCCGCACGGCGCGCCGGATTTTTTCACGGACGGGGACGTGGAGGTGATTTTCAGTCATGCATGGAAGGTCCATTTCAACTCCTCCCGCACCGGCGTCCGGCTGATCGGACCGAAACCGGAGTGGGCCCGCACCGACGGCGGCGAATCCGGGCTGCACCCGTCCAATATCCACGACAACGCCTATGCCATCGGGGCCATCGACTTCACCGGCGACATGCCGATCATCCTCGGTCCGGATGGTCCCAGCCTGGGCGGTTTTGTGTGCCCGGCCTGCGTGGCGGAGGCGGAGATGTGGAAGGTCGGCCAGCTGAAGCCGGGCGACACCGTGCGCTTCAAAATTCTCGCTCCTTCCGACGCCGCCGCCCTGCGTACCGCGCAGGAGCGGCAACTGGACTCCCTGACCCTGGTGCCGCCGCCGCCAGTCCATCCTCTGCAGCCATCGGAGGCCCAGGCGGTGATTTTCAGCGATCCCGTGCGCGGGGGGCTGCCGGAACTGAAAATCCGTCAGGCCGGCGACGATTACCTGCTGGTGGAGTACGGTCCGCTGGTGCTGGACTTCGAGCTCCGCCTGCGTGTCCACGCCTTGGCGGAGGCGGTGCATACCGCCGCTCTGGAAGGCATCATTGACCTCACACCCGGCATCCGCTCGCTTCAGATCCACTTCGATTCCCGCCGGCTGCCGCGCCAGCGGCTGATCGAAACGGTCCGCAGCGCCGACCTCTCCCTGCCTTCCCTGGATGCACTGGAGGTGCCCTCCCGCATCGTTCATCTGCCACTGTCCTGGAACGATCCCGCCTGCCGCCTGGCGGTGGAGAAATACATCCACGGGGTGCGGGCCGATGCCCCGTGGTGTCCTGACAATCTGGAGTTCATCCGCCGCATCAACGGGCTGGACAGTGTGGAGGAGGTGAAGCGCATTGTCTTTGACGCCAGCTATTTGGTGCTCGGACTTGGCGATGTCTATCTCGGCGCTCCCGTGGCGGTGCCCATGGATCCCCGGCACCGGCTGGTGACCACCAAATACAACCCCGCCCGCACCTGGACGGCGGAGAACAGCGTGGGCATCGGTGGGGCCTACCTCTGCGTTTACGGCATGGAGGGGCCCGGCGGTTATCAGTTCGTGGGCCGCACCATCCAGATGTGGAACGCCTGGCGGGAGACCGGCAGTTTCCCGCCCGGCAAACCCTGGCTGCTGGAGTTTTTCGACCAGATCCGCTTTTACGAGGTCAGCGCGGAGGAGCTTCTCCAGCTGCGCGATGACTTCCCCCGTGGCAAATTCACACCCCGGATTGAGAAAACCGTCTTCCGCGTTTCTGAATACCGCGCCCTGCTGCAGGAGGTGGCCGGAGAGGCCGCGGCCTTCAAAGCCACCCGGGAAGAGGCCTTCCAAGCCGAGCGCCGCATGTGGCGGGATAAAGGGCTGGATGTGGTCAGGACCGATGACGCCGGCCCGGCCTCCGGCGAGGATGAAATTCCCATCCCCGAAGGCTGCCTCGCGGTGAAAGCCCCGATGAACGCCAATGTCTGGCAGATCACTGCCGCGCCCGGCTCCGATGTGGCTCAGGGCGGGACGGTGGTTATTTTGGAGGCCATGAAAATGGAGGTTACGGTCAGCACGCCGGTTGCTGGCAGGGTCGTCTCCGTCCACACCGCGCCGGGCCGCGAGGTTGCGCCCGGACAAGTCGTCGCCATCATCCAGCCCCAGCCCTCATGAAGCATTCCGATCCTGTCACCCTTGCCGGCATCCGCGCGGATCTGGCCGGGGGCACCCCCCTTGCGCGGATTTACGGAGAGCTCCGCCGCCGTATCGCGGAGCGCGGGGATGACGGAGTTTGGATCTGGCAGCCGGGGATGGAGGATCTGCTGGCCTCGCTGCCGGACGATCCGGCATTGCCACTCTACGGCATTCCCTTCGCCGTGAAGGACAATATCGACGTGGCGGGCTGGCCCACCACCGCCGCCTGTCCGGAGTTCTCCTATGTGGCGGAAAAGGATGCCGAATCCGTCGCCCGGCTGCGGGCCGCGGGGGCGGTGCCCATCGGCAAGACCAACATGGACCAGTTCGCCACCGGGCTGGTGGGCGTGCGCTCGCCCTACGGCATCCCGCGCTGCGTGGCCGATGACGCTTATATCTCCGGCGGCAGCAGCTCCGGGTCCGCCGTGGCGGTGGCCGCCGGGCTGTGCGCCTTTTCTCTGGGCACGGACACCGCCGGCTCCGGGCGTGTGCCGGCGGCGTTCAACGGACTGGCGGGGCTGAAGCCGTCCATCGGCCGCATCAGCACCGCCGGCGTGGTTCCGGCCTGCAAATCCCTGGACTGTGTCTCCATCTTCGCCTGGACCGCCGCCGAGGCTGCCGAAGTGCTTCAGTATGCCGGCGGGCCGGAGCCCGCGGGCCGCCCGGGCTTTCCGGACCGGCTGCGCATCGGAGTGCCCTGTCCGGAGCAATTGGAGTTTTTTGGAGACCAGGCTTATGCGCGGCTTTTTGAGGAGGCCGTGCAAAAGGCCGGGCAGCTGGGCGCGGAGATTGTGGAGTTTGATTACCAACCTTTCGCGGACACCGCCCGTCTGCTTTACGCCGGCCCGTGGGTCGCGGAACGCGCCGCTGCGGTCGGGGATTTCATCACCGGGGACCATCCGGGACTGGATCCCACAGTGGCCGGCATTATCCGGGGGGCTGGGAAATGGAGCGCCCAGGATGCCTTCGAGGCCGGCTACCGGCTGGAGGAGCTGCGCCAGGCCGCCTCCGCCGAGTGGGAAAAAATGGACCTCCTGCTCCTGCCCACGGTGCCCACCCATTACACGGTGGCGGAAGTGCTGTCTGATCCCTTGGCGCTGAACACCCGGCTGGGCACCTACACCAATTTTGTGAATCTGCTCAACCTCTGCGCCGCCGCCGTGCCCGCCGGCATCGTGCCCGGCACGCCGCGGCCTTTCGGGGTCACCTTCATGGCTCCCGCCGGCCATGACTCCGCGCTGGCGGCGGTGGCGGGGCAGTTTGCGGACGGCCAGCCTTTCCAGCCTCCTCTTCCCCCCGATGCCGTGCATCTGGCCGTGGTGGGGGCCCACCTTTCCGGGGAGCCTCTGCACCACCAGCTCACCAGCCGCCAAGCCCGGAAAGTGTCCACCACCCGCACCGCCGCGGGCTACCGCCTCTTCTCTCTGCCCAACACCGCACCGCCCAAGCCGGGGCTGGTCAGGACCCCCGGCTTCACGGGTCCGGGCCTGGAGGTGGAGGTGTATGCCCTGACGCCGGCCGCCTTCGGCTCCTTCACGGCGGAGGTGCCGCCCCCCATGGGGATCGGCACCGTGAAGCTCGCGGACGGCACCACGGTGAAGGGCTTTCTCTGCGAGCCCTTCGCCCTTGAGGGTGCCCGGGACATCACCGCGCACGGCGGTTGGAAAGCCTGGCGCGCCAGCCTCCGGCAGGCGGAGGGGTGAAAGGCCGGGCATCCGCGGCGGCAAAAAACCTCAGGGTTTGCGCAGCAGCACGATGCGGTTGGTGTTGGTGCCGCGGATTTGATTGTCCACCCCCCAGCACTGGGAGGTTTTGGTGAATTCCTGGACGTTGATCATGATCAGCTCCGGCACCAGTCCCGCGGCGGCGGCGGCGGGGACCACCGTCTCCTCCAGCCGGATGCGGCCCCGCCCCACCTCGCCGACCTCGAAGGCGATCCAGCCACCCGGTTTGACCACGCGGTGCAGTTCCCGGAAAACCGCCGTCATGCGCTCCCGCCAAGCCTTCAGCCGCGTGCTTTGCCAGATAGGGATATCCTTCGAGTCCAGACCGTGGAACCAGCATCGCAGCCAGTTGTCGGTCCGGTAATCCACCTCGTTCAGAAACGGTGGCGAGGTCACCACCAGGGACACGCTGTCCGGCGGCAGCGCGGGCGTGTGGTCACAGGAGGCGGTGAGCAGCCGGGCACCGGCGGCGGCGCGGGCCAGAGCGGAGCGCTCCCGCAGGCTGAGATCCTTGAGCAGCTGGGCGCTTTTCTTTTCCAGAATGCGGCGGACATCGCGCGGGGGCGGCACCTGCTCCCGGCTGGCGTTGATGCGCTGCTGGCTCTGCACGGAGACGGCCTGATTGGGCGGCAGGGTGTAAACGGAGAAGAAACCGTTGCTGTGGCCGGTCAGCCGGTTGGTGGCCACCATCCGCAGCCAGGCATCCACGGCATCCGCCTCCGGCTTGGCGAAATAATCCCGCAGGGCGCTCAGAGCCTCCAGCACCTCCGGATGGTAAAACACCAGCAGATCCTCCCGCAGGGGCGCATCCGTGTGCAGCGGCAGGGCCGCCAGGCGTGCGGCCAGATCCCGCATCCGGGGAGGATTCAGCCGGGGAGCCACCAGCCGGGCGCTCACTGGATTGATATCGCATCCCCACGGCACGCGGCCCCGCAGCGCGGCCTCCACCAGCGTGGTGCCCCGGCCCATGAAGGGGTCGTAAACCACCTCCCCGCGCCGCGTCAGACGGTCGATGAAAAAGGCGGGCAACTGCGGCTTGAAGCAGGCGCGGTAGGAAATCTCATGGAGGGAATGCGCCTGCCGCTGCCGGCTGGTCCAGAACTCATTGGTGTAAACCGGCACCTCCAAACCCTCCGGAGTGAGCAGGCATCCGGGAACGGTTTCCGGCCCGAACTCATGGAACGCACGCAGTTCACGGTGCAGGGCGGCCCTGCTCCGGCAGCGGACCGCAGCGACTGGGGGAGCTGGAACTGAACGGACGGGGCGATCCTTCACAGCCGCCCCGCGTTTGGCATTGGCCACGCTTTCCCCTTGGGAGCCGGTGTTTTTTTGGCGACGCATCATCCGGAAGTCCTCAGCCGGATCTTATCTTCCGGAAAACATGACCCGCTCCTGCTGGCCGCTGGCCCGCACCACATGCAGATAGAGAGGGCCGGCGGTGCCCTCCAGTTCCTTCATGCGCGCCAGAAAGGGTTTCACATTGTCGGTCCGGGTCTGGCGCAGACCGTCGTCCAAACTTAGAATCAGGTCATTGGCCGTCACCAGACCGCGCAGGGGGGATTCCGCCGTCACCTCCTCGATCAGAACGCCAAAGGGCTTCGACAGACGGTAGCGGACGTGCTCGCCTTTGCGGAGATCCCGCACTTTGAGCCCCGCCACCACATGGCTTTCCGGCAACGGCTGAGCCGCGAAGATGGTGTTCAGATTGGCGACCTGCACGGTCAGGGACTGTTCCTGCCGGTCCCGCACCATGCCAATCACCAACTGCTCGCCCACCTGCTTTTTACGCAGGCGGCGGAAAAATTCGGCGGCGCTGCGGACCGGCAGGCCATCCAGGGATTTGATCACATCATCCTTCCGCAGCCCCACCGCGGCCGCCGGGGATCCGCGCTCGACCCCCAGCACCACGGCGCTCTCCGGCTGCCGGTTCCGCTGGTAGGAGGATGCCGGCCAATCATCCACGCTCACGCCCAGATAACCGCGGTCCCGTCCTTTGTGGACCATGCGGTCGTATGCGTCCTGCACCTCATTGGACGGAATGGCCAGACCGTAGGACTGCCCGAAAATCTGTCCTGACGGCTGCTCCGGCGGCTCCACCATGCGGGTGTTGATGCCAATGATCTCTCCGCTGAGGTTGACCAGCGGACCACCGGAATTCCCTGGATTGATAATGCAGTCCGTTTGGAAAAACGAGGTCTGGATATCGCTCACCCTCCGGGCACGGTTGCTGATGATCCCCAAGGTCACGGTCTCCGCCAGATTCAGTGGACTGCCCACCGCGAGCACCATGTGCGCCTGCTGGGAGAGGTCCGAATCACCGAATGAGAGGAAGGAGAAAGCTTCACCGGGAATTTTGGACTCGATCCGCAGAAGGGCGATGTCCAGCGCTTCGTCATGGTCGATCACGGACGCCGGACGCCAACTGTCCTCATTGTGCAGCATGACTTGGATTTTGGCGGATTCCCCCGCGACCACATGCCAGTTGGTGATCATATCACCGGCGGCTGACACCAGGGTGCCCGATCCCACACTCTCCTCACGGATGGGTCTGGCCTGCATCCGGGGCTCCATGTTGGGGAGCAGCATAGGCTGCTTGACCGTGCGTGTCCGCTCCACGGAGATGCGGACCACGCCCGGCAGGGTGCGTTCGACCACCGAAGCCATGGCGTCATTCAGCTCCGCCAGCACATTGCGCGGCGGGGCGGGCATTGCTGCGGGGGCGGATAGAGCCGGTGCCAACGGGGCGAAGGATGAACTGTTGGCGGGCGCGGCGGGCGGTGGAGCGGGCACGGGCTCCGGATTCTCCCGCTGTGGAGGTGACTGCGGCACCGGTGGTCTGGTCATTTCCCCTTCCGAGGAAAGGTCACGCACGGGCTCCAGTATCAGCCATACCATTCCTGCGGAACAGGTAAAAACGCCCAGAGTAATAAAGCACCGGATGAGAAAATCGCGCATGAAGGAATCACCCATACCTGGACGGTCCGCCCATGCCGCGCAAGCTGAGGTTCTTTCCGCCGCTCACATCAGAAAAGAATTGCCCCGCAGCTCGGCTCCAACCGTCGTTGTCCGGCCATGCCCGCTGAACACCCGCCAGTCCGCGGGAAGCGTCAGAATTTTCCCCCTGATGCCCTGGACCAGCAGCTCCCCGTCGCCTCCGGGAAAATCGCTCCGGCCGATTCCGCCCTGCATGAGAGTGTCCCCGCTGAAAACCAGGCCGGCGGCCTCGTCAATGAATACCACACTGTCCGGGGAGTGCCCCGGCACGTGCTCCAGCCGGAAAGCGCGCCCCGCCACGGTCAGCCCCGGCTGCTTTTCATCCTCAAAATATCCGGCAAGGGCCACATCCACCGGATACGGCTCCACCGTATAGGTGATGCCGGCCCACTGCTTCAGGTGTGTCTCCAGCCGGTCTTCCGGCGTTGACGGCCCCCAGGCATAAATCGGGCAGCCATGCTCCCGTGCCAGCCGCGCGGCGTCCGCTGTGTGGTCCAGATGCCAGTGTGTCAGGAGCAGCGCCTTGAGTTTCACGCCCAGCCCCGCCAGCCAGTCCGCCATGCCCTCCGGAGCATCCACTGCGACAACTCCGTCAGGAGCGCCCATCAGCCAGCCATTGGTGAAGAAAAATCCGCCGGTGTGGAGGCGCGGGGTGTCAGGAGTCATCCGCACCCGGTTGGGGAAAGTAATGGACTTTTCAAGGCAATACCGGATGTTTTGCAGCGTAAAACTCCGGATGGCGGCGCTTTATCCGCGTCCCTTCCACTCCCACTTCTCAGCCAACCCCTTAATTTCCGGGAAATGAATCTGCGCCTCCGCCTCTCCCCCCGTCTTTTGTCATTCACCATGGGCCTATCGCTGTCCGCCTGCTCCTGGGCCCAGAGCGACAAGACCGATTTTGGGGCCGTGGCCGGCACGGTGGTCAACATGCTGATGGACAACCACTACTCGCGCCGGGATTTCGACAACGAGCTGTCCAAAAAGGCCCTTCAGAACTATATTGATTATTACGACTACAACCGGCTTTATTTCACCAAAGCGGAGATCGAGAGCTTCCACGCGAACTATGAAACAAAGCTGGACGACTATGTCGCGCTTAACAAAATCGATCCCGCCAAGGAGATTTTCAAGGCTTACGCCCAGCACCTGAAGGACCGCGCCGCCAAAATCCGCGAGCTGCTGCAGCCCGGGAAACTGGACTTCAACACGAAGGAGGAGGCCAGTATCAGCCGCAAGGACGCCCCCTGGGCCAACAGCGAGGCCGAGTTGGATGAGCTCTGGAAACGCCAGATCACCCGCGAGGTGCTGCAGGAGCGCCTGAAAATCTCCTTGGCTGCCCTGCGCAAGAAGGAGAAGACGGAGGCCGAGGTCAAAAAGGCGGACGCCACCGGCCAGCCCGCCCCCGCCACCGAGGCCGCCCCGCTGAAACCGGAGGAGGCCAAGCCCTTTGAGGACGCCAAGGATGGCAAGGCCAAGGAGAAAATGCCCGACACCCCGGAGCAGAAAGTCCAGAAGCGCTACGACAGCTTCCTGAAAATCATTCAGGAGTATGATGACGAGGACATCACCAATTTCTTCCTCTCCGCCATTGCCAGCGCCTACGACCCCCACTCGGAATACCTCAGCGCCCCCGAGGAGGACCGCTTCAAGATTGAAATGAAGAAGTCCGTCATCGGCATCGGGGCGGAACTGGGCATGAAGGACGGAGCCGCCGAAATCCGCCGCGTGGTGCCCACCGGCCCCGCGGACAAGAGCGGAGCCATTCACGTCGGAGACCTGATCACCGGAGTCGGTGAGGGCGCGGAGGGGGAACTGAAAAATCTCGACGGCCTGAAACTCCAGAAAATCGTGGAACTGATCCGTGGCAGCGAGAACACCACTGTGCGGCTCCGTATTATTCCCGCCGATGATCCCACCACGTTCCGCGAGGTGAGGATCGTCCGCCAGAAAGTGGAGATCAAGGACACCCTGGCCAAAGCCGAGCTGATTGAAATGAACAAGCCCGGAGCCGCTCCCCTGCGCATCGGGTGGATTCAGCTGGAGTCGTTCTACGGGGACATGGAGAACTCGAACCGCCGGGGGGCCATGAGCGCCACCGGCCACGTCCGGGCGCTGCTGAACCGCCTGCAGAAGGAGAACATCTCCGGCCTGGTGCTGGATCTGCGCGGCAATGGAGGCGGCTTTTTGGAGGAGGCCATCCGCCTGTCGGGACTCTTCATCAAAAGCGGTCCCGTGGTCCAGCAGCGGGATAACCGCGACCGCACGGAGCCCCGCTTCTCCCGCGGATCGGAACCGGTTTACTCCGGTCCTCTGGTGGTCGTCACGGATCGCGCCAGCGCCTCCGCCTCCGAAATCTGCGCCGCTGCCCTTCAGGATTACGGCCGCGCCGTGGTCGTCGGGGACAAAACTACCTTCGGCAAAGGCACGGTGCAGACGATTCTGCCCGTAGCCGATCAGATGCCGCTCTTCAGCGAGCATGACCGCGCCGGCAGTCTGAAGGTCACCATCCAGAAGTTCTACCGCATCAATGGTTGGTCCACCCAGCACAAAGGGGTGGCCGCCGATGTGGTGCTTCCCTCCCGCTACGACGCCATGGAGGTCGGGGAGTCCTTCCTCAAGGATCCCCTTCCCTACGATGTCATCAAGACCATGAAGTTTGACATGGCTCCCACCAATCCCCTGCCGATTGCGGATCTGAAATCCCGCAGCGAGGCCCGCGTGACTGCCAACCCGGAGTTCAAATACATCACCGACTACGTCACCCGCACGCACGACATCATTAAAAAGAACACTCTGTCCCTGAACGAGAATGACCGGATTGCAGAGGACACCGCCACCGAGGCCACTTTCTTCAAACAGAAGCAGGAGCGCAAAACCCGCATCGCCGAGGCCAATAAAACCGGAGATCCCTACACGGTGTTCCCGCTCACTCTCGACACCCTGGGCGAGGCCACGCTGAAGACGGACGCCCAAGTCAAAAAGGATGCCAAACCCGAAGCACGCCTTAGCCCGGACGACGGTGAGGGCGATCCCACCACCACTGCGGATGACGAGGAAACCTTTCCTCACGGCATTGAGCCGGTGAAGGCGGAGACGCTGCAGGTCGTCCGCGATCTGATTGAGCTCACCACCCAGGCTCCCAAGAACACCGCCAAACGGGACTGACCCACCTTGTTGCCGGAAGCGGCCCCGCTCCGCGGGGCGCCTCCACAGGAATCTCACGCCGGACTGTTTCCTGCCATAAAAGGCAGGCAGTCCGGCGTTCCTGTTTTGCCCCTTCAAACTTGGGGTATCCGGCATTTTCAGCATGAATGGAATCGTTCCGCCCGGAGATCCCGCCGGTGCTGCCAAAAGGGGCTGCTTTTCCAAGGGGGCGCAGGTGATCTTCGGAAAAGCGCCAGGCGGTCTCAGAGGTGACCCTCAGTTCCGTTCCTGTCTGCTGAGACCGGGTGAGACCGGTGAGACCGACTTTGAGACCGGCTTTCCGCAGGGGTCGGTCTCACTTAACTTATTAACCATCAATGACTTGAATTGGGTGAGACCGGTGAGACCAGTTAGGTTTTTCCTTTTGAGGGAAAAAATTTAAAAGAAAAAAATATTTTACGCAGCCTATAGGTCAGGGTGCCAGGAGCACCGGTCTCACCCACTTAATCTGTTCATTATCAGTTTTTTATCTGAGACCGACCCTGAGACCGGTGAGACCGGCGGGCTCCGTGTATCAGCTTCAGCCCACCCCCTGAACAACCATGCAAGTTTCGTCGAGCCCTTCTCACGGTCAACGATGGGGATCCCGGCCTTATGATCTGTCCGCCACAGGCGAAGGTAGTTTTTGCCGGGAATTTCTGGTGTCATGATGAATGAGGGTTAATCTGCGTCTCCGCCTTTTTCATCCCCCTCCTGGCATGAATCACCTCGACCTCATCCTCACTCTAACCGGCGGCTTGGCGGCCGCCCTCGCCTTCGGCCTGCTGACCCGGAAAATCGGCCTGTCTCCCATTGTCGGCTATTTGCTGGCGGGTATTCTGGTGAGCCCGAACACTCCCGGCTTTGTGGCCCACAAGGATCTTGCCAAGGAAATGGCGGAGATAGGCGTCATTCTGCTGATGTTCGGGGTGGGTCTGCACTTCCATTTCAAGGAGCTGCTGGCCGTCAAAAAAATCGCCATTCCCGGAGCGGTGGTTCAGAGCGCCGCCGCCACCGGTCTGTCCATGATCATCATGCGCTCCATGGGCTGGACCTGGGCGGAGGGCGCGGTCTTCGGCATGGCCATCGCCGTGGCCAGCACAGTGGTCCTGACCCGCGTGCTGGTGGACAACAACCACCTGCACACCAAGGTGGGCCACATCGCCATCGGCTGGCTGGTGGTGGAGGATTTGTTCACGGTGTTTGTCCTCGTGCTGCTGCCGGCGGTGTTCAGCCCCGCGGCCTCCGGGGAATCGGGCGGTGGCGGCGGAGGGCTCCTGCTGGCGCTGGGCTGGACGACGGTGAAAATCTGCGCGCTGGTGGCCTTCACCTTCATCGTCGGCGGCTGGGTCATTCCCCGCATGCTGTCCTACATCGCTCGGACCGGCTCGCGGGAATTGTTCACGCTTGCGGTGCTGGTGATCGCCTTGGGGATCGCGGTGGGGGCAACCAAGCTGTTCGGCGTTTCCATGGAACTGGGCGCCTTCCTCGCCGGCATGGTCGTGGCCCGCTCGGAATTCAGCACCCGCGCCGCCACGGACGCGCTGCCCATGAAGGACGCCTTCGCAGTGCTGTTTTTTGTCTCCGTGGGCATGCTCTTCGATTACCAGGCCATGCTGGCGAATCCGGGCCTGATCCTGATCACCCTGGGCATTGTGCTGATCGGCAAACCGCTGGCCGCCATCCTGATCACCGTGGCCCTTGGCCATCCCCTGCACACGGCCCTGGCGGTGGGCGCGGTACTCTCCCAGATCGGCGAGTTCTCCTTCATCGTGGGCACCATGGGACGCAATCTGGGGGTTCTTTCGAGTGAGGCGTTCAATGCGCTGGTGGTCACGGCCATTATCTCCATCACGCTCACTCCGCTGCTCTACCGGGGAGTGGTCCCGCTGGAGCGCTGGATTCTCAAAAAGCCCTTTGGCGCCCGGTGGCGGGAGCGGACCGGCGCGGCGGGAGCGGATCACAGCCCGGACACGGATGCCGAGCACCATGCCATCATCGTGGGCTACGGCCCCGTGGGACGGACCATGGTGCGGCTCCTGCGCGGCAACGGCATTAATCCCGTGGTGGTGGAGATGAATCTCGACACTGTGCAGCAGCTGAAGTCGGAGGGCGTCACCGCCTTCTATGGCGATGCCGCCCACCCCGAAACCCTCAAGCAGGCCGGTGTCGCCAGTGCCCAGGCCCTGATCCTCAGCTCCTCCGGCATGGAGGCCAGGGACCTCATTCAGGAAGTCCGCCGGATCAATCCCCGCATCCGGATCCTCGCCCGCACCGCCTATCTCCGCGAAGCCCACGCCCTGACCAAAGCCGGGGCCGACAGCGTTTTCTCCGGCGAGGGCGAGGTGGCCCTCTCCATGACCGAGTTCCTGATGGAGAAACTCAGCGCCACCCCCGAGCAGATCGACCGCGAGAGCGATCGTATCCGCCGCGAGTTCTTCGCCGCCGCCACTTCCACACCGGCCACGGAACAGCCTTTGACCCTGGCTCCCGCTCCGGAGCCGAAGCCTGAAAACCAATCTCCGGCGGCTGGTTAGGCTGCGCGCTGTCCAAGCTGCGGCCAGTCCCGGTCCCGCGTTCGCCCGACGGCATCCGCGGGGCCGTTCTGTTTTTCAGAAACGGTTGAGTATGAAAGTTTTTGGGCGCTGCGGGAATGGCTGGGATGGAGTGTATTCCGGCGGATCCGGACTACTTCGGCACCGGACCTGCTCCAGCCGCACTCACAGCGGGTGCCAGGACCCGGAATTTTGTCACCCCGGAAGTCAGTGTTCCCTCAAATGCTTTCTGGCCGGGACGTTCCATCAGCAATTTTGTCAGGGAATTCAGGGCCGACTGCGAGGTGTCGGCGTCAAATGCCCCGTTTATCTCCGTGCTGACCGGCGTTCCAAACAGTTCCATGGCGATCCTGTAAAGCAGGCGCTCCCGGGCCTTGGCCTCCGCCGGGAATGGCAGGTGACGTGACAGGCGGGCTTGGATGCAGTCCCGCCACCAGTCCTCCCCACCGCCGGATTCCGGTTTCTGATTCCCATCACGCAGAGCCACCGCCGCCGTGGATAGGGTGACATCGTCTCCTGGCATGGCCTCAATCCAAGTCCCGACGCGGGTGTCATTCCAGTCATCGGGTTTCCCCATCGGACCCACGCCGATGCCCGGTCCCGCCTGTTCGATGAATTCGCCAGGTGCCAGCCGGTAGGTCAGCAGCAGACCGCGCGTCATCCATGCGGTGGATGGCGTTTTGATTTCCGCGCCCTTCGCGTCCACCGCTCTGTGCTCCGGCTGGTTCCATGTCCGCGCGCGGAGGACTACCGGCTCCCGGCCCGAATTATGAATGAGGCAGCGCGCTTTCAGGGCCGTGCCGATCCGGTGCCCCCGCCCATTGGGCTCCAGCAGCCAGGCGAGCCGCAAACCATCCGCCGACGGTTCACCCCATGGCGCGTCCGCCAGCTCCGGCGGCAGCGGAGCGCCAGTCCGGATGACCTCCTGATTTTCCCGGTCGAGCGCCATTTCGACCGGAGACTCCTGCAGCGCGGCGAGCTCATCCAGCAACCTCACCGCGTCCTCGCCGCTCCAATCATGCGAACTGTCAAAGCGCGCCAGCAGCTTTTCCAGCCGGGGGACGGTCTCCCAGGCGGGGTTATATTGGATGAATTGCCCGACACTTTCCGCGAGCCTTCCGATCAGCGCTCCTGGAATCCCGCCGTCGGTGCGCCTCGCGGTTTCCCACGATTTCAAAAGATCCCGCGCCGCCTGGCTCCGCGGCGGAGTCACGTCCATGCAGCCACGCGTCTCACCGGTCATGAGCCTGCCCGTCCAAACCCCGGCCGGGGCGGCGGCGATGGTCATTTCGGCGGTCATGCTGTATTGCGGGAAGGCGCGGATATCGGCCTCGATCACCGAACTGGTGGTGCTGCCATCCCCCTGTTTTTCCTCAACATGGAACAGCCGCACGAAGGCCGCCCGCCCAGGCTGCAGCACCCAGTCCCCCGGTATCGGCACTGCGTCCCCAATGGCTGACAAAGGGTGACCATTCTTTCGGATCTGCAGCCGGCGCGGATTCGGCGAATCCGCGTCCGCCTTGAAATGCACCGCCGCTTTCGAGACATTCCGCACCACCAGATAAAACTCCGGCGCGTTGCCCAGCCCGGGCTCTCCCAGCGAGGGCGGCCAAGCCAGGGCCATTTGCAATCCGTTCACTCCCTCGCCCCATTTCAGCTTTTGCTCCGTGGCGGGCTTGAGCATCACGCCCGTCTCCGACGCTGGTCCTGGTCCTACCTCCGCTGTGGTCCTAGCCGATGGGGCGTCCGGATTCCGATGGAGCACGATTCTTTTCGCCGCCGGGTATCCGGGAGCGCCCGCGTTCGGATTTGGGATGATTTCCAGCAACAGCGCACCTTCCTCCCCAGGCGTCAGGCGTCCCTGCGTGGCCTCAAATTCCAGACCTTTGCGGAAGATGAGTTTCGCCGTGCCACCGTCCGGCTCAATGACAACGGACATGTCCGCAGTGATATTGGAACCGTTCCGCCTCACCGTCCATCCCGCCTGCCGGTGCTCGGAAAGCCATAGGAATTGCAAGTCCACCCTAACGCCATCCGCCTCACCGGCCCAAGCCCCTTCCAGCTTCGCGCGATCGATCCTCCTGGCAGGCTCCGACGGGAGGAAATCACGCAGCCGTTTGCCTCTCTCCCCCAGTGCCTCCAGCACGGGCCGCTGAAACGCCGCTGGCATCACCTTTCCCCATGACCACTCACCGCCGTTCCCGCTGCCGCTCCCATGGGTGAGTTTCACATCCGCCGGATTCGAAAAGTCGAACGCCCGGAGAGTAACCTTCCCCGGCCCGCGCCCGTCTTCTCTGATTTCAGTGACCCACAGGCTGTTCGCGTCCCGTTCCCATACGAACGCATACGCGGCATCGGAATCGGGGAGGTCGATGTCATAGGGCGTGGGTTGCGCGGTTTCGGAGGGTTTTGGGCCGGACGGGAGGAAGAGGATCCGCGCCTTGTTCGTTTGCCCGCCGTCAGCGGTTGTGATCCGCGTCACCTGCAGGTGCGCATTTTCGCCGAGCACATAGCGTCCGGGAGCCACCGCGGTGCGCGGGGCCTTTGCAGCGTCAGGATCGGCGGCGGCCACGCGGAATTTCGTCACGCCCGTCGGCAGCTTGCCTGTCCACGGCTCGACCCGCGGCCCGGTGAGGATGCGTTCGACCAGCCGGTCCAGCGCACCGGCATCACCGTCGGATGTGAATGCGGCCACCGCATCCACCGCCGGCTCCACACCGGTGAGATCCAGCATCACGCGGCGGATGAGCTGCTCCCGATCCGCCTTCGCCGCAGGCAGCGGGGCTTCCTCCGCGACTCGATCAGTGACCTGCCGCCTCCACAGACCCTCAGGATCCTTCGGATCGTCAGGCCGGGAGAAGCTGATGCCCGCCGCGGCATCCACCGTGTGCGTCAGGGCGACCTCATCGCCGGCCTTCGCCTCAATGACCGCTCCCACGCCGCCCGTGCTGAACTCATCCAAGTATTTCCCCTCGCCGACCGCGATGCCGTGCCCGCCGACCTCGCAATATTGCCCTGGCGAAAGCCGGTAAACCGCCAGCGGCGTGAGACCGGTGTTAAACGTACCCGTCACTTTGATCTCCGCGCCATTGGCGTCGCGCGCCACGTGAGGGTCGGACTGGTGCCATGTCTCCGTGCGGAAAATGACCGGCTCCCTGCCCGCATTGTGAAAGAGCACCCGCGCCTTCAGCACCGTGCCCGCCCGCACTTCGGGGCAAATCGGCTCCAGCACCCACGCGGCCCGCAGTCCGTTCGCGCCGGGCACCCCCCAGGCCGCGCCCGCGGAGGTGTCAGGCAGCGGCTTGCCCGGCTTCACGCTGTTATAGTCATTGAACTCCATCGGAAGATTGGTCCAGCTCACCGGAGCCGTGGAAATGGCGCACACGTCATCCAGCAGCGCCACCGCCTCCGCCAGTGTCCAGTCGCGTGACACATCGAACCGCCCGCGCAACTCCGCGAGTTTCGGGGTGCCGGCCTCATCGGGATATTGCCTGATGAAATTCTCCACCTGCTCCGCCACATGGCCGATGAGCGCGCCGGGGATTTTTCCATCCGTCCGCGCCCGCGCCTGCCATTTCCGCAGAAGGGACTGGGCGTATTCGTGCTTTGGCAGGGATGAGGCGGAGGGCGGCGCGAAAAGTTCATCCTGCGCCCGGCCCTTTTCCGTTCCCCGGGATTTTGATTCAGGAGCCGGCGCCGCCTGGAGCATGGCAAGCGGAATGGCCACCGCGCAACCCAGCAGCACCGCCGCTGTGGTGAGCAGCCGCGTCACCCCGCGGCGGTTCCGCGTTCCGCTGAGCACGGCTGCGAGGCGGCCTTCCAATGAGGATTTCCGCGCCATGGCGAGACCGCAGGCGGAGGTCCAGCGGGCGGGAGAAAGCTGTGAGGCCACATGCAGGAGATGCCCGGCGTAGTCGGAGGGCCGCACACCGGTGGCGAGCACCATGTCGTCGCAGGCGCGTTCCCGTTCCACATGCAGCCGCCAGGCGGCCAGCCAGACCAGCGGATTCCACCAGTGCAGCGCGCAGGCGGCCTGGGTCAGCCACTGCGCCAGAGGGTCGCGGCGTTTCAGGTGCGCGAGTTCGTGCAGGAGCACTGAACGCAGCTGGCGGCTGTCCCAATCCAGCGCTTCAGCGGGAAGCAGCAGGCAGGGCCGGATAACACCCCACACCACGGGAATGGTGCGCTTCCCATCCACCAGCAGAGTCACCCGCCGGCGGAGCCCGATCCGCTCACCGGCAGCCGCGAAGGCATTCGCAATCCGCTCATCGGAGACTGAATTTTTTTCCAACAGGCGGCATCCGCGGACAGCCCGCCGCACCAGCCAATGCGCGGCCAGCAGGCGGATTCCCAAGAGTGAAAAACCGGCAAGCCACGCCAATGGAAGCCATGCCCGCCATGGCGGATCCCCTGACTTCAAAGGGGACACGGCCCGCGTCTCCAGCGGACCGGCGATACCCGCGGCCTTTGCCGCACTCTCCGCGGCGGCAAGGCTGCCAGCCTTTCCGGAATGCTCCTCCTGAGTGGAAGCATAAGGCCCATTAGTCCTACTGATCCCATCGGCCCTGTTTTCCGCATTAGTAAGAATTTCCGCAGCCGGTCGCGGGGCAGCCACCACATCCCGCGCCACCGGCACCGCCGCCCAGCCTGGGAGCACCCGCCATTGCGGCAAGGCCACGGACAACAGAGGAACCACCAGCAGCGCCACCACCGCGACCAGCCACACCAGATGCCGCGCCGCCGCCGAGGCCTTGTGAAACAACAACGCCACCAGACCCGCCGCCGCCAGCAGCACCGTCCCCTTCAGCGCGGAATCGACCATCAGCGGCAGCATGGCGCTGAAAGCCGCCAAGGAAATCAGATACCGGCTCATCCTACCGGCCCTCCTTTCTGGCCTTTTGGATCAGGGACACCAGCCGATCGCGCTCGGCGGATGTCATCGCGTCCCTGCGCGCCACCAGATGCGAGGCCAGCGCCTCCTCCAGCGATCCCCCAAAGAACGTCTCCAGAACGCGCTGCAGTGCGCTCTGTCCGGCCCGTGCTTTGGCTTCCCGTGGCAGATACACCACTTCCCGGCCCGCGCCGCGACGTTTGAGATACTCCTTCTCCTCCAGGATGTGCATCATTCTGCGGACCGCCATCGGCGTGGGCGGATCGGGGATGGTTTCAACGACCTGATTCACGGTCGCCTCTCCCAAGGAAAAGACGGCGTCCATAATCTGGCGTTCGCGACGGCTGAGTTCGGTGGGGTCGGGCATGGTGGTTTCGGGCTATCCGTTACTTTTTTAACGCATACTCCGGCGGCATGCAAGATTTTCCGTTACTTTTTTAACGCTCCTGCTGCAGGGCCATGGCCGAGCGCGTGGTCCCGATGGTGATCCCATCCGCATCCATCCGCGCAATGGCCGGCAGGATTCACTTGAATTCGCTGTAGCACATGCGGGTGTGGATCCGCGTCTCTTGCCCACCCCGGCGGTGCAGAGGCGGAAGGCGTCCAAGGCCCATTGCAGATAGGCGTCCTGATCCTTCGCCCGCAGCGGCATGCCCTCGCGCAGGGCGGCCTCATCGATCTGAATGATGGCCCAGCCGGCGGACTCCCGATCCAGCACCTCCTCCCGCACCGCGCCACTCCCACACCGGCCACGGAACAGATTTTGACCCCGGTTCCCGCTCCGGAGACGAAGCCTGAACAACAGTCTTCGACGGCTGGTTAGGTCCCCGGCGGCCTGAGTCACGGCCCATCACGGCCCCGCGTTTGCCCTGTGGCACCCGCAGGGCCGTTCTTTTTGTTTTTCAGAGAGCGCGAAGCGTGACGGTTTTCTTGTCCCGGACTGACGGTCAGAAATTTCTTCGGCTCATATTTGAGCAGGGCGAAGTTGCGGGTCATCAGCGTTTCCTCATCGGGATCACTGCGGCACTTTCGGGCCCTGATTCTCCAGATCTCATTAGCGCGGTAGAAGTTCCCGCCGATTTTCAGGAAGGCGTGGCTTTGTTCGCGCACCCGGTATTTGTGCTCCAGATCATGAGACCCATTGTAAATTTCATAGCTTTTCACTATATCATTCATGAATTGAATAATCATCCGTGACCGACGAATGAAACTTGGCGAAGCATCGCCGGACGCCGGACTAGGGACGCGAAAATGCGTTTAGATCACTGCCTACTTTTGGCATTCCAAACGTCCATGCCATGCTGCCCTTTTGAACTTGATTGAACAGGAAGTCCGCGCCATCCTCACCCTCGTTTACTGTAAGCTTTTTTCGCTAAATATCCGGAAACGGTCCTCCGATTTTTCACCCTGTCATCATTCCTTCACCTCATGCGCCGCGTTTTATCATCCATTGAGTTTTTGCGAAGATTTTTCCGTATCAGGAATGCAACGGCATTTTTCGTTTTCCTTACTCTCTGCGTCCCCTGCGCTCTGGCGGAGAAATATGGCGTTTTCAACTATAAAACGGATGGGAAATCCGTCACCATCACCAGCGGTCCGGGAGAATCCTTTTATCTGGATATCCCCGAAAGCATCCGAGGATTGCCGGTCACCTCGATTGGAGCCGGAGCCTTCAGCCACTGTGTGGGCTTGGCCGGCATCAACATTCCCGCCAGTGTCACCTCCATTGAGGAGGGAGCCTTCTCCGGCTGCATCTACCTGACCAGCATCAGCATTCCGGGTAAAGTCAAATCCATTGAGAAAGCAACGTTCAAGTTATGCATGAGCCTGACCCAGGTGACGCTTCCTGACAGCGTCACCTCCATAGGGGACTCCGCTTTCGATGGCTGCGGAATCATAGCCGAAATCCATATTCCGGACAGTGTCACTTCCATTGGGGACTCGGCTTTTCGAGGCTGCGGAACAGCTGACATCCAGTTGCCCTCAAGCCTCAGCTTCATGGGCGACTCCGCTTTCGCCTACTGCGGAATAACAAATCTAAATATTCCTTCCGGTCTGGTTTCGATCGGAAATTACGCCTTCAGTTTCTGCCTCCATCTGACGGCTGTCTCCATCCCCGCCGGCGTCATCTCCATTGGAGCCGGCGCTTTTTCCGATTGCGCCGGCCTTGGCAGCATCACCATTCCCGACACGGTCACCTTCATTGGGGATTCAGCGTTTTATAAATGCGGCATGACTAGCGTCAGCCTTCCGGCAGGTCTCACCTCCATTGGAAAAAGCGTTTTCATGTATTGCCCCAATCTAACTGCGGTTTCTATCCCTGCCGGCGTCACCTCAATCGGGGATTCCGCCTTTATGTGGTGCACCAGTCTGAGCGATGTCTCCATTCCCTCTGGTGTCGTCTCCATCGGTGAAGGATCGTTCGACCTGTGCGTTGCCATGACCGGCATCCATCTCCCCAAGGATCTCACCTCAATCGGAGCGAACGCTTTCAGCCGATGTTTCAAACTGACGGAGGTCTCCATTCCTGACGGCGTCACTTCGATTGGAAGGGATGCCTTTCTGGAATGCACCGACCTGGCTGGCATTGCCATACCGGACAGCGTCATCTTCATCGGGGATTCCGCTTTCAGGGGCTGCACCGCTCTCACCGGTGTCACCATTCCTGAAAAAGTCACTGCGGTTGGAATTGAAATCTTTTCAGGCTGCTCCAGCCTCCTCAGTGCCAATCTTTCCCAAAATATTAAATCCATCGGGACAAAGGTTTTTTCCGGCTGCGCCAAACTGGCGCGGATTACTATCCCCAATAGCGTTCTTATTATAGAGGATGCCACATTTTTCGACTGTTCAAGCCTCGTGGACATCATCTTTCCGCCGGGGCTTGTGTCCATTGGAAACAGTGCTTTTCAAAACTGCCTGTCACTGACTGCCCTCTCCATCCCGGAAAGCGTCACCTCCATTGGTAACACCGCCTTTCTGAATTGTTCCAGCCTGCGCGGTATATCCCTTCCTGCGGAAATCACTTCCTTGGGAGGCGGAACTTTTTCCGGCTGCACCAGCCTCACCGGCATTTTGCTCCCCAGGAATATCAAATCCCTTGATGCTGGAATTTTTTACGGCTGCACCAACCTGACAATCATTAACATTCCCGACACGGTCACCACCATCGGGTATTACGCCTTCCACAACTCCGGACTGACCGGTATTACGATTCCTGGCAGTGTCACCGCTATTGAGGAAAGTGCATTCCGTGATTGCGTCCATCTTGCCAGTGTCATAATTCCAGAGAGTGTGACATCCGTTGGGGCACACGCCTTCAGCGGATGCGGGCTACTGATCATTTCCATTCCTAACAGTGTCACTGCCATCAGTGTATCCGCCTTCTCGAACTGCGCCAGTCTGACCAGCATCACTTTTCCCGCCGGTGTCACCGCCATCGGGGACAGTGCCTTCTCGGGCTGCACCAGCCTGACCAGCATCTCCATACCGGACAGCGTCACCTCCATTGGCATCGGTGCCTTCTACGGCTGCACCGGCCTGACCAGCCTAACTATCCCCGGCAGCATCACCTCCATTGGAACCGACACCTTTGCCGACTGCACAGGTTTGGTCAGAATTTCAATCCTTGGCGGATTGACGTCCATCGGGCCTGGTGTCTTCCGTGGCTGCACCAGTCTCACCAGTATCTCCATCGCCAATACGGTCACCATTTTGGAGGACTACGCGTTTTACGGATGCAGCAGCCTTGCCGGCATCACCATTCCCGCCAGTGTCACCTCCATCGGTGCCGGGACCTTTTCCGCCTGCACCAGTTTGGTCTGCATCACATTCGAGGGCAACGCCCCGTCGGCGGGCATGGAGGCGTTTCCAAAACCTTCTCAGGAATTGACCATTGTTGTTCTGCCCGGCCGCACCGGATTCACTTTTCCGCTTTGGCAGGGGGTTCCCTCCATTCTCCTTACCGAATCCGAACCTCTGTTTATTCTCTTGAAAGGGGGCGCACTGCTTCCCCATGACAGCACGCAGACTTTCGAAGCGTTGATTCCCGGTGCCCCTGCCATTTCTTTCTCCATTCTGAACACCGGAAGTACTCCGCAGAGCTTTGCGGTTTCCCTTGAGGAGGGCGGCTCACCGACTTTCTCCGTAAGCGCCGTGTCTCCGTCCGGTATGGTGGCTCCATGGACCCCCGCCACTTTCACTGTGACCTTCCGGCCTGTGGGTCCCGGCCCAGAAAACGCCGTGGTCAACGTCGTTAACAATCTGGCGGGTGGCCTGCCTTTCCATTTAAATCTCCGGGGAACAGCTTTGACACCGCTGCAACTGGCCCAGAGCGCCTATCTGAAAGCATCTCAAACCGGGCAGACTGCCTCCTTCGGAAAAAGCATCGCGGTTTCCGGAGATACAGTTGTTGTTGGCGCACCTTATGAAAGGGATCTCCCGGACACCATTGTCAAAGGGGCTGTCCATATCTTTGTGAAATCCGACACAGGCTGGAGCCACCAAGCACGCCTGACAGGCGCCAATTCCAAAAATGGTGATATCTTCGGCGGCTCGGTCGCCATTGACGGCGATACCGTCGTCGTCGGGGCTGTGGGGGAAACCAGCAGCAATCCCGGCGTCAATCCCGCTTAGTTTCAAATTCCAAGCCGAACGGGGATGCCGAAAGCTGGCATTGAAAGGGATGTGACAGGTTTTTCTGAACGTCCAACACCTGCATACATGGTATTTCGACCAATGCAAGCACTTGTCATAT
>JAQGPJ010000009.1 GCA_028293125.1 Verrucomicrobiales bacterium | reverse complement strand
CTGCGGATCAAGGAATGGCGCGGAATCGCCACGCGTTACGCAAAGCGTGCGGCCTCGTATCTGGCCGCCGTCCAGTTCCGTTGCGCCATTTTATGGGCTGCTATCTCATGACGACACACTCTAGAATTAATCTTTACAGCCGGAGGCCAATCCACTTTCTACCACACTCGTGTGACGAACCTGTCACAGACCATTGCTCGCCTGCATGACGTACCTTGTTAAATACCTGTTTCACGCCGGACATCCCATCCGGGCAGCAGCCATCCATACATCCATCCGATCCCATCCATTCCATTTTATGAAGCACACCATGACCGGCCTCTGCGCCGCTTTTCTGGCCGCTCTCAGCCTTCCCGCCGCCGCCGGCACGCAGACCACTGAAATCTCCAGCACGGCCACCACCACAGCCACAGCTCCAGAAAAAGAGGAATCCATCTTCGACAAAATCTGGGGTCTGGCGACCTTTTACAAAAACCCTGACAGTCCCTTTCTGAACGAGGTCTCCTTCATCGGCCGCTACCAGGGACAGTTTTACAATGTGGATTCCGACCGGGAGGATATCCATGACTGGGAGAACCGCCGCTTCCACCTCGGTCTCCAGCTGGCGATGTTTGAGAATAAGCTGAAGATCAAAGCGGAGATGATCACGGCGGAGAATCTGGACCCGTTCTACTCCTCCCTCCGGGATGCCTATGCCGAGTATTCCCCCAGCAAGGCCTTCAACCTGCGGGTCGGTAAATTCGAGCCCAGATTCACCAAGGAGTTCTCCACCTCCTCCCGGGAGATCCTGACCTTCGAGCGCTCCCAGCTGGTGAACCAGTTCCGTCCGGACTATGCGCCGGGCGTCGCGGTTTTCGGCAAGGTCCAGCAGTGGAACTGGTATGCGGCGGTGATCTCCAACGACGTGGACCGGGAGTTCGGTCAGTTCCACGCCGGCTGGACCGGCTTTGCCAGCCTGGGTTATGATTTGAAGGAGACCCTGGGACTGAAAGAGGCCGAAATCCGCGCCGACTATATGCACCGCGAGAAGGATTCGGCCGAGGACACCGTCTTCAATTACTTCGAGGACGGCGTGTCCCTGAATCTCACCCTGCGGGATGGAAAATGGGGTTTAATCAATGATTTCATCGGTGGATTCGGCGACAACAGCAACGCCTTCAGCTGGGTGGTCATTCCGACCTACAATTTCACGGACAAGCTGCAGGCCGTGGTGCGCGGCACGCTCTCCTTCGCGGATGAGGAAAACGGCCTCGTGCCCCAGAGCCGCTACGAGCGCGCCGCGGGCGGCACCGCCGGCAGCCAGTACCAGGCCCTGCTGGCCGGCCTGAACTATTACATCTACGGTCACAAGCTGAAACTCATGACGTCCATGGAATATGCGAATATGGAGGGTGGCACCGGTCCCGGGTATGAAGGCTGGACCTTCATGACCGGCGTGCGCGTGGCCTGGTGAGGCGGCCCGCAGTCTGAGAATGTCCCTTTGGTCCTTGGATACCAGGGCGGGGTGCCGGTTTTGGAGGCGGGCCCCCGCCCCACTTTTTTGGCCCGCCTACAGCAGCGACGCCAAGGGGCGGAAGATGGCTTCCAGGAATTTGGCCCGAAAGCCCCGGCGCTGGTGCTCCTCCAAGGTCACCTCCCGGCAGTGGCGCAGGTTGTCCTCAAAGTAGGCATCGAATTCCCTGGCCAGCGGTTCGGAAATGACAGCGACATTCAGCTCAAAATTGATGCGCAGGGACCTCACATCCAAATTGGCGCTGCCGCACATGACGCTGCGCCCATCAAAGATGCCCAGCTTGGCATGGAGCATGCCGGGCTGGTATTCAAAAATGCGGATGCCGTAGGGCAGCAGATCCTCATAAAACGAGCGTGTCACATGGGTGAGATAGCCATGGTCGCCTTTGGCAGGGACCATCAGTTCGATCTTTATGCCCCTCATGGACGCCAGCCGCAGGGTGGAAAGGATGGCGTCCTCCGGCACAAAGTAAGGTGTGATCAGGCGCACACTTTTTTTGGCCCGTTGGAGAATGGCCAGCACGGTCAGCTGGATTTCATTCAGATCATTGTCCGGGCCGCCCGGCACCACCTGGATTTCCATATCCCCGACGGGGGGATTTTCCGGGTAATACAGCTCATTGCTCAGCAACGCCTCGCCGGTGGCGAAATACCAGTCCTCCGCGAACACCGCCGACAGCTGCTCCACCACCGGACCCTTGATCCGCAGGCCCAGATCGCGGTAGGGCGGCTTATCCGGCTTTTCCCCGGTCCAGTACTCATTGCCCACATTGATGCCTCCGGTCAGGGCCTCCGTGCCGTCGGCGATGACCAGCTTCCGATGATTGCGCAGATTCAGGTGGATGCGGCCCTTCAGAGGGGCAAAGGTGTGAAACCATGAAAACCGGCTGCCTGCCGCCGGAAGGCGGCGGAAGAAATGCCGGAACATGGACACGCTGCCCATCTCATCCAGCAGCACCCGCACCTCCACACCGCGCTCCGCGGCCTCCGCCAGGGCATCCCGGACCCGGCGGCCAGCCTCATCGCGGTTCCAGATGTAAAATTCCACGTGCAGATGGCGGCGGGCGTTGTGGATCATCTCCAGCATGGCCGCGAAAAAGCTCTCCCCATCCGGGAGCATCACTGCGTGGTTGCCGCAGGCGGGCTCGAAGCCATTGATGCGCGCCAGTTCCGGGATGCGGTCCATCACGGCGCAGGCCGCGCGCTGCCGGAACTTCCCCCGCTGGCGCTCCAGATCATGCACCAGCCGCAGCCGCTTCCGGCGCAGGCGCTCGGACCCCATCAGCAGATAGAACAGCGCTCCCACCACCGGAAACAGCAGGATGGCCCACAGCCAGGCCAGCATGGCATTCGGCGATTTGTTCCGCTGGGCCAACAGGTGGGGTATCAGCGTCCACTGCAAAACAGCCACAGCGGCGGCCCCGGCCCAGGCCCAGGAGGAAAAAGGAGCTTCGGAGAAAATCAGGGCGGGCGTTGCTGTCATGGGCTGTGTGTGCCAAGCCCTGCCCCACACCGGCCCGGACAACAACACAAATTGCGGAGCGTGAAATGTCAGCGCGGCGCCGTGTCCCGGACGGGCCCGCGGCGGCACGCCTCTTTTTCTAACGACTTCCAAAAAGCAGACTGCCCACGCGCACGATGGTCGCGCCCTCCTCTATGGAGACGGTGTAGTCCCCGCTCATGCCCATGGAGAGTCCCGTCAGCGGCACGCCGGTCTCCGCCGCCAGCCGGTCGCGCAGTTCCCGCAGGGCGGCGAAATGCGGGCGGGAAAGCTCCGGATCCGCCACCAGCGGCGGGATGGTCATCAGCCCCGCCACCTGCACGCGGCGCAGCTGAAGCAGCGGCTCCATTTCCCGGCGCACGGACTGCGCCGTGAATCCGAACTTCCGGCCATCCGAGGCCACATTCACCTGAAGATAAATTTCCGGACGCAGCCCCTCCTCCTCCGCGATCCGCTCCATATCCAGCGCCAGCGCGGTGCTGTCCACGCTGTGGATCACCGGACAGAGGGGCAGGATTTTGCGGATCTTGTTGGATTGCAGATGGCCGATGAAATGCCAGGACAGCCGCCCGGACAGGGCCGGGATTTTGGTCAGACACTCCTGGACCCGGCTTTCGCCGAACAGCCGCTGTCCGGCGGCGGCGGCGGCCTCCACAGCCTCCGGAGGAAAGGTTTTGGAGACCGCCAGCAGCTCCACCTCCTCCGCACGGCGTCCGGCCCGGGCCGCGGCTTCGGCCATGCGTTCCTTGATCTCGTGCAGCCGGCTGGCGATATCACTCATAACAAACGAGTCATGCTCAGGACGGCCCGCTGTTCCAGCCGAAAAATGCTCCCGCCGCCGTTTCCGTCACCGCTGCCAGACGCTCCAGCGGCACGCCCCGGACGGAAGCGACAGCCTCGGCGGTCGCACGCACGAACGCCGGCTCGTTCCGCTTTCCACGGTGCGGCACCGGGGCCAGGTAGGGACTGTCCGTCTCCAGGAAAAAACTGCCATCGGGCGCCTTCGCCGCGCAGGCCGCCACCTCCGGAGCGCTTTTGTAGGTCGCGATACCGGTGAAGGATATGCGGTGCCCCAGCGCCACCAGGGGAGCCGCCTCCGCCCACGGATGCAGGAAACAGTGGAAGACCGCGGACAGTTTTCCGTGCCATGGCTGGATCATGGCTTTGATATCCTCCCAGCAGGCAGTGCCGCTGCGGTCGCGCTGATGCACCACCACATTTTTCCCCGCCGCCGCCGCGATTTCCAGCTGGCCGGCAAAAAACTCCTTCTGCTTCGCCGTGTAGCCCTCCCAGGCGGAGCCCTCCGGCGCGGGATGGTAATAATCCAGCCCGGTTTCCCCCAGCGCCACGCAGCGCGGATGCCGGGCCATGTCCGCCAACTGCTCCCGCCAGTCGCTGTGCGGCTCCTCCATCACATAGGTGGGATGCACCCCCACCGTGGCCCACACCATCGGCCAGCGCTCCGCCAGCGCCAGACCGCGCCGGCTGCCTTCAATGTCACAGCCGATAGCCACGATCCGCCGCACCCCTGCCGCTTCCGCCCGCGCCAGCACCTCCTCCAGATCGTCCGTGAAGCGGGTGGAGTCCAAATGCGCATGGGTGTCGGTCAGCGTCGGCATCCGGCTTCATCGGCTCTTTCCGCCCCGGCGGGCAAGCGGAATCACGGGAGCTGGAATGAACAGATGCCGGTGACAGGCTCCGGCCTGCCGGCGCACAGGATCCTCCGTGGACACGCCCTGTTTTCGAAGTTGCTCCCCCGCTTTCCGGACACCAGGGATCCAGCGTATGAAATCCGCCGCTGTTCTTCTGCCGCCCGTGATGGCCATGCTTCTTTCCTCAGCAGCCCCGGCGGCGGAGCCTCCCGTGATTCTGCACCGGCGCGGGGAGAACAACTGCCACACCTTCCGCATCCCTGGTCTCAACCGGACGAAAAGCGGAACTCTGCTGGCGGTTTATGACATGCGCTACGACAGCGCGAAGGATCTCCAAGGACACATGGACATCGGGCTTTCCCGCTCCACCGACGGGGGCCGCACGTGGTCCATGCCGCGGCCCATCATGGACATGGGGGAATACGGCGGCCTGCCGCAGAACCAGAACGGATGCTCGGATCCCAATATCCTCATCGACGCCGCCACCGGGGAGATCATGGTCACGGCCCTCTGGGTGCACGCCAAACCCGGCACGCATCAATGGCGGGGGAGGGGCTCGGAGCCGGGATTTGAAATTGGCAAAACCGCGCAGTTCATGATGGTCCGCTCCACGGACGACGGCCTGACTTGGAGTGCGCCGGAGAATCTGACCCGTCAGGTCAAGCAGGAGCCGTGGTATCTTTTCGCCCCCGCTCCCGGCAATGGCATCACCATGGCCGACGGCACGCTGGTCATTCCCTCGCAGGGCCGGGACGCCAACGGGCTGCCGTTCTCCAGTATCACTTGGAGCAGCGACCATGGAAAAACCTGGACCGCCTCCACTCCCGCGCGGGATGACACCACGGAGAGCGCGGTGGCCGAACTGTCCCCGGGCACCCTGCTGCTGAACATGCGGGACAACCGCAACGGGAAGGACAAGTCCGCCACCAACGGACGGGCGCTCTCCCTCACCACCGATCTCGGAAAAACCTGGACGGTCCATCCCGCCGACCACGGCACGCTGCCGGAGCCGGTGTGCATGGGCTCCATGATCTCCCACACCCTGCCCGGCGGAAAGCGGGTGCTGTTTTTCTCCAATCCCCTGAACAAACTGAAGCGTCAGGAAATCACCATCCAAGCCAGTCTGGACGACGGCAAAACCTGGCCCCCGGAGCACCGGGTCCTGATTGATCCCGGCCTTTCGGCCGGCTATTCCAGTCTGGTGATCATCGACGCCGGCACCCTGGGCATCCTGCACGAATCCAGCGGGACCGGTCTGGCCTTCAGGCGCGTGCCGTTGACAGATTTCCAGCTGGCTCCTTAGCCTCGATGCGGGAGCGGCGGGATGCCAGGACCGCCACGGCCATCATGCAGCTGCCGGTCAGCCAACAGCCAAAACGGTAGTTTTCAGTCATCTGCCCCACCAGGGACACGCTGCCCACCTGGGATTTGGTGAGAAGCTCGACAATATTGCGCTGATACAGGTAATCCGACAAGACCGGGGTCATCACCAGCAGGGTTCCCATGATGATCAGCGTGATGGCGATAGGTGTTTTCATATCTTTGAAATGGCTGTGGAATGCTTGGATGAGATAAAGAGAGCCGGACAGCGGAGCAGCGCGGATGGAAAAGAGCACCGCGCCTTCATGGCTGTTCCGGAATATCCGCAGCGGTTCCCGCCGCATTTCATCAAATGTGCCGCCATTAGGGGAAATGGACTTTATTTTTTGGAACCGCCCTCCTCCGGATCAAAGGAGATGGAGGGGAGAGGCCCGATGGAGCCGCCTTGATTTTCCCGGGTGTCCCATAAGTCTGTCCCGGTGGGCGGGGCTTCGGAGGGGACGGTCTTAAAAGGCAGGAAACCTTCCGGCCGGGCACGGCTGCCGGAGAGCGGGCTGCTGTCCAAGGCATCCTCAACATCCAGTTCCTCCTCTTTTGATGGAGAGGAATGCTCCAGCGATTTTATCATTTTTTCGCGGTTTTCCTGATTCTCATCCAGCAGTGCCTTCAATTTTGTCCGGCGTTTCTGATTCTCCTGCTGCGCCTCCGCAAAAGACGGTCCTGAAGGAGTGGAGCTTCCGGCATCCTGGGTCGGACTTCCTGACTGGCGGAACACCGCCACCAGCAGATGAACCACCGCCCAGCACACCACAAAGGCCCACCTTCCAAAAGCGGGGGAGAACGTTTTTTTCTCCTGCCGGGCCGTGGCTGTCCGCCCGCGCACCTCATCGGAGATCTGCTCCAGCACCGATTGGGGCACCATTTGGCTGACCAGCGGCCAGCCTTCCCAGTCCCGGTTGCAGGTGACCAGCACGGACTGCACCGCCAGCCGTTTTTCCGGACTGTCCCAGTCCCCGGACCCATCCCCGGCTTCAAACAGGATGCGCTCCCAGACCCGCCGCTGTGCGAGCGGAAACCGGGAAAAGGTTTTCCCCGCCATCATGCGGATTTCGATCTCCCTGGCGATCTGCGCGCGCGACGACGGATCGGCCAGGCGGAAAAGCTCGTCGGCCAGACGGCCGGCGGTCTGGGGCAGATGGAACGCCGCCAGCCGGGCCGTGAAATAAATGGCTTGGATCATCGCCGGATCCTGCGCGGCCTTCTGATCGATCATCAGATTGCCCAGCTGCGAAAGACGGGTCAGCAGCAGATGATTCTCCCGCCAGGTCAGGAGAATGCGCACCGCGCAGCCCTCCCCGCCGTGCCGCATCAGCAGCAGCACATCCTGCGGATACAGCCTGGGCAGCAGCTGGAGCCCGGCCTCCGTGGAGAACATGGCATTCACCACCGCCGCCCACGGAACCGCCAGGGCGGCGGGATCCGACCGGGTCAGATTCCGCAGCTGGTTGAATTCCGGCAGGTCCCCGTCGCGCAGTTTGGGCTGAGGCGGGGCACTCCCACCGGACTGTCTGTGCAGCCACTCCCTCAACCGTTCCCAGCCTTCGGTGAAGGCCGGCGGGAGGGACGGGAAATTCTCCAGAAACCGGGAAACGGAAACCGGCGTCTCCTCCGCGGTGGCACCATCAGGTTCCGCGCCTGGAACCTTTTCCCTCTCTCCGGATGAGCCTTGATCCGCAGCCGGATGATCACCGGCGGCGGGTCCGGCCATCCCGGCCTGAGCGGTCTGAAACGGCGTTTTCCCTGAATCCTGCCGCAACGACTGCATGGCCTGTTGGTAGGCGGCATTCACCCGCTGGAATCCCTCGGGATCCTGGTCCGGGCGGTGCTGCTTCAGCAGCCGGGCATAAGCACGCTTGATCTCCCGCTCGCCGGCAGTGCTCCGGTCCAGTTCCAGCAGCTTCCAAGGGTCAGGGGGAAAACTCATATCCAATCAGCGTGTCGGGTCTGTCATGTTATAATGCGCTGGCGCAGCTCGCATCTGCTCAATTGCGCGGCTCCTCCTCCGACCGGAAAAAAGGAAACAGAAAGGAGTCCAGATCCGCCGCCGCCGCCGTGATGGCGCTCTCGTCACCACGCATCAGAGCAGCTTCGAAACCGTCGATGAGCTGGTTGAGGCTGGCGCGGAGCTCCCCGGTCAACTCCGCGTAGAGACGGTTCGCCCGCTCCAGCCTTGCCCGGTGGGGAGGCAGGTCGCGGGGCCGGATCTTGAGCGGCGCGATCCGGCGCATGGCGGCCTCGATCTCATCGGGCGTCATGCTGCCAGGACGCTCCTCGAAAATTTTCGAGATGGTTTTACCCGACGACAGCACGGTTACCTCCACCTCCAGGATGCCGCTCATGTCATAGGTGAAGCGCACCTCCACCGCCCCTGGAAAGCGCTGGCCGGGCTGATGCTTCATACCCTTCAGCACCAGCTCACCCACTTTGCGGTTCTCCATCACCAGCCGGCTTTCACCCTGATACACCTCGATCCGCAGCTCATCCTGCTCCGGATGGAGAGTGCTGAAGGTGTCGCTGCGGCTCACGGGCACGGTGGTGTTGCGGTCGATCAGCGGCGAGAAGAATCCCGGCTCATGGCGTCCCGGCATCAGGTCCTTGGAGACGGCAAGGCCCAGGGTGTGCGGGCAGACATCCGTCAGCACCAAGTCGTTGACGGCCTCATTTCCGGCCACCAGCGCCTGCTGCACCGCCGCCCCCAGCGCCACCACACGGTCAGGATCCAAGTCGTTCCGCACGGGGCTGCCCAGCATTTCGCGGATGCCCTCCGCGACCAGCAGCATGCGGGTGGCCCCTCCCACCAGCAGCACGGCGTCCAAGTGCTGCGCGGTGATGCCGCCGTCCCGCAGGCAGCGGCGCACCACCGGCCAGAGACGCGCGGTCAGGGGCAGCATGGCCTTGCTGAAATCCTCCGGCGTCACCTCCAGCGAGCCTTTCCCCCAGTTGAAGGGCACGGGCTGACCTGCCCCCAGGGAGCGCTTCAGCTGCTCCACCTGCACGCGGAGACGTCCGGTTTTCAGCGCGGCGGGGGAAATCAGTGTTTTCTCCGCCAGCCAGTCCGCGAGGAGATCGGTGTAGTCCTCGCCGCCCAGACGGCTCTCGCCGGAGGAGGCCTTGACCTCCACCACACCGTCAAAGACCTCCAGCACCGTCACATCAAAGGTGCCGCCGCCGAGATCGAAGACCATCAGCGTGGAGTCGTCGCCTGGACGCTGGAATCCCCACGCCAGCGCCGCCGCCGTGGGCTCATTGACCAGACGCTCCACCTTCAGCCCCGCGATGCGGGCCGCATCCACCGTGGCCTGGCGCTGGGGATCGTGAAAATAAGCCGGCACCGTGATCACCGCCCGGTCCACCGGGGTGCCCAGACGCAGTTCCGCGATGCGCTTCATCTCGCGCAGGATGGCCGCGGAGCATTCGATGGGATTCCACCTCCGCCCTCCGAAGGAGTACACCGTGTCCGTGCCCATGTCCCGTTTGAAAAAGGCGCGGCCCGCATCCGGAGCCACCACCAGCCGGTCCCGCGCGGCGCGGCCGGTCAGCACCGCGCCGTCCTCCGCCACCGCCACCACGCTGGGCGTGAGGGCATCGCCGAATTCATTCTCCAGAACTTCGGGTCCCTTCTCCCGCAGCACGGAGACAAGGCTGTGCGTGGTTCCCAGATCAATACCTATCATAAGCCAACATTGGGGGCGGACGCCATGGCCTGCAAGTGATGTGGCGGGGAACCGGCCCCCGGACATGGAACTCGGGAAAAGTCCTATGGGAAACCGCATCCGGCCGCCGGCCCGCATCCGAGGGACCTCCGCGGCCCATCCATACGGAGAGCTTCTTTGTATTGATTAGTCATGAACCCGGAATAATAAACGGTCGGAGAAGGATTGTTCAGCACCATGCTTTCCGGCGTGACAAACGGATTCCTCTCCGCTTTGATAGCCGGCTGTCATCCCCCTTCCCCGCCATGAGCGCTGATTTTCTCCGTTCGGGACTTTCCGCCGCGCTGCTGGCGGCGCTGATTCCTGCTTCCTCTGAATCCGCAGCGGCCCAGACCCTGCATCCCCTGCCGCCGGCCTCCGCCGGTCAGCCGCTGAGACTGGAAAGCCGTCCCGTGCCCGGCACCGAACCACCTTCGCAGCTGCTGCGGCTGGAAGCCTCACCGGATCCGGGCGCGGGGGGCTGGATGGAGACCGGGCGTTTCCACGATGCGCTTTTCCCATGGGCCGACGGAGGCGCGGGCGCGGCGCAACGGCGGTTTTACCGGCTGCGGCTTTCCAAACGGACCGCGCAGGACGACTGGAAAAACCAGCTGGTGTTTCCGGAGGATAGTTTCCGTTCCCGGGAGCTTGAGGGCGGCACCGTGCGCTGGGTGAAATTCGCGCTGCGGACGGACGAGCCATGGCGCGTGTATTTTCAGGACAGTGTGCGCTGGCCGTTCCACTATGAGTTCGCCACCGCGCGGCTGAGCCCTTTCATGGGCATGACGCGTCCGGAGTTTGACGCCGTGTCCCTGCGACGGGCCGGGCAGCGGGTGGTGCTCGGCGCGGTGCTGTTTCCTCCCCGCCCCAGCTTCCGTGAATACGGCGTGCAGCTGACGGGGCTGGACGCCTACACGCCGGCGGAGGTGGGCCAGTGGTTCGCGGCGGTGAAAAACGCGGTGCATGCCGGCAGCGGCGCGGAGGCGCTTTACATGCCGGTGTTTGAACAAAGCGCCGCTGCCAGGCGCGATGCGGAGGCGCTGGCCGCCTTGGGCGTCACTGTAGCCTCCGTGGACCGCTGGCTGCTGCCGCACCACATTTACTCGTCCGGCTGGGCGCTGGGGCGGCTGAAGTTTTTTCCGGCGGCGGAGATCACCGCCGCCTTCGCGGACGGACGCCTGCTGCCCACTGACATTCTGCTGACGGACGGCGTGCCGGCGGAGACCCCGCCGGTGGCGGGCATTCTCTCGCTGGAGCCCGCCACTCCCAACAGTCACACCGCCATCCTCGCGCAGTCGTTCGGCATTCCTTTTGTCCACCTGCCGGACGCCGTGGACCAGGCCCGCGCCCGTGCGCTGGACGGACGCAAGGTGATCCTGCGCGCCATGATCCAATACAGCACCGGAACCGTACGGCTGCTGGACGTGCAGGAGACGCTGCCGGCGGAGGTGGAGGCGGAGTTGCTGGCCCTGAAAGCCCCGCATCCCATTCTTTACCCTTCGAAGCAGAAGCGGGGCGCCATCAGCGCCGCCGTCAGCGGCCTGCAGGCGGAGGATATCCGGTTCTTCGGCGGCAAGGCCGCCAATTACGGACTGCTGCGCCGCACCATTCCCGGCAACTGCCCGGACGGCATCGCCTTTTCCTTCGATCTTTGGGATGCCTTCATGGACCAGCCGCTGCCGGCCTCCGCCCGCACCCTGCGGCAGGAGATCGCCGCGCGTCTGGCGGAGCACTCCACCTGGCCGCCGCGTATGTCCGCGCTGCAAACCACGCTCACTGGCATCCGCGACCTGATCCGGCGCACCGCCGTTTTTCCCGACAATCTGCGCCAGCCGGTGCTGGATTCCCTGGCGGGATTCACACCGGCCCGGAAAATCCGCTTCCGCAGCTCCACGAATGTCGAGGATGGCGAAACCTTCACTGGAGCCGGGCTCTATGACAGCTACAGCGGCTGCCTGCTGGACGATCTGGACGGCGACGCCACCGGACCCTGCCTCTGCGAAACCGGCGAGCCGGAGGAGCGCGGCGTGTTCCGCGCCATCCAGCGGGTCTATGCCAGCTTCTACAATGACAACGCCTATCTGGAGCGCCTGCGCCACGGAGTGACAGAATCCGAAAGCGCCATGGGCGTGCTGGCCCATCACTCCTTTCCGGACGGGGAGGAGCTGGCCAACGGTGTGGCCGCGCTGGAGTATCGCTACACCTTTTCCCAGACGGTCAGCGGTTCGATGGTCACCCAGGCGGGAGCGGAATCGGTCACCAATCCGGCAGGCGGCTCGCTGCCGGAGGTGGTGGATGTTTTCCGCTATGGCAACACCACCTCCCTGTCCCCCAAACAGGGCTCCTCCCGCGTGCCGCTGGGTGCCCAGGTGATGACGTGGGAGCAGGATTACAAAGGGTTTTCAGACCTTTTCAAAACCGTGGGCGACGCTTGGCTTCAACGCCGTCCGGAGCGCACCACCTTCAGTCTAGATTTTGAATACAAGAAGGACCTGAATCTGGGCCTGATCGTCAAACAGGTCCGCGAAATTCCCGCCGCGCCCACCGGCTCCACGGTGCCCTGGCTGATTGAGGAGCCGGTGACGCTGCAAATCGCCCAGATGGAATCCGGCGATGTCTTCGCCAACCACCGGCTGAAGTCTCTCTGGGCCCTGCGCACCGCCAATGGCCGGATGACCCCCGCCTTTCTGGCGGCGGGTCTCTATCAGACCGGCAGTCTGGAACATGTGGAAAACAGCACCAGGCAGGCCTTGGCGGGACCACTCTCCCAATGGCCGGGAGCCACAATTACTCCACCCGGCACGGTGCGGAGCTGGACCACCGGCAGCGGTGCCGGCCAGCGCCGCTGGAACTTGCAAACCACTGTCACCAGCAGCGTGACGGGAGGCACTCCGCCGGTCTTCACCGCGGCGGATTTCCCCATCACCATCACCGTCGAACATGCCTCGCCGCAGCCGGTGACAGACTACAACGGGGACTTCGGCACCACCACGCAGGATTTCGCCAGACTGGAGCCGCCGCGCCCCGTCACCCCCGGCAGTATCCCCGTGGAGCGGCTGCTGGAGAACGGCAAGGGGGTGACGGTGCGGACCAGATTCCTCTGGCCGGATGAACCGCCCACGGCTGGAGGCTACACTGCGCCGCTGGTGAAGTTTGAATCCACAGTCATCACCGGCCTGACTTCCATACCCATCACCCTGACCGGCTACTGGTCGCAGACCTACCGGCCCGGACACCACAACTTCACGGAGGATTTCATTTTCGAGCCCGCTCTGGAGCCGGGTATGGACGTTGGCATTCTGGAGGAACTGCTCGCCGCCGGCATCCAGTATATCCATGTCCGCGCCGGCTTCACGGAACCGGACTTCAATGTCGTCAGCCCTGAAGGCAAGCTGCGCCGGCTTTGATTCGGAAAACCGGTTTCAAAATCCGCTCGCTCCCCCTCCCCGGCCCGCCAGGCTGGCGGCCATGGAACCCTCCCCTGCCCCTGCCCCTGCCCCTGCGCTCAAGGAAACCTTCAACACCGCAAGGTTTGAGGCGATGGCCATGCATCTGGCGGAAGTGCATCCGGGCTTCGACAGCCGGAGATTCATGCGGCTGGCTCTGGAGGGACTGGAGGGCTTGAGCCTGATGCAGCGGCTGCGGCGGATGACGCAATGCCTGCACGCCACCCTGCCGGCGGACTACCGCCAGGCCATCGCCATCCTGCGGCAGGTGGCCCCCAAAATGGGTGGCGGTTTTGCCACTCTGGTGCTGCCGGATTTTGTGGGGCTTTACGGGCTGGATGACTTTATAGTCTCCATGGAGGCGCTAAGGTTCTTCACGTCGTTCGGCTCCTCTGAATTTGCTGTCAGGGAATTCCTGCGGCGCGATCCGCGCCGCACACTGGCGGTGATGACGCAGTGGTCCTTGGATGCGGATGAGCACGTCCGCCGCCTGGCGTGTGAGGGCTGCCGGCCGCGCCTGCCATGGTCATTCCATCTGCCGGTCCTGGCCGCGGATCCCTCACTGGCCGCGCCCATTCTGGAGAACCTTCGGGCGGATCCCAGCCTGTATGTCAGGAAATCCGTGGCCAATCATCTGAACGACATCACCAAAGCCCATCCGGACTGGGTGATGGACCGGCTGTCCGCCTGGCCCATGGATCACAAACACACCGCCTGGATCGCCAAACGCGCCCTGCGCACGCTGATCAAAAAAGGCGATGCCCGCGCCCTCGCCCTGACCGGTGCCACGGGCGCGCCGCACGCGACACTGCATCATCTGCGGGTGGAGCCCAAAAACCCGGCACTGGGGGACCGTCTGACCCTGACGTTCGAGCTGTGTTCCACCTCCCCGGCCCCGCAGCGGCTGGTGGTGGATTATGCCATTCACTATCCGAAAAAATCCGGCACGGTCTCCGCCAAGGTATTCAAGCTGAAGGAGGTGGCGCTGGCGGCGGGGGCGGCCGTCTCCCTGTCCCGCAGCCAGGCCATCCGGGACTTCACCACCCGGAAGCATCAGGCAGGGCGGCATGAGGTGGACATCCTGGTCAACGGCATGGTGCTGGGCCGGGATTTCTTCGACCTGGCCGTGCCCTCCTGAGCGCCGCCGGCATTAAGGCAAAATGAGTTATGGACGCCTGCGGGATAATCGAAATTCCCCGGCAAAAAAACATCCCGCCGCTGAATAACACCGCCCGCGCCACCGTCCCATACGGCGTCATGAAAACCAAAATACCCCTCCTGACCACCATCCTTCTTCTTGCCGGCTCCGTCCTGGCCGGAGCTGCCCCCTGGGACACCCACTCCCGCCGCGGGCCTGATTCCGGACGTTTCGAGGAACGTTATGGACGCGACGACAGCCGCGGCGGTTATGCCCGCGGGCACCGTATGAGCCTGGAGGCCCGGGCCCAGCTGAAGCTGCGTCAACTGGGCTACTACCGGGGTCCCGTGGACGGTGCCTTTGGCCGCGGCTCACGGGCGGCCCTGATCCGCTTTCAATTCCGCAGCGGTCTCCGCCCCACCGGCTGGCTCGACTCCCGCACCGTCCGCGCCCTTCGCCTCTGGTGAGGACGCATCCCTTTTGATTCCCTGACTCTTTCCCGCCGCGGCCCGCTCGGAATTTCCTTTCGGCGGGCCGCTGGCATTTTGAGGATGCCAGTCCGCAGGCCGCTCAGGCGAATATCCCGATTCTGGCCATACCGGGGCTTGATCCGCTTTGACAGCCTCCGCCACTCCTGCCTGGCAACAAGCCCGGCCCGCCGCTATCAACGGACGGAGGCTGGTCTGATCAAGGCACGCTTCCGCCCACCGGTTCCCTTCTCTGGTCAGAGAAACACGCGGCTGCCGCGCCAGATCTGGGTCCATCCATTGGAGCCGTCCACTTCAGCAAAGAGGAACTCCTCGGTTCCATCGGTATGCTCATGGATGAAATCCCAGTATTCCATGGAACCGGTCTCCTGCTTTATTTCCTGATCATTTCCGGAAGCGGCAGTTCCCGGACCGGAACCGCCGCCATCCCCTGAAACCGGACTGCCCGCCGCTTCCCGCTGACGGATCACGGTGGCGTGCCACGGACCGGTGATGCCGTTGAGCCGCTGGAAGCTGACCGTTTCCGGAGCGGCATCCGGGTTCCCCGCCGGAGGATCGTTCTCCACATTGAAGATGCCGCCGGGATCGTTGAGCACCTCCAGAAAATCGGCGGCGAAGCCGAACTCATCGTGCAGTTTTAGCAGCAGCCGGTGCCATCCACCGCCGTCGTCGGGCAGGCAGCGGATGCGCACCGGGAACGGCGTGGTATCGCGCGGGGACACCCGCAGCACGTAGTCCACAAAAGGGAACTCCTGCCCGGCCTCCCGCCGGATGACGTGCCGCAGCTCCTCCACGCGGGTGAGCGCGGAGGCAAACTCCGGTCCGTGCGTGGCATTCAGCGAAACCGGCGTGCCGGGTGCCCAGTCCAAGGGATTGGCCAGCGGCAAGGAGGGCATGGTCTGGTCCGTGGAGCTGCGGTTTTTCTTCCACTGGAGAAACATTTCCCAGAGTGTGGAGCCCCGGGGATCAGGGGTGGAGGGAGTGCTCATGAGGAGATGCTGCCTGTTTTGGATGGTATGAGGGCCCGGTCCGCCTCAGCCGCTCACCACGCCGCTGACCACCTGGCCAATTACATAACAAAGCCCGCCGATGAAGGCGGCGATGACGATGGCCACGGAGAGGTTGCCCTTCTTCAACTCCTCGTCGAAATCGATTTTGGTGAGAATAAGGTCGAACAGCTTGTAGCCACCGACCACCAGCAGAATCGCCAGCAGTCCGAAGGCCAGGGTGGCAGCAAGATCCCCGGGGAAGTTTTTAGGCAGAGTGAATTCCATATCGGATGGTTGTGGATGTGGTGGTTGTCAGGAGAATTTGAGATTGGGAAGCAGCAGCGGCGGTCCACAGAGCGGGGGTCATCTGTGAGCCGGCCTGCCTGTCCGACAGGCAGGCCGGCCAGCCCGTCGGAGAGGAATAGGAAAGCGGCACAGTTCTCCGGGAAAGCAGGGGAACAGCGAATTTGTCAGCCCGGCACCGCCGTATACCTTGCCGGTTTCCAGCGTTTGAAGAACACCAGCCAGGCCAGCGCCGCGCCACCGCCCAGCATGGTGGTCCAGAACAGCGTGCTGCTGCCACCGGAGGTTGAGGTGGCGGCAGTCTCCGCGGCTTCAGCCTCCGCATCGGCGGCGGGATCAGCAAACATATCGTCGTTCTTCAGACCGGCAGGCACATAGTTGGGCTCCACCGGTGCCTTTTTGGCGGCCAGGGCATCCACCTGCGCCTGCAGGGCGGGATCAGCCCGCAGCATCTCCGCCCGGCGTTCGGGATCGACCGCCCCCTGATGATGGTAAAGCCAGTCGGCGCGCACTTCACGCGGCTGATCCAGCAGCCAGTACCAGAACGGGCTGCCATAAGGGTCCTGATAATACACGGGAGGCCGCGAGGCATAAACCAGCAGCATCGGCGTCAGCACCGCGGCGCCGATCATCGCTGCCTTGGCCCCGGTGGAAAAAGTCCGGCGGTAGGGCGGGGAGCCTCTGCCATATCCTCGGCTGTAACCGGACGAACTGTAGCCACGGCCTGAGGGAATGGCCGAACCGCCCCGGTAGGTGGAGCTGCCGGTGCCGGGACTGCCGGAGGTTGTGGTGCCTGCCGGAGGAATGGGCGGCGGCTTGCTGCCCTCATAACGCCGCTGGCTGTCCGCCTGCTGTCTCGCCCGCGCCGCTTGGGAGTCGTATCCACTACGGCTGCCGGAGGAGGACGGGCTGCGGGACCCGCCGGAGCTGTAGCTCGACCGGCCGCTGCTGTATCCCCCGGAACGCGTGCTGCTGCTGCTCCGTGTGGAGGACGACGATGAGGAGCGCGACCCGCTGGAATAACTTTTTCCCCCGCCGCTGCTGTATCCCTTGGCCTGCGCCTCCGGCATCAGCAGCGCCAATGCCATCACCCCGGCAGTCAGCCGCGCCAGCCCTCCCTGAAAAAAGCGTGCCCGCCAACTCCGCGGCGTTGAGGATGAATCGGAAATCATAGCCCAATATTAGCACGCCCTTTCCCTTCACGAATTCCAAATTCCGGAACTTTTTGGACCAGCGCCCGTCCTCTCTCAGGAAGTTGGCAGAGTACCCCATAATTTCTACTATTCCGGCCAAAATTTTTCCCGCTAAAAGCTTCGGACTGTTTGGCATAGGCATTCCAAAGCAACTGAGAATTTTTACCGAGGGCGACTGCCCCATTTTTTTCCCGAACTTCTGTCAAGCAGGATGGATTATTGTATAATCCCCGCATGATGCGCATGGACACCAGCCGCAAAGGTCCGAAAAACGAAAGCACGGGGGAGCGCCATTTGATCCGCGTGCCTATTTTACTGCCTGATGGCTCTCCGGCATCCTTTCCAGCAAAGCATAAACCCTCACTGGCTAAAGCCGTAGTTGAACAATTCTGCTCCGCCTTTGTTCCCGGCGGAGTCATTCTCCACATCGGCGACACAGAGAACAAGTTTGTCCACTTGGAAACCGCCGGACTGGCCGCGCTTGGTGTCACTCTGAATGCCACAGCCAAAATTCCGGACGTCATCGTGTATGACATCCGCAGAAACTGGCTGTTCCTTATTGAAGCTGTGGTCAGCGCCGGTCCTGTGGACGGCAAACGCCGCAGGGAACTCAAGGAGTTGTTTGCCAACTCCAAACCGGGTCTGGTTTTTGTCACGGCCTTCCAAACCCGCAAAGCCATGCAGACCTTTGTGGCTCAAATCGCGTGGGAGTCCGAGGTGTGGATCGCCGATGATCCCAACCATATGATCCATTTCAACGGGGACCGGTTCCTCGGACCTTATCCTGACGTGATGCCGAAGCCACAATGAGCCCTGCGGGGATGTTTTCCAAACTTCGGACAAGCCGGGTTTACCTTCGTTTCAGCATTTTTACACAGCCTTTGTCAATCCAGCGCTCGGAGGAGAGGACTCCCCCGGGCGGGTTCGGCAGAGATAAAATCCATCAGATCAAACACAAAAAGCGCGTTCCCTGAACGGGACGCGCTTTTGGTTTTAAAAAAAACGGCGTGCGGCTTCAAAAACACCGGCACCCGCCCCGTTTCAGGCCGTCGGAGCGGCGGCCTTGGCGGCGGCGGCAGTGATACGGGCCTTGGAGCGGCTGGCGGCGTTCTTGTGGATCACGCTGCGGTTGGCGGCTTTGTCGGCCACGGAGGCGAAGATGGCGATTTTGGCGGCGATGACGGCCTGGTCTCCGGATTCAATGGCGGCGAGGGCTGCCTTGCGGGCATTTTTCACGCGGCTTTTGATGGCGCGGTTGCGGGCCGTGCGCACGAGAGTCTGGCGGTTGCGCTTTTCAGCGGATTTGTTATTGGCCATGAAGGGAAGGAGATCGGAAATTCGAAACGGACGGGAACTTTATCCTAATAGTTTTTTCTGTCAAGCGCCGGAAAAGCCCGGAGAGCGGGAAATTTCAAAAATTTCAGGCGGCCGGCGAACCGGATGAAGCCGGCGGCCGGGAAGGCAAAAAGACCGCAACCAGCCGAATGAAGCCGTTTCAGCTGCGGCGGGGCCTGGTGGCTGCCGGGACCGTTTTGGCGGAGGCCAGCTGGGTCTCGCCACCGGTTTTGACAGCGGGGGAGGCGGAGGCCGGGGCGTGCTTCAGCGGGCTCACCGGGGCGGGCGGCGCGACATAGACGTACTCAGCCTTCCGGCGGGCCTCCGCCGGGAGTTTGGATTTGTCCACCACCACGGGAATACCCTCCGCCACCTGATTGTAAAGGTCGATCACATCCATGCTCCGCATGCGGATGCAGCCATAGCTGGCGGGCTGGCCGATGTTCCGCTCCTCGGGAGTGCCGTGGATATAAATGAAACGGCGGTAGGCGTTGCGGGTTTTGGCCTCCGTGCCATCCAGCCACAGGATACGCGTGACGACGGGGTCGCGGCCGGGAGCATTGGGGCGCAGGATTTCTCCTGTGGGGTGACGGCTTTTAAAGACCATGCCTGGAGGCAGACCATTGCCGATCTTTTTGGCCACCCGCATTTTCCCCAAGGGGGTGCAGTTGCTGGCCGGGCTGTCGCCCACACCGAACTTGGAGGTGGAGATTCTGTAAACGCGGAGCGGTGCCCCATTTTCATAAAGGGCCATCTTCTGATCAGCCACACTGACCCGCAGTTCTCGTCCCTTGGGAGCCGGAGCGCTGGTGGTGGAGCAACTGGCCAGCCCGAAACAGGCGGCGGCTCCTGTCAGGATGACAATCCGTGACCAATAATGCCGGAGGCGGGTGAAGCAGCAGGACAGATGGTTCATTATTTTAATAATTCAGGCAGCGGCAGGGCCACCTGAGGGTTCAGACTGCCTATTCGGGAAGAGCCGCTGGAGGGAACCCGCGACCACATACCAAAATCCCAGCATAAACATTATCAGAAAGGGCACTGAATACCAGTAATTATTTAAAATCGCAAAAATTACAACACCTGTGAAGTATACGGCAAGAATGATTTCCACGCCCACCACCAAGGATTTGACCCCTCCGTAGCCCGCTTTTTTCCATTTTTGCCCTTTTTTCTCAATACCGTATTTGGGCGTGCGGATAAAAGCGCTTTCTTGGCCGAGCATCGCCTCCAAGACCGCTTTTCCGTTGCTGATAGACAAGCCAGCCATTAAACCAAACAAAACCGGTAGATAAATGATATTTTTCCATCCCGTTTTAGGGTAGGCGGCGATTTGGCTGGAGAGGTAAAAAAAGCTGATGGAAAGCGTGGTCAGGATGAAAACCGGCAGATCGAAGAACAGGGCGCGGTAGCCGCCCATTTTGAATTCCGCTCCCGCTCCTGGAAAAATGAGGAAAAGCATCAGAATCAGCAGCAGGTAGGCGTAGTTGGCAGTGAGGTGCACCGTGGCCTCGACCTTGAGCATAAAGGGCATGGAACTGCGCCAGATGGGCCCAAGCATTTTCCGGCAGGTCTGAATGGAGCCTTTTGTCCAGCGGTGCTGCTGGCTCTTGAAGCCGTTCATATCCACGGGCAACTCCGCCGGGCAGACGACATCCTTCAGAAAAATAAACTTCCATCCCTTCATCTGGGAACGGTAGCTGAGATCCAGATCCTCCGTCAGGGTGTCATGCTCCCAACCGCCGCCGTCGATGATGGCCTGTTTGCGCCAGATGCCGGCGGTGCCGTTGAAATTGAAGAAGCGGCCGCTGCGGCTGCGGGCGACCTGCTCCACGACGAGGTGGCCGTCCAGGAACAGCGCCTGGACCTTGGTCAGCAGGGAGTAGTCACGGTTGAGGTGGCCCCAACGGGTCTGGACCAGACCGATCTTCGGATCCGTGAAATAATGCACCAGTTCATGCAGAATGCCGGGCTGCGGCACAAAGTCGGCGTCGAGAATGAAAAGAAAATCACCCTTCGCTTTGGCCATCCCGTTTTCAAGAGCACCCGCCTTGTAGCCGGTGCGGTCCGTGCGGTGGATCAGGGTGACATCAAATCCCTGGGCACGCAGGGCTTCGGTCTCAGCCTCGCAGATTTTCCGGGTTTCGTCCGTGGAGTCGTCCAAAATCTGGATTTCCAGAAGTCCGCGGGGGTAATCGAGTTCCGACACGCTTTTGATAAGCCGGCTGACCACATGCAACTCATTGAAAATCGGGAGTTGGACCGTGACGAGCGGCAGCTTTTCAAAACGTCCCAACGGCTTTGGGGGGTTGCGGTAGTTGCGCCAGAACAGGCTCACCAAGTACCAGCGGTGAAGGCCGAAAGCGGAGAGGACAGTCACCACGAAAACGTAGCAGCAAAGCCAAAGAATAGTCTGCCAATGCATAGGGGATCAAAAAGAACGGCCCGGCTTTGAAGGGACCGGACCGGGAAACGGCCAATAAGACTGATGGTTCCCCCGGTCGTCAACCGGGCAAATAATTCCCTCGAAATCAGGCGTTCCCGTGCGGATAATCCTGCAGGCGGAGTTCCTCCGCCACGGATCAGCCTGCCCCTTTTTTCCCGCCATGCCCCTTCCCGTTTTTTCCATTCGTCCGCTGGTCCTGACCATTGCCTTGGCCGCGGGATCCGGCTTTTTCACCGCCGGCTACGCCGCCGCACAGGAGAAGGGCAAAGGCAGGGAGTCCAAGCCCAAAACAGAGGCTGCCCCCCCTGCGGACAGCGGCAGTGCGGAGGAGACTCCCGCCTCCAAACCGGAGGGCCGGTCCCCCGGCGGCAAGCCGGTGGTGCCCGACGACCTGCTGGAGGATGAGCATCTGAGGGAGGAGTACGGCGTGAACCAGTTCACCACGCCGTCGATCCGCCGTATTTTCGGCCAACTGGAGGCTCTGGGCACCCTGCCCTACGACAAGCTGAAGCGACCGCTGCCCAAATCCACAGCCAGTGACCGCAGCCTGGTGGCCCTGTCCCTGGGGGTGCTGATCGGCGATGGGTTCCTGAGCGTGCAGTCAGAAAAGGTGTCTGACTTGGAGGACATCGGGCGCGCGGTGCTGAAGCACGCCAAAACGCTGGGTGCCGGCGCGCGCATCACAGAGCATGCCAAAAGTCTGCTGGAGAACTCCGCGCTTGGCGACTGGAAAACGCTGCGGGAGGATCTGGCGGGCACCCAGAAGGATGTGGAGGGCGAGATGGTGCTGCTGCGGGACATGGAGGTGGCTCACCTCATCAGCCTGGGCGGCTGGCTGCGCGGCATGCAGATCGCCAGCGGCACGGCGATGGACCCGTTCTCCCCGGAGCACGCCGCGGTGCTGGCGCGGGCGGATCTGCTGGACTATTTCAACGCCATGCTTTCCGAACTGAATCCCACACTCCAAAAGCGCGCCCACATTAAGACCCTGCGCGCCGGCCTGGAGGAACTGCACTCCCTGATCAGCCTGCCGGAGGGCAAGGCCTTCACGGAGGAGCAGGTGAAGACCATTTATGAAAAGTCCTCGGCGCTGGTGAAACTGGTCACCACTGGCGGCTGAGGCCGGCTGGTGCAGGGACCGGGGAGCCGCCGCACAGCGGAAACTTCAGAGCCGACGCATCTCCGTGAGCGCGGATTTCATATCCGGCACCCCAAAGAGGGAGCTGCCGGCGACAAAAACATTGGCCCCGGCGGCGGTGGCGGCGGGCGTGGTTTCATGAGTGATGCCACCGTCCACCTCAATGTGGTAGGCCAGCCCGTGCTTTTCCCGCCAATCGCGGGCGGCGCGCACGGTGTCCAGGGTGGCGGGGATCAGCTTCTGCCCGCCGAAGCCGGGCACCACGGTCATCACCAGCAGCAGATCGATCTGATCAAGATACGGCAGCACCAAGGAGAAATCCGACTCGGGCCGGATGGCCAGGCCTGCCTGGCAGCCCGCTGTCCGGATGCGGCGCAGGGTTTCGGAAACATCATGCCGCGCCTCCACATGCACCGTGATGCCGTCCGCGCCGGCCTTGATAAACCTTTCCAGAAAATGGTCCGGGCGCTCGATCATGAGATGCACGTCCAGGAAGATGTCGTTCGTTTTGGACAGACACTCGATGAACTGCGGGCCGAAGGTGATATTGTCCACGAAGTGTCCGTCCATGACATCGCAGTGCAGCCAGTCGGCCCCGGCATGGATGGCGCGGGAGCACTCCTCCGGCAGCCGGCTCCAGTCGGAGGCCAGCAGGGAGGGGGCGATAATGCGCTTGGTGTATTGAGCCATGATGTCCAATAGGAGAGAGAAACCCGGCCGGGGAAAAGGGGAAATCCAGCTGCGGAGAGGAGTGCGGAACGGACTGGCGGGACAAATGGGAATCGTTTGGCATTCCACTGGACTGATGGTAATTTTGCCGCGTCCCTCAATTCCGAAATTCCATGCACGTTTCCGCCGGATCAGCCCCCCTGACTTATGAGGAGGAGCGTGGAAAGCCCATGCCCAGCAAAAATCATTCAATCGTGCAAATCCGCTTGGGTGCCGAGTTTCTTCAGCAGACCCAGCTGGTTTTCAGTGAGCTTTCCCTGCAGGTGGGATTTGATAAAACCCGCGTCCCCGACCTTTGCGTTTTCAGCCGCGGCACCATTGATTTCCGGCATGACGAGGTGAGCGTCGGCGATCCGCCTGAAACCGTTGTCGAAATCTTCTCGCCCATGCAGCCCAGTCAGGATGTCATGGGCAAACTTGATGAATACTTTGCCTTTGGCGTGAAGTCCGTGTGGGTGGTCTCCCCTCCGCTGCGGCATGTGACCATCTTCGCCGCCGATGGCCGGGAGGCGCGGTTCACAGCGGGCATGGCTCTTGACCCTGTAACCGGCCTGACGGCGGATCTGGAGAAGGTTTTCCGCTCTTTGCCGGGAACAGCCTGACCGGGAAGGCGCGCATCATTTCGGTTTCCAGCATCATGAGCCGGGTCGCGCGATGAAGCGGAAAGCGGAACATGGACAAAATGCTGGACAAAACCTGACAGATTTTGTTGTAGAGACAGTGACCGCCACGGAAAGCGCCCATCACCGCACAGGGCTGGTTTTCGTCACCCCATGAAATCAGCCGCACGCATCACCTTGGTTGTTTTTCCCTGGCTCCTGCTGGTGCTGATCGGGGTTTATCTGACTTACGGCAAGGGGATTAAGGATGTGGCGGGAGGCGTCCGCTACAGGAGGACTCAGGAATTTTTCCGCACGACTGGCAGCCTGACGAAAGTGGAGATCAAGCTGCCAGCGGCACCGCCCGGACAGCAGGCCAGCACACTGGAGCGCCCCTCCATCACCCTGACAGGAAAGGATCTGGAGGCGTTTCAGAAGCTCTGGAGCCGTCAGCAGCCGGTTTATGGGGGAGGCGGGATGTGCCACCAGCCAGCCTATGAATTCAGGTTTTTCCAAGCATCGGAGATGACTGCCCGGACCACAGTTTGCTGGAGTTGTTGGAATTTCATACTGCCCGGCGGCTGGCCGTTCAGCGGTGGCCGGCATGGATTCAACGCAGATCTCCCAGCGGCGCGGGAGCTTCTGGCCTTCTGCGATCAACGGCTGCCATATCACCGGTCTCCGGCAAACCCATTACTGGATCAAAAGCCCGATCCTGCTTCGGCGGAATCCCCTGCTCCCGCCTTGGTGAAATGACCCGCCCCGCCCTCCGGCTTCAGACTTGAGCCCTGCGGGATGAGCCGTAGGGTGGCGCATGATTCAGACCAGTCTGGCCAATCTGATCGTCTTCAATCTGGTCATCGTGCTCGGCGCGCTGGCAGTGATCTGGGCGGGCAAGGTCTGGGCGGAGCGCCGGCGGGAGCGCAGCCGCACCCGGCATCAGGTGGTGTGCGCGGTGTGCGGGCATGTCTTCGAGGATGCGGCGCGGAGGGACACGGTGGTGACCTGCCCCGGCTGTGGACGCTTGGTGGAGCGGCAGGCGCTCATGGATCTGTGAGCCACCTCTTTGCCAAGGGGACAGTATGAAACCCGGTGCGGAAAGACCGCCGCGCGTTTCCGGCAATCTCCAGTTCCCTTTCCGTTTGGGCGCGGCAGGGTGGGGCCTTTTCCATGGAGCCCCTGACCGAACGCGAGGCCGCCACCTACCGTCTGGAGCGGATCCGCGCGGTGGCGGCGGGGATTCTGGAGACGGCGCAGGTCACCTTTCTGCTGCTGATCGCCCATCGCTGGTTCCATGCCGGACCGGCCGAGAAAGGGATGCTTCAGGGGGCCTCCAGCGCCGGACTGCTGCTGACGCCGGTGCTGGTGACCATGGCCGCCGCTCTGGGCTGGAACGCGGAGCGCGCCGCCGGGCGGCTGTTCATCCTAGGCGCGGCGGGGCTGCTGGCCACCGTGCTTTTTCCAACCCTGCCGGTGCTGGTGGCCGGGGCGGGGCTGGGAGTGCTGTGCACCGCGGCCACCGCGCCGTTTCTGGCCTCCATCTACAGCCGGAACTACCACGCCGGACGGCGGGGCGATCTGTTTTCCCGGAACATCGTGGTGCGCATCGTGGCCAGCGTGCTTTTTGCCTGGCTGGCGGGGCTGTGGCTGGAGGCGCGCCCTGACGGATTCCGCTGGATTTTGGGATTCTACGCGGCGGCCCTGGCGCTGAACGCGTGGTGCGTGAGCCGCTGCCCTCCGGTGCTGCTGGAGCAGGAGGATGGCCGCAATCCCCTACGCGCCTTCCGTTATGTGCGCACGGACCGGGTCTTCCGCTGGACGCTGATCAGCTGGATGCTCATGGGCTTCGGCAATCTGATCATGTTCCCCCTGCGGGTGGAATATCTGTCCAATGAGCGCTACGGCCTGCATCTGTCCCCGTCCGAAATCGCCCTGCTGACCAGTGTGGCGCCCAACGCGGCGCGGCTGCTCTTCACCCGGATGTGGGGCAGACTTTTCGACCGCATGAATTTTTTCACGCTGCGGATCATCCTGAACACCGGCTTCATGCTGGGCATCCTTTCGTTCTTCACCGGCGGCGGACAGGCCGGTCTGTGGGCGGGGGCGGTTCTGTTCGGCGTCTCCAATGCCGGAGCCGATCTCGCCTGGAGTCTGTGGGTGACCAAGGTGGCGCCGCCCAACCGCGTGACTGACTACATGGCGGTGCACACCTTCCTGACTGGATTCCGCGGTGTCATCGCGGCCTTCGCGGCTTTTCAATGCGCGGCTTGGTTCGGCATCGGTCCCACGGCGGCGGGGGCGGCGGGCCTGATTCTGCTGGCCTCCCTGCTCCTCATCCGGGAAAAGCGGAGGGCACCGGAAACACCCGTCGCGCAGGACGGCTCCAAGGCCTCCGCCTCATCCTCATCCTGAAGCGCGGCCTTTATGGGCCCTCGGCCCTCCGCTGTATCCCAATTCCTCCGACTTTGCCGGTCAGCGGTAAAGCCCCAGCTTGGCGAAGTCCCGCCAGGCATTGATCAGCACGGGGGAGGGCGTGGCTTTGGAAACTTTCAGCAGCGTGGCCACATCCGGCACCTCGTCCTTGTCCCAGCTGAGAATGACATCGTCCTTGGTCAGATGCGCCCTGATGAGCAGTGCGGACTCCGGAGGGGCCTCCACGACAAGCACGCCGAGCACGCTCTCCAGACCCAGTCTGGACTTGTCGGCGGCCTCCAGGTTTTTCACCTTGCCGCCCATGAACTCCCGCACGGTTCCGTCGCGGGCGGCGGCGCCGTCCTTCGGCTGATGAAAGCCGGTCCACGCGGCATCGGCGATAGGCTTCAACCGCGGGCTGGTCACGCCGAACCGGTCCAAGGGAAAGGGCTTGAAGCCCAGAACCACCGCCGGGGAGTCCGCCGGCACGGTCCAGTCGCCGTGATCGGCATCCCGGAACCGGGCATCGCCCTGCTGCGATGCCTTGTCATATCCGCTGATCTCCTGCATTTTCACGGCGGGCCCGGTGGGCTGGCCAGGGCGGTGGACGAAGTTCCGGTCGCAGCGCAGTCCCCAACCCCCGGGCTGCCGGACATTCCCCACGTAACCGCCGCTGGTGATATTGCACTCCACCACATTGTCCGGGCTGTTGTCCGGCCACACGTGGAAGTGGAAGCCATTGCGCGGGATGAGATTGTTGCGGACGGTACGGTGGTAGCCCTCGCGGAGTTTCAGGCCGCCGCTGAGCAGCAGGTTGTTCTCGATGAGATAGTTGGAACTGCCGTCGTCGAGATCGATGTCCCACCCGTGATGGCACTCCCAGCGGCTGTTCCGCAGAATGTTGGTCTCCATGGCGTCCAGCAGTGTGAGTTTGTCCTCCCAGGGACGGCCCTCCAAATCCAAGCCCCACCAGCGGTCGCGGGCCCAGCTGTTGAAGCTGCCATGGTCGCCACTCTCCCGCACGGTGTCGTAGAGATCGCATCCGTCCACCACATGCCCGCCCCAGCAGCCGTCGCCGATATTGATGGCCGCCCGCGGCAGGCGGTGCATGGAGCAGTGGCTGACGGTGATGCGGCGGGACATGCTGATCTGCACGCCGGAGGTCTGCTTCTCCACCATGCCGAGGTTCTCCATGAGGCAGTCGCTGACCATGCACTCCATCGGGTAGTCGTCCGTCAGCGGTCCCGGCGTCAGATCCAGCTGGCTGTATTTCAGCATCGGAGTGTCAAAATTCGCGAAAGCATTGCGCACCGCTTTCTGCTCACCCACCAGGCACACGCCGCTGGCCCCGGAATCCCGGAAGTGGCAGCCGGTGATTTGACCGCGGAGATTCGCTCCGCTGAGAAAAACCGCGTTTCCCCCCACGCTGTAAAAATCACAGTCCCGCACCGCGCAGTCCTCCGTGCGGTTCATGAACACCACGCCGCCGCGGTGGATCATCCAATCGCTGCGCAGCAGGGACTCGCGGGTCTTCATAAAGGTGCGCGCCGTCTGCGTGAAGGCCAGACCCCGCAGCGTCACGTTTTTCACCGGCGACTCCCGGCTGCCCCGCAGTTCGATGAGCGACTCCGCGCGGGCCACCACCACTTCGGCTTTTGAAAGATCGGTGCCGGTTTCGGGAATGAGGCTGAGCGTGTGCGACGCGGTGTCGAGGAACCACTCGCCCGGCGCGTCCAGCTCCCCGGCGATATTTTCCACAAAGCGGTCACTGGCATGGAACTGGGTGCCCCGGTTGTTGCCCCAGCCTCCCTCTGTCCGCACTGTGCCATCGGGATCCACCCCCGTGATGCGGTCGTGCACCCCGCCCCAGTGCGCGGAATGCAGCGCGTGAATCCACGCCCCCGCCGGATTTTTCCAGCGTGCCGCCCGCTCCGGGGACAGGGCATCCTTGGAGCCGCCGTTGAGATACTGGGCCTGCGGATCGTAATTCGGATAGCGCGCCATGTGCTGCGGACGGCCATTGATTCAGAGGGAGTCGATCTCCGCCATGTCCTTCGGCACCGCCGCGCTGAACCCGCCGCCCTCCCCGGCGGTCCATGTCAGCGGCAGCACTTTCCCACCGCTCAGGATCACCGATTCCCCCTCCGCTGCCCGGATGGTCAGGCCCGAATGGCTGCCATCCAGGATCAGGGGCTTTTCCAGACGGTAAGTGCCGGCATGCAGCACGATCTCTTTCGCAGCCCCGGCGACAGCACGCTCCAGTGCCAAGCCCGCGCCGCTGCCGTCCCCACCAGCCTCCGGAGTCAGATGCACCGGCTCAGCGGCCCGGCTGTGAAAGGCAAAAAGGACCAAAAGCGGAAGGGCGTGTCTGATCATGTGGCAAAGGAAAAGGAAAGCTGGAGCGGTCAGGACTGACGATGAGACACACCGAAGCTGGCGCGCCGGTTTTCCTCACGGTCAATTCACAATCCAAACACAACTCCCCCGGTGATGCCATCCTTCCAATTCAGCGCTCCAATCTTTCCTGGATCCGCATGATCCGGCTTCCTCAGCCGCCCGACCCGGACACTCCGCCTTCGAATGCCGCGCATTTTCCGTGGCGGTGCGGATTTTTGGCATTAAGCTCCGCGCCCTATGTTGCAGGCAGGTATTGTTGGTCTTCCGAATGTTGGCAAATCCACCCTTTTCAACGCGGTCACGCGTTCACGGAAGGCGGAGGCGGCCAATTATCCTTTTTGCACCATTGAGCCCAATCAGGGCGTGGTGATGGTCCCCGATGACCGGCTGGACGTTCTGGGGAAAATCTCCAGCACCAAAAAGATCGTCCCGGCAGCCATTGAGTTCGTGGACATCGCCGGCCTGGTAAAGGGCGCGGCGGGCGGCGAGGGCCTGGGCAACCAGTTCCTCAGCCACATCCGCGAGGTGGACGCCATCATCCAGGTGGTGCGCTGCTTTGAGGATGAGAACGTCCACCACGTCAGCGGTTCCGTGGATCCTCTGCGCGACATCGAAGTCATCAACACCGAACTGATCCTTGCCGACCTCGCCAGCGTGGAGCGCCGCATCGAGCGCGGGTCCAAAAAGGCCAAGGGCGGCGACAAGGAGGCCCAGGCCGAGGTGGCGCTGTGCCAGAAACTGCTGCCGCACCTCAATGACGGCAATCCCGCCCTGACTGCGGACCTCACCACAGAGGAGCGGAAACTGGCCAAAGGGCTGTTTCTGCTTTCCAACAAACCCACGATCTTCGCCTGCAACGTCAGTGAAGGGGATCTGGCGGAGGCTATGAAGGACCCCGCCGCGCATCCCTTCGTCGGCAAGGTCATCGATTACGTCAAAGCCAGCCACTCCGCCGAGGCCGTGGTCATCAGCGCCTTCATCGAGGCCGAACTCACGGAGCTTTCCCCGGAGGAGGCCGCCGACTATCTGAAGGATCTGGGGGTCTCCAACAGCGGGGTCAGTGAACTCATCCGCGCTGTTTACCACCTGCTGGGCCTGCGCACCTACCTGACCACCGGCGAGAAGGAGACGCGCGCCTGGACCATCCGCATCGGTGACAAGGCCCCCGCCGCCGCGGGCGTCATCCACAGTGATTTCGAACGCGGCTTCATCGCCGCCGAAATCGTGGCCTACGCCGATCTCGTCGCCGCCGGCAGCCACAGCAAGGCCAAGGAGGCCGGCAAGGTCCGCATCGAGGGCAAGGAATACGTGATGCAAGACGGCGACGTGGTGGACTTCCGCTTCAACGTCTGAGGTGAAAATCCGTTGAAGGAGATAATGGACCCACCAGCCTGTTCGGCTTTCCGCAGCTCCATTCAGGAGATAACCGCCGTGAAGGCCGCAGCGGCGAAAAGGAAACCGGCCGCACTGGCGCCGGGCGGGCTCGCCGCTTTGCTCAGCACGGGCATGGCCACATGGACATGCATATGCCAAGGAGGCACCGCACGGTGACAGTTCTCAATGGTCCGGCGCATTCTGTCGGTGTGGCACCCGGCCATGGCGGCCAAACCCTCACGGAAGGCATCAATTTCAAAACGGAGTCCAGCTGCACAGACTGGCGAACCTAATCGGCAAAGCCATCTTTTCCATGGGGATCCGTTTATTGGGCGATGAAGCTTGGTTGAACGGGCCGCAGGCAGGTCCTGAGCCTGCCGAATCGGCTAAGGGAAAACGATGCGGCATTCCGCCTCCACCCTTCTGAAAGCAGACAGGCGTCCCAGCTTTTACACTGGGACGCCTTGGGAGGAACTGATCAAATCCTTGAGCAGCCGGGCGGGAGCAGGACTGAAGCCTTTTCCCTGCCTCCGGAGACTCAGGCGGCTCCCTTGGGGGGGCGGAGAACCTGAAGGGCGGTGCGGATGACGATCCAGATGTCCATCGCGGGCGACCACATTTCCAGATAGATCAGATCCCAGCGGGTGCGGTTGCGCACCTGGTTGCGGGTTTTGGTTTCCCCGCGGAATCCTTTGACTTGGGCAAGGCCGGTGATTCCGGGCTTCACGAAGGTGCGGACGTAATAGCTGGAGGAGATATCGGCAAACTTCTCATCGTGGGCCGGCAGGTGCGGGCGGGGACCCACCAGACTCATCTCGCCTTTGAGCACATTGATGAACTGCGGGATCTCGTCGATGCTGGTTTTGCGCATCAGGCGGCCCAGCGGGAACACACGGTCATCCTTCAGGGAGACCTGTTTTGTTTCGTCGCCGTTGTCCACGTGCAGGCTCCGGTATTTGTAGATGCGGAATTTGTGGCCGCCACGGCCGGTGCGCTCCTGGGTGAAGAACAGCGGTCCCGGGGACTGCGCCCGGTGACAGATCAGCGCGAACAGGGTGGTCAGCGGAAACACCGTCAACAGCACACCGATGGCGAACACAATGTCCGCCAGACGTTTGATGGTCTGGTTGATGGGATCCTCCAGCGGCTCGGAACGGGGCGAGAGAATCTCCATGCCGCCAATGTCCGTCATCGTCAGACGGCAGCCCAGGCGGCGGGGGGCGTCATTGATCAGCACGAGGCGGATTCCTTGGGATTCGCAGAAACGGCGCACCTCACGGCCCACGCGGGGCTCGAAGCAGAGACTGGGCATGACCACCTGCTTGATGCTGTGCTCGCGGGCCACCGTCTCCAGATCGTTGAGAGTTCCCAGCCAGTGGCGGGGGGCGTGTCCATTTTTGAATTCAGGCTGGCGCAGGGTCAGGTAACCGCTGACCTCCATGCCGGGATAGACACCGGACTTGATCCGGCGGTCAAAAAACATCACCGCTTTGCGGTCCTCCAGCACCAGGATGTTGGCCTTTTTCTTCTCAAAAATTCGCATCACCATCTTCAGCAGCCGGGCAGGCAGCAAGTAGTTGGAGATGTGGAAAAGCGGAAGGCAGCCCAGAATGAAAATCGCGAAAAAGCGTCGGGAAATGTGCTGGTCCTGAGTGCTGACCAGGAAAAGAGAGAGCACCAGGGCCACCGCCACAAACTGGCGCAGACTGATCCGGCGGCGGTTGCGGCGGGACAGCTCCGTCAGCCAGCGGAGGCGCTCCGGACGGCTCCATGCCTCGCCCACCAAGGCGGCGGCCACGATCAAAGCGTAGCTGATATACGGAGGTCCCGGCAGCTTCGCGCCCCAAGGTTCAGCCAGGTTCAAAACGGCATGCAGCAAAACCAGCCAGGCAACGGCCAGAACAATCTGTGCTCCGGCGTGGATGCGGTAAAGACCTGAGGCACGGTTGGTTAACATATGAAATTGATTTTAGGAGAGCTTTCAGGGGTAGCAGTCTCCATACCACGTCATCCACCACAACTGACCCAAAGTCAACATTCCGTGACATGATTTAATGTGTCATCAACCTGTTCTTAAGAACAAATTTTACTGTTCACGAGTTTATATTTGATTTTTGATTAGAGAAAATTTTGCTGTGCATCTGTCCGGAGTTTTTGAATTTCAACGTTAAAAGAATGTCACATGGCACACTCTTGGATATATCAAGCAGGAAAAAGACGTTTCCTTTCACCGCCCAAATGCATGAAAATCACACCGTTTTCCATCCTTGCTCCTGTTTTTCTCAATCTAATTTTTTCTTCGTCCACAAGCGCGGAAATAGGAAATCCAGTCAAATCAGAATATGAAATCGGGCCCGGCTACCCCGAGGCTCCGGAAATGAATCCAGTCAGTGGAGTGCCACGGGGGGATCTGCACTCTTTTGCCATGCATTCAGAAGACAGTAAAATATATCCGGGCCTCACCGGTCCTTATATCCGTCAATGCGCAGTTTATGTGCCAAAGCAATACCGCAAAGGTGAAAATGCTGCTCTGCTGGTGGTGCAGGACGGCATGGGCTATGCCCAAAAGGTGAGTGCCGCCCTGGATTCCCTGATCGCAGCTGGCAAAGCGCCGGTGACGGCGGCGGTTTTTGTGAATTCCGGAGGCGGGGACGGCAAGGGCAGCGAGCGGGGTATGGAATATGACGCCGTCTCCGGCCGCTACACGGATTTTATCGAGACCGAGGTCCTGCCGCGCGCGGAAAAAGAGGGTGGCGTCACCTTCACCCGGGATCCGGAAGGCCGCGCCAGCATGGGCGGCAGCAGCGGGGCGGCCTGCGCCTTCACCATGGCCTGGTTCCACCCGGAGCTTTACCGGCGGGTGCTCAGCTACAGCGGCACCTACGTGGCGCAGGAATCCCCTGAAAACCCCGCCAGCCCGCACGGGGCCTGGGAGTACCATGAGCATTTCATTCCGGAGACGGAGAAAAAGCCCATCCGCATCTGGCTGCATGTGTCGGAAAACGACAACGGGTCCAAAAAGGACGAAGCCTCTTATCACAACTGGGTCATGGCCAACCAGCGCATGGCCAAAGTCCTGAAGGAGAAAGGTTATGAATACCGGTATGTCTTTTCCAAAGCATCCGGTCATGTGGACGGCCGGGTCGTCAGCAATACCCTGCCGGATGCCCTGTTCTGGCTGTGGCAGGGATACACGCCCAAAGAGTAAGCCTCCGCCCGGGTGGCTGAACAGATGGAGCAGACCGGCCTTTTCAGCCGGCAGAGCATGAAAAACACCTTTGACACCCCCAGGCGCAACCCTACCTTGACGGCCCCGCATTCCCCGCCCCGCGGCTTCCTGATATGCAAAAGAAAAAAGTTCTCGTCGCCGATCCCATCTCCGAGAAGGGGATCGATGAACTCCGCGCCACCCCCGAGCTGGATGTCACTGTCCGCATCGGCATCAAGCCTGATGAGCTCCTGGCCTGTGCCCATGAGTTTGAAGGCATCGTGGTGCGGTCCCAGACGAAAATCACCGCGGAGGTCTTCGCCAAAGCCACCGCGCTGAAGGCCGTGGGCCGCGCCGGCGTCGGTGTGGACAACATCGATGTCGCCGCCGCCAACAAGCAGGGCGTGATCGTCATGAACACGCCGGCGGGGAACACCATCTCCACCGCTGAGCACACCTTCACGCTGCTTATGAGCATGGCCCGCAGCATTCCGCAGGCACACGCCAGTGTGTCCTCCGGCAAGTGGGAGCGCAAAAACTTTGAGGGGGTTGAACTCAACGGCAAAATCCTGGCCATCATCGGCATGGGCCGCATCGGCAGCGAGGTTGCCCGCCGGGCCATGGCCTTCGGCATGCGGGTGCTGGCCTATGATCCCTATCTCTCCCCCAGCCGCGCCCATGTGCTGCGGGTGGAGCTGATGAGCACGGTCGAGGACGCCATCCGCGAGGCGGACTTCATCACGGTGCACATGCCGCTGACCAAGGAGACGAAGTATCTGCTGAACCGGGAGCGCATCGCCCTCTGCAAACGCGGGGTCCGCCTGGTCAACTGCGCCCGCGGCGGCCTGATTGAGGAGGCGGCTCTTGTGGAGGCGCTCTCCAACGGCCATGTGGCCGGAGCCGCGCTGGATGTCTTTGAAACCGAGCCGCCGGCGCAGGACAACCCGCTGCTGACCATGCCCAATGTGGTGCTCACCCCCCACCTCGGCGCCTCCACCTTTGAGGCCCAGGAAAGCGTGGGCATCGAAATCGCCCGCGCCATCCGCGACGCGCTGGTGGATGGCATCGTGAGCAATGCCGTGAACATGCCCAGCGTGGACCGCAAAACGCTGGACTCCATCGGCGGCTATCTTGGATTCGCCGAAAAACTGGGCCGTCTGGCTGCCCAGCTGGCCCCGAAACAGCCTGACATGCTCCGCGTGAACTACAGCGGTCCGGTGGGCGAGGGCGACACCACTCTGATTTCCCGCGCGGTGCTGAAAGGCTACTTGGACGTGGCGTGCAGTGAGGGAACCGTGAACTGGGTGAATGCCCCCGGCGTGGCGGAGAACCTCGGTCTCAGCTTCACGGAGAGCCGCCTCGCAAAGCCTGCCGACTTCACGGAACTCATTGAAGTCACCGCCGGGGCCGGTTCTCTGTCAGCCTCCGTGGCCGGCACCTTTTTTGGCAAGCACCCCCGTATCGTCGGCATCAACGGCAACCGGGTGGAGGCCGAGCCCGCAGGCTGCCTGCTCATTTATGAAAACAAGGACCAGCCCGGCATCGTGGGCGCGGTCGGCACCATTCTGGGCCGGCTCAATGTCAACATCGCCAATATGTCCCTCAGCCGCGATGCCACCGGCGGCAAGGCGCTGGTGCTGCTGACGCTGGACACCTGCCCCGAGGACCATGTGGTCGAGGAGCTGCTGAAGCACCCGGCCATTCTCAGCGCCCGCATTCTCCGGGTGTAGTCTGAATCCGTTCTCCCGTTCCACAGGGGCGTTCCGGTGTGAAAGCCGGAACGCCCTTTCCACTGTCCCGGCATCCTGATTTTCCCACCTTTCCTCAGCGGCCACGCCTCCGGACTGCACCCTTCGCGCACCGGCAAACGTTTCTCTTTCTCCCCGCCGCTGCCCGTGCTCTCTTCGGCCCTTTGTTTTCTCTGAATCATGATCCGTGAAATCGTTCTCTACGGCGACCCCGTCCTGCGCCTGAAATGCCCTCCCGTCAAGGAGATCACTCCCGCCATTCTGGCCCTGTCGGAGGACATGATTGAAACCATGCATGCCGCCGAGGGCGTGGGGCTGGCCGCGCCGCAGATCGGCGAGTCCCTGCGGCTGGCGGTCATTGATGTCACCGGAGCGGAGAATCCCTGCACCTACCTGCGGGTGGACGGCAAGGACGTCCCTCTGGAGGAGATGATGCCACTGAAGTTCGTCAATCCCACCCTCAGCATGGGCAAGGAAAAGGCCTTTATGAATGAAGGCTGCCTCAGCTTCCCGGAAATCCGCACGGAGATCCGCCGCGGCGACGCCGTGACCGCCAGTCTCACGCTGCTTGATGGCCGCGCCATCACTCTGGAGACCGACGGCCTGCTTTCCCGCGCCATCCAGCATGAAACCGACCACCTCAATGGGATCCTCTTTATCGACCGCGCCAGCCCCGCTGCCAAATTGGGTCTGAAGAAGAAGATCAAAAAAATGTGGGACGAATACGCCTGATGGCGCACGGGCGGAACGCGGGTTATGCATTCAGCAGCGGGCATGTTCACCGCAGGCCGCACCTGCGGTCGTCCTGCCCCGGTTTCCACCCGGTCAATCTCCAATTGTTTCCCTCCTCAAAGCCATGTTCGACGTCGGTGAGAAAGTAGTCTGTGTGGATGACAAGTTTCATCCTGAAATCGCTTATCTCTTCACCGCCCTGCCGGTGAAGGGCAAAACCTACACCATCCGGGAATGCGAGATGGGCCGGAACAAGTGGGTCTCCGCCCAAAAAGGCTGGGACAGCGTGGACATGAAGGTCCTGCTGGTGGAACTGACCAATCCTCTGGACCCGTCCACCCTTAAAGGCTGCCCCTCCGAACTGGGTTTTGCCGCCCGCCGTTTCGCCCCGCTCGAATCCCTGAAGCATACGGAGGAGGCCGAAGTGGAGGAACTGGTGCCCATTGGCCGCTGAGTCCGGGCCAAAGCGGTGATGCCACCGGAGTATTCACCGCGGGAAACGTCCCCATCCCTTCAACCGGATTCCGCCGGCCTGATTGCCTCAGGCCGGCTTTCACCATTGATCCATTCCGCTTCCGTTCCGCTTTCGGTGGTCACTTGCCGCTTTGCCCATTGGCGGCGGCCGCGGCTGTGGCTGCGGCGGATTTGTGACGGAGGTCGAGGATGAGGTTGTAAAGCGCCACTCCCGCCGGCAGGGAGTTCTGCAGGATGCCGACGGAGTCGTTTTTGCCGAAAATGAAGTAGAGCGTGCTCAGTCCGGCCCCCATGAGGGAGATGGTCCAGAAGACGGTGGGCATGATGTTGTGACCTGTGCGCTTGCGGTACAAGGCCTGCACCACCCAGCGCAGCGCAAAAAGGAGCGCCCCCACATACCCTATGATCTTCCAAGCATCGATATGGAGCGTCCCGATGTGGAGGAAGGGGGTGTTCATCCACTGGTTGAAGGAGTGCCAAAAAGTCATAGGCAAAAGGCCGGTGCATTGCCTCCCGTGGAGGCAGGGTTGATTCTTTGTGCCGCCATCCCGTTCCCGGCACTCAGCGCCTGACCAGTTGGAACAGCGGAGCCCACCACACTCCCAGGACCACTGTAGCCGCGATCAGCAGCAGCAGCGTGGCTTTGGTGAGGCCGGAAAGGGTAATCGCCGGCAGGGTGCCGCCAGCCGGGGCATTCCAGTACATGTTCCGCAGCACCTTGAGGTAGTAGTAAAAACCGGCCACGGCACCGATGATGGCAAATCCCAGAGGCAGCCAGAGGGAAGCTTTGACCGCAGCGGCGAAAACGAGGAGCTTGCCCACGAATCCGACTGTCAGCGGCACCCCCGCCAGAGAGGCCACAGCCACCAGCAGTGCGAAGGCCAGAAAGGGTGAGCGCTGATGCAGACCGTTGAAAGCGTTCAGGTCGTCACTGCCGCTGGTGCGGTTGATCACCACCAGCACCGCGAAGGCCAGCAAGGTCATGATCAGATAGGCGGCGAGGTAATACGCCACAATCTGCCCGGGGGCGAGCCCGAAGGCACCCGCCGGGCCGGCGGCCAGCGCCAGCACCAGAAAACCGGCGTGGGAAATAGAGGAGTAGGCCAGCAGGCGTTTGAAATTGGTCTGCGGAATGGCGGCCAGATTGCCGACCAGCAGCGTGGCGCAGGCCACGGCCAGGAGGATGGCGGTGCAGTTGTGGACCAGCGCCTCGGAGCCAAGGAAAACTTGGAGAATCCGGGTAGTGACGATGAAGCCCGCCGCCTTGGAGCCCACAGAAAGATAGGCGGTGATGGGGGTCGGGGCTCCCTGATACACATCAGGAATCCAGAACTGCAGCGGCACGGCTCCGATCTTAAAAGCCAGGGCCACCAGAATCAGCGCGAAGCTGAACATGGCGGGCACAGTGGCCACCGTGCCGGAATTGAGTTTGGCGGCGATGACGTCCAAGTTTGTCTGCCCCGTAACCCCGAACAGCCAAGTGAAGCCGTAAACGAGGAATCCGGTGCTGAGCGCGCCCAGAATCAGGTATTTCACCCCGGCCTCCAGAGATCCCACATTCCGCCGCATGAAGGTGACCATGACGTAGAAGGCGATGGTCACCAGCTCCAGGCTCACAAAGATGCTCGTAAGGTCGGAGGCGGAGGCCATCCACATCATGCCGGCGCAGATGAAGACCGGCAGGCAGAAAAACTCGCCCCACGCCCCATGTCCGCCCACCCGGGCCGTGAATTTCTCCAGCACCGGGATGTAGTCCAGCCCCAGCACGATCACCAGCATGGTGCAGGCCAGAGCGATGGCCTTGTAGGTCATGGCCAGTCCGTCAGCTTTGTAGAAGCTCCAAAAGCCCGAGGCATCCGGGGTGCGGTCCACAAAAAAGGACCCTACCAGCACCGCGCCCAGACCCAGCAGGGCGGTGTGGGCCACAAAGCGCTTGTCCTTCCCAGCCACAAAGGCCTCCATCATGAGGAGGACAAGCCCAAGCAGGACCACCGCGACTTCCAGAGAATAGACCGGCATGTTAAGGAAAATGAGCTGAAGTGAAAACGGTCGGAATGGGGACGAAGCCAGCGGGCGGGAATGGCCTCAGGGAGCAATGACGATGGCTTTGGCCAGGGCTTCGGCAAAAGGGGCCACCGCTTGCATGAGGAGGTTCGGCACAAAACCGGTGACCAGCAGCGCCGCCAGCAGGAGCAGCACCGGAAGACGCCCGCGGAAGGCCAGGTCGGTGGCTCCGAGAGTGGCTTCGGAAGGCTCGCCTTTAAAGATCCGGCGGAAGGCCCTCAGCATGTAAACCGCGCTGATGACCACACCCCACAGGGCCAGGATGGTTGCGATCTGCACCGCGCCCAGGCCACTGGCAGGCTTGGTGGCGAATCCGCCCAGGAAAACGAGGAGCTCCGCCGAAAAGTTGGTGAAGCCCGGCAACCCGATGCTGGCGAAGGAGGCCATGGCGAAAACCAGCCCCAGAAACGGCGCACTTTTGGCCAGTCCACCCAGCCGGGACATTTGCAGCGTGCCGGTTTTTTCCCGGACCACCGAGCAGAGGGCAAACAGCAGGGCGATGGACACGCCGTGGGCGAACATCAGCAGCACCGCACCGCTGAAGCCAATGGCCGTGCCGCTGGCGATTCCCAGAAAGACATACCCCATGTGCATCACCGAGGAATTGCCGAGCAGAAGGTCGAGCTCCCGCTGGGCGATGGTGACCAAGCCGATGTAGAGAATATTCCCCAGCAGCAGGACCAGCAGCAGATGCTGGATCCACTCCGCGTGTGCGCCGGCGGGCAGCATGGGGGTGGCCACGCGCAGTAGCCCGTAGAGGCCGAATTTCTTCAGCACCCCCGCATGCAGCATGGCGGTGGGGGCGGGGGCGGAGGCATAGGCCGGAGCCGCCCAGGAGTGAAAGGGGAAAAGGGAGATCAGAATCCCGAACCCAAGCAGGAGGGTCAGGTAGATGGGCTCTTGGACACTGGCGGGGATTTTGGGAGCCAGTTCCCGCAGCTGGGCCATGTCAAAGGTGGTGATGCCACCGCCCGCCGCTCCAGCGTGGATCACCAGCGCCGCCAGCCCGGCCAGCAGCACCAGGCTGCCCAGACCCAGATAAACCGTGATTTTCCAAGCCGCGTCCTTATTATCCCCCGTGCCACGCATCCCGATCATCAGGAACGTGGGGATCAGTGCCAGCTCGTGGAAGGCGTAGAAGAAGAACAGATCCGTGGCCACAAAGGCTCCCATGGCTCCAGCGGCGATCAGCAGACTGCTGCTGTAATAAAGGGCTTCACCACCCGCCTTCACGGGCCGCATCATCACCGCCGCCAAAGTGACCAGCGAGGTCAGCAGCACCATGATCAGAGCCATGCCGTCGAGACCGACATTGAACCCAAGCCTGGGCTCGCCCAGAATCATGCGGGTGGCCTCAAACTGGAAGCGGGCACCATCGGCATACTGGAATTTCACCAGCAGCCAGACAGTCACCGCCACATTCACAACAGCGGCCGTCAATGCGGTCAGGCGCGCAGGTGCCCCGGCCGCCATGGCCAGAGCAGCAGCGATTGGGACAAAGATCAGCAGATCGAGCGGGCTCAAGCGGTCGGTCGGTTGGGGAAAATCAAAAAAGCCCGGAAGGGGCCACGGATTATTGAAGGCCCTGACCAGAGCGGCAAGGGGTATTTGTGAAAAATTTCACAAGCGCGCAGCCCGCGATCACAGACCGGACCGGGACGATGGAACGGTTTTTGAATCCGCCCCAGCCCGCACGCTCCACACGTGCCACGCCTTATATATAAGGCGGGTGCAGTCTCCTGAAATCCGCCAGCCCCGCCGGGCACCTATTCCCGCCCTGTATGAAAGTCTGCCCATTTCAGAGCAGCCCCTTTCCCTGCACGGCGGACTGCGGAAGACGGCCAAACCGGCGGACCTTTTCCTTATTATTCCGCAGACCCGACCGGTTCCGGCCCGTGCCGGCCATGCTTTTTCCCATAACGACAGCGTCCCGTCCAGCAGGGCCGGACGGGACGACAGAATCAGGTGTGATGGGATGTGTTTTGGTGTGGTGCGGTGAAACGCCACAGTGACCGCGTTTTCTTAAGCGGAAACGGCTACTGGCTCAGGAGGAGTGAGAGCATCCTTGAGTTTTTCGAGTCCGCGGTACTGCTTGACGTTTTTCTCGACCATGCCGCGGGAGACGAGGTTCTGGAGTTTTTCGTACGCCCGAAGACGCAGCATCTCCTCCCCGCCGCTCACGGCATTCCGCACTTTCAGGTTTTCGTACACCGTTTCAAAGAGACTGTTGAAATCGTAAACCTTCGGTATGAGAAGGGCAGCCACGAGTTCATCAGTCACATGATCCGGCAGACGACGGGAAAACCTGGTTCGTTTGGTGGTAGCCATAGGTCCAAGAGTTTAGCACACTTCCCCGACTCTGCGACCGATTTCCACATTTTGTGCTGAGGATTCACAATTGCGCCAATTTTTGCCTGTCAGGCAAATCCTGAGGCGGCATGCATTTACCATGTAAATCCATGCACTTGTGCATCTGTTCTTACCAGAACGAACAGTCCGGACAATCTTGATTTAAATCCGGGCAGTGGGAGACCTTTTTTGAGTTTCCTGAGCTTTTTTGCAGCAGCCGTTCAATCTAATTTTAAATTTGACTCAAAATCATAATCCCTCACTTTGGCTTGCTTTTATTACGGATTTTTTGATCCGCTTTTGACGGGGCGTTGGAACTTCTGTCCTCCTTTGCCGTAGGTGACCGGTCAGGAGCGGATGGAGAAACGTCTTCCCCGTCATCAAAGGCTCCCAGACATTTTACTCCGTCATGGCCAACTTCAAAGGCCTCCGTGCTGCATGGGTAAAGAGCGGCGGCGTATTCCTTCAGAATGCGGGGACCGAATTCCTGAAAACCGCCAAAATTCCGGGAAAAGATGTAAACGATGTTCCGGTTCGGCATCAGGACCACCAGCCGGTCACCGAACTGAGGCTCGAACAGCGGCAGAAATTGAGGGGAGAGAACGACGGAAGGAGTGAAGGGCCGGTCGCTCCGCAGGGTGGCATAGGCCGGGGTGCCATCCTTTTTCGCCGTGATTTCCGGTTTGAGGGAAAGCAGCAGCCGGGTGGCGGCGGCGGTGGCCTGCGCCAGGAAACGGTCCTGATCGAGCCCGGCCCGGTCAAATTCGGCGTGGGAGAAAGTGGTGATGCCCAGCACGGAATCCTCCCGGGCCGGCACGATGACCGTTTTTTTGGCTCCGCCAAAAGACCGCGCCAATTCCGTCCGCAGAGCCGAAGGCTCAATGGTGGCGCAGACCGGCTCCAATGAAGGAGCGGCCGTCGGGGCGGTTGGCACGGGAGAGGCTTCCTGATTGCCAGCCGCCGCCTTGGCGGACCGGGATGCAGGAATGGACTTGGCAGGCTTTTCCTTTTCCGGCGCGGCAGCCTTGGCGTTTCCATCGCTGCCGGCGTGCAGGCAGATCAGGATCCCAGCCAGACGGGCGCACCGGGGAACATGAAGGTTGATGGCCATAAGCCGGACCGTTGATTCCGGGACACCATCCCGCAAGCAGGGAACGCGGCGGCATGGAACCAGCCGCGGATCCGGCACCCGTTCAGAATATCCACCCGCCCATCGGAAAGCAGGATGACGGATCCTGTGGAATTTGATCAAGACCCCATCAGCCATGCGGAGCACAGCGCCTCAACGGTTCCGGAAGCCTGACTGTAATTTCCGGCCCGGAAGTTTAACTGCTTTGATGGGTGGCTGGCTGGCGGCTCCGGCTTGCGGGGGGCCCGGTCCTGCGGAGGCTTCCAGCGTGAAAACGCCTCTGGTGCTTGATTACCATACACCTGCCGATCCCCCCCTGCAGGCGTGGCTGGAGCAGCTCGATCTTTCCCTGGGGACGGAGCTGGGCATGACCGCGGACGACACCGCCGCCGGGTTGCTGGATCTGCGCACCGGGCAGCTGGCGATGGTGAGACCGGACCGCATCGAGTATGCCGCCAGCGTGGCCAAGATTGGCATTTTGTTCGCGTGGTTCACTCTGCACCCGGATGCCGCCGGCCGCATGGATCCTCAGGTGAAGCAGGACCTGGGTGAAATGGCCAAACAGTCCAGCAACCCCATGGCCGCCAAATACTCACGGGAGATTGGACTGAGGCGGATTCAGGAGATCCTCAATGGCGCAGGATTTTACGATGCCTCCCACGGCGGCGGCCTGTGGGTGGGCCGGCATTACGGCAACAGCGATGAGCGTCACGGTGACCCGCTGGCTGACCACTCCCATGCGGCCACGGTGCGGCAAGTGCTTCGGTTTTTCCTGATGCTGGAACAGGGACAGCTGGTCTCGCCGGAGGCCTCCGCGGAGATGAGGCGCATTTTTGATTCCCCGGAACTGTCCCACGACCCCATCAAATTTGTCAAAGCTCTGGCCGATCATCCCGATGTGCGTCTGCGCCGCAAGTGGGGCACCTGGGAGGACTGGAGGCATGATGCCGCCGCCGTCATCGGACCGGGCCGGCATTACCTGATGGTGGCTCTGACCCACCACCCGCGCGGGGATGAGTATCTGGAGAAGTTCGCCGTCGCCGTGGACCGGCATCTGGCCGCGCCGCCTTCCACCGCCGCCTCCAAATCCGCGACACCGAAGGCTTTGCCCGCCCCGCCCCCGCCATCCGCGCCCACTTTGGTTGCGCCTTCCGGCGGCGGCTGAATCCAATCCCTTGAATGCCGCTCCAGCCATTGCGGTTCAGGCAATGGCCGGAAGCGGAATCCCCCGCTAACCGGTCCGGACTCTCCGGCGGATCTTTTATTGGGCGGTCACCTTGAAGAACAGCTTTGGCGCGCCGGCGGCCGGAGTCGGGAAGGTGCGGGTCATGGTGCCGGCGGCACCGGGCAGATTCGACTGGCCGGTCACCGGGGTGGTGAAGGAGGCCAGATCCGCGCTCCACAGAATGCTGTAGGTTTTGTCCGCCGCCGACTCCCAGGTGAGCGTGATATCCCCGTTGGCGGCATTCCGGGTGATGGCCAGAATGCGGAACGTCTGCACGGTGGACGATCCTGGCAGCACGATCTGCACGCCTCCAATGCCAAAGTTGGTGGTGCCGTTGATGGACGCCACCTGAAGCATGATTTTGCCCTCACTGTCCGCCACGGCGCTCTCGAACACCACCCAGTTCGCGGGGTTGGTGCTGCTGTGCCATTGAGCAATATCGTATGTCTCATCGCCGATGCTGAACTTCACCGGATCCCCGCCGGCGATGGCAGCCACAGGATAAACCCCGCCCGGAGTCAGACCGCCCAGCCTGACGGTGGGCTTTGATGTGGTGTGGCCATAAAATCCGTCGCCATTGGGACCGTTGGTGAACCCGCCGCCGTTGTCGCGGCCATTGGTGTAGTTCACATAGTTGAACTCAAAGCCCGACCAGCGCACGGTGACCGGCGTGGCATTCCGATGGGAATCCACCAACGGCAGATCCTGATCGGCCAGCGAGGACTGGGAGTCGGTGTCCTCCCATCCGTTCCAGAAGTCATTGGCGGCGGAGTCGCCATCCACAATCGCCACGGAGGCGGTGGTGGGACCGGGCTGGTCCAGATTGCCGTCAAAGGTCAGGGGGGTTGGCAGAGGGGCTGCGCCCCCGACGTCGCCGTTGAAGTCCACATTGATCAGCGTGGTGCTGACGGTGCGCCGGGGGGAGGATGAGGCCAGTTTCGGATTGGTGCCCCGGGTCGCCTCCACGCGATCCGAGAAACCGTCACTGTCACTGTCCACGACGTTGGGATTGGAGCCGGCTGGCAGGTCAAAATTCTCCTCGCCGTCCGCCAGCCCGTCCCCGTCGCTGTCACGCTTGAGGGGGTTGGTGCCGGTTTTGGCGGTGCTGACCCAAATGCCGTCGCCGCTTTCCACCCCGTCGGTCAGTCCGTCATCGTCGGTGTCCGCCGCCTGGGGATTGGTGCCCAGCTGATATTCCCGCAGATTGCTGAGACCGTCGCCGTCCGCGTCCAAAGCGGCATCCGCGGCATTGTTTTTATTCAGGCCGTTGGCGTCCTCGTAGAGGTCGGGAATGCCGTCCGCGTCCGCGTCCAGAATCGACGCCTTCTCCGCCAGCTGCACACCGCCAATGCCGAAATTATTGGATCCGTTGGTGGCCACAGTGATATTGACGACCCCGGCGCTGTTGGGAATGACATTGGTGAAAACCGCCAGATTCGCAGGATTGGTGCTGCTGCTCCACTCACCGACAGCCTGTTTATCAGCGCCGATACTGAAGTTGACGGGGTCACTGCCGCCGCCAATGACCGCGACATCGTAAAAACGCTGCGGATTCATCCCGCTGATGGTCACCACGCCGGTGCGGGTGGAGCCGGCACCGATCAGCAGATGCCCGTCCCCGTTGGGGCCATTGGTCCGGACATTTCCCAGACGCCCGTTGAGGTAGTTGGTGTAAGTGATGTCAAAGCCGCTCCAAGTCAGCAGGAAAGGGGTTTCGGTGTTTTTGGAGTCGAGCAGTGGCTGATTGGTCTGGTTGGGCGTGCCGAAGCCGTTCCAGAAATCCATCTCCGCCGGACTGCTGTCCTCCATGGGCACGGAAAGCGCCGTGGGATCGTCCTGCACCAGATTGCCGTCAAAGGTGACGGGGTCGGTGCTGCCGCCCGCGCCCCCGGTGCCGTCGAAGTCGATATTGACCAACAGACCGGGCGCTTTAATGCGGGGATTGGAGACCGCATCCCGTGGATTGGTCCCGCGGCTGATTTCCAGAGGATCGGAAAAGCCATCGCCGTCGGTGTCCTTTTGATTGGGATCTGTGCCGGCGGGCAGGGAGAAATCCTCCTCTCCGTCGGACAGCCCGTCGCCGTCGGTGTCGGCGGAGAGAGGATCAGTTCCGGTGTTGGTGGCCCCGGCCCACGTGCCCGTGCCGGTTTCCACACTGTCGGACAGACCGTCGCCGTCGGTGTCCTGGTTCTCCGGATCCGTGCCTTTCCGATATTCCTGCAGATTCGGGAGTCCATCCCCGTCCGCGTCCAGGGCGGCATCCGCGCCACTGGCTTTGCTCAGACCGTGGCCGTCCTCGTAAAAGTCGGGCATACCGTCGCCGTCAGTGTCCGTGGCGGTCCCATCAGCGGTGATCTGAAGCCCGGCGATGCCGAAGTTGCCGCCGTTGCTGGTGACCGTCACCAGTACATTCCCCGCACCATCGGAAACCATTTTGGGGAAGACCGCCCAGTTGGATGGATTATCCGTGCTGTGCCAGCCGGCGACAGGCTGGACCTCGGCCCCGATGGTGAAGGTGGCGGGATCCCCGGCGCTGAGGGCCACGATGCTGTAGCTCTTGGCGGGGTCGAGCCCGCCGATGGTCACGAGCCCAGGACCCGCCGCCGCGCCGCAGTAAAAACCGTCGCCATTGGGCCCGTTGGTGAACCCTCCCCCGCTGTCATGGCCGTTGTTGTAGTTAGTGTAATTGAAGGTGAACCCCCTCCATTTGACGGTCAACGGCGTCTCATTGCCCTGCGAATCCCTGAGGGGCAGCACCTGATTGGCCAGGGAGGCATGGGTGTCCGTGCCCTCCCAGCCATTCCAGATGTCATTGACGGAGTCGTCATCATCCACAAAGGCCACGGAGGCGGCGGTGACCGGGTCCTGGTCCAGATTGCCGTCGAACGTGATGGGCACCGGCAGCGCGCCGCGTCCGGCGACATCACCGTTGAAGTCCACATTCACCAAGGTTTCCGGCACCACGGTGGCGGCGGTGGCGGAGCCGTGAACGGCGATGAAGGAAGCCATCAGCGCCTGCTGATTGGGCATTTTCATCCGGGCCAGTCTGCGTTTTTTCATGGTGGTGGGAAACAAGGGGTTTGAAAGGCAGCTTAAAAAAGAGAAAACATTCTCTTTGGAGTGCTCAAACTCTTCGGACAGCACCGGGCATGCCACCTTTTGAACACCGGTATGGAACGCCGTATTTTACTTGGTCTGGAAAGGATTACTACCAGCCGGCGAACACCGTGGGTCTCTTCCACGGCACGCGGAAGCGGCGTTTTCAGCGCATGAACAACCAGGAATCCTCCGTTCTTTACGACATGCAACTCCGCCTTTTTCAATCTTTCCGATTTGCCACCCGGTCACAGACACGGACTTCCAGTCCTGCCTGGGTTTTGGGAATCATCATGGGCAGCGCCGGTCCGGTATCTGCCCAGGCACAGATCCCTGTACCTCCGGCAGCTGATCCCGGGGTGCGGTTGGAGGTCACGCGCGATGTATGGATTTCAGCCTTCCCTGCGGAGCAGGATGGCAACAATGGTGGAAGCAGCCGGCTGAAGGCCAAAGGCGTGCAGGAGATGTTCCTCATGGATGCCGATTTCTCCCAGCTAAAGGGACGCATCGTCATCCAGGCAAGGCTGCATGTGCATCTGGAAACCCCTGACGCCCCGCTGCGACGGACCACGGTGGGCACCGTGGGCGCGCCGTGGGTGGAGGGCGGAGGAAACAGTTATGAAAAGGGCACCGGCGGGGCCACTTTCCGGTCACCGGGACAGGGCTCTTGGGCGGGAGGCCCGGACATCACGGCAGCCATCCTCGGTCAGTCGGGAACCCGCTGGAGTTTTGGCGAGGCCAGCGCACCGGACACGGAGGGATGGCAGGTGATCCCTGTGGACCCCGCTGTCATCCAGGACTGCGCCGCCGGGCGCAGCCACGGCGTGGTGGTCATGGACGATGTGGGATCGGAATACACCAGGCAGGGGGATAAAATTGACTGGCGGCTGTTCCCCAACCGTCTGGTCTCCAGCCGCGAAGGCCCGAAAGCCCGTGCTCCCTGGTTTGAAATCCGGACGGACAACAGCATGGCACCGTCCCCGCCGCCCGCCGGCAACTCCGGTCCCGCCGCCCCGGACGGGGCCCGGCCAGCCCAGCCGGATGCCGCGGCATTGGCCAAACTCCTGCCGGCGGACAAACCTCCGGCACCCGGCACTGAACCCCAATCCAAGTCTCCCCTGCCGCCCGGATGGCACGCGGAGGATTTGTTCGGCCAGCCGCTGGCCGCGCTGGAGCTGGACGCCGCCCGCAACGAGGCGGTGTGTCTGCGCCTGACCGTTCCCGGCGGGGCGTGCGATGTCTCCCTGCCGGCTCCGCTTCAGGTTTCCCTGCGCCGCATCGCGAATGTGGAGGGGGCTCCCGATCCCCTGCCGGACCTTGCCGCACCCGACACCGGATCGCTGCTGATCGAAATCCAAGTGCCGCATCAGGCCCCCGCCGGACAGGTCACCGGGCATATTGTATCCGGCGGGGTCTCGGTGCCGCTGGTCCTGACCGTTTGGAATTTCGACCTGCCGGACCGCCTCAGCTTTGTGCCGGAGATGAATGCCTACAGCCTGCCCGGCCGGCAGAAGGACGAACTGGCCTGGTACCGTCTGGCCCACGCCCACCGCACCTGCCTGAACGTGCTGCGCTACAATTGGCGCGGCCAGGTCCACGAGGGCTGCGCTCCCCGGCGGACTGTCAGGGAGGACGGAAGCGGAGAATGGGACTGGACCGCCTGGGATCAACGCTTCGGGCCACTGCTGGATGGCTCCGCCTTTGCCGGACTGCCGCGCGCCGGCACGCCGGTCGATTCCATTTACCTGCCCCTGAATGAGAACTGGCCCATGGAGATCGAAAAGCATTTCCACGGCGGCTACTGGGCGGACACCGCCTTTGATGACGCCTACTGGGAGCAGTTCCACGGCGTCTCGCGGGAATTTGCGGCGCATATCCGGGACCGGGGCTGGAAGGACACGCTCTTTGAGTTTTACCTGAATAACAAAGTGTATTTCAAAGCGGAGCGCGGTGCCTGGTCGGCGTGCTCGGCCCCTTGGATTTTCGACGAACCGGTGAACACGCAGGACTTTTTCGCGCTGCGGGAATTCGGCCGCCGCTTCAATGAATCGGCCCGCCCGCTGGCAGCCAATGCGGTGTTCCGCTGCGACATCTCCCGTCCGGAATGGCAGCGGGATCTGCTGGACGGCGTCACCGGGGTGGAGGTGCTGGGCGGTGGCATGCGCAGTTACGCGGACCGCATCCGCCAGCGTCAGGCCCGCTGGGGACAGATGTCCATTCTCTACGGCAGCGCCGGCAATCCCGGCGATGTGCTGCAGCCATCCGCATGGTCGCTGGAGGCTTGGTGCCTGGGGGCGGACGGGGTGCTGCCCTGGCAGACCATCGGCACGGAGGAATCGTGGCGGAAAAAGGATCCGCTGTCACTGTTTTACCCCACGGCGGAGGGACCGGTGCCCTCGCTGCGGCTGAAGTCCTTCCGCTGGGCGCAGCAGCTGATTGAATACCTGACCATCCACCGTGCGCTCACCGAAGCGTCCCGTGAATCCCTGGGTGCCGCCGTGCGGGAGGCGACGGGCATGCAGGCCGCGCCGGAATTTGAGCAGGCCAGCGCCGTGGATGCCGGCACTTCCAAGTATTCCAAGGCCACCGCCTCCTCCCTGACCAAACTGCGCCACCGACTGGCCGTGGCCCTGGACAAAGCCGCTCCCGCGCCACGCCGCCAGTGGCACTCCTTCCAGCCCCCGGTCCATCCGCCGTCCGCCCTTCCCGCCGCCCGTCTGATCAGCCACGACGGCAGGTGAGGCATGAGGAGCAGGGAAAAACCGGCAGGCCGCAGCCCACAGAGGGAAAACCAGCCTGCACTCCGTATCCCCGCCGTCAAAAACCGGCTTTTCCCTTGGCGCTCCACGGTGTTTGTTTGCCGCCCGCGTCTCCGTCCCTCCTCTCATTTTATGTCCCGCTCCCTCACCGCCTGCCCGTCCCCGGCTCTGACTGCGGTTCTGGCTTTGATGCTGACCCCACTCCTGCCATGGACCGGACCCGGCTCCGTGCGGGCACAGACTCCGCCCGACGAGGCGGAGCGCGAGGCGTCGCTCAAAGACATCGACGACGGCTTCGCCGAGGTGGAGCTGCTGACCAAAGTGCTGGAGACGGTGCGCGCCAATTATGTGGACCCCGGCAAGGCTACCTATGTCCGCCTCATGGCCAGCGCCCTGCGCGGCATGCTGTCCGATCTGGATCCCCACAGCCAGTTCATGACGCCCGAGGTTTACGGGCAGGTGCGGGAGGCCGCGGAGTCCACTTATGAGGGAGTGGGCATCACCCTCTCGCCGCAGGCCGGCAGCCTGACCATTGTGTCCGTGCATGAGCAGGGGCCGGCGGCCCGCGCCGGGGTGCTGCCCGGCGACCGGATTGTGAAACTGGGCGCGGCCCTCACCGAAAAACTCAGCTTTGAGGAATGCGTGATCCTGCTGCGCGGGAATCCCGGCGAAACCCTGACCATGACCATCAACCGGCCGGCCACAGGGGAAACCCGGGAGTTCTCCATGATCCGCGAGGTCATGCGTCAGGAGACGGTGCGTGACGCCATGCTGCTGGACCTATCCATGACAGGGGACACGAGGATCGGGTATGTGCGGCTGCTGCAGTTCAACGAACCCTCCGCCCAGGAGCTGGCCGACGCCCTGGACAAGCTGGAGGACAACGGCATGACGGCCCTGGTGTTCGATCTCCGCAACAACCCCGGCGGCCTGCTGAAAAGCGCGGTGGAGGTGCTCGGCGAATTCCTGCCTCCCAACACCGCCGTGGTCAGTATCGAGGGCCGGCCCGGGGCACAGAATCCCCCGCCGCTGCTGACTCCCGCGCGCCAGCGCCGCGTGCGGTCCTGGCCGATGACCGTGCTGGTGAACCATGGCAGCGCCAGCGCTTCCGAACTGGTCTCCGGCGCGCTTCAGGATCTGGGCCGCGCCGTGATCGTGGGCACCACCACTTTTGGAAAAGGCAGTGTGCAGTCCATCATTCCCTCCGGGCGCGGCACCGCCATCCGCCTGACCACCGCGCGGTATTTCACTCCCGGCCACCATCCCATCCATGGCCACGGCATCACGCCGAATCTGATCTCCACCCTGACCGCCGGGGACGAGAAGCGGATTTTTGAATATTTCCGTGACCACGGCGCCGCCCAGCCCGATCCCGCCGCCCTGGCCAAACTGGGCGACCGGCAGCTGGAGCGCGCCGTGACTGCGCTGCGCGGCATCCTCGCCTACAAGCCATCCGGCGCGCCGGCCACTGCGGCTCCGGCTCCCGCTCCGGCCTCAGCTCCATCGCCGGCCCTGAATTCATCTCCAGCTTCACCCCGGGCTCCGGTTCCAGTTCCCGCTCAAAAGTAATTCCCTGCCCCCTTGGCATCCTTTCCCCTAACCGGTTCATCCTTTCCCCTTCTCCAATGCCGTTGCCGGCCTCCTCTTCAGACTCCTCTTCCGCCCCTGCGCGTCCCCTGATTCTGGCATTGGAAACCTCGTGCGATGAAACCGCCGTGGCCCTGTGCGACGGTTTGGGCAATATCCTGGCGGCGGCAATCTCCTCCCAGATTCCTGATCACCAGCCGTATGGCGGCGTGGTGCCGGAACTGGCCTCGCGCAATCATCTGCTGCGCATCCGTCCACTCATCACGCAGGTCATGGAGGAGGCGGGCATGGAGTTTGCGGATATCGACGCCTTTGCGGCCACCGCCGGGCCCGGTCTCGCCAGCTCCCTGCTCATCGGCAACACCGTGGCCAAGTCCCTGGCCATGACCTGCGGCAAACCCTTCGTGGCGGTGAATCATCTGGAGGGACATCTGCTCTCCCCCTTCATTGGCCGTCCGGAGGGCATCCAGCCGGGGGTGGCCCTCATTGTCAGCGGCGGGCACACCCTGCTGATCCACCTGCGGGGCACCGGGGACTATCAGCTGCTGGGCCGCACCCGCGATGACGCCGCCGGCGAGGCATTCGACAAGGTGGCCCGCATGCTCGGTCTGCCCTACCCCGGCGGTCCGGTCATCGACCGCCTGGCAAAAACCGGCGATCCCGCCGCCTTCCCGTTCCCGCGCAGCATGAAGGACAGCGGCGACTTTGCCTTCAGCTTCAGCGGACTGAAGACCTCCATGCTTTATCTGCTGCCGCAGCTGGGAGACAGCGCGGCGTCCCGCCTGCCGGATCTCTGTGCCTCGTTTCAGGAAGCCGTGGTGGATGTGCTGGTCTCCAAGACCCTCAAGGCCGCCCGCTCCGTGGGGGAACGCTGGGTCAGCGTCAGCGGCGGGGTCAGCTGCAATTCCCGGCTGCGCCAGGTTTTCACCGAACGCTGCGCCCGCGCCAAACTCGGGCTGCTGCTGGCCGAGCCCTCCCACACCACCGACAACGCTGCCATGATCGCCTTCGCCGCCGCCCACCGTATCCGGCAGGGCATCACCTCGCCCCTGGATTCGGATATTGACCCCAACCTGTCCCTAACCTCGAACCCTGTCCCCGCATGAACCTGACTCCACGGATCATCACCCGCCTGGCCTGCCGGCTGATTCTCGGCGGCTTCTTTATTTACACAGGCATGCTGAAGGCGGGGAACCCGGTGCTGTTCCAACAGGATATCCGCAACTACCATCTGCTGCCCGATCCCTGGCCCGGCCTGGTGGCCATGGGCCTTCCATGGTTTGAAATTCTCTGCGGACTGGGTGTCCTTGTGCGGGTGCTGTATACGGGCAGCCTGACACTTCTCAGTCTTAGCCTGGTTGTCTTCATGGGAGCAATCTCCTCCGCGTGGAGCCGGAATCTGGATATCAACTGCGGCTGTTTTGGAAAGGATGGCACCAACATTGGTTACGCTCCCCATCTGCTGCTGAACACCGGCCTGCTGGCCATGGGGGTGTGGCTGCTTTGGGATGAATCCCGCCGCCGCCGGCCTGATTCTTCTCCCGAAGCTGCCCAACCAGCAGTCTGATGCCGGGATGACGTTCAGCGGCGCATGGCACCCTTGGCCTCCGCCCGGGTGACAAATCCGTCGCGGTCCGCATCCAGCAGGTGGTGCAGTCCCAGGAAGGTGGCCCCGGACTCCTCCAGGGAGATTTTTCCGTCACGGTTCACATCCAGGCGGCGGCCCAAGGCGATCATCGCCTTGGGGGTGAGTGCGAGCTGCGGATTCCCCACGCCGGCACCGGCGCTGGTGGAGGCATCCGGGATCTTGGCATACTCCAGGTAGCCGATCATCATTTCGTCTTCGGTCTGCGGGCCCCAGCGCACAGTTTTTGAGGGGTCGGGATTCGCGGGATTGCCGGGGCTGTTGTCAAAATGGGCGGTGGCCTCCAGACGGCTGCCCCGGGCGAGGTCCAAGGGCTCGGCGGTGCGGTATAGCAGCTGCCAGTTGAAGTCGTAGGCTGGCACATTCAGGAGATCCCGGCGTGCGCCATCGGTGGTCACCAGCTCGTATTTGAAGGATTTGCCACGCATGTGCATGTGCGGCATGAAGGACAGCACGCGGCTGTCAAAAGGAATAGGAAGCACCGCCTTCACCTCATGGTTGTCCGCTCCGGGCGGGATGGAGAAACGGTGGTCCTTGACCGCCGCCACGTGAACCTCGAATTTAGGCGGCTGCGGTGAGAACTTGAGGCCTAGACGCGTAGTGTCCACCGCCTCCGTGCCGTTGGGGGTGTAATGCAGCTGAAAGACAATCCGGGACCCGGCGGGCAGGCGTTTGGCATAACCGGCAGGGTAGTCCACGTAACTGCTGCCGGGCACATAGGCGGCCAGGAAATCGTCGCCGTCGTCCACCTTTTTACCGGCAGGGGCTTCGAACACCAGCACGTGGTGCACCTGCGCCACCGCCGAGGGCCGCACCTCCATGGCCGTCACCCATCGATCCTCCGCGAACGTGGTCTCCACCTCCTGAAGGATGTAGTTCATCCGGCCCGTGGCCTTGATCTTCACCGGATTCGGCAAGGAAAAGACTGCATCCGGGGTGCCCATCACCCATTCCTGTGGCCAAGCCCGGGGCACCGGCGCGTCCTTCAGATCACCCTCCGGCCGGCCATTGTCCAGCCAGCCCAGCAGAGCTGCGCGGTCTTTTTCCGTCAGGGAACGGTCGTTGGCCCACATCACCGCGTGCTCCCCGCTCTGGGGAGCCGCAAACCACGGCGGCATGATTCCCTTGGAAACCACTTTTTTGATCATGCCGGCATGACCGGTCACATCCTCCCTCGTCATCAGTTCAAAAGGGCCGGTGCCTCCCCCACGGTGGCATTCCTGACAGTTCCGCTGGATGAGTCGGGAAATATCGCGGTGCCAGGTCACGGGTGGAACGGGGGATGAGGCTGAAGCGGCCAGTACCGCCGCCTCTCCGGAAGGCAGATCCAAGGCGCAGCCTGGGGCTGTGGTGGCCGCCGGGCGCGCCAGACGGCCGGCCGTCAGTTCCTTCAGCGCATCGGCCAGATAGGACTGCTCCGGCGCGTCCTTCTGATAGCCCAGCCCGTACTGGTCATTCACCGCGCCCCGGTACTGCATGGTGCGCGCCCGGTCGATCACAAAAACCTCTGTCGTCGTCTCGGCGTGCAGGGCTTTGGCCAAGGCGCGGTCCGCGTCCTGCGTCAGCAGCCCGTCCCAACCGCGTTCTTTCGCCTCCCCCGCCAGCTCCCCGGCCGCATCGGCGTCGACCGCGCCGAAGAACACGAACCGCACGCCCTTTTCCCTCCACTCATCCTCCAGTGCCGCCAGCGTGGAGGCGAACTTCCGGCTCAGCGGGCACGAAGGGCTGACCGCCGCCAGCACCGTGAAGGGCTGCGGGGCCGCCACCTCCGACAGCCGCTGCGGCGCGCCCGATAGGTCCGTGAACACCACGTCCTCCACCATGCGGCCAATGCCGGATGCCGCCTCCGGTTTGGGACGGGGGGCCTCCGCGGCTCCGGCGAATAGCGTCAAGGCAGGCAGCAGGGAAAGGAGAAGGCGGAAAAGCTTCATGACAGAAAAGGAGTTACCTGCCCCGGTGAAAGCGCTTTCCGGAGCGCGGGGAGTTTATCATCATTCCGCAGAAACGCCATGCGGCATTTCAGGCGGTTTTATTTCCGGGACCGGAGTCAGGGAAGTGCCCGGCATGGCTTCATGACCCCGGGGATCATCAAGGAAACCTGACGACCCTTTTTTTCATTCAAGGTTGAATCCCCTGCCACCGGCTTTAATAAAACGGCCCATGTTCCGCCAGCCCCTTCACGACCGCGGGGTCATCGCCCGCTACCGCGCCCATCTGCCCGTCAGCGCCACCACTCCCGTAGTGTCGCTCAACGAAGGCTCCACGCCGCTGATCCACTCCTCCCGGCTGAGCGCCAAAGTGGGCCGGGGCTGCGAGGTTTACATTAAATACGAAGGCCTGAACCCCACTGGCTCCTTCAAGGACCGGGGCATGACCATGGCCATCTCCAAAGCCGCCGAGGCCGGCAAAAAAGCCGTCATCTGCGCCAGCACCGGCAACACCTCCGCCGCCGCCGCCGCCTACGCCACCCGCGCCGGGATGGAGTGTGTGGTGCTGCTGCCCGCCGGAAAAATCTCGGCAGGAAAGCTCGCCCAGGCGTTTGTTTATGGCTCGAAGGTGGTGGCCATCGACGGAAATTTCGACGATGCGCTGAATCTCGTGAGGGAAATCGGTGCCCGTGACGAATTCGAAGTTGTCAACTCCATCAACCCCTTCCGCATCGAGGGCCAGAAAACCGCCGCCTTCGAAATCATCGACGAGCTGGGCGACGCTCCGGACATCCACATTCTCCCTGTCGGCAACGCCGGCAACATCACCGCCTACTGGAAGGGGTATGTGGAGTATCACAATCTGGCCTGTTCCACCAAGCGTCCCCACATGGCCGGATTCCAGGCCGCCGGCTCCGCCCCCATTTTTTACGGCAGGGTCGTCACCGCTCCCGACACCGTGGCCACCGCCATCCGCATCGGCAATCCCGCCAGCTGGGACCAGGCGAAGGCCGCCATCCACGACTCCGCGGGATCCATCGACATCGTCACGGACCACGAGATCCTCGAAGCCCAGGCGTGGCTGGCCGCCAACGAGGGCATCTTTGTGGAGCCCGCCAGCGCCGCCTCCGTCGCCGGCCTGCTCAAGGCTCTGGAAAACCGGGAAAACGCTGTCCCCGGCCCTCTGCAAAACATGGCCCCGGAAAGCACCCTTGTCCTGACGGTCACCGGCCACGGCCTCAAGGACATCGACACTCCGCTGAAGCACCGTTCCTTCGCCCCCCTCACCGCCGCCGCCACCACGGAGGCCGTGCTGCGCACGCTGGGGTATTGATGATGAGGACGGGAAATGACCGACGGCAAATCAATCATCAGGCACGGGCGCAGGGATCCTGGTTCCGCTTCGGGATGCGCGGTTCCCCGGCCATTGACACCAAAGCCGGGACAGAGGTTTTCCCTGGGCCCGTGTCCGCAGCCAGCAGCGGGTTGCCGGATGTCAGGATACAGGCTATGATGGGCAGATGCCCGCCGGACACAAAAGCAAAGATCCGGAGGCCGTTCAGGCGTGGATGAAAGACCATATCTCCGACCCTCAAACCCTGGGTGCCGCCCGCGCCGAACTGGCGGAGGGCTGGGCGCGGGTGAATCCCAAGGCGGCGCTGGAGTGGGTGGACAGCCTGCCCGCCGGCGACCGCAGCCCCTCGCTCTACAGCGGCATCTATAACCGCTGGATCGACTACGACCGCAACGCCGCCGGAGCCGCCTTGGCCGCGCAGCCGGCTTCCTCCGCGCTGGATAAATCCATCGAGCGTTATATTGATGAGGTCATGCGCGACAATCCGCAGAACACCATGCCGTGGGCGGAGTCCATTGGTGATCAGGAGCGCCGCTGGAGCGCCTTGGAGCGCGTCGCCGGGGAATGGCGGAGGCGCGATCCCGGCGGTCTGCAGCGTTACCTGGCTGGCAGCGCACTCAGTGAAAGTCAGAAGCGCAAACTGTCGGGGCTGCCCGCCGTGCTTCCCTCCACGGCACCGGAAAACCGCGTGCCGTGAGGGCTTCGTGCGGCGGGCATGGGCGGACTGCGAAATAAAGGCTGAATTAAATCTTTACAGATTCACAGTGCAGCCATCAGGATATCCCCTGTCATCCTCAACCAGGGACGTCTCCTGTTATGAAGACCAATGATCTGAATGCGGGGCCGGCCAGCCGCTTTGCCGCCCGGCACTCCCGCCGGAAATTTCTCGCGGACATCGGGCGTGGAACTCTGCTCGCCACTGTCGGCCCCGCTCTGGCCGGGGAACTGGAGCTGGCTCCTCCGGCGCTGGGGCAGGACGGTCCGGAAAAACTGGAGTTCGGGGAGATGGAGCCACTGGTGGCCTTCATGCAGGAGACCGCACTGAGGGATCTGCAGCCGGCCATGGCCGCGAAGCTGAAAGCCGGCACGCCCCTGCGCGCCCTGCTGGCCGGCGGCGCGCTGGCGAATGCGCGAAGTTTCGGCGGTGAGGATTACATCGGGTTCCACACCCTCATGGCTCTGTGCCCGGCACTGAAAATGGCGGAGCTCATGCCCTCCGGCCAGACGGCACTGCCGATTTTCAAGGTGCTTTACCGCAACACCGGCCG
>JAQGPJ010000004.1 GCA_028293125.1 Verrucomicrobiales bacterium | reverse complement strand
CGGTGGAGTGGGGGGTGCGCCTCAGCACTTTGGCTTCGTGGGAAAACAACCGGCACAGGCCCTGCGCCTCCGCCCTCCCGGAACTCAACCGCATACTGGACAGCATCCTCGGCGCGCCGTCCGGGGAACCGGCGGGTGAGCCCCCCCGCGCCCGCGCTCCGGAGTCTTTTGCGGAAACCGTTCTCCGGCATGCCGGGGAGAGCCGGCGGGTGAAGGCCCCCGCCGTCCGGCACGCGGAAAGCCTGCAGGCTGCCGGCGATCAGTCACCGGACAGCGCAGACTGATCCGCCCGGGGCAGGAGGACGGAGAGCCGGTCACCCTTGGTCTCCATTCTCATGCCGGCAGGGTTCACTGGTCCCGGCGGGGGCAGGAGCCGGGAGGTGTCCTGGCTTTTTGGGCGGCGCACCGGGTTTGCTTTCCAGCCGGTCCGGTGGGCCGCGGTGGGCCTTCGCTTCTGCGGGCCCCGGCCGTGCCGGAGGGGTTTGGTCCGTCCTCGGGATTTCGCTCCATCAAAACCTGTGCCAAGCGCGCAAAGGGGGATTTTCGGCGGGAGCAGCGAAAGCATGGGGAATCCCGCTCAACACTCCGATCTGCCGGGAAAACAACCGGCGCAATCCGGCCAGGCTTGAAAGGCTCTACCAGCTTCCGGATGGGACCCTTGGCATGGATCCACTCGTGCACCGTCCGGTAAATCATTACGTCACCGGTCTGCCGGGCGGGGGCCTCGGGATCTCAAAAGGCTGATGCCGGTGCCTTGCAGCGATGCTCCCGACGGCGGTCAATTCCCGGGGGCCGGGTTCCCTCTTTCGGCATAAAAGTTCCCTCAAATGGTTTGACGGCATCGTCATGACCCGCATTTCCGTAGAGGCTGAAATGCAGCTGAACCACGGATTGGAAACAGATTTGGAGCACGGCGGGAGTCTGCCCGTGCTGGCCCTGCTTTGGGATGAACTGGCGGGCAGCCACAACTGTGGCAGCTTCAGGCAGGAGTTCCGGTCGGAGCTTGAGCACTTGGACCGCTTCCAAAACGATTACCCGGAGATCCCGGCCAGGGTGTTGACCGGCATTCTGGAGGCGAGAGTCATTGATGCCTTCCGGAAAAGGTTTCGAAGGGAGGCGATGCTGGCGCTCCGGGCGCGGCTGAACCGCTCAAATTAAAGGATTCGGCCTCCTGCTGTTCCCGTTTGGAGGAGGACCCCCAGCAGTGTTTGAGGTTCTCTGCGAGATCACTGCCGATTCAGCGCCTCCGCCAAGAGTATGCCATTTACCGCCCGCTGGGACTGTGCCAGCCTGCCCGCAACGCAGCTGATTCAGCTCTGCCGGGACATAGGGAGTGACCACCGGACCTATCAGGTTCCCCAGCCCGCCCCCGGCCGATCCGTAAGGAGGAGTCCGTCGGAAAGCATTACAGCTTGCCCCCTGTTCCGTAATCAGAGGGTGTCATGAGCCAAAAGCCAAAAGCACCAAAACACACACTTTTGAACACCATCGCTGAGGAGGATTGGGCCAAGGATACGACCATATCGCCAAGTTGGCCGGAGTAACCCCGGCGGCGGCGAGGGCGGCCCGGAGGAGTCTGGTCAACAGGCGGCCCGTCGGGAGACAAAGTCTGCCGGTTCCGGAGGGACTGCTTCCGTCGGACCCGCCAAAGGAAGTGGCCCTCAAATATCAGGTCCCGGTTTCCACGGCCAGGAAATGGCTTGTGACGGCAGGAGGGCCAAGCACTGGGACAGACCGGGTGGCGGGGATCGATTTTGAAAGTTGAAATTCCGGGTACAATCTGTTCAGATCGACGCCGGGAGCCGGGCGGCGCTGCGCAGCTCATCGGCGGACGCCGCACGTCCCGCCATTCTTCGAACAGTGCCCCCAAGCGAAGCAGGTGCCGGCTTCAGGCCCGCAGACATGGTGAATCCGGGGTTGGTGGAAAAATCCACACCTGTCCGTGCCGTCCCCGGCCGGTGATTCAAAGCCGGAACACTCCGCAGTTTCATCAGAAGGTGTTTTTGACCATGTAAAACAACCCTTCGTTCGGCAATACAATATACTCCCGGGAGGGATCCGCAGGCGGCTGTCCATGGACAGTTGCAGTCCGCTCCGATGAAGGGAGAAAAGATTTTGGCAAAAGGCGGCCCAAATCCACAAAGATGCCATAAGCAGCCCGGCTTTCCTCCCACTCAAAATCAGGCATCCGGGCCTTCAGGGCCGACACCAGTCCGGGTGACTCCCGGGGATCATACCGGTAAACACTCACACTGGATCCGTCGCCATGCCATCCCCCATGGGAGCTTGCCTCAAAGGCTTTGGTGACATTGATAGGGTAACCGGCGGACTGGAGCTGGCGCGAAAACTCCGGCGTCACCACAACCTCAGCCGCGCTCTCATGATTGTTGGGACGGATCATGATGACAAGAGCCGTATAAGCAATTATGACCGCCAGAGTGATTCCGGAAAGCCACAGGAGCGAAGTTTTTACAGAGCGCTTCATGGGCGGAGGGAAAGGCGGGCCGGGGCAAATGCAAGCGGGCCGGGCGTTCTAGCCACAACGAAAACCCCTCACAGTAAAAGGCGGTGCCGGGGGGGCGGCACTTCCAAAGCCGGCACAGCGAACGGCAGCGGCCCTGCCGCCACCGCTTAGGGGGCACCAAAATCAACGTAACCCGTTGGTAATGAAGGGAGTCGGGACGGCCAGATTCGAACTGACGACTTCCTGCTCCCAAAGCAGGCGCTCTACCAAGCTGAGCTACGTCCCGTGGCGGATGGTGTTACCCATTTTCCGCAGGGCGCACACCATGGATGCGGTGATGGGAAGCGCAACTGGAATTCCGGATAGATTTCGGGGAAGTTTTGAGATGGGAGGGGAGGGCAGGGCATGGCCGGGCAGGCCAGGCAGAGCGGCACAGCGCAGTGCGGAGGGAATTCAGCCGGAGCTGCCGCTGCCGCTGGTGCCATCGCCATCACTGAAGTCGAAGTTCCGGGGCCGCTTTTTGCGCAGTGGGTGGGGATTGGCCTGCGGACCGCGCAGGGGGGCGAGGATTTCCTGGGAGCCGGAGCAGTGGATTTCGCACAGGATTTCCAGCAGCCGGCCCAGTTTGCCTTTGGGGAATCCCTTTTGGCGGAACCAAAGCAGGTATTCGGCGGGAAGCTGGTGGAGGGGCAGGCCGTGGGGCGGATAGTGCTGGGGGCCGTATTTGCCAAAGGGCATGTGCATGACGGCGATGGCTTGGAGAATCTCCGCCAGGTTCTGCCTCCAGTCCTCCCATTCGAATTCGTTTTCCGTCTTTTCGGTCATGGGTTGGAGGCGGTGGAGGTGGCGGCGGGCGGGGTGATGCGGTTGGTGAGGGCCATCCACAGGGCTTTGCGGGCCAGGCGCTTCACTTCCCGGCGGGTGATTTTGACTGCCTCCGGTGGTCCGCCGGGGGGTAGGGACTCCAGGCGGGCGAGCGTGCCCTCCCCGATCAGCAGCGGCATGAGGATGGCGAACCGGAGGCGGGTGGACCGCAGGGAGGCGGCGTATTGCCAGCCGTCGGCCAGGAGGAACCGCGTCCGTGCGATCAGGTCCCGGCGGACGGTGTGCCAGGGGCTCCAGTCGGCGGCGGGCCAGAGCACGGAGCCCTCCAGCCCCGCCTGGCGCAGGGATTCCTCCGGCAGATAACACCGGCCAATGACCGCATCGCCGGGCTGGTCGCGGAGGATGTTGATCAGCTGCAGGCCTTTGCCGTAGCGGCCCCCCAGCGTTTTCATGGTTTCCGGGGATTCGCGGAAAACACCGGGCAGTTCCAGCGCGCAGATGTCTGTCCAGAATTCCCCCACGCAGCCAGCCACCAGCCACGTGTATTCGTCCAGCTCCACATCCGTGGTCAGGCTGCGCAGCGGCTGGGACGTGGGGAAGCGGCGGAGATCGAGAGTCATGCCATCCAGAATGTGCCCCATCACCCGGCGCGCGCAGTCCTGAGTGGCCGGGGACAGCTTTTTGAGCTGGTCAAAACATTCCGCCAGGCGGTGGAGCAGTTCGCGCTCCCCCGCGTGGTCCACCCCGGCGGCAAAGGCGGAGACTTTAAGAAGAAAATCGGGCGTCGGTCCGTCCGTGAGGGCGGAGCGGAACCGCTCCAGCAGCTCCAGCCGCTCCGGTGCCGGGCTGGCGGTCACATCCGCCACGGTGTCGGCGGCGCGGGCCATCAGGTAGCTGATGCTCAGCGGGCCGCGCACGGGCGGTGGCAGAAAGCGCAGGCTGAGATAAAACGAGCGCGACACCGCCGCCAGCAGCGGGCCTTGGAGCGGGCGGTCAAAATCAGGGGAATCCTCAGACACGGTACTGACTTCAGACGGATTCCCAATCCGATCAAGCCCGGTTGCGGGCACCGGGGATCCGTGGCTGCATGCGCGTGTTATGGCTTGGCACTATCTGCGCGCGGCGGTTTTCCAGCGGTGGCGGCTCCCGGTCGTGGGGGACGTGCCGGTGAACCTGGGCATGCTGGGGCTTTTCGCAGTGCTGGGACTGGACAATCCGGCCTTTTGGGCGGTCGGCGGGGGCGTGGAGGCCATGTGGCTGGTGCTGACCGCCGGTCGCACCGGCTACCGCCGCCAGGTGGATGCCCACCACCGGCGGCTGGCATGGAAAAAGGTCGAGGAGCGCCGGCTGGCGCTCTTCAGCCGGCTGCCGCCGGAGGCCGCCCAACGCCACCAGCGGCTGCGCGCGGCCTGCCAGGAACTGACCGGCGCGGCGGCGGGAGGGGATCCGGAGTCGGTGGCGGAGGTCTTCACCTGGCTGCATCTGAAGCTGCTGCTGGCACGTGAGGCGCTGGCCGCCGGTCGGCCAGGGGAGCCGGACCATGCGGATGAGGACCTGCACCGGCTTCAGGCCCGGGCGGCGCTGGATGTGGCCGACCCCACCGCCGCGCGCACGGCGCAGCAGGCGCTTTCCCTGTTGGAAAGCCGCCACCGCCACGCCGGGGAAACCCGCGAGCGGCTGGCCCATATCGACGCCCAGCTGGAAGCCATCGAGGCGGAGATCACCGCCGCCCGGCAGCGGCATCTGCGGGACCGCACGCCCTTTGATTTCCGGCACACCCTGTCATTGGCGCGTGACCGGCTGCATGAGGACCTGTCAGGGCTGGAAGGGGACAGGCCCGTGGCGGAGGTCGAGGCGCTTCTGACACGGCTGTCGGAGGGCGGCCAGGGCGGGTGAGATGGCCGGTCCCGCCGGCAGTCCGGCCTCCGGCCTGAAAATGAGTCCAGTCATTCCGTGGAGGGCTGTGCCCACGATCAAAGGCGGTGCGGTCAATCCCTTTCCACTCTACGTGTATGCGCAGAAAGATTTCATGGGAAGCCCGCTTTCTGGAAGCTGCAGTTTCAGCAGTTTCAATCAAAGGGATGTTTATGCGCCGTCAGATTTTATCCGTCCTCCATGTTGCCGCCATTTTACTTGCCACCGCCGCACCGTCCCTGAGGGCTACCCCGAAAACCTATTTTCCTCCACCGGACAGCGAGGGAGGCTGGCGCGACCTGACCGATCCCGCGCAGATCCGCCAGCTGGCAGGCATGGACGCGGAGCGGCTGGAGCGGGCGTATCAACTCACAGAGCGCAGTTCAAAGAACGGCGGCCTGCTGGTGGTGCGGCATGGCTATTTGGTGCTGGAGAAATACTTTGGCCGCGCTTCCCGGAATGCCAATCCGGATATGGCCTCCACCGGCAAGGCTTTCACCAGCATCGCCTGCGGCATCATGCTGCACGAGTTCAAAGACAAAATCCCGGACGGACTGGACACCCTCGTCTTCACGGATCAGTACCTGCCCGAAGCCCTGCCGCTGGACGATCCCCGCCGCGCCGATATCACCCTGGGCCAGCTGCTGTGCATGACCGCCGGATACAATGGGGAGGGCGGGGCACCGGTCGGCATCATCATGGGCAAAGCCACTCCGCTGAAACCCTCCTCCGGACAGGACATCCGGGATCTCGACCAGTCCTCGCTCAAAGTGCCGTTGTGGACCCATCCGGGCGGAGGCTACGCCTACTCCTCCGCGGCTCCGCACATCGCCTCCATGGTGCTGCGCCGCGTCACCGGGATGGAACTGAAGGACTATATCGGCAGGCGTCTGGGCGAGCCCATGGGCTGGGGGGCGTGGGATTACTGCCTGCGCCGGGGGGATTTTGTCATGCCGCACGCCAATGGCGCGGGCAGCATCGCCCTGCATGCCACCGACGCTCTGCGGTTCGGTTACTGCCTGCTGCAGGACGGGAAGTGGGAGGACCGGCAGTTGGTGCCGGCTGATTACATCGCCCTGTGCCGTCAGCCCTCCCCTTACAATCCGCACGCCCCGTTCAGCCTGCAGTTTGAGCACAATGCCGACGGCCATGTGGCCGGCGCGCCGCGCGACGCCTTTTACAAATCCGGAGCCGGCGGGTTCGGGCTGTTCGTGGTGCCTTCACTGGACTTGGTGATCTACAAGCTTGGCGGCGGCAATGGCCAGTACGATCCCTCCTTGACAGGTTTGCCGCAGCCGGATCCGAAAACCGACCGCGATGACTGGAAGCCGCTGCCCGCGACTCCGTTTTTCGAAGGCAGCCAGACGGGCGATGACGGTCTGCGCCATGTGCTGGAACTGGTGACGGCTGCCGTGGTGGACTGAACGCCAGGTCTGGGGAGATGGACTATAGCAAAATTTACGCGCTCAGGGATTCAAACAAAACTTGAGCGCGGCGGGCGCGCCGTTATGATCGGGGGCGAAACCCCTTTCTATGACCGGCCCTGCGCTCCCCTCGTGGCCTTTCCTGATTCCCAGGCGGGCGGTGGCTTTGACAGCAGCGGCCGTGGTGGGCTTGGCGCTGGCTGCCTCCGGATGGGCCCAGGAGCCGGATGCGGTAAAGGCCCGGGCACAGCTGAAGGCCGGCGGGTATGGCCCGGCACTGGCGGCGGCCGATGAGGCGCTGAAGGAGCCCTTCAGCCAGACGGAGGAATGGTTTCTGATCAGGCTGGAAGCGCTGATGGCCCAGGGGATGTATCCCCAGGCCCTGCAGACGGCGGAGCAGGCGCTGGCCCATGACGGGCGCAGCCTGCAGCTCCAGTGGGCCGCCCGTGAAGTGTTTCTGGCCAATGGCGACACCGCCCGCGCGGAGGAGGCCGTGAGTGACATCGAACGCCTCATGTCCTTCCGCCGCGCCGGCTACCGGGATGTGCAGAGTATCGTGGTCCACGGCAAAGTCATGATTCTGCGGGGGGCGGATCCCAAAACGGTCCTCACCAAAATTTTTGACGCCGCCCGCAAGCTGGTGCCGGATGCCCGCGAGCCACAGCTGGCGGCGGGGGAACTGGCTCTGGAGAAGAATGACTTCGCCTTGGCGGCCAAGACCTTCCAAGCCGGGCTGAAGACTTTCCCGGATGATCCTGATTTCCTTTGCGGACTGGCACGCGCCTTCGCGCCCAGTGACCGCAAGGCCATGCAGGCCAATCTGGAGGCCGCTCTGAAGGTGAACCCCAGCCATGTGCCGTCCCTGCTGCGGTTGGCGGACCACTGGATCGATGCTGAGAAATATACAGAAGCTGCGGAGCTGCTGGACCGCGTGGCCAAAGTGAATCCCCACCGGCCTGAGATGTGGTCCTACCGTGCGGTGCTGGCCCATTTGAAAAACGATCCCGCCGGCGAGTCGGCAGCGCGGGCGGAGGCGTTGAAATTTTACGCATCAAATCCCCTGCCGGACCACCTGATCGGCCGCAAGCTTTCCCAGAAATACCGCTTTGCGGAAGGAGTCGCGCATCAGCGGAAGGCGCTGGAGTTCTCGCCGGACTATGGCCCTGCGGAGGCCCAGCTGGCGAGCGATCTGCTGCGCTTGGGGGAGGAGGACGAAGGCTGGAAACTGGCGGCGAAGGTGCAGGCGGACGATGCCTACAATGTGGCCTCGTTCAACCTGATGACCCTGCACGATGCCATGAAGACGGATTTCGCGACCCTGCGGAACGATCACTTCGTGGTCCGCATGGCCGCCAAGGAGGCTCCGGTCTACGGATCGCGGGTGCTGGAGCTGCTGGGGGAGGCGCGGACGAAGCTGGGCACCAAATATGGAATCGACATCGTCAGCCCGACGATTGTGGAGATCTTTCCCACGGAGAAGGATTTCGGCGTGCGCACCTTCGGCATGCCGGACAATCCCGGTTATCTCGGCGTCTGCTTCGGCCGCGTGGTCACCGCCACCAGTCCTTCGGCCCGGCCCGGTGCGGCGGTGAACTGGGAGGCGGTGCTGTGGCACGAGTTCTGTCATGTGGTGACGCTTCAGTCCACGCGCAACAGGATGCCCCGGTGGCTCAGCGAGGGTATTTCCGTGTATGAGGAGCGGCAGGCGGACCCTTCGTGGGGCGAGCACATGAATGAGGAATACCGGGAGATGATCCTCAGCGGAAAGCTGACTCCGGTCAGCGCTCTGAGCGGCGCCTTCCTGGCTCCGCCCTCGGCGCTGCACCTTCAGTTCGCCTATTATGAATCCTCACTGGTGGTGGAGTTCATCATCAATCAATATGGTCCGGGGGCTCTGAAGTCGGTGCTCCAGGATCTGGGGGAAGGGCAGGAGATCAATGCCGTGCTGGCCAAACGGGTGGCTCCCATGGAGACCTTGGAGCGCGATTTCGCCATTCATGCGAAGGAACTGGCGCAGAACTTGGCTCCGGCCCTGGACTGGCAGCAGCCGGAGCCAACGCTGCTGCTGCCGGAGTCGGAGGAGGCGCTGAGGACGTGGATGAGGGAGCGTCCGGTGAACCTGTGGGTGCTGCAGCGCCAGGCGGAGGAGCTGATGGAGGCTGGAGCATGGTCGGAGGCCAAGGCACCGCTTCAAAAGCTCATTGATCTTTATCCCGGCCAGACCGGTCCTGGCAGTGCCCGTGTCCTGCTGGCTCAGGTCCACCGGAAGCTGAACGAAACGCCGGAGGAGACCACGGTTCTTACTCACATCGCCGCCAAGGAGGCGGCGGCTCCCGATGTCACCCAGCGGCTGATGGATCTGGCGTCGGCCTCGGGGGACTGGCCCACGGTGACCCGGCAGGCGCGGCGGTTTCTGGCGGTGAATCCGCTGATCGCCACCGGCTGGAAATACCTGGCACAAGCGGCGGACAAAACGGGCGATGACGCCACCGCCATCACGGCGCTGCGCACCCTGCTGGCCTTGGAGCCGCCGAATACGGCGGAGATTCACTACCGGCTGGCCGCCGTGCTGCACCGCACCGGCAATGGCGAAGCGCGCCGGCAGGTGCTGATGGCGCTGGAGGACACTCCCCGGCACCGGGCGGCCCTGAAACTGCTCCAGGAAATTCCGCGCACTCTCCCTTCACCAACCGTGGCCCCGGCTCCGGAGGCGGATCCGTCCGTTCCTGACCCCGCCGCTGTCCCCCCAACCCCTCCCGCACCTGCCCCCGCGGCTCCCGGCTCCCCATGAAAACGCGACGCCTCCTCATTCTGACCCTGCTGCTGGCGGCGGGCGTGGCCTCCGCCCAGCGATGGGGGCGGCGGGGCGGTGGCGGAGGAGGAGGCGGATGGCGGGACACGGACACCCTCCGCACCGCCCGTGAGACGGAGTCCCACAGTACCGGCACCCCCACCTGGGAATATCCCAAGGCTTTTGAGCACGATGTCTTCACCTTCACCCGCATCCGCTATCAGCGCGGCGGATGGGGCCGGGGGGGCCGCGGAGGCTGGGACACCGATCTGCCGGACAGCGACCTGAATCTCTCCTGGCGGCTGCAGCAGATGACCTCCATGAAGGTGGACCCCAACGGGCGCATCGTGAATGTCACGGATCCGGAACTGGCGGATTTTCCGTTTATCTACATCGTGGAGCCCGGCGGCCTTTCCCTGACGGACGAGGAGGTGGCGGCCATGCGGAAGTATCTGCTCAATGGCGGCTTTCTGATGCTGGATGACTTCTGGGGGGAAAACGAATGGGAAAACTGCGAGATGGAGCTGAAGAGGGTGTTCCCCAAGCGCGATTTCAAGGAAATCCCCCTGACGGATCCGCTCTACAGATGCGTCTTCCAGATCAAGGAGAAGGCGCAGGTGCCCAATGTCGGGCTGGGGGCCAGCAGCGAGTATGACGGGGTGACCTGGGAGCGCGAGGACGCGCAGACGGTGCACCACCGCGCCATTTATGACGATAAGGGCCGCATGATGGTCATCGCCACCCACAACACGGACAACGGCGACGGCTGGGAGCGGGAGGGGGAGAGCGCCTATTACTTCAAGCAGTTCTCCGAACGCACGGCCTATCCCCTGGCGATCAATATCATTTTCTACGTGATGACCCACTGAATGAGCCTCCATCCCCCCTCTCCCTCCGCCGCCGCGCCCGACTCCTCCAGTGGTGAATCCGATCACGATCTTGTCGAGCGTCTGCTGGGCGCGCGGGAGCGGATCCGCGCCGAGCTGGGCAAAACGATTGTCGGCCAGCGTGAGGTCATCTCCCAGATCATGCTGTGCCTGATGGCGGGCGGGCACTGCCTCATCACCGGGGCGCCGGGGCTGGCCAAGACCCTGCTGGTGAAGTCCATCGCGCAGATTTTCGACCTCCAGTTCCAGCGCATCCAGTTCACCCCGGACCTCATGCCGGCGGACATCACGGGCACGGAGATTCTCCAGGACTCCGGCAGCGGCGGGGGCCGGCGCATGACCTTCGTGCCGGGCCCCATCTTCGCCAACATGGTGCTGGCGGACGAGATCAACCGCACCCCGCCCAAAACCCAGGCCGCGCTGCTGGAGGCCATGCAGGAGCATCAGGTCACGGCCATGGGCGTGCGGCACGCGCTGTCGGAGCCATTCTTCGTGCTGGCCACGCAGAACCCCATTGAGATGGAGGGCACCTATCCGCTGCCGGAGGCGCAGCTGGACCGCTTCATGTTCAATGTGGTCATGGACTACCTGCCGGAGGCGGATGAGGTGCAGGTCATCCTGCGGACCACCGGCGGACGGCCCGCGGCGATCGAGCCCATCTTCACCGGGGCCGACGTGCAGCGCTTCCACCGTCTGGTGCAGCAGGTGCCGGTGACCGAGGAGCTGGTGACCTACGCCGTGCGCCTGGCGGCGGCCTCTCGCCCTCATCAGCAGGGCACGCCGGATTTTGTGAACCAGTGGGTGAGCTGGGGCGCGGGCACGCGGGCCGGCCAGTCCCTCATTCTGGGGGCCAAGGCGCGGGCGCTGCTGGATGGCCGGGTGCATGTGAAGCTGGAGGACATCCAGTCGCTGGCGGCTCCGGTGCTGCGGCACCGCGTGCTGCTGAACTACCGCGCGGAGGCCGATGGCGTGCGCGTGGAGGACGTCATCCGCCGCCTGCAGGAGCACGTCCGGCCCGCCGTCTGATTTTCTGTTTCCGACCGGACTTTCCCCCCATGCCCGCCAAACCCGCCCCGGACAGTCCCGCCGCGCCTCCGGCGTCGATGATCGACGCCAAAACGCTGATGAGCCTGGGCAGCCTGGAACTGCGGGCGCGGGCGGTGGTGGAGGGATTCCGGTCCGGGCTGCACCGCAGTCCCTATCATGGCTTCTCCGTGGAGTTCACAGAGTACCGGCAATACACGCCGGGGGATGATCCCCGGCATCTGGACTGGCGGGTCTATGCCCGCAGCGACCGGTATTACATCCAGAAGTTCGAGGACGAGACCAACCTCCGCTGCCACCTGCTGGTGGATCAGAGCCGCTCCATGGCCTATGGCTCGCCCGGCTGGTCCAAGGCGGCCTACGCCGCGACCATGGCGGCGACGCTGGCGCGGTTTCTGCACCTTCAGGGGGACGCCGTGGGACTGCTCTGCTTTGACGAGGGGCTGCGCGACTACCTGCCGGCCCGCAACCGCACCGGACATTTGCGGCAGCTCATGCTGGCGCTGGACAAACCGGCGGGCGGCGGCGACACCAACCTCATCCGCCCCCTGACCCGGACCGCCGAAATGATCCGGAAGCGGGGGCTGATGGTGATGATCTCCGATTTCCTGACGCCGCTGGCGGAACTGGAGCGCGCCCTCCTGCAGCTCACCTCGGCGGGGAATGAGTTTGTGATTTTCCAGGTTCTGGATCCCGCGGAGCAGGAGTTCGGCTTCTCCACGCCGGCGGTCTTCGAGGATGTGGAGTCCCGGCGCACGCTTTTTATCGATCCAGCGGCGGCCCGCGAGGGCTATCTGAAAAAGTTCCAAGCGCATCAGGCGGAGCTGGAAGGCATCTGCCACAAGCTGGGCATCGTGCGTCATGTGGCCTCCACGGTGCGCCCGCTGGAGCAGGCCCTGACTGAATTTTTCCAGGACCGCCTGCACCGTGGCCGGCTGGTCCGCCGCACCCCAGCCCGCCGCAGCGCATGAAATTTTCCCGGAACACAGCGGTCAAAATAATGGGTCTCCGCAGCGGCGGGGCACCGCCGGCTGATGCCGGGGGAAGGAGGGCGGCATGAGCTTTCTGGCCCCGCTGTTCCTGCTGGGAGCGCTGGCCGTGGCGGCTCCGGTGATTTTCCATCTCATCCGCCGCACCACGCGGGAGCGCACGCCCTTCAGCTCCCTGCTGTTCCTCCAGCCGGATCCCCCTCGCCTGACGCAGCGGAGCCGTGTGGAGCACTGGCTGCTGCTGCTGCTGCGGGCGGCGGCGTTGGTGCTGCTGGCCCTGGCGTTTGCGAGACCGTTTTTCCGGGCACCGGCCTCGCAGCGGAATGCGGACGGCGCCACGAAACGCTCAGTGCTGCTGGTGGATGTGAGCGCCTCGCTGCGGCGTGCAGGCCTGCGGGAGGCGTCCCTCGCCAAGGCGGAGAGCGTGCTGGCCAAGGCGGGACCGGCGGATTCCGTGGCGGTGCTGGTCTTCGCCGACGGGGTCAGAACCTTGATGGATTTCAGCCAGTGGTCGGCGGTGCCGCCGGAGTCGCGGGTGGCTCAGGCCATGGCGCGGCTGCGGGAGACGGAGCTGACCTGGGAGGGAACCAATTTGGCGGAGGCCCTGAGCGGGGCGGCGGACCTGCTGCGGGAATCCGCCAGCCGCATTCCCGGCGGCGATGAGCGGACCCCCGAGGGCGGGGAGATCACCGTGGTGACGGACCTTCAGGAGGGCAGCCGCCTGACCGGTCTTCAGGGCCGCGGCTGGCTGCCCAGCACCACCCTCACCCTGTCCACCCTGACGCCTCAGAATCCCGGCAACGCCGGCATCGCCCTGGCGGCGGAGGGACCTCCGCCCGCAGGCGGCGGCATTCCTCCGGCGAGGGTTCGGGTTTACAGCGCTGCCGACACTGAAAGCACGCAATTTCAGGTGGGTTGGGCCTCGGGGGACGGCCTTCAGTTCGAAGGCAAACCTCTGGAGGTGTATGTGCCCCCCGGACAGGCTCGGGTGGTGTCCCTGCCTTGGCCGGAGCAGACATCAGGAGCGGGCCGCATTCTGCTGAAAGGCGATGCCGAGTCTTTTGACAACCTGATCCAAGCCGTGCCGCCCGTGGCCGCGAAGGTGACGGCCTTTTATCTGGGGAGCGAGGGGGCGGATGATTCCAAACAGCCGCTCTTCTTTTTGAACCGCGCCCTGCCGCAGTCCCGGCAGGTAACGCTGGAGCTGGTCCCTTTGCCTCCGGCTGCGGTGCTGCCGGAGGTGGAGCAGGGGAAATCCGCCGTGTACTTTGTGGGTGGAGTGCCTGCCGGCAGCCAATTGGAGCCGCTCAAAACGCGGCTGGCGGAGGGCGGTCTGGTGGTGATGGTTTTGACAAGCGCCCAGCAGGCCCCGGCGTTGGCCGCGCTGGCAGGCGTGGAGTTGGAAAAGCTCAAATTGGAGGAGGCCACCCGCAACCAGTACGCCATGCTGGAGGGCATTGATTTCCGGCATCCCCTCTTTGCGCCCTTCGCCGATCCGAGGTTCAGCGATTTCACCAAAATCCGTTTCTGGCATCACCGCCGGCTGGACGCGGAGGCGCTGCCGGGCAGCCGGGTGCTGGCAAAATTCGATTCCGGCAATCCCGCCATCCTGGAGCTGCCGGTGGGCAAGGGCCGTCTGGTGGTGCTGACCTCCGGCTGGCATCCGGCGGACAGCCAGCTGGCGTTGTCCTCCAAATTCGTGCCGCTGATTGCGTCGCTGCTGGAGTCCGGAGGAGTGGTCAGAACGCCCCCCGCCTGGTTCACCGCCGGAGCCACTCTGACCCGGGAGGATCTCGGATTTCCCGGCGGAGCACCGGTGAGCCTCACTCTGCCCGGGGAAAAGTCCGTGGTCCTGGGGACCGGAACCCCGGTTTTCACGCAGACGGAACTGCCGGGGCTCTACACAGCGTCCGCTGCGGGGAAAACCCTGGCCTTCGCGGTGAACCCCGATCCCGTGGAATCCAAAACCGCGCCCCTGCCGGTGGAGGAGCTGGAGAAACTGGGGGTGCCCGTCGCGGGAGCCGCCGCCACTTTGAAAACAGCAGCCCGGGAACTGACGGCCGACCCCGGTGCGGTGGAGACCGAGGGCCGTCAGAAGCTGTGGCGGTGGATCATTGCCGGGGCGCTGTGCGTATTGATTGCTGAAACCCTGCTGGCCGGGCTGACCGCCCGACGCGCCACTGTCCCCGGAGGAACCGCTGTATGATCAATCCCTTTCTAGCCGCCCGGCTGCAGCCGGTAGTCAGACGTCACCGCCTGCGCCGGCTGGCGCTGGGCATGGCCCTGTGGTGGACGCTCGCAGCCGTGGCCGGCTGGGTGCTTTTCCTGCGTGGCGGGCCGCCGCCGCTCTCCACGGAGTTCCTGCCGGACTGGGTGATGATCTCCCTGCTGGGCGCGGGGCTGATTTGGGTGCTCTGGTATCTGATGCCCATGGGATTCCGGGGCATGGCGCGGCGCATTGAAAAACGCTTTCCCGCGCTGGACGGCCGGCTGTTGACAGCGGTGCAGGTGGATCAGGAGGCAGAGAACGATCAGCCGGCTTTCATCCGGGAACGCCTCCTGTCCCAGGCCATGCAGCACAGCGTGGACCACGACTGGAACAAGGCGGTGGGACCGCTGGGAGGCACCGCCGGACAGACCGCTGCCCTGCTGGCGGTCCTGGCGTTCGCCTGGGTGCTGGGCTGCGTGGCCATGCTGCGCTGGGGAGGAAAACCGGGGGACAGTCAGATGGCGGCGGTGGTTTCCGTGCCGGAGGAATCGGTGAAACTGGCCGACGGCGTGGAGGTCACGCCCGGCGATGCCGTCTTGGAGAAGGGCAGCAATCTGGTGGTGCTCGTGAGGTTTTCCCAAGCGGTGCCTGAAAATGTGAGCTTGGTGGCCGGCGGCGGCACCGCACCGGTGCGCACCGTGCCACTGGCCCGCAGTCTGAAGGACCCCATTTTCGGTGGCAGCCTGCCGGGGGTGCAGGAGGATTTCCGCTATCACATCGACTATGATGGCCGCAGCACCCGCGAATTCACCGTGAAGGTGTTCGAGTATCCCCGGCTGGAACGGTCGGATGTGGTGCTGAACTTCCCGGAGTGGACCGGCCTGCCGGAGAAGCGCATCGAGGACACCCGCCGCGTCAGCGCAGTGGAGGGCACCAAAGTGTCGTTGACCCTGAAGCTGAACAAATCGGTGGCCTCCGCCGTGTTGAAGCCCCGCCTGCAGGGCGCTGAGCCGCTGAAGCTTCAGGCGGAGGCGGACAAGCCGGTGGCGGTCCTGACCAACTATATACTGACCGCCAGCGGGACTTATGAACTGATTCTGACCGACAAGGAGGGCCGCACGGGCAAGGTGCCGCCGGTCTTCACCTTTGAGGCGCTGCCCAACAGCCCGCCGGAGGTGAAGCTCGCGCAGCCGCGCGGGGACCAGACACCCTCGGCGCTGGAGGAGATGGTCTTCAACGGCACGGCGCGGGATGATTTCGGGCTGCTGGCGTGGGGCCTGGCCTTTTCGCAGGGCGGCGGGGAGCCGGAGTATTTGGAGTTGGGGAAGGAGGCCCCGGGAGGCGCGGCGCAGGATTTTTCCCACCTGCTGCGTTTGGAGGAGAAGGGGGTTAAAATCAACGACCTCGTGTCCTGGTTTGTGTGGGCGGATGACATCGGCCCGGACGGCAAACGCCGCCGCACGGAGGGGGATTTGTTTTTTGGCGAGGTGCGGCCCTTTGAGCAGGTTTTCCGCCGTGGCCAGGATCAGGAGGGAGGCGGACAGCAGGGCGGTGGCGGGCAGGGAGGCGGACCGGGCGCCAAACTCGCGGAGCTTCAGAAGCAGATCATCAATGCCACGTGGAAGCTGAAGCGCTCCCCCTCCCCCAAAAAGGATGACATTGGAGTGGTCAGGGATTCCCAGAAGGACGCCCTGGCCCAGGCGGAGGAGGCGTCGGCGGAGACCCGGGACCGGATCATGAAGGCGGGATGGCAAAAGGCCAAGGCGCTGATGAATCAGGCGGTCACGGCTTTGGAGGAATCCGTGGATAAACCGACCGGCCTGTCCGGCGCGCTCACGGCGGAGCAGGCCGCCTATCAGGCTTTGCTGAAACTTCAGGAACGGGAGTTTCAGGTCAGCCGCAGCCAGTCCAGCAGCTCCAGCCAGTCGCAGGCCGACCAGCGGATGCAGGAGCAGCTGAACGAGATGGAGCTCACGGAGGAGAAAAACCGTTATGAAAAGGAGCGCGAGGCCCAGGCCGCCGAGGAGTCGGAGCGCCGCGAGGACCGGCAGGTGATCAACCGCCTGCAGGAGCTGGCGAAGCGCCAGGAGGAGGTCAACGAGCGCCTGAAGGAGCTGCAGACCTCCCTCCAGGCGGCGGAGACCGAGGAGCAGCGGGAGGCCCTTCAGCGCGAGCTGAAGCGGCTGGAGGAGGAGCAGCGCGAACTGCTGGCGGATGTGGATGAGCTGAACCAGCGTATGGAGCGCCCGGAGAACCGCAGCCGCATGGCGGAGGAGCGGAAGCAGCTGGAGCAGGCCCGCGAGAATGCCCGTCAGGCCTCCGAGCAGGCCTCGCAGGGCAACGCCGACCAGGCACTGTCCTCCGGCACCCGCGCCCAGCGGCAGCTGCAGGAGATGCGCGAGGACATGCGCACCAAAACAAGCAGCGGCTTTGAGCAGGACCTGCGGCGGATGCGGTCCCAGGCGCGGGAGTTGGCCAGTGAGCAGCAGAAGGTCAATGAGCAGCTGAAGTCGATGGATGACTCCGGCGGGCCCGGACTTGGCGGAGATCCCGCGCGGGAAGAGGCGCTGAAAACTCTGGCGGAGCAGAAACGCCGGTCGGAGGAGCTGACGAAAAAGGCGGCGGAGATTTCCGAAAGCGCTGAGAGCGCCGAGCCGCTGGTTTCCCGGCAGCTTTATGACAGCATGAGGAAATACGCCCAGGACGACGCCGCCGGTGTGAAGCAGGCGCAGGAGGAGATGCTCCAAAGTGGTCGGATTTCGCGGCAGATGTACCGCCGGATTCAGGAGATGCAGAACCGCGAGGAGGGGGCGAAGACGCTGGATCTGACCTCCGACCTGCTGCAGGAGGACTTTGTGGATCAGGCGCGGAGCACCGGCCAGTATGCGCAGGCAGGAATTGAGGATTTTAAAAAGGGGATCGAGAAGGCCGCGGAAAGCGTGGTCGGTGACGACACCGAGGCGCTGAAGCGCGCGGACAGCGAGTTGGAGTCGCTGACAAGGGAACTGGAAAAGGAGATCGCGGAGGCTTCGGGCGGTCAGGGAGATGCTCAGCCCGGAAATGATCCCGGCAGTGAAAATCCTGATAGAAATGATTCCCGCACCGCAGGACAGCCGGGAAATGAGCCGGGACAGGAAAACCGTGAGGGCGGTGAGGAGGGGGTGGCTTCAACCGATCAGCAGGGGCAGCCTGACGCAGCCGGGCAGGAGCCTGGTGAGCGGGCTGGACAGAGCGGAGCCGATGGACAGCCGGAGGCTGGGACCTCACCGCAGTCCGGAGAGGGCAATGACTCCAGCCAACAGCTGGCCCGGGCCAACAGCCGGGATGGACAGCAGAGTCAGGGGCAGGGTGCGGGTCAGGAGGAGAATTCAGAAACTGGAGGCCAGCCGCCCGGCGGCGGTGCCGGACGTCAGGAGGGAAATCAGGGGCAGGGCCGCCAAGGTCAGGAACAGGGACAGGCACAGGAGCTTGAAGAAGGCCGGCAGGACGATCAAGGCCAAGGTCAACAGGGGGAGCAGCCTGGCCAAGGTCAACAGAATCAGGGTCAGGAGGGTCAGGGTCAGAGCCCAGGTCAACAGGCCCAAGGGCGGAATCAAAGCCAAGCAGGGGAGGGCCAAGACCAGGGACAGGGTGAAAGCCAACAGTCCGGCGCATCACAGCGTCCCGGCCAGCAGCAGAGCCAAAGTCAGCAACAGGGTCAAGGCCAGGGCGGTGGAAAGGGCCAAGGTCAGGAGGGTGGCAATGAGGATTCCCAAGGTGGTGAGTCCCCCAGTCCCTCCGGCAACGATCCCTCCGGACGCGGAGGCCGCTCCGGCGGCGGCGGGTCGGCTGGAGGAAGCCGTGGGGGCTACACCCGGCCTTTGGGCGGGGAGGGCTACAACGACTGGTCGGACAGCCTGCGGGATGTCCAGGAGCTGGTCGAGTTTCCGGATCTTCAGAACCGCATCGCGGATGTCCGCGAGGCGGCGCGGCAGATGCGGGTGGAATCGAAGCGCGATTTGAAAAAGCCCGACTGGGCGGTGGTGAAAAGCGACGTCCTGACACCTCTGGTGGAGGTGTGGAAAAGTGTCAGGGAGGAACTGCTGCGCCGCCGGTCCGGGGAGGCCCTGGTGCCCATCGACCGCGATCCGGTGCCGGGCCGCTACTCCGAGCAGGTGCGGAATTATTACGAAAAACTCGGAAAGGACTGATGGCATGGTGATGCAGGGCGTGGTGACATTCACAGGGGAGGCCTGGCGCTGGCCGGCGGTGCTGGCCTTGGCGGCGGGGGCCGTGCTGGTGTTCTGGAGCTACCGGGCGCGGCCCATCCGCCGCCGCTGGTGGTGCGCGGGGCTGAAAGTGCTGGGGCTGGCGCTGCTGGCCCTGTGCGTGCTGGAGCCGCAGTGGAGCCGGCAGCGCGTGAGGCCGGGAGCCAATCTGTTCGCGGTGGCGGCGGACAACAGCCGCAGCCTTCAGGTGCAGGACAACGGAGCCGGCGCGCCGCGGCTGGAGCAGCTCAGACAGTTATTGGATCCTTTGTCCATGGAGGGGAAATGGCAGGCCTCCCTGACCGGTGCCTTCGATGTTCGGCGCTATCTCTTCAACCAGCGGCTGCAGGCGGTGGAGGGCTTTTCAGGACTGACGGCGGACGGTGGAGCCACGGGCATCGGCACCGCCCTGCACACGCTGGCGGACCGCTTCCGCTCCCGTCCGCTGGCGGGGGTGCTGCTGCTGACGGACGGCAACGCCACGGATATGGCCGCCGTCCCGGAGGAGGTGTCAGGATGGCCGCCGGTTTATCCTGTGGTCATCGGCGGCACGGGGCCGGCGCGGGACCTCAGTGTGCGGAAAATCTCCGTGACCCAGACGGCGTTCGAGGATGCCCCGGTGACCGTGCAGGCCGATGTGGGCACCACGGGATTTGAGGGCGCGGCCGTCGTGGCCCGGCTGACCGCGCCGGATGGCCGGGTGGAGGAGGAGCAAAAGCGGACGGTGACGGCGGGCAGCGGCCCGGCGGTGTTCCGCTTCGAGCTGAAGGCGGCTCCGGCGGGGCTGTCGTTCCACCGCTTCACCGTGCGGGAGGAGGGGGAATCCGGCCCGTCCACCCGGGAGGCCACGCTGGAGAACAATCAGCAGGTGCTGGTGGTGGACCGGGGGCAGGGACCCTACCGCGTGCTGTATGTCTCCGGCCGCCCCAATTGGGAATACAAGTTTCTGAACCGCGCCCTGGAGGGGGATCAGCAGGTGCGGATGACCGCACTGATCCGGGTGGCCAGGCGGGAGCCGAAGTTCTCCTTCCTGGGGCGCGCCGGCGAGACCAGCAATCCAATCTACCGGGGCACGGACGATCAGAACAAGGAGACCACGGCGGGTTACGACCAGCCAGTGATCGTGCGGTTGAACACACTCGACGACCAAGAGCTGGCCACAGGATTTCCCAAGCTGCCGGAGGAGTTGTTCCGCTATCACGCTGTGATTCTGGATGACGTGGAGAGCGAATTTTTCACCCGCACGCAGTCGGCCCTGCTGCAGCGCTTCGTCTCCGAGCGCGGTGGCGGCTTTTTGATGCTGGGCGGCATGGAGACTTTCGGCGAGGGCGGTTATGCCCGCACGCCTGTAGGCGATATGCTGCCCGTCCATCTGGACCGTCCGGACGTCACGCCGGGGCCCGGACCGGTGAGGTTCGATCTGGACCGCGAGGGCTGGCTGCAGCCCTGGGCACGGCTGCGGGCCAATGAATCCGACGAGCGCTCACGGATCGGGGACATGCCGCCCCTGCGGGTGATGAACCGGATCAGGGAGGTGAAGCCGGGAGCCAGCGTGATCGCCACCGCACTGGATACGACGGGCAAAAAGGCTCCGGCGCTGGTGGTGCAGCGGTTTGGCCGCGGGCGCACGGCGGGGCTGATGATCGGGGACCTGTGGCGCTGGGGCATGAAATCCCCGGAGTCGCGCACGGATCTGGAGAAAGCCTGGCGCCAGCTGGTCCGTTGGCTGGTGGCGGATGTGCCCGGCCGCGTGGCGCTGGCGGTGGAGCCGAAGCCCAACGACGCCTCCGGCACCGTGGATTTGCAGGTCCGGGTGCGGAACGCGGATTTTCAGCCGGTGGAGAATGCCGCGGTGACCGTGGAGGTGGAGCCGGTGGTGTTTGCGGAGCCTGCGACAGCCGGCGGCGGCGTGCCTCCAAAGACTGAAGGGGAACTCCCGCCGTCAAAGCTGGTGCTCCAGGCGGAGCCCTCCCTGGAGGAGCCTGGACTTTACACAGCATCATATGTGCCGCAGGGCATCGGAGGCTGGAAGGCCACGGCAAAGGCTGTGAACGCCGACGGAGCCGAGGAGGGCCGGGCTGTGGCCGGAGGCGCACCCGAGCTCGCCGCCCAGGAATTCCGCTCGCTCCAGCCCAACACCGCCCTGCTGGAGGAACTGGCCCGCCGCACCGGCGGCAGAATGGTGCCGGCTTCGGAACTGGAGGCCTTCACGGCCAAACTGCCGCAGGAGAAGGCCCCCGTGATGGAAACTTGGACCGAGCCCCTCTGGCACACCCCATGGATTTTTCTAACCGCTGTCGGCTGCCTGCTCGCGGAGTGGGGGCTGCGCCGAACCCAGGGTCTGCCATGATGAGACTGTCCCCCCGAGTTTTTAAAATCACCTCCCTGACTTTGGTTTTGGGTACGGGCCCGGTTTTGGCCCAGGATCCTGCTCCCCCGGCACCATCCACTGCGTCCACTCAGTCCATGGCATCCCCCATCTCCGCCGCCACCCGGGTGATCCTCGTCCGCGGAGCAAACGGCGAGCCCGAATATGCACCCAAATTCGACGCCCAGCTGGAGGCTTGGAAAAAAGTGGCCGCTATGGCCGGTGCGCAGACCATCATAATTCACGAAGGCTCACCCGCCGCCGCCGCAGACACCAAAGACACCAAAGTGGATGAGGAAACCGCCCACGGCACCCTGAAAAAAGCCCTGACCGCCCTCCCCCCCGAAGGGCCGGGGGAAATTTGGATCGTGATGATGGGCCACGGCACTTGGGACGGAAAGGAGGCGCGCTTCAATCTGGAGGGACCGGATGTTTCGGCAACAGAGCTGGCGGAATGGCTGAAGCGTGTGCGCCGGCCCCTGGTGGTCATCAACACCGCCTCGTGCAGTGCGCCGTTTTTGAATGCTCTGGCGGGTGCGGACCGCAGCATCATCACGGCGGTCCGCAGTGGATCGGAGAAGAACTATACCCGCTTTGGCGAATACCTCGCAGCTTCCCTGACTGATCCGGCGGCGGACTACGATCAGGACAAACAGTGGTCCCTGCTGGAGTGGTTTCTCAGCGCTGCAGCGCGCACAGTGGAGTTCTACAAAACGGAGGGCCGCATCGCCACCGAGCATGCTCTTATTGATGACAACGGGGATGGCAAAGGCACCCCGGCGGAGTGGTTTCAAGGCCTGCAGGCGGTGAAAAAGACGCGCGATGCCATCCCTCTGGACGGAGCCGCCGCCCAGCGCCTGTGGCTGATTCCCGACGATGGCGCGCGCCGTCTGACACCGGACCAGCTGGCGGAGCGCGGACGGCTGGAGACGGAGATCGCCACTCTGCGCGCCCGGAAGAACTCCCTGAAGGAGGATCAGTACTATCAGCTGCTGGAGACGCTGATGCGCCGGCTGGCCGCCGTCTATGAGCCGGGAAGCTGAATCCGCAGTCAGTGGCCGGCGTTGAATTTCCCGCTCCGGCGGGAAACGGCTAGAAAAGCGTGGGATCCCCTTCGCCAGGAACGGTGATGCGGCCAATCAGGCCTGAGGATTTGGTGATGCGGGCCAAGCGCTCCAGCGGCTCGTGCATGAGTTCGCCTCCGAGCGGGAATGTGCCGTAATGCATGGGAATCATGTGTTTGGCCTTCATATCGTTGAAGGCCGCGACCGCCTCCTCCGGATTCATGTGCACCTCGCGCCCGCTCATGGATTCATAGGCACCGATGGGCATCATGGCGAGGTCAATGTCGGCGGCGTCCCCGATCCTTTGAAAGCCGTCGAAATAGGCGCTGTCGCCGCAGTGGAACACCGTGCGCCCGGCGGAGTTGCGGATCAGGAACCCGCCGAAGCCGCGATGGACATCATGGACCATGCGCGCTCCCCAGTGTTTGGAGGGAGTGAAAGTGATCTCCAGCGGGCCGCACATCACCTTCTCCCAGTAGTCCAGCTCCACGACCTCTCCAAATCCCCTCCTGGCCACCAGAGGGCCCACGCCACGCGGCGTGATGATGGGCTGGCCGCCGGCCACCCGCGCCAGACTGCCGAGATGCAAATGGTCGAAGTGAGCATGGGAAATGAGCACCAGATGAATGGGAGGCAGCTCCTCGATGTGCAGGCCAGGTTCCCGCACCCGCTTTACAAAGCCCAGCCACTTTGCCCATACGGGGTCGATGAGCACATTCACGCCCTCGGTCTGCACCAGATAGGATGCATGACCGATCCAAGTGACACGGAACTCATGGGACTCCGGCGCGGCGAGGTCAGGCCGCTGGGTCTGACCGCCGCGTTTGGAGAAGATCTGCGGCAGCAGCACCCGTTTCACAAAATGATAGTTCCGCCGCAGAGAGCCCTTGTTGGGCAAAAGCCCGACTTGGTGCTCGTTGCTGGCGGACCGGCCTCCCAAGCTGAGCAGGTGGGACTTTTGCCGGAGGTGCGTCATCAGATCGCGCACCGGCTGTTTGCGGGCAGGAGGATTGGACATGGGCGGCGGATTCCGTGACGGATCGGAAGGGAAGAGAGGAGGCTCGGGAGCGGACTGGTGGTCGGGCAGGGGTTACTTCTCCACCGGCAGGCCGGCCGCGGTCCAACCCTTGTAGCCCTCATCAAGGTGGATGACGGATTTGAACCCCAGCTTGTCCAGCAGCTTCAGGCTTCGCGTGCTGCGGCCCCCGGCGGCGCAGTGCACCAAGTAGGTTTTGCTGCGGTCGAGAGTGGAAAGCTGTTTCTCAAAGTCATCCCCGTTGAAATCCACATTTTTGGCCCCTTTCAGGTGCCCGGAGGCGAATTCCTCAGGAGTGCGCACATCCAGCACTGTGATCGCCTTCGCGGGGTCCTTGGCGGCGGTTTCGATGGCTTTCGCGGCTTCCGGGGCTTTCAGATGCGTCACGGCGGGGGCTGCTTTTTCAGGAGCAGGAACTCCGGGGGGCGGGGGCTCGGCGTGGACGCCGGTCAGCAGGAGGGGCAGGCAGAGCAGGGCGGTGGAGACGGTCTTCATACTTTTCCTTATTACTTATTACTTATCAATGGAACGCTGGAAATGCGTCGGGTCGAGTCAACTTTTTCAGCGGGGCAGCAGACCGTCCAGCACATTGAGCCCGCTTTTGACACCCTGCTGGAGCAGGTCCGGAGCCCGGTTCAGGACCGGCGGGGCGATGTCCAGGGCCTGACCGGCGAGACCGCCGGCGGTCTCCGCGGCCTTGGCGGCGGCCTCCATGGAAAGATTGGAGACCTCCTCCGCCGTGGCGTTGAACCAAGCTTTCGCCAAGCGGTCCGACAGATCCTCCGATGGCTGGTCCAAGGTGCCGCGCAGCCGCAGTCGGGTCCAGAGCAGCCCGCTGTCGTCCGAGGCCAGCATGGCCCGTTCCGCGGGCGGAAGGGCCGCGCGCTCCATGGGCAGAAACACCGTCTGCTCAGCTCCGGCGAGGTAGCGCAGCGTGCCGGGCACAATGCCCAGCAGCAGGTCCCCGTTCAGCGCGCCGGTGGCGTCCGCCGCCGCGGAGCCTTTCAGCCGCAGCAGGCCGGGAGCGTCCGCCCGCAGGCGGTCCAGCCGCCACCCGCCGTCCGGCAGCCGGCTGAAATCGCTGACGGCATCCTTCAGCTGCAGTCGCAGGAAGGTTTCATTGCGCGTCTTTTTGGCGATCACTTCCAGCAGTGGCAGCGCCTGCACAAGGGTGTCCTCCAGCCTCACCCTGCCAGCTGCATCATAATGACTGAATCCCTCCCCGGAGGCCTGCAGTTTTGCCTTCACAGACACCAGGCCTGAGCAGCGGCGCAGCCAGTTGTCCGGAATCCAGTCCGCCAGCTGCGCCTTCTCCAAGGTCACATTCAGGGACAGGCTGCGGTTTCCTCCGGACGCGGGCATGGCCAGACTGCCCTCCGCCCTCACAGGCGCGCCGGCGATCTCCCCCTGAAACTGCTCCAGCTCCAAGGTATCCTTCCGCAGCACCGCCTGCAGACTGCGGACGGTCAGGACATGGGCATTTTTTGAGGTTTTCACCGTGCCCCCGGATCCGGACACGGTTGTGAACCGCTCCTCCGGATTGGGCGTCAGTCTAAGCGTGATCTGTTCGCCCTGGACGTTTTCGCCACCGCTCCGCCACCGGAAATCAAAGCGGTCCACCACCACCGGCCCCATTTCGGTGCGGTTGGGCAGCCAGCGCTGCAACCAGCCGGGAGCCGGTTTTCCGGAGCCGGTCCCGGTTTCATCACGGGAAGGGGAATCGCCGGAGCCGGCAACTCTTCCAGGCGAAAAATCCGCCTCCACACGGGCCAGGGAAATGCGCTTCACCCGCCAGGCGCGGTCCCAGAGCGCCCCGATATCCACCTCCGCACGGGCATCGAACACGGACAGCTCCTGAAAGGCCGCGCCCTCCAGTCCCTGAGCATGAAACCGGGCGGCGTGCACCGTCGAGCTCTGCCAGCCCATCCCGTCCAGACTGCCTTGGGCATGGAGCGCGGAAAGCGCAGCGTCGTTGATTTTTTGGGCGAAAGCGGGGCTGCGGAGATAGCTCTCCATCCAGCTCTGAAGGCTGAAAACGGTGCAGGCGGCCACCACTGCCAATCCTCCGGTGATGCCCAGCCACAGACCCCCGCGGGATTTTTTCCGGGCCCGGCGGGCGCGGGAGGAAAGGGCGGGCCGGGCCGGCGGCGCGTCCGCGGCGGAGTCGGGAGGGTCAGCTTCCAGTTGATCCATGAATAACCGGATTCTGACAGGAAACGGGGCAAGCGCAAGGTGTCCCTCCGGTGCGCGGCAGGTGCGGGAAACGCCGGGCCACCCTGCGGGCTTCGGATGAAAAAACGGATGCAAGGCCGCACGGGGCGCCGTCGGGGGCTTGCCAGCGCGGGAAAACAGGCTAGACTTGCGGTTGCAAACAAACCCGGCTCCATCCCCGCCGGAACCGAAAAACCATGGGCCTGTTCAATTCACTTTTTCCCCAGCGGCAGCAACCCGGCCTGCCGCCGCGTCCGCTTCCCGGCATGCCTCCCATGCCGCAGCCTCCCATCATGCTGGAGCGCATGCGGATGCGCATGGAGGAGGAGCAGCGCGGAGCCAACGCAGGGGAACTGGAGGAGCGCGTGGCGCAGTTGGAGTCCGATCTCGAAAAAACCGCCCGGCTGGTGGAAAGCCTGGTGGTTCTGCTGGAGGAGAGCGGAGCGCTGCAGCCGGGAGTCATTGCTGCGCGCGCCGTGGAGCTGGGCCTGGAGGTGGTGGAGCAAAACGCCGAGCCTGTCGAGCCCATGGCAGCGCCACCGCCGAAAATACCCGCGCCGCCCGTGCAGCCTGCCTTCAAACAGCCGTTTGTAGCCAAGCGGAAATGGAATGAGGCCGCAGATCCCAGGAGCGGCGGTGGAGGCAAACCCTGAATTCCTTCCGGCCTATCCGCCATTCCCTCTGTTCCGGAGTGGCCCCGGTCCGCCTTTTGCTGAACGCCGTTTGGCCGGAAATGCGGAGGTTTTTGTGGACAAAAGCGCACTTCCCCAAGTGTGATACAGGCACCATTCCACCATCCGTGTTTTCCGCTCCCACCTCCTCTCTGTGACATCCATGAAAGCTGCCATGCCCGCCTTCGGTTTCCGTTCTGTGTTTTTTACGGTGCTCCAGCCGGCGGTGGCCGCCTGGGCGCTGCTGATGCCCGGTCTGTCCCACGGGGCTGACGCGGGCAGCCTGCCGCGCAGCACCCCGGAGGCTCAGGGTGTTTCCTCAGCCGCGCTGAGGAATTATGTGGAGACCGCGGACAAGGAGGTGAACACCATGCACAGCTTCATGCTGGTGCGGCACGGCAGGGTGGTCGCTGAGGCATGGTGGCATCCGGAGTCCGCGGACAAGGCCCACGTGCTGTGGTCGCTGAGCAAGAGCTTCACCTCCACAGCGGTGGGTCTGGCGGTGGAGGAGGGGAAGCTGAAGCTGGACGACAAGGTCCTCAAATTCTTCCCTGAGGACGCCCCGGCCAGTCCCTCCGAAAACCTGAAGGCGATGACGGTGAAGGATCTACTCACCATGTCCTGCGGCCATGAGACCGAAGCCAAATTCCGGGGCACCAAAGAGACATGGGTGAAAACCTTCCTTGCCCAGGAAGTGCCTCACAAGCCGGGAACGCATTTTCTCTACAACACGCCGGGCACCTACATGCTCTCGGCCATCGTCACCAAGGTCACTGGGCAGACAGTTCTGGATTACCTGAAACCACGCCTGTTCGAGCCCTTGGGCATCACGTCGCCGGAGTGGGGCACCAGTCCGCAGGGGATTTCCATCGGCGGTTACGGGTTGAGCCTCCGCACAGAGGACATCGCCAAATTCGGTCAGCTTTATCTTCAGAAAGGCCAGTGGAACGGCAAACAGCTAATCCCGGCCTCCTGGGTGGAGGCCGCCTCCTCCAAACAGGTGCCGAACGACAATGGCCAGCCCCATTCCGACCAGTCGGACTGGGCGCAGGGCTACGGATTCCAGTTCTGGCGGTGCCGCCACAACGCCTTCCGCGGCGATGGCAAGGACGGGCAGTTCTGCGTGGTGATCCCGGAACAGGACACCGTGGTGGCCATCACCGCCAACACCGGCGACATGCAGAAGGAGCTGAACCTTGTCTGGGAGCACCTCCTGCCCTCCTTCAAACCCGCTCCACTGCCGGAAAATCCGGAGGAGCTGGCCCGGCTGAAGGAAGTGATCTCCAAGCTGCATGTGCGGGCTCCCGGCGGGGCCTCCAAGGGGGAATGATACCGTTTCCGGGTGGGGTGCCGGGTGTTCGGATGGGACTCTGCCGGCGTGTGGGTTGGGGTTTGCTCCTGTACGGCCAGTGCGCGCCGCGCCGGTCCATCGATTAAAGGATGGCCATTGTTCCGTTGCCGTGCCTTTCAACACTCCGAGGCCCGGCGGTGCCGGACTTCATTATGGAATCATAAAATCATGCAACCAAGCCTGCTCAACAGAATCTGAGCCTGTCCCACGGCCATTTCACGGGTCATCGGTGCCTGCGCTGCGAACGCTTACATGCTGACCGTGCCTTTGGTGGATGGGGTGCGGCTGATTGACAGGACATTTGATTGGCAGGGAATGGCGTGGCTGCTGGTCATGGTTACCGCGACAGCCGCCGGCGGATTCTTTTTGGGCATGCTTGTAGGCTGGGCGTGGGTCCGGCCTCTGTGCAGCAGAATCAATGGAGCCCCGTTGAAGGTGGGTGACCGCGTTTTGGTGCTGTCGGAGCGCTGCCGGGGGATCACCGCCACGGTTTATGAAATCATCATCGGGCAGGGAAAGCGGGAGCTTGCACGGTTGGACCTTGGGCCGGAGGAGCGGGCCAAATTCGGGGATATTTTTGAGCTGTACTCCGTTTTTAAAATCGGCAGCGGACCGGCGGAAGGGATGGAGGCAAGCCAGCCGGAGCGCGGCTGTGGGGAGTAAAACCACTTGCGCTCTGAAAATTATCGGCAGTGGAGCGCAGTCCATACCGCTGAGGGATTCCGGTGCGCAATGGTTGGAATCTGCGGGGTCATTCCGGAAATCAAAACCGGTCGATCAGGTGCTTCCCAAATACATCGAAATAAGGAAAAAACTCCTCGAAAACACGGCATACAGCCACCGTAATATGGCATCATGAAATCATTTCTCTTCTGGCTGAGTGCGGCATTGGGATTGGGAGCATTGATCGGTTCTGCTTTCCGTCCCGGAGTTCTGGAAATCCTGCTGGTGCTTGCTGTTCTCAACGGCCTTGTTTACGGTCTGAAAAAGATCAGCCATAAAAGCAGAATTCCAAAAATGGCCTGATCATGGCCATGGCCGTGCGCGTCGGCGGTCACTGGGCAGGCACGGGCGTGAATTCGAGCATTTCTCCTCCGTCGCCGGTGCCAAGAGGCAGGCGGTAGGTTTTGCCGGGCAGCATGTCGAAAAGAAACGGTGTCTCACGGGTGTTGAAAGTGGGCTGGAGTTGCTTGTTGTCCGTGAGCAGGATGCCGCTGTCGTCATAAATGGGCTTTCCCGTTTCCCCAGGCTGGGCGGTGAAGTTTTCAAAGGCAGTCTGCTGGCTCCGTCCGTGCACCAGCAGCAGTCCGCCCTGCGCGCTCATTTCCAGATCAACTGTCCATCCGGTGTTTTTAAACTCAAATTCGGTGGGCGTGAAGGGCGTGACCGAAAACGGCATGGGCGTGGAGGGCGTGATCGGAAAGCTGGAGGATTTCCCGGATGACTGGCGGTCCGGACCAATCAGAGGGGATTGAAAAGCTGTTGGATAAGGAAATTCTTTCAACAACTGCATGCTGCCTTTCTGTCCGCCGCGGAACTCACCAATTGAGACCTGTTCACCTTTTGCGTTCAGAAGCCGGGCTTTTAAAACGTAGCCGTCTGATTCCAGTGGTGGCAAATCCTCCAGCTTCCGCAGTTCAGTGGCCGTGATCCGTCCCTCCGCCACCGGAATACTGACCGGCTTGAAGGGACCGTACATGGAGTCCGCAGGAATGACGGCGGCATAAGGATTGTCAGGGACCTCCCCGGCTGGGATTTCACCGTTTTCATCCTCCGTCCCGCCATCAGCCATGTCTCCATCCTCCGGCATCCGCTTTGTCGGCAGGGGGGCTTTGGCCATCTGTGCCGCCGTGGGACGGGAAAGCCGGGCGATTTGGGTATCCAGCCAGTTCATCCGCTTCCGGGCGTCAGCCAACTGGCTGGCGAAGCCGTCCCGCTCAACCGTCAGCAGGTGGTTTTGCCAGCAAAGGAGGGCTATGACTCCAAGGAGAAGCAGGCCGGCGCCCGCGTGGTGTTTTTTCATGCGATCAGGCCATGCATCCTGCCGCAGTCCGACGGATTTGTCAGCAGCAATGCGCGCGGTCCCGGGTCATGGCCCGGCACGGCCCGGCCTGGCCTGGCGGGGCGGGTTTGCTTTTTCCAGTCCACGGAATCCCCGCAGGCTTAAACCTTCACCAGCGGAACCCCTTCCGACTGGGCCGCTTTCGTCAGCGCATCATCGTTGCTGGCCAGTGGCAGACCGAGCCGTCCAGCCAGATCAAGATAGACGGCATCATAAATGGTCAGGGAATGTTTCCCGGCCACCGTCTGGGCGGAGGTTAAAACCAAGTGGTTGGAGTCATCATCCAGATCAATGGGGAGCAGACTGAAAAAATCCAGAGCTTCGCGCATCACCTCTTTGGTTATGCGTTTACGTTTCACTGCCATCGCCATGGCATTGGAAACCTCGTAACGGAGAAGAGGCGGAGCGACGGCCCTTTCCCCACCGTTGATCAGCCGTTCGAGCAGAGCTTCGGAGGCGGGTGTTTTCTCGTCTTCCAGAAGCCATGGCAGCGCTGCTGAACTATCGACCACAAAACTGGCTCTCATCTCAATCCTTCACGGGTCAGCTCCTTCAACCCGAGCTTGGGCAGGCCCGGACCGTTGAGCACCGCTTTTTTCCGGATTTCCTTAAAGCGCTCAAAGGCGGCTTTGAGATCCGCACCAGCCGGACCGGCATCGGCGGGCACCAGCCGGACCAGAGGATTTCCGCGATTGGTGATAACGATGTCCTCCCCCCCCGCCGCACGTTTGACGATTTGTCCCAAATTGGTTTTGGCCTCAAAAAGGCCGACGATGGTTGCCATAAAATTTTCTCCTGGATAAACCAGATTGCAAACCAGTTTATCCGAAGTTCCATCCTTTTGCAAGCTCAGCCGGCAGAAGCCGCTTTGAATGCCAAAATTTGTTGGTGCCGGCCCACACCCCAGGCTGCGCAGCCGGCAGTTTAAAGCCGCGGGATGGGGCATGTTCAGCATCACAGTCCTGTCCATCCGATGCTTGATGACCAGTCTTCAATAATGAAAGTGGCAGGAGATAATCACAAGAGCGGCATTCTGCACGCGGTGGACCAGCCGGTGCTTGTGATCGATTCGGCGCGACCATGAAGCCTTTGCCCGGTGCTTTAAAGGTTCCGGTTTACCAAGTCCGGTAAAAAGGGTGGCGTCGGGTGTCCTCAACACCAAATGTGCAACCCGCACAGAATGACCGTCTCAGTTTTCCGCAGGCAATCCGGAACTTGGAAGTCCTTACCAAATCCGCGTGCGCAGAGAATTTATGCAGAGAAAAACGGTCCAGCTGGCGATGACGCGGAGTGAGTGCATGGGCCTACCGGGCGCAGGGTTTAAAAATCCTCCACCTCCGGAAGGATGACCGGCTTTTCCCGCGCCTTGAACGTTGCGAAAAGCGCCTCCTTCTCCGCCGGAGCTTTGAGTTTCCTCAGCCCTTTGGACAGGATTTTTTCCGGCGGGGGATCGGCGTCATCGCCCAGGGCGAAGGCTGTGCGCAGGCTTTCCTGCCAAGCCTCCAGCCGGTCCGGGTAAAAGGACCGCATGCGGGCATACTCCGCCTCGGCGTCCTCCCAGCGCTGCTTTTGCACATAAAAGCGCGCCAGCTTCAGGGTGTAGGGCGGTTTTTTCTCCCGGCTGCCGGGAAAGAAAAGGGAATCGATAAAACCGGTGAAGCCGGCGGTGATGAGAGCAGTGGCTTCCGGGACGATCAGGACGGCGGCGAAGATCGAGGAGAACAGCATCGCCCCGGTTTCCGAATTCCAAAGGATCAGGCAGGCGGCGATCAGCCACCGCCCGATGACGTTCAGGAGAAGGGCGGTGTTTTCCGTGAAAGCCCCGTCCGGATGCAGGATGCGGCAGAAGAGCAGGAATTTTCTGGCCCAGGGCACCATCATCACCGCCACGGCGATGGTCAGCCCCAACCGCCACAGGGTATCCTCACCAACGCCCGCGCCGAGCGAGGCCAAGTCCGGAGCGGCGATCCTGCCGTGTCGGATCAGGCCGCGTGCAAACTCCCTCATAACATCCCACGTCCTCAGCCAAGCATAGATGAGAGCGCATGGAAACGCCAGCCAGCTGATGAATGAGGCTTGTCGGTTCATCGCTGGCTGGCGTCGTATGGAGTCATTCAATCAATGGCCAGCGGGGCCCGCGGATGGGCGGCATCCGGGGCCGGCCTTGCCGGCCGGGCATCATCCTCAGACCAAGGGATACAGGTTTTCCTTGCACCACTGGCCGTTCTGAAGCGTCACCCCATCGGGATCCTCCACGGCGATGTGGGCCTCGTCCTCACAGATGATCCAGCCTTCGTAATGGCGGGCGGTCAGCCATTCCGTGATTTTGTGGAAGTCCAGCTTGCCTGTGCCCATCTGCGCCCAGGGCTCGGGGCCGTTGCCGGAGTAGTCCTTGTAGTGAATGTGGTTCACCAGGTGCTGCCACTTGTTGAGCGTGGCGATGACATCCATGCCGCCGCGGATGATGTGCCCCACATCCGGAGTCCAGCCGGTGTATTTCGGGTCCAGGCTGCTGATCACGACATCGTAGTCCTCCTGGGTGCGCACCAGGGAGCCGGGAGGGCTGTTGGGGTGGTAGGAGCACTTCAGACCGGCGTCCGTGCCGCGTTTCGAGACGGCGTTGATGTTGCGGGCCACGTTCAGGCGTCGGCGCTGCAGGTCGTTCTTCCGACCGCTGGGCAGGGTGACGGTGCCCAGCATGGCGCCGGGGAACTGCTTGAGCAGGTTGATCGTGAAATCGACCGCCTCCTCCTCGCCGGGAGTCAGGGTGTCGCCGTCGAAGGCGCAGACCAGGGCCAGGCCCGCCAGCTTGACGTTGTGCTCGTCCAGCGCGGCCTTCAGACGGCCGGCGTCGCAGAAGTCGCCCAGCCAGTATTTGCCGCAGCCGAGGGCGCTCTCGGAGATCTCGAGCACCATGGGCTCGATGCCGGTGAAGCCGGCCTGGCCCGCGATTTTGATCATGTGGTCCAGCTTGTTGTCGTAGCCTTTGCCGGTGCCCTGCATGAACCAGGTGTAAACTTCGGAGCCGAATTGTATTTTGGACATGGATGGAGAGGTGGGAAGTGGGGGGAAATATGGGTTGTTCAGTGGTTTCAGTATCCGGGAAAAGATCCGGGATCAGTGCTTCAGCAGCCACTCCGTGGTGCGGGGATTGAAGTCAGCGAGGCACTCCCAGTGGAAGGCGTGACCGGCGTTGTCGTAGAGGTGCAGGTCCGCTCCGGGAATGCCGGCGGCGGTCTCCTCGCTCATCCAGCGGGGGGTGAAGACATCGTTTTTCCCGCCGATGACGAGGGTGGGGCATTTGATGTCGCCCAGTTTGTCCAGCGTGTTGTGGCTCATGGCGGCAGCGGCCTGGGCCTCCATGGCGTGCACCGGCTGCGGGGCGGGGTTGATGCCGGCGGCGGCATTGCCTTCCAGGATGGCCTTCCAGCAGTCATCGTTGTCGAACCACGGCTTGGTGAAGATCAGCATATGCACATAGTGCATGAAGTCCTCCGGGCGGAAGGCGGCCTTGCACTTCATCATGTGCTCCCAGGTGGTCAGACCATAGCGGTCCTGGCGGGCCCAGGTGCACATGAGAATCAGGGACTTCACCTTCTGCGGGTGGCGCAGGGCCAGCTGCTGGGCGACCGCGCTGCCCAGGGAGCAGCCGACCACGCGGGCGGATTTGATGCCCAGCGCGTCCATCAGGCCGGCGTAGTCGTCGGCCATCATTTCCGTGGTGTAGGGGCCGGCGGGCTTGTCCGTCGATCCCACGCCGCGGTTGTCCCCGAGGATGCAGCGGAAATGCTTCGACCATTCGGCGGCGTGGGCTTCCCAGACCGCGCCGGGCGCGGTGACCCCCATGATGCAGATGAGGGGTTCGCCGGAGCCGCGCTCCTCGTAAAACATCTCGATTCCGTTGGTGGTGACTTTGGGCATGAGGGTGGTGTGGATTGGGTGGTGCGGGGTGCGGGCTGTCAGGAAGGATTTGTGAACCCGACCGGCAGCGGCAAAGCCCGGATTTAGCGTTCCCTCCCTACGCTTCCAAGTTCTTTTTATTTCCCACGCATGGAAATCCGCAGTAAGCACCGGGGCGTCGGTCTGAAAAGCCGGGCCTTCCCGCCCGTTTAAAGCTGACTCTTTATTCATCCCATCCTCCTCTGGTTTCCTCCCGGCTTTTTCCCATTTCATATGCCATCACCTTCCCGGAATCTCCGCGCCGCCATCGGCGGTCTTGCCGTCCTGGCTGCCCTGCCGCCCTCCCTTTCCGCCGCCCCCCAGTGGATCTGGGGATCCGGCAAGCCCAACAATGAGCCCGTCTACTTCCGCCACGCCTTTGAGGTGAAGGAGGTCACGCCAGCCATCCGTCTGCTCCTCTCCTGCGACAATGGGGCCGAGGTGTTCGTCAACGGTGCCCCGGTCGGCAAAACCGACGACTGGCAGCAGGCGCTGCGCGTGAAAATCGGTTCATTTCTCAAGCCGGGACGCAACGTGATCGCCGTCAAGGCGGTGAACGACGGCGACACGGCCGGCCTTGTGGCCCGTGTGGACACCGGGGCCCGTCCGGGCACCGTTCTGGACGAGACCGGTGCCGGCTGGAAACAGAGCCTGGTCTTCACTCCCGGATGGGAAACGGCGGATTTCGCCGACTCCTCCTGGACCGCATCCACGGTGGTGGCCAAGCTGGGCGACGGCCCCTGGGGCAATGTGTTTGCCCCGCCCGGCCCGGGCAGCCCCGGCGTGGTGATTGAGCCCAAGGACCTGAACCTGCCGCCGGGCTTCAAGGCGGATCTGGTGTACACTGTGCCAAAATCCACCCAGGGGTCGTGGGTCAGCATGACTCTGGATGACAAGCAGCGCATCATCGCCTGCGACCAGAACGGCGGCCTGTTCCGCGTGACCATCGGTGACCAAGGGGAGGCCGATGTGGCACCTCTCCAGTCCAAGGTGGGCCATGCCCATGGTCTGCTCTACGTCAACAAGGCCCTCTATTTGGTGCGTAACGGCGGCGAGAGCGGCCTCTACCGCCTGCGGGACACCAATGGCGACGATCAGTTCGATGAGGAAGTGCTGCTGCGCCGGCTGGACGGCGACGGCGAGCACGGCCCGCACGCCGTGGTGCTGGCCCCGGATGGCAAAAGCCTCTACATCGTGGCGGGCAACTTCACGAAGATCCCCGACCCTGACTCCTCCCGGCCTCCCCGTCTGTGGGCGGAGGACCAGCTGATCACCCGCATGACGGACGCCGGCGGGCACGATCCCCACATCATGGCCCCCGCCGGCTGGGTGGCGAAGACTGACTTCGACGGCAAAAAGTGGGAGCTGACGGCCATGGGCTTCCGCAACACCTACGACATCGCTTTCAACAAGGACGGCGAGCTGTTCGGTTATGACAGCGACATGGAGTGGGACATCGGTCTGCCGTGGTACCGCCCCACCCGCGTGTGCCACATCGTGCCCGGAGCGGACTTCGGCTTCCGCAACGGCTCCGGTAAATTCCCCACCCACTTCCCGGACAGCGTGCCGCCGGTGGTGAACATCGGCCCCGGCAGCCCCACCGGTGTGCTTTTCGGCTACGGCTCGAAGTTCCCCGCCAAATATCAAAACGCCTTATTCATCCTCGACTGGACCTACGGCACCATGTACGCCGTGCACCTGAAACAGCACGGAGCCACCTACACCGCCGAGAAGGAGGAGTTCGTCTCCGGCAAGCCGCTGCCCCTCACGGACGCTGTGATCCGCCCCGCGGACGGTGCCATGTATTTCGCCATCGGCGGACGCGGCAACCAGAGCGGCCTCTACCGCGTGCGCTGGGCCGGTGAAACCCCGCAGGAGACTGCGGCCCCGGAAACCGGGGTGAACGGCCTCCAAAAGCTGCGCCGGGAGATTGAGAGCCTGCAGAACGCTCCCGCCTCCCCGGAGGTGGTGGCTAAAGTGTGGGACCATCTGAACCACGATGACCGCTTCATCCGCTTCGCCGCCCGCACCGTGATCGAGGAGCAGCCCGTGGCCTCCTGGGCCGGCAAAGCCTTGGAGGAGCGCCGCCCCTGGGCTTCCCTCACCAGCCTGCTGGCGCTGGCCCGCGCGGGAGAAAAGGATCAGCTGATCCCCATTCTGCACGGTCTGGCCCAACTGGACTGGAGCACCCTGACTGAGGAGCAGAAGCTGGCCATGCTGCGCACCGCCTCCGTCACCCTCATCCGCAAGGGGCCGCTGAGCGCCGAGGCCAAAGCCCATGCCTGCACCAAGCTGGATCCGCTCTTCCCCGCCTCCTCCTTCGCCCTGAACCGGGAGCTGTGTGAACTGCTGGTCAAGCTGGACAGCCGCCAAGTGGTGCCCAAGGCCATGGCACTCATGGGCAGCATCGCCCAGGATGATCAGGTGGATCTGGGCAACAAGGAGCTGCTGCTGCGCAGCGAGGATTACGCCAAGGGCGTGCTGAGCGCCCAGGCCTCCAAGCCCAACCGCCAGCAGATCTCCTACGCCTACGCCCTGCGCGAAGCCACGGCGGGCTGGTCCCCCGAACTCTACCGCCAGTATTTCCGCTGGTTCAACACCGCCCGCAAATTCCAAGGCGGCAACAGCCTCCACGGCTTCATGGAGAACATGCGCAAAGAGGCGCTGGTCCGCGTGCCCGACAGTCTCAAGGCGGAGCTGGACTCCATCTCCGGCGAGCTGACGACCACCAAGGAGGAGCTGCCACAGCCTGTCGGACCCGGCAAGGCCTGGACCACCGAGGAGCTTCTGGCTCTGACGGCCAACGGGTTGAGCGGTCGCAACTTCGAAGCCGGGCACCGGGCCTACAAGGCCGCTCTCTGCTCTTCCTGCCACCGCTTCGGCACCGAAGGCGGCGGCGTGGGCCCGGAGCTCAGCGGCATTGCCAACCGCTACACCATGCGTGACTTGCTGGACAATATCATGGAGCCCTCCAAGGTGATCTCCGACCAGTATGAGTCCACACTCATTGAGAAGACCGACGGCTCGTCCGTGGTGGGCCGCATCGTGAAGGAGGAGGGCGACCTCGTGGGCGTGGCGGAGAATCCGCTCGACGCCTCCGCCGTGACCTCCATCAACACCTCCAACATCCGCAGCCGCTCCAAATATCCCATCAGCGCCATGCCCCCGGCGCTGCTCTACAGCCTGAACCAGGATGAGGTGCTGGACCTGCTGGCCTTCCTGATGAGCGGCGGCAACCCCAACGACAAGGCCTTCGCCAAATAACAGCGGCCAACGGCCTGTCCGGCCTCTGCTCCCGCCCGCGCCGCCACGCCGGAATGCCGCTTCGCCGGGATGACCGGCCAGGAGCTCCTGGACGGAACAAATAAACCAGCAGCCGGGAAGACACACAAACAGTTCACTCAGCGCCGGGAGCCATGAAAATGGCTCCCGGCTTTTTTTGTGTGAATCTCCAGAGAGGCTTTCAGCGCCGTTCCGCGTGGTGGATGCTCTGCCGCTTTCAACCCTGCATGGCTGGGTCTGCCATGGAGGCCACCTGCAGGAAGGAGTTGATGCGGAGCCGTATGGTGGACATATATAGGTTCACCATATGAAAACAGCGACCGTCCGGGATTTGCGTAATTCCTTCTCCATGCTCGAGGCATGGCTGCTGGAAGGGGAGGACATCCGTATCGAAAAAACGGGGTCAGCCCATCGGGGTGCTCCGTGCATGGCGTTCCGATGATTCCGCGCAGCCTGCCAAACCTGATTTCGCGGCACGGCGGCGTGCCATTTGGGGAAATCGTGTTTTTACAGAAGCGGAAGTGGCTGCGATGCGGGCGAATGAATTCGAGGGAGAGGAAGGATGAGCGCTTTTCCCGACACCTCATTTCTCTGCGCCCTGTGCCGGACCCAGGTCAACTTCGCACGGGTGGATCATTTCATGGCCGGACTCAGCGGTGCTCTGGGAGTGTCGAGCTTGCTTCTGCTGGAGTTCCGGCAGTCGGTGCAGCTTCAGATCCGGCTGCGTCTCAATGACGCCACCAAAGGTTTTCCGCAGGTTGAAGGGCTGCAAATGCTGAACGATCTGCAGATTGATCTCAATATGGGGCTGCTCACGACGGTGCCGGTGAACTGGTCCGCCGTGCATCAACGGGCTGAAGCGCTGAGCGGTGCGCATACGCTGGCAACGGGGCACCGGTTGGCCGAAATACTGCATGTGGCCACCGCGCTGCAGCTGGGCGCGGCGGAATTCCTGACCTTCGACGCGAACCGGAAAAAACTTGCCAAGGCCGAGGGGCTGGTGCCGGTATGATCAACTCACGGCTTTTTTGGCATACGGACATCCGATCGACGTTGCTGTATATAACAGTATGACTACGGATGAAATGATGGCGCACTCTGCCGCATGCATTCGACGCGGAAAATTTGAGTCCGGTGACATTGAGGTGATCAATGGTCTGCTGGCCCTTGACTGTGGCCCGGAACTGGTTTCCCAAGCCGTTCGGCCCCGTAATTATGATTGCGCAAAAAGCACCATGACCTCCTTGGAGGCGCTGGCGCGGAAAAGCACAGATCCCGCGCTCAGATTGATGATCCATTTTGACGTCAGTTATCCATGAAATGGATGCGCATGATATTTGGGATGCGATCCTCCTTTGGCTGGATCATTGCAAATCCCCTGAAATCCTCAATTATCCGGACCGCTGGATTGAGACCGAAATGAATGAGGAGGGGCGGGAGGATCTTCTGTATATCAAAGAGAATGGCTTTGCCGGCTGATTTTCAGTGGTTCGAAGCTGTCTCCGAGGCACGCCGATGAGTATTCCCACGCCTGGATTTCCTGATTGCTCCCTGTGTCAGGAGGGAGGACAGCTGCCGCTGACGCCGCTCCGATCCGTTTGGTTCCGGGCGGCGGTTATTCAACCATACTGAAATGCAGCTTATGAAAAAACAGAGTCTCCTTCTGGCCGCCGCCGGCTTGGCATTCACCCTCGCCGCCTGTGACAAAAAAGCGGCCGACGCGGTGCACAAACCCGCTGATGGCGGCACGCCCGCGTCCACAGAGTCCGTCCCCGCCCGCACAGTGCCCAAGGTGGATCCCAAAGTGGCCTTTCAGGACGGGTTGAATGCCCTTGCAGTGGAGGTCGAGGCCATCACCAAAGAGGCCAAGGAATCCGGCAATCCCCTGCTGATGATGCAAAAACTGCCGCCGATCCTGGAAAAAGCCAAAACCGTCCCGACCACAGGCCTTTCCGGTGAGCTCAGCACTGCTTATGACGGATTCCTCAAATCCAACGACGCCGTGCTGGAGGTTCTGAAAGTCATCCCCTCGGATATGCCGACCAAGCAGGAGGAAATGGGTGCCTACATGCAGGCCCATCCGGAAGCCGCCAAAGCTTTCACGGAGATGCAGCCGAAACTGCAGGAGGCGTCCCAAAAAGCCGAGGAAGCCAAGAACAATTTAAAGGCCGCTGCGGAGAAGGAGGGCATTGATATCAACAAATTTCTGACCGCTGGGGACTGACCCGTTGGAACTGATTTCCAGTCTGTGCCAGCCGACGGATTTACTTCCTGAATCCAGTCCGCACCATTGATCCGCCCGCCCGGACCTCCGCGTCCGGGCGGGTTCTATGTTTTTCAGCCTGTCCCATGAAGGACGCGGAAAGCACGGCACAGGTTGGAACGCGGGGTGACTCTCTTGCCAAAACCAACATAAACATGCAGGAGGGCATTCCCTGGCGGGCCCTGCGGCTGGAGTGAAACTGAAAGCCGCCATCTCCACGCAGGCAGCCAGCATAAACAGATCCGCGGAGATTGAAAGCAGTCATGGACCTGGGCTGCACGACAGCGGAGCAGCGGACGGCTTTGGTGCAGGAAATGTCGGGAAGTGTGGAATCCGTGAAAGCAGCCGGGATTTATGATTGCCCCCCGTGCCGCCCGGTGTGACTGCTGCGGACGCTGCCGCCGCTCCCCGCTATTCCATTCCGGACGGCGGCTGCAGCCCAACGATACCAAAACCTGCATGCCGCATATGAAACACCAAAGTCTTCTTCCGGTCCTCGCGGGGCTGGCTGTTGCCCTTTCCTCCTGCGACAGGCAGGTGCCCCCACCGGCTCCCAAACCTGTGGCCGCCATTTCCGCGGAATCCCCCGCCGTGACCACAGCCAAGGCAGCTTTCCAGAAGTCGCTGGGCGAACTGGCAGTGGAGATGGGGCCCATCAGGCGGGAGGCCGATGCGGCCGGCAATCCTCTGCTGCTTCTGAAAAAGCTGCCGGAGATTGTGGAGAAGGCCAGAGCGGTGTCCACCCAGGATCTGCCGGCGGAACTGAAAACAGCCTATGAGGAATGGCTGCGGACCAACGATGCCCACGTGGCCGCCATCAAAACCCTTCCGGCGGATTTCCCCTCCAAAATGGACGCCCTGCCGGCCTATTATGAGAAAAACCCGGGTGCGGCCGAAACCTTCGCCGCGATGAATACCAAAATGGAAGAGGCCTCGGAAGCCGCCACCGCCGCCAAAGCCAAACTCCAGACCATCGCCGAAAAGGAAAAACTCGATATCAGCAAATTCCTGAATGGAGGACAGGGAGAGTAAGGAAGTTTTCAGCTGACCGGCTCACCGTTCAGGACCTTCGGCGAACAGCCTCAGCTTCATGAGCACTGAAAACAGCGATACAGAAAACTGAAAACTGCGATACTGAAAACTGAAAACTTCCCAAAGCAGCGGCGCTGTCCATTGGCATGGGCAGCGCCGCGCAAACGGGGACAAGGACCGGATTTTTCGGTCCGGGGACTCAGGGCTGGAAGAGGTTGTAGAAGCGGCGGGTGCCATTGAAGGGCAGGACAACGGTGTTCTGGCCGTTCTCCACGATGACGGGGGTGGTGACGGTGTCCCACACGCCGCCGCTGAGGGTGGTGGAGGTCTTCAGCACCAGACTGGCGGGAGCAGAGGCCGGCCAGCGCAGGACCACGGAGTTGCCGGCCAGGGATTCGATGTTCAGCGTCACAGTGGCGGCGGCTCCGGCGGCGGTCACCCGCACGTCATCCAGCAGCAGCGTCTGGTCTTCGGTGTTCGGCGGCACGCTTTTGAAGGCGATGACCGCAGTGTCGCTGGAGGCCACAAAACTGAGGGATTTGGCGTTGTAGGGGCTGCCGGCCCCCACCGGATCCTGGACTCCCTCCTCAAGGACAATATCATCCACAACGATCTGATAGGGCGTGCCGCCGGCGGCGTCCGCATTGCGGGCGTTCAGCAGGAAGGACAGATTGTAAGTTTTCCCTGCCGTGAGGCCGCTGATGGTCTGGGTGGCGGAAGCGGCGTTCTGCATGAAGAGCACGCGGTCCTGCGCTCCGGCGGTGCCGTTGTCGGTGAAGGGACCGCGCTCGTCCACATTGACCCCGTAGCCGCCGGTCATCTGCCAGCCCATGATGCGGTCCGCACTGATGTAGCCCACGCCGTTGGCGATGCCGCTGGACTCAAAGCTGGGGTTCATGACCACGATTTCGCCGGCATCGCGCTGCACGATGGAAACGCCGTCCAGCACCACGGTGCCGTCCCCGTTGGGCACATCCGAGCTGATTTTCAGTTCCGCCATCTCCGCGGTGGCGGTGAACTCCGCGTGGAAGAGATGGTAGGGGCCGCTGCCGACGGGCTCGATCCCCAGAGCCTCGCCGATGACCGTGTTGTCGAGGGAGGCATGGAGATTCGGCGTGCCGCCACAGCAGGTGCGGGCATTGTAGGCAAACTGCAGCCAGTAACGCTGTCCGGGGGTGAGCCCGTAAATGATCTGGCTGATGGAGTTGTTCCCCTGCATCAGAGCCACCTGCGTGCGGTCCGGGATGTCGCCGTTGTCCGCAAAGGGGCCGGCGCTGGTATTCAGGCCGGTGTTCTGAGTGCTGCTCTGGGTCCAGGCGCTGATGGCCCCGTAGCCCGGAGATGCGGGAACCGCGCTGCCCTCAAAGCTGGCATTGCGGACGAAGGAGGTGACCACATTGGCGGCGATGGAGCCCTGGATCTCGTCGTGGCCCCCGTTGTCCTCCACGTTGATGGCAGCCAGCCCGCGCGCGAAACCTTCGATCTCCGCAGTCAAAGTCGTGGTGTCCGCGCCGGCGGGGAAGTTCAAAGCCACGGAGCCATCCACTCCCACATTCGTGAACTCAGCCACGCCGGGATTGGCGCTGCGCAGCACCACGGTGGACGCCCCGCGCGCCAGGCGCTCCTTGGAGACGGTGATGGACACGGAATCCTTGGATCCGGGTGCCAGCTCCAGTGAGCTTGGCCCCACGATCAGCGGGGGCAGAGGAGCAAGGGCTTCGCCGGTTATTTTCACATTGTCCACCAGCAGGGTCTGATCGCCGGCACCCACGGTCTGGGAGATCACCAGTTCCGTGGAATCGGCGTCCGCAGTGAAGGTGCCGGTCACCGTCTGATAAGCGGCGGTCCCGCCGGCGGCGGTCACCGCCTTGTCCAGCACCGTGGTGCCGTTGGCGGTCACCAGCACCTGCGGCGTGTTGCCGGTGCGGGCATTGACACTCAGGGCCACGGTGTAGGGTTTGCCAGCGATGAGACCCCTGATGGTCTGGGTGACGGAGCCGGCCTGCTGGATGAAAAGCACGTGGTCCTGATCCGGAATGGCGCCGTTGTTGGCGAACGGGCCGGCTTCGGTGTTGATGCCCACCGTGCCCGTGATGGCCCAGCCGGCAATGGGGCCGGTGGCCACGCCGGTTTCCGGCAGATCGCCGCTGGCCTCAAAACTGGGGTTCTGGACCACCACTTGGCCATCATCGCGCTGCACGATGCTCACGCCGTCCAGCAGCAGGGTGGAGTCACCCGTGACCGCGCTGCCGAATTCCAGCCTGCCGCTCTCCGCCGCGGGCGTGAAGGGCACATTGCGGAACCGGTAGGCTTGGGTCGTTGAGGGAATCACCGATCCCACGGAGTCGATGACAGCGTCATCCCACTTCACCGTCAGATCCAGCAGGCTGTTGGCGCGGGCGTCGTAAAAATACTGAAGCCAGTATTTTTTCGTGGGGTCGAGGCCGGAAATATCCTGGGTGACCGAACCGGTCCCCTGCTTGAACCCCACCAAGCCTTGGTCCGGGACTGCGGTGCCGGTGTTGTGGAAAGGTCCCGTGTTGTCATTGGTGCCGTTGGCCCCGGCCCAGGAGTCTGCGGAGCCATAGTGCGGCCAGGTGGGGTTGTAAGGCCCTTCAAAGCTGGGATTCTGCACAAGCCCGGCCAGGGCTGGAAGGGCGGTGCATAGGAAAAAGGCCCAGCGGACAGTCCTTGGAACAGTGGTTGGAGTCATGCGGTATGGTGGAAAGGTGGAGGGTTGAATATTAATGAATCTGCTAAAGAGAGGATTAAATTTTGGTCTAGCGGATTTCCCCAGGGAGGGTCAAGCCCCGAATTGTAAAAGTGTCAGACCGCGTGATTAATCGTGCATTCAATGTCCGGAGCGTGATAAACCGGAGGTTTTTCCAGCTTTTCTCTCATCCGACCCCCCTCTCCCCCCGATGGCTTTTGGAAAACTCTTTCCGCCGGCATGGCTGGCGATGCTTCTGTGCTCCTGCTCCCTGGCGCAGGCCGCCCCTGACAGTGTGGTCACCTTTAATGAGCTGCACTATCACCCTGCGGATCCTGCGAATCCGGCGGACCCCGCCGCGCCGGAGTGGGTGGAGCTGCACAACCAGATGTCCATTCGCGTGGATCTCGGCGGCTGGACTTTGAAAGGTGGCATTGAGTATCAGTTTCCGGAGGGCACGGTGCTGGAGCCGGGGGCGAAGCTGGTGGTCTCCTCCACGGCGGGCACGCCTGCCGGGGCGGTGGGCCCCTTCAGTGGCAAGCTGGACAACAAGGGCGAGGAGATCACCCTTCATGAACGCTGGGGCCGCCTGATGGACAAGATCACCTACGGGGACACCGATCCGTGGCCGATGTCACCGGACGGTGGCGGCCTCACCCTGGCGAAGGAGCAGGCGAATGCCCTGAGCGACGATGCCGCCAACTGGCAGGCCTCCGCAGAGCCCGGCGGCACCCCGGGGGCGGACAACTTCACGGTGCCGGTGGAGACCAATCCGCGTTATGCGGCCCTGACGGGCACGGAGTGGCGCTACGACGCCGGCACCGTGTCCCCGCCCGCGGGCTGGAACCAGTCCGGTGGCGGCTTTGATGAGAATCAGTGGTCCGCCGGCACCGCTCCCCTGGCCACCTCAGGCCCGGCGGCCACCCTGCTGCCGCCGGGGCGCACGGTTTACCGTTTCCGGAAGACCTTTGGCTACACCGGCGGTATCCGGGGTGCGCGGGTGCTGCTGACCGGACAGCTCAAAGGCACCGTCACGGTCTGGCTGAATGGCGCGCCGCAGGGTAATTTTACGGGCACGGGGGACTTCGCGGTCACGTTGAAGTCGGAGACCTTGGCTGTCGGAGCCGATGTGCTGGCGCTGGAGGTGCTGCCCCGGACCGGCGGGGAGGCGGCGCTCGACCTGGCGGTCACGCTTATTGACGGGACCACCGGCGTGGTTCCGACCCCCGCGCCGCATGTGGCCGGGCCGGTGGTCATCAATGAAATCTCCTATCATGCCCGGCCCGTGTATCCCGAGCCGCTGAAGGGCATCAAGTTTGCGGAGAATCCGGCGGAGTGGATCGAATTGTTCAACCGGACGGAGACCCCCATCGACCTCGGTGGCTGGCGGCTGCGCGGAGGCGCGGACTACGATTTCCCCGCCGGCACCATGCTGGCGGCGGGCGGTTATCTGGTGGTGGACTCCACACAGTTCTCCGGCTCCCTGTCCAATCAGTCAGGCAGCGTCAGACTGCGGGACGCGCTGGGAGCCACCGTGGATGAGGTCAATTACTTCGACGGCGGCCGCTGGCCCTCCGCCGCCGACGGGGGCGGCTCCACGCTGGAGCTGCGTGATCCGGCCTCCGACAACCGGGTGGCGGAAAGCTGGGCCGCCAGCGATGAGACCCGCAAATCTGAATGGCAGACCGTGACCTACCGAAGCACCGGGGCGGAGCCGCCGGGCAGCAACAATCCCTCAATCTGGCGCGAATTTCTCTTCGGCATGCTGGATGAAGGAGAGGCGCTGATCGACGATGTCTCTGTTATCGAGGATCCGGACGGAGCCAAAATGCAGCTCATCCAGAATGGCACCTTCGAGGGCGACACCGTGGACAAGGGAGCAGCCAAATGGCGGCTGCTGGGCACGCACAAACTGAGCCATGTGGTGGCCACGGAGAATGGCAAGGCGCTGCATCTCATCGCCACTGCGGAGATGGAGCACAGCTACAACTGCGCCTCCACCACCTTGCTCAACAACCGCGCCATCAGCAGTGCCAAAACGTATGAGATTTCCTACCGCGCCAAGTGGCTGAGCGGATCCCCGCAGCTGAATTCCCGGCTCTATCTGAACCGCGCGGCGCGCACCACCATCCTCGCCCAGCCAGCCGCCGCCGGCACCCCGGGCGCGCCCAACAGCACGCGGACCGACAATGCGGGGCCGGCTTTCCAGAACCTGCGCCACAGCCCGCTGGTTCCTGCGGCCAGCCAGACCGTGCGGGTGTCCGCGGCGGTGAACGATCCCGACGGATTGGCCGGCGTGCGGCTGTTTTACTCCGTGGGCGCGTCGGCTTGGAAGTCGGTGCCCATGGGCGGGGATCCGGACGGCACGTTCTTCGCCGTGATTCCCGGCCAGACCGCCAATGCGCTGGTGCAGTTCTACATCGAGGCCACGGACGCCAGGGGGGAAGTGGCTTGGTTTCCCAAAAACGGCGCGGCCTCAAGGGCGCTCTACCGCGTGGGTGACGGCGGCATCTCCGCGCAGCTGGTGCGCAACAAGATGCGCCTGCTGATGAACGCCGCGGACGCCAACAACCTGCATGACGTTTATCAGAGCGTGTCCAATTTCCACTGGCCCTGCACGGTGATCTACAATGATCAGGAGGTCTGGTACGATGCCGGGGTGCGCCTGCGCTCCGCACCCTATGGACGGCAGGGGGCGCGGGCGGGATGGAATATCCAGTTCGGCAGTGACGCGTTGTTCCGGGGGGTGCAGAAAAGTGTGGTCATCGACGGGGCCTTCAACATGCCCCGAACGGACGGCAATGGATTCCAGGAGAACAGCACCGGTCCGAGCGTGAACGAGATGCTTTTCCAAGCCGCCGCCAACCGCGCGGGCGGTATCGCGGCCACCTATGATGATATCGTGTATTTCCAGACCCCGCGCGTCACCGAGGGCAACCGGCGCGCACAGCTGAAAATGACGCGCTTCGGCTCCAACTTTCTGGAAGAATTCCTGCCCGATGGGGATGAGGGATCGCTCTACAAACTGGAGCTGATCTACTACCCCACCACCACCACTAACGGAAATCCCGAAGGTGTGAAAAATGCCTACAGCCAGGTGCTGGACACGGAAATCCGAAGCTTCGGCAGCTCCCCCGACAGCTACCGCTTCAACTTCCTGCACGAGAACCACACCGACCGCGATGACTACACGTCCATCATGGCGCTGGGCACCGCCTTCTCCTCCAGCGCCGCCAATCTGCCGGCCAACACCGCCGCCACCATGGATGTGGACAACTGGATGCGCACCTACGCGTTCATCGTCCTGACCGGTCTGGCGGACACCTACAACAGCGGCTATGCCCACAACATTGAGCTCTATGCCCGCCCGGACAATGGCAAGGTGATGCTTTTCCCCTGGGATCAGGACCACGCGTTCTACTACGCCCCGAACTCCTCCATTTTCGGAGGGGGCAACCACCGGCTGGCCACCATAATCCAGATCCCCGCCTACCGCCGGATCTACTGCGCCCATCTGCTGGATCTGTGCGACACCGCCTTCACGAACACCTTCATGGACCCGGTGATCAACCATCTGGGCACGGTGGCCGCCAAAACCAACTACTCCGCCACCTTCCGGACGTATGTGACCCAGCGCCGCAACTATGTCATAGCACAGGTCAAGGCACTGTATCCCGCCGTCACCTTCTCCATCACCTCGTCCGGCGGCGCGGACTTCAGCGTGGCGGTGCCCTCCACCACCATCGAGGGGCAGGGCGGCATTGATGTCCGGGAGATCCGGGTCGCCCGGACCGGCGGCCCCTCCACCGCCGCCGCAGTCACCTGGCTGGACGCCAGACGCTGGCGCATTACGGTGCCCCTGCTGCCGGGGGCCAATGCCCTGACCATTACCGCCCATGACAATACAGGCGCGGTGCTGGCGACGGACAGCATCACGGTCACCAACACTGGCTCCGTGGCCCCCGCCGACGCCTCCAATCTGGTGATTTCCGAGATCAATTATCATCCCGTGGCCAACAATGAGGAGTTTGTGGAGGTGATGAACACCAGCGCCGGCGCCATTGACCTTGCGGGGCTGAAGTTCACAGCGGGCATCCGCTTCGATTTCCCCGCCGCCTCCACCCTGCTGAACGCCGGGCAGCGGCTGCTCATTGTGCAGAACCGCGCGGCTTTCGGAGCCCGCTACGGCACCAGCCTGCCGGTGGCCGGGGAGTTCTCCACGCTTTCCGGTCTGTCCAACAGCGGCGACCGCATCACCCTGCTGGATCTGAGCGGGGCGGTGATCGCGGATTTCAGCTATAAAGATTCACTGCCATGGCCGCCGGAGGCGGACGGCGGCGGGTATACTCTGACCCGTATCAGCGGTGGCACCGGCACCGGTGGCGGCGATCCGGCGCAGGCGTCCTCCTGGCGTCCCAGCGTGCAGCCCGGCGGCTCCCCCGGCACCGCTGACAGCCAGTCCCTGTCCGCTTTCCCGGATATTCTCCAGTATGCCCTCATCACCCCGCCCGCGCCTGCGGCCGCACCCGCTCCGGCCAATGCCAACGGCCCACGCACTGTGTCCTGGACCGAGCGGCTGGGGGCGGATGAGGCCCGCATCATTCCCGAAGTGTCCGCCAACCTCTCCACCTGGCAGGCCGATCCCGGCGACGGATCACTGCTGGAGACCGTCTCCACCACGGTCACCGACGGCCAGCACACTTGGACGGTGAGGCTGGCTTCCAGCATGTCCTTTCTGAGGCTTAGGGTAGTGGGACGTTAGGAAAAAAGTTAAAGAGTTCAGGGTTCAGGAAGTTGAAGCTGGTCCCTGCTGCCGCAGTCTTGGGAGCTGCAGTGGATTCGCGTTCAGGAATCCACCGCAGCTCAAGAGAATGGTTTTAAATGTCCGGCATCTGAAACCTGAACCCTATTCCCTGAACCTCTTATTCCCATTCCCTGATCCCGTGCTCATCCGCCAGCGCCAGGCACTCCGCCAACGGCTTCAGGCCGCCGGAGGGCGTAGGGTCGGACAAGCAGGCGGCGGCGGCGCAGACGCCGTATTTCAGGCCCAGAGCGGGCTCCAAGCCCTCGTGAAGGCCGAGGATCCAGCCGGCGGCGAAGGCGTCGCCCGCGCCGGTGGCTCCCCGCAGGCAGGATTGCGGCAAATTGAGCGAGGCCTGCCAAGTCACGCCCTGACGGCTTACAGAGACCGCGCCCTCCACGGCGTGGATGGTCACGGTTTGGCGCACGCCGGCCTCCAGCAGGGCTTGGGCGGCCTCCTCCGTGGCTTTGCGGTCCAGTGAGCCTCCGGGAGCCCTCAGCACGCGGCTGCTGAGCTGGCCGGCCTCGATTTCGTTCAGAATGAAGTGATCAATCCAGGGCAGGGCGCTGCGGGCCCCGGCCAAGAGCTCCGTGCGGGAGACGCTGACCATGTCCGCGACGGTGGTCAGGCCGGCGTTGGAAGCGCGCTCCAGCAGATGGGAGGCCCCGCTGCGACCGTCCGGTCCGGATTCGTCCAGCGTGTCCAGCAGCATCAGATACCCCAGATAGAACAGGCGCGCGGTGCTGGTCTCCAGCGCGGTCTCCGCTCCGGTGAAGGCGGCATTCGCGCCCCGGTGATGGAAAAAGGTGCGGCGTCCCGTGCTGGCCACGGTGAAAGCGTCGGTGTAGCTGGTTCCGATGCCCTCCCTGCGCTCCAGCTGCGTGGTGTCGATGCCGTGTTTCCGGCAGTCCTCCACGATCCAGTCCCCAGCGGGATCACGCCCCAGCAGACCCACGGCGGCCAGTGAGAACGGCGCGCCCATGCGGGCCAGATCCATGAGCACATTGTAGGGCCCTCCGCCGTTGCTGGAATGCTCCTCCAGAATACTCGCCAGCATCTCCTCCGCCGGGTAGTAATCGATCAGTTTGACGTGATCCACGATAAAATTTCCCGCCGCAAGCAGGCCGCTGGATGATGACTTGTTTTCCCTCATGAACCGGCAGCCTGCCAGCGCCCTCCGCCGCCTGCAAGCACGGGGTTAATGTTGTGGAAAAGAAGAGCCTGTGCGCCTGCCCAGCTCCGCAGAGCCTTGCCTCCTAACGCCGCCGCAGCCGGTGCTGGGTGGGGGTGTGGCCCAGGGCGGATTTGAAGGCGCGGGTGAAGGCGCTGTGGTCCGTGAAACCGCAGGCGGCGGCGATCTCGGCGACGGAGCGGGCGGTGGATTCCAACAGGGAAGTGGCGGCCTGCAGGCGGGTCTGGTGGATCAGCTGCTGGGGGGACAGGCCCAGCAGGCGCTTGCTGATGCGGGCGAAGCGTCCCGGCGCCATGCGCGCCTGGGCGGCCAGGGAGGCGGCGCTGACCGGTTCGTGGAAGTTTTTCTTCAGCCACTCCAAGGCACTGGCCACCGCGGCGGGAACCTCGGCGGTTTCGCCCGGATGGCGGACATCGCGGGAGATGCCCACCAAACCGGTCACTGTGCCATCGGGGCCGCGCAGGGGCAGCTTGGTGGTCAGGCACCAGCCGCGGCGGCGGTCGGTGTACCAGTGAAGCTCCAGCTGGTCGCGGACCGGGCGGCCGGTGCGCAGGACGGCATTGTCCTGGGCCTCGAAGCGGGCGGCGAGATCCGGCGGGAAGATGTCGCTGACCGTTTTACCCAGCAGATCGGCGCGCTCCCGGAGGCCGGAACGGCGGAGCAGGGAGGCGTTCACCGCCGTGTAACGCCCGTGAAGGTCCTTCACAAAAAACGCCACCTCCGGCAGCTGCTCGAAGAGCTCCACCATGGTGTCCGCGCTGAGCACAGGCAGCGGGGAGGCGGGGGATTGTGCGGCTTTTGGCATGGTGGGCGGCGGAAGCGGTCAAGACAGGGACGGAAAACGCGCCACAGTGGCGGCACCGATTTCCGCGTTTACTCCCCACTACTGATTTATGGACATGAAACCATTCTGGCAAGGCGTCTTCCCCGCCATCACCACCCAAATGACCGAGGACGGCGAGCCCGACCTTGAAGCCACCGCGCACCATGTGGATGTGCTGATCAAAAGCGGCATCAGCGGTCTCGTCTTTCTGGGTTCCCTGGGCGAGAACCAGTCGCTGGCCGCCGATGAGAAGCGCCAGGTGCTGGAAGCCATGATCAAAACGGTGGCAGGCCGGGTGCCGGTGCTCAGCGGCGTCGCCGAGTCCTCCTGCGCGGAGGCCTGCCGCTATGTGCGCGACTCCGAAAAACTGGGCGCGGACGGCTTTATGCTCATGCCGCCGATGATTTACAAATCGCCGGATCCGCGCGAGTCCCTGGCGCATTTCCGCACCGTGGCCAGAGCCACCGGCCTGCCCATCATGATTTACAACAACCCTATCAGCTATGGCCACGATATCACACCGGAGTTGTTCGCGGAACTGGCGGACCAGCCGAACTTCGTGGCGCTGAAGGAGAGCTCCGGCAACACCCGCCGCATCACGGACCTGCACAACACCGTCGGCGGGCGGTATGCTATTTTCACCGGCGTGGACGATCTGGCGCTGGAGAGCGCCATCCTCGGCATCGACGGCTGGGTGGCGGGCACGGGCATCGCGTTTCCCGATGAGAACCAGTGGCTTTGGGAGCTGATGCAGGACGGCGACTGGGTGAAGGCGCGGGAGGTTTACCGCTGGTTCAGCCCGCTGCTGCATCTGGACACCCATCCCAAGTTTGTGCAGTACATCAAGCTCTGCGTGCAGGAGTGCGGGCTGGGCCGCGAATGGGTGCGCGCGCCGCGCCTGACGCTGGCGGGAGCCGAGCGGGAGGCGGTTCTGAAAATCATCCACAAGGGGATCGCGGACCGTCCCGCCGTGCCGGCCAAAAATGGCTGAACCGCCTGTTCCCCTTCCTCCTCCGACATGAAACCGACCTTTCCCCTCCTGGCCGCCGGGCTGCTGGCCGCCGGGCTTTCCACCGCGCAGACGGTCAGTTCCCCGGTGCCGGAGGCGGTGCGCACCGCCTTCAAGCTGGATCCCTTCTATCAAAAATCCGTGGATGCCTCCGGGCTGCCCATCGTCTCCTCGGCGAAGGTGAGGGACCAAGCGCTGCGGGAGGCGGCCTGGATCGTGGACCACCTGCTGGCGGGGCGGAACGACATCCGGGAGGCGTTGGCGGCGAACCAGGTCCGGCTGGCGGTGATGGCGGTGGATGAATACACCACCGATGTGCCGGAGCATGCGGACCTGAAGCGGGACCGCGACTACTGGGACCGCCGCGCCCGCGGGCTGGGACCCAGCCCCGATGCCCCGGCGGTGAGCTGCGGGGAGGAGAATCTGCTATGCTTTCCCGGTGACCACTATGCCACCGAGAACATCCTGATTCATGAATTCGCCCACGCCATCCATCAGATGGGCCTCAGCAAGGTGGATCCCACCTTCGAGGGCCGGCTGAACAAAACCTATGCCCGTGCGATGGCACTGGGGCGGTGGAAAGGGTTTTACGCGGGGTCGAACCCCGCCGAATACTGGGCGGAGGGGGTGCAGAGCTGGTTTGACAACAACCGCGAGAACGACACCTCCCACAACTTTGTGAACACCCGCGCGGAGCTGAAGGAGTATGACCCGGAGCTGGCGGCCCTCTGCCAGGAGGTTTTCGGGGACAAGGAGTGGCGGTATCAAAAGCCGGCGGACCGTCCGGAGAAAGACCGGGAGCATCTGAATGGCTATGATCCGGCCACCGCGCCGACCTTCCGCTGGAGGCCGGGCACGGAGGACGCAACGAAAGGACGGCCATGACCATGACCACAGCCACGGCCACGGCGCTGAAGCGGCTGCCGGTGATCGATTCCCATACCGCCGGCGAACCCACGCGGGTGGTGCTGGAGGGCGGTCCGGATCTGGGCTCCGGTCCACTGTCGGAGCGCGCGAAGCGGTTCCGCCAGGAGCACGACCACTTCCGCTCCGCCGTGGTGAACGAGCCCCGGGGATCGGATGTGCTGGTGGCCGCATTGATGGTGCCGCCGCATGATCCGGACTGCGCGTTCGGGGTCATTTTTTTCAATAATGTCGGCATTCTCGGCATGTGCGGTCACGGCACCATCGGCCTGATGGCCACGCTGGCGCATGTGGGGAAAATCCAGCCCGGTCCCTGCCGCATCGATACCCCCGTGGGCCCGGTGACGGCGGAACTGCTGGCGGATGGCCGGGTGTCCGTGCGCAATGTGCCGTCGTGGCGGAAGGATGCGGGCGTCACGGTGCAGGTGCCAGGCCTGGGACCGGTGACCGGGGATGTGGCCTGGGGGGGGAACTGGTTTTTCCTCGTTACCTCGCCAACACCGGCGCTGGACCTGAGTCATGTGGAAACCCTGACCTCTCAGGCGTGGGCGGTCCGCCAGGCGGTGAACGCCGCGGGCTGGCCGGAGGTGGACCATGTGGAGTTTTTCGGCCCGCCCGGCGATGCGGGGAACCACAGCCGGAACTTCGTCCTGTGCCCTGGCAAGGCCTATGACCGGTCGCCCTGCGGCAACGGCACCAGCGCCAAGGTGGCCTGCCTGGCGGCGGATGGAAAGCTGGCGGCGGGCGCGGTGTGGCGTCAGGAAAGCATCCTCGGCACCGTGTTCGAGGCCGGTTATGAAACCGGCGCGGACGGCGGGCGGATTGATCCGGTCATCACCGGACGGGCTTGGATCACGGCGGAGAGCACCCTGATTTTCGATCCCACAGATCCCTTCTTAAATGGTATCCGGACTGCGGATTGACCGGCTGAAAAATTGCTCTGAAGCTCATGGCGCGGAACGCCTCCCGCAAACCCCTGGAGGCATTCCGCGCCGCCGCTTCCGCCCTCATCCTCTGACACTGACAAACCATGCCGCATCCCCGGAACTCCCGACTTCCCTTTCTGCTGCTGTCCCTTCTATCTTTTCCCACACTGGCTGTGAAGGTGCCGGCGCAGGGGAAAAAGGAGGACTATGACCGCGCCGCCAGTCTGGCCCCACGCACGGAGAACAAGGTTTTCCGCACCGGCGTCCGGCCAGTGTGGCTGCCGGGCGGGGAGCGGTTCTGGTACCGGGTGGACATCGGACCGGACCGGAAGGAAACGGTTCTCGTCGATGCCGCCAATGGCACGCGGGAGGTGGTGACGGACCCTTCCCAAATCCCCGGCAACGATGCCGTGAAGGCATCGGAGACACCGCTGCGCATCCGTCCCTCGCGCAATGGCGGGGAGAACACGGAGATCAAGCTGGTCAATCAGCTGGCGGAGGATGTGGACCTGTTCTGGATCGACCCCGCCGGCGGACGCCAGGCCTATGGCCGCATCCGGGCCGGGGCGGAACGCGGGCAGAACACCTACAGTGGCCACGTCTGGCTGGTGACCGGCAGGGAGGGCAAACCGTTGGCAGTGTTCGAGGCTGCGGACATACCGCTGCGGGCAGTGATCGATGCCCCCTCACCGACAGCGGGTCCCGGCGAAGGACGGCCGGGCCGGGGCCGCGGACGCGGCGGGGATGAAGGCGGCACCTCGCCGGACGGGAATTTCACGGTGGAGGCCCGGGCATACAATCTGTTCCTCCGGCAGAAGGACGCGCCCGAGGCAGTGCCGCTGACCTCCGACGGCACGGAGGACAACCGCTACACCGGCCGCGTGTTCTGGTCGCCGGACAGCGGGGCCTTCACCGCGCTGCGTGTGAAGCCGGGGCAGGAGCACCCGGTGCATATTGTCGAATCCTCCCCGCGCAATCAGCTGCAGCCCCGGCTGTTCACCCACGACTATCTGAAGCCCGGGGACAAGCTGCCCAAGCCGGAGCTGGTGGTGGTGACGGTGGCCGACAAGTCGGTGAAGCCGGTCAGCGACGGGCTGTTCCCCAATCCCTTCACTACCGACGGCAATCTCCAGATCCGCTGGCAGCCGGACAGTAAAAGCTTTACCTTTGAATACAACCAGCGCGGCCATCAGGTGTTCCGCCTGCTCTCGGTGGACCGCGGCAGCCTGGCGGTGCGCCCCGTGGTGGAGGAGACCTCGCCAACCTTCATCGACTACAACGAGAAAACCTGGCACGAGTTTCTGGATGAGACCCATGAACTGCTGTGGATGTCCGAGCTCGATGGCTGGTGCCATCTCTACCTTTATGACACCGTCAGCGGCCAAGTGAAAAACCGTATCACCGGCGGCCAGTGGGTGGTGCGGGGTATCGAGTCCGTGGACCGTGACGCGCGGCAAGTCTGGTTCTATGCCGGCGGCCAGGCGGAGGGGCAGGATCCCTATCAGCGCCATCTCTGCCGTGTGAACTTTGACGGCACGGGATTTGTCAGGCTTACCCAGGGGGATGGGGATCACCGCATCCGCTTCTCCCCGGACCGCCGCTGGTTTGTGGACACTTGGTCGCGCCCGGACCAAGCTCCGGTGACGGAGCTGCGCCGCAGCACGGACGGCACCCTGGCGGTGGAGCTGGAGCGCGGGGACTGGTCGGCGCTGCTGGCCGCCGGCTGGACCGTGCCGGAACGGTTTGTGGCCAAGGGGAGGGATGGGGTGACAGATATTTACGGCACCATCATCAAGCCCTCCAATTTCGATCCCGCCCGGTCCTGGCCGGTGCTGGAGGAGATCTACGCAGGCCCGCAGGGAGCCTTCACCGCCAAGGAGTTTGGCCGCGGGCTGCGGCAGCACGGACTGGCCGAGCTGGGCTTCATTGTGGTGCAGGCGGACGGCATGGGAACCAATCACCGGGGCAAAAAATTTCATGAAGTGTGCTGGAAAAACCTGGCGGACGCCGGCTTTGCGGACCGCATCGCCTGGATGAAGGCGGCGGCGGCCAGCCGGCCCTGGATGGATCTGAAACATGTCGGGATCTACGGCGGATCGGCGGGCGGTCAGAACGCCATGCGGGCGCTGCTGGACCACCACGATTTCTACAGCGCCGCCGTGGCCGACTGCGGCTGCCACGACAACCGCATGGATAAGATCTGGTGGAACGAGCAGTGGATGGGCTGGCCCGTCGATGAATCCTATGCCCGCAGCTCCAATGTGGACGATGCCGGCAAGCTGGAGGGCCACCTGTTCCTGACCGTGGGCGAGATGGACACCAACGTGGACCCCGCCAGCACCATGCAGGCGGTGAACGCCCTCGTGAAGGCGGGCAAGGATTTTGATCTCCTGGTGGTGCCGGGATCGGACCACGGAGCCGGAGAGTCGCCCTACGCCGCCCGCAGGCGCATGGACTTTTTTGTGCGGCACCTGATGGGCGTGGAGCCCCGGCTGTGAGGCGGGACAGGGACGGTGCGGATGGGGAAACGCAGAAATGGAAGCAAAGCAAAGTAAGCAAGGCTGAATTGAACTGAATTGAACGGGACCATGGACAATGTTGTGATCATAGGGCAGGGGATCATCGGCCTTTGCAGCGCCTTTTACGCGGCGCGGCGCGGGCTGAAGGTGACGGTGATCGACCGTCAGCCGCTGGCGCAGAACGGCTGCTCGTATGGCAACGCCGGGATGATCGTGCCCAGCCACTTCATTCCCCTGGCTGCGCCGGGCATGGTGGCACTGGGGCTGAAATGGATGTGGAATCCGGAATCGCCCTTCTATATCAAACCCAGACCGGACATCGATCTGGCCGCATGGGCGCTGAAATTCTGGAAAGCCGCGACCCCCGCCCACGTGCGGCGCAGCTCCCCCCTGCTGCGGGATCTGCACCTCGCCAGCCGCGCCTGTTACGAGGAGCTGGCCACGCTGCCGGAGGCGGATTTCGGCTTGGTCAAAAAAGGCCTGCTGATGCTCTGCCGCACGGCCCGCACCTTGGAGGAGGAGGCGCACACCGCGGAACACGCACGGACGCTGGGCGTGCCGGCGGAGGTGCTGGACGCGGCGGCCACAGCGGCCTTGGAGCCGGGTATCAGGATGAGTGTGGCGGGAGCGGTGTATTTCCCCAAAGACTGCCACCTGACCCCGGACCGGCTGATGCAGTCGCTGGTCAGAGCCTGCCGGTCCATGGGTGTGAAGTTTCTGCCGGACACGGAAATCACCGGCTGTCAGCGCGACGGCAAACGCCTGCGGGCTCTGTGCACGGCGCGCGGAGAGGAGATCGAAGGCGGGCAGTTCGTGCTGGCCGGCGGATCATGGTCGGCGGAAACCGTCAAACCGCTGGGCCTCCGCCTGCCCATGCAGGCCGGCAAGGGCTACAGCCTGACCCTGCCGAATCCCCGCCAGTCCCCGGAGATCTGCTCCATCCTGGCCGAGGCCCGCGTGGCCGTGACCCCCATGGCCGGCGGCCTGCGCGTGGGCGGCACCATGGAGATCGCGGGACTGAACACCACCATCTCCCCACGCCGCGTGCGCGGCATCGTCAACGCGGTGCCGGACTATTATCCGGATTTCAGCCCGGCGGATTTCGACGGCCTCCAGCCCTGGTGCGGCCTTCGGCCCTGCTCCCCGGACGGCCTGCCCTACCTGGGCCGCACCGCGGCGGCGGAGAATCTGGTTGTTGCCACCGGCCACAGCATGATGGGCATCAGCCTGGGGCCGGTGACGGGGGAAATCGTGGGTCGGCTGCTGGCGGGGGAGGCTTCGAGTTTCGATCTGGGACTGATGAGTCCGGATCGTTATGTATAACGATAAGTGAATATTACTGAATTTTCAATTCCGGCGCGAGCCGGCTCGATAACGGGTAGAACAGGCGTCCCGCCTGTCCCGCCGGGCATTCTGCCCGGTGCCGGAGAATTGGTCTTCCCAGCATCCGGGATTCCAGAGAATCGGTCTTCCAGCATCTTGGGATGCAGCGATACGGAGGTTGAATTCCTGATGATGCAAGCCGGAGGAGTTTCAGTTTTTAGCAATCCGGAGGAGCTTCTCCCAGCTTGACACCCGAGGACAGATTCAGCTTTGGCTGCTGAAAACTGCCAAGGCATCGGCACCGGGCAGGATGCCCGGCAGGACAGGCGAGACGCCTGTTCTACCCGGTTGCTGTATATAAAAATATTCGATATTATAATTATATGAATATCTGAAGATGTTTTGCTGAGGTATTCAACCAATCAGCCGCTGCTGCGCCGCCCCATCCACCGGCTCGCAGAGCCGGTAGCCATCCCCATGCCGGGGGATGGCGGCAAGCACCGCCCGGCGCTCCTCCTCACTGACGAAATCCAGCCCGATGAGCGCGCGCCCGATGCGTTCCCCGGACTGGCGGTAGTTGAAATAGCAAAGACTGGCGCGCCCCCGGATGTGCTGGCTGAGGAAGTCGTGGAGGGTGCCGGGACGTTCGTAGAACTCCAGGCGCAGGAAGGCGGGGCAAGTGAGCAGGTCCGCGCGCAGGGGAATGGCGCGGAACGCGATATCAACCGCGTCATCGGGCAGGGATTCCCAGATGAAGCCGCCGGCGTCCAGCCGGCAGGGCACCTCCTCCAGCACCGCAGGATCCGGGGCGGTGACGGTGAAGACCGGCCAGGCTTGGCCGGTGGCGCTTTTGCCATACTGGAAGTCGGCGATATTGAGGCCCGCGAAGCAGCCGTCCAGCAGCTCCAGCATGGTGCCCGGACGTTCGGGAATACACACCCGCAGAGTGCGGCTGCTGGCGCCACCGGCGGCGGCCCCCTGCGACTGGGCGATGAGCCCCAACTGGAGAAAGTCGATATTGGCTCCGGTGACCACCACCAGCACCCGTTTGCCGGCCAGCTTTTCACGGTTTTTCAGCACCGCCGCCAGCCCCAGGGCTCCGGAGGGCTCGGAGACGCACCGCAGGGTTTCCCACAGCACGCGGATGGCGTGGCTGACCTCCGCATTGGTCACGGTGACGATTTCCAACAGGGTTTCCCGGCATACCGCGAAGGGCAAGGTGCCGGCCTTGCGGACCGCGGTGCCGTCGCAGAAAAGGTCCAGATCCTTCAGGGCCACCGGCTTTCCGGCAGCCAGTGCCGCCTTCATGGAAGCCTGGCCGGTGCCTTCCACCCCCACGATGGCCATGTCCGGCCAATAGGTTTTCAGCCACACGGAGGCCCCCGCCACCATGCCGCCGCCGCCGATCTGAAGCCATGCCTCATCGAACGGGCCGTGCCCGGACAGCACCACCTCATCCGCCAGGGTGCCCTGACCGGCCATGACCTGCAGGTCATCGTAGGCGTGGACGTAAACCGCACCGGAGGTCTCGCCGTCCCGCCGGGCGGAAATCACCGCCTCGTCATAACTGTCGCCGCTGAGGTGGATCTCCACCCAGTCGCCGCCGTGCTGGAGCACGGCGTTCCGCTTCACCATGGGAGTGGAGCGCGGCATATGGACGCGGGCGCGGATGCCCAGCGCTTTGGCGGCGAGGGCCACTCCCTGGGCGTGGTTGCCGGCGGAGGCGGTGACCACGCCGCGCGCGGCCTCCTCCGGCGTCAGCACCGCCATGCGGTTGCAGGCCCCCCGCCACTTGTAGGACTTCACCGGCGAGCGGTCCTCGCGCTTCACCCAGATCTCCGGGCCCGGACCGGGATCCGGAAGCTCCAGTTTCTCCAAAGGGGTGGGCTGCCCGAACCGGTAAACCCGGGCCCGGGCAAAAAGGATCTCCTGCCGCAGCCGGCGGTCCAGAGGCAGTACGTCGCGTTCCATGTCCCTCCGGTGTGAAGGCGGCTCCGCCGGGAAGCAAGGGGGGATTGGGATATTGGCCCTGCGTCAGAAAGGGAATGCTCTGGTTTGAAGGAGGGAACGGAGCCCGGGCTGGAGTGAGCGGGGCCGGGCAGGGGCGGCACCGGTGCCCGGACTGCGGAAAAAGGTTGCTTGCGCGGGAGGGGCAAGGTAAGGCGGAGCGTGCCGGTTTTTGAACCGGCATGGAGCATTTTTTTACTTTCCTATCCATCCACACGTCCCTCCACTTTCATCATGTCTGTTCTCATTGCCGGCACCGTCGCCCTGGATTCCATCCACACGTCCACCGAGGTTCATAACGAGCTGCTGGGCGGCAGCGCCTCCTATGCCGCGATGGCGGCGGCGCTGAGCGGGTCCACGGTGCATCTCTGCGCGATCGTGGGCACGGACTTTCCGGAGCCGCACCACTCCCTGCTGGTGTCCCGCGGGGTGGACCTGGCCAATGTGGATGTGGTGGAGGGCCGCACCTTCCGCTGGACCGGGCGCTACCATGACGACATGAACCACCGCGAGACCCTGGATGTGTCTATCGATGTGCTGGAGAAATTCAACCCCCGCCTGACCGTGGATGCCGCCGCCGCCAAAGTGGTGCTGCTGGCGAACATGAGCCCGGACAACCAGCTGGATGTGCTGGGCCAGCTGACTGGCAAGCCTTTTATCATCGCCGACAGCATGGACCTCTGGATCAACATCGCCCGCGCGCGGCTGGAGGAGATGATGAAAAAGGTGGATCTCTTCGTGATCAACGAGGACGAGGCCCGGATTTTTGTGGACGAGCGCAACCTGATGACCGCCGGCCACCGCCTGCGGGCCATGGGGCCGAAGTATGTGGTGGTGAAAAAGGGCGAGCACGGCGCGCTGCTGTTCGGCCCCAACGGATTTTTCACCACCACCGCCTATCCGCTGCAGAAGGTGGCGGACCCCACCGGGGCCGGCGATACCTTCGCGGGCGGCATGACGGGGTATCTGGCCTCCCTGAACAAGACGGATATCACCTTTGAGGATCTGTCCCGCGCGGTGGTTTACGGCAGCGTGCTGGCCTCGTTCACCTGCGAGGAGTTCGGCGTTAAACGGTTGGGCAACCTCACCGCCGGCGAGGCCGCCGGGCGCCTGGCGGAGTTCCGCAGCTACACCACGTTCTGATGATTGAATCCCCTGGCCGGCTTTCGCTCCGCGCCAGTCCGCTGTCTGTATTGCTTTTGTTCTCCGCGGTTATGCCCGCCTTTCCTCCAGCCGCAGACTCGGGTTCCCGCCGCGCGGGTGCCGGGGACGGTGATGAGCCTCCGCTCCGCTCCTCCCGCCGCATGGCCCGCTCCACCGCCGCCGCTGCCTCCGATCCCGCTGACGGCCCTCCTTTCTGGGAGTCAGCCGTGTTCCGCTGGGGCGCGCTGGCGGTGGCCGGGTTCGGCGCGGTGGCGGGGGTGGTGTGGCTGGAGAAGGAGAACCGCCACTATCAGGTGGAGCGCCGCTTGGAGGAGGATCCCCGCCTGGGGCCGGTGGCCCGCCAGTTGAAAAAGCAGGTGGAGGACAATCAGCGCTCCGGGATGCTGGACGACCCCGCCCGCGCCGAAAAAGCCCAAGCGGTGCAGGCCGTGTGGCTCGGGCGGGTGGCCGCCTTGGTGGAGAACGGCATGCGGGACGGCAGCACCCTGGAGCTGGCCGACGCCGTGCTGCTGGCCGGCAGGCAGGGCCGGCACGATGCCGGGGGAAAACTCAAAGCCGGCCGCCGCAGCTTCGTATTCAAAGGCGGGAAGCCCCACCCGGGCGAAACCTGGCTGGTCTCCGTCTGGCGCGACCAGAGCGGGATAAATGTGATCCATTTCGCCTCCCGATGTGCGGGAGGGAAATGAAGTTTTCAGTTTTCAGTCGCCTGGCTTTGGAACGTGGGAGCGGTTCAAATTTCTGCCCGCTGAAAACTGAAATACTGAAAACTGAAAACTCCCCCGCCGGATCAACAAAAGTCCCACCCCACCCCCACGCCTCACTTACAACACTTCCTCCACCGCCTTCCTCAGCGCGGGGGCGCTGAGAATGCCGACGTGGCGCAGCACCACTTTGCCTTTGGAATCGATGAGGTAGCTGACCGGGATGCCGTTGCCGGCCTTGAAAGCGGTGGCCACCGCCGCATCGCCGCGGAGAACCGGGTAATTGATGCCGTGGGAAGCCATGAACTTGCTGACCACGGCGGGATCGCCCTCGTCCATGGAGATTCCCAGAATAGTGAAGCCCCGGCTTCGGTATTCCTCCTGCACCTTGATGAAGCCGGGGATCTCCGCCACGCAGGGCGGGCACCAAGTGGCCCAGAAGTTCACCAGCACCACCTTGCCCGCATAGTCCGCCGAACGCGCGGAGGCACCGTTCACATCCGGGAGCGTCCATTCCGGCATGCGGTCCAGCCCGGCGGTGGAGGCCACCGGCGGGGCCAGACCCAGGGTGCGGGTAAAGGACACTGCCGGCTGCCAGCTGCCGGTCATGCCCAGCACGATCAACAGGGCGGGAATGGCCAGAATGACCATCAGCAGGGTGGCGTGTTTTTGGAGAAAAGCGGTCATGGAATTCCGGGGAAAACGCCGGCACCCTGCCGCCGGGCCGCAGGTCTGTAAAGGGCGGGGCGGGGCAGTGTTCCGTGCCCTTGGCCGCCCGCCCGGCCGGCCCCCAGGTTTGTCTCCGCCGGTTTCCTGCCCGCGCCATTCCTGCGGGCACACTGCCCCTTGCGCGGCGGGGAAATTGCTCTACCTCCCCAACGCGCTGGATGCGCGCCCCGATGGATCAGCCTTTGATCGAATTCTCTCCCCGCACCGGCACCGCCGCCGAATGGAACGACGCCTATGCGCGGCTGGCCGATTATCTGCGCGCCTACCGGATCCACAGCCGGCTGCACCGCACGTATCTGATTCTCGAAACCCTGCGCCGGGCCAAGGTCACTCACGAAAAGCACCCGGACCAGTCGCCCACCGCTGTGGTCATTCACGAGGCCCGGCGCATGCACCGCGCCTGGCTGCGGGGCATCATCGGCGATCTGAATGTGCCGGAGGGACGGTTGGACGCCAACGGACGGCTGGCGTTCCTGCTGTGCGATGGCCCCACGGAATACCCGGACTTTTTCCTGAACAGCACGGAGGCCCCGCTGGAGATGCTGGAGGCCATGCGCCGGCCCATCCAGCAGAGCGGGCCGGACCTCATGTTGTCCAGCATGGTGCCGCGGCCCATCGATCTGGGCGTGCTGCCGGACTTGGCGGAGGAGACCAGCGGATTTTTTGGGCGCCATCCGTGGCTGCGCTATGCGCTGCTGGCGGCGTTCGCCGCCTTGGTGGGCTGGAGCCTGTGGGGAGTGACGCACTGACTTTGCTATAAACCACCGGGATGATCCGCCAACCCGTCCATCCTGTCCACCTGGTCCATCCCGGAGAAGCCTGATGCCGCAGGCCGCCAAACCCCTTTCAGACCTCATCCGACCGTGAATGCGCCGATCCCTGCGAAGACGCTCCCTCCCCCCTCCAATATCCCCGGCTACACCGCTGCGGCCATCCACCGGCGGCGCACCACCTTTTTCAGCATGGTTCTCGTCACTCTGGCGGCGGGCCTGTGGCTGCTGGCGGCCTCCCTGGGGCGGAATGGCTACAATGTCATCGATTTTGTCATGCTGGCGGTGTTCGCGCCGCTGTTTTATCAGCTGGCCGTCGGCTTCTGGACCGCTATTATCGGACTTTATCTGCTGACCTTCGGGAAAAAGGATCCGCTGGACCTGTCCCGCAGCCTGACGGTGGACGAGAAGCAGGCCCCCGTGCAGGCCTCCACGGCCATCATCATGCCGGTTTACAATGAGGACGTGTCCCGCGTCTTCGAGGGGCTGCGCATCATGTATCTCTCGCTGGAGCGCACCGGGCAGCTGGAGAACTTCGACTTCTTCGTGCTGTCGGACTCCGACAACCCCAACAAATGGGTCGAGGAGGAGCTGGCGTGGCTGGAACTGTGCCGCCAGCTGAACGGGTTTGGCCGCATATTCTACCGGAAGCGCCGCAAACCTATTAATCGAAAATCCGGCAACGTCTCCGACTTCTGCCGCCGGTGGGGCAAGCGCTACCGGTATCTGCACGCGCTGGACGCCGACTCCATCATGTCCGGCGAGCTGCTGGCGAATATGGTGCGGATCATGGAGAAGCATCCCAATATCGGCATTCTCCAGACCGCCCCGCGGGTGTTCGGCGCGGAGACCCTGTTCGGCCGGGTGATGCAGTTCGCGCACTCCATTTACGGCGAGCCATTCATGGCCGGGCTGAACTATCTGGCCATGGGCGACGCCACCTTCTGGGGGCACAACGCCATCATCCGCCTCGCGCCGTTCATCGAATACTGCGGCCTGCCGGAACTGCCGGGCCGCGAGCCCTTCGGCGGGCATATTCTCAGCCACGATTTTGTGGAGAGCGCCCTGATGTGCAAGGCCGGCTATCAGGTCTGGCTGCTGCCCGTGCATGAGGGCAGCTACGAGGAGGGGCCGCCCACGCTGATCGACACCCTCAAACGCGACCGCCGCTGGTGCCAGGGGAACATGCAGCACTTCTGGCTGCTTTTCGCCAAAGGCTGGACTCCTTTGGCGCGGCTGAACTTCCTGCATGGCATTCTCAGCTATGTGGCTTCGCCGCTGTGGTTTCTGTTCCTGCTGTGCGCCACCGCCCTAGCGGGGGTGGACCGGCATCAGGCCCAGCTGCAGGGCCAGACCCATCACCTGTCCGCGGCGGGGGAAAAAGCGGGTCTGCTGCTGCTGGTGGTCACGGTGGGCCTGCTCTTTGTGCCCAAGGGACTGCTGCTGCTCCGTCAGCTGCTGCGAAAGGATATTGAAAAGGACTTCCACAGCCGGAAGGCGGTGGTGTGGTCCTGCGCGCTGGACACGGTTTTCTTCAGCGTTCTGGCCCCCATCCTGATGATGTTCCACAGCAAGTTCGTGCTCTACACGGTGCTGGGGAAGGGGGTCAAATGGGCCGGCCAGCGCCGGTCCGGGGGCGATGCCGTGGACTGGGAGGAAAGCATCCTGACCTTCGCCGGCGTCAGCGCCTTCGCTCTAATCTGGGCGGCGGTGGCGCTGTGGATCAGTCCGTCATTTTTTGTCTGGATCAGCCCCGTGCTGCTGGGCATCGCACTGGCCATTCCCTTCAGCATCTTCACCGCCGGCACCGCCAGCGGCCGGTCTCGCGGATTTTTCGCCACCCGCGAGGAGCTGCATCCCCCGACCGTCCTCCGCCATCTGAAACGCAATCTCGGCACTGCCCATGTGCGCCCCGCGCCCCTGCCGCAGCTGGCGAAAAACTACGGCCTGATGCAGTCCCTGCTGGACCCCTACATCAACGCCCTCCACGTCAGCCTGCTGCGCCACCGTCTGAAGGTGACCCCGGAGAGCCGCGCGTATCTGGACAGCCTGCGCCGCCGCTTGGTGAAGGACGGTCCGGATGCCCTGAACAAACGGGAGCTGAGCGCCGTGATGTACGATCCCGATCTCATGCTGCGCCTGCACTATGACCTCTGGTCCGCCTCCGGCGAAGGCCTCGCCCCTTGGTGGGACACCGCCATCCGCCAGTACAACGTGCTCACCAGCGAGCCGGTGACCGCGCTTTACCGCTGAGGCGGAAGGGGAGGACGCGGCACCGGAGCCGTGTGTCTGGCTTGGTGTAAGCACTCCTGTCAGCTGTTCCGTCATAACGAAACCCGGAGCTTTGCCCATGACCACGATGCAGGCTCCGCCCAGCCTGGCGATTGCGGGGGAGGGGCTTTTCGCCATTTGCTCACTAATCCATGAGCAGGAAACAGGAATAGTGGTTTGCTCCTGACGCCAAGACTCCGGGGTTGCGGATGGAATTGCCTCCGGAGCCGGAAACTTCCCTAGCGCAGCTGCGCAAAAAGCATCCAAAGCGTGCTCCACGCAGACCATAGGCGGCAACGCAGGCAGGGAAACCGGCCAGTCTGTTGCAGTCTGACGGTTCCTGCTTTATCCGCCTTCATGAATCAGGAATCTGAAAGCCGGCCGAAACCCGGTAAACGCGGGTTTTGGAAATGGCTGCTGGCCGGGACAGTGCTGCTCATCGCCGTCAGCGTGCTGGTGGTGCTGAAGTCCGACGATGTGCTGCTGCCGTATGATGACCTGAAGGTGGTGGAGGCACCCGTGCCGGATATCCACACGAACGGTTATTTGTATCTGCGTGAGAAATGGGGACAGTGGCCGCGCAACGGACCATACGAACGGGTGAAGGCGATGGCCAACGGCCAGGAGCCTCAGGATCAGGCATTTATCGACCGCCTGCGTAACGGGCGTGCGAACAGCGTGGAGGATTGGCGGACCGCGCTGGCCATGCCGGAGTGGAGGCTGCCTTTTCCTGTCAGCGACGGGGTGGAGACAGGATCATGGATGATCCTGCCAGTCCAGTTGCTGGTGTTCGATGCCATGATCTCCCTCCGCGCCGGGGATGCGGGACCCGCCATTGCCCTGCAGCAGGAGATGGCACTGTGGATCAAACGGCATCTGGCGGGCGGTGATGGAATCACATCCGTGCTGGTCGCCACTGCCGCTATGGAGATGGTGGCCGATCTTGGTTGCGGGGTGCTGGCCCTTGGCAATCCGGATTCCGGTCAATTGGGAGTCATGGCCAGGGTTTGGGGGGAAGAGCCCCTTATCGCGGAGGCATGGCAGTCCGCGGTCCGGAAGGATGGGGCTGTGTTCCGCAGTATGATGGATCAGGTGCAGTCGGGCGCAGGACCATTTGGTGAAGCGCAGTTCAGAAGCAAATGGCGCGAAAAGCTGCTTTTCAAAAAAAACAGAACCCTCAATGCCTACCATGAATCCTTGAGAAAGATTGTGGCCGCCCCGTTTCAACCTTTTCCCTCCCTGTTGGCGGCGCAGCAGGCCGGCTATGGATTACTGCCGGAAAGTGACCATCCATTGCTGGGACAATGGAACCCGAACACGACGGGCAATCTGTTTCTGCGAGGAACGAGAGGATTGGGGCTATTGGTTCTATCGCAATACAAAGCTCTTTTCATTCCCCGTGCCATGAAGGTCCGGCTGGCGGTTCACGGGTGGCGTCGGAATCATCCTAGCCAGCGGCCGTCCACTCTGACAGAACTGGCTCCGGACTTTTTGCCGGAGGTGCCGAAGGACCCATGGAACGGCGCGCCGCTGCTGTGGGATCACGCCACGGGTACTGTTTATGCGGTGGGGGCGGATTGGAATCCTGATCCGCCTGTTTTCCCGCCGGAGGACCGGGGATGGACCGCAACCAATCCAAAGGCTCCCGGCCTGCGTATGGCGCTGCGGCTCCCGGCTTCAGCGGCTCCAGCCGCGCCGGCGTATCCAGCCGCCAATGTGGTGGCGGACCCGCACCCGGAGGAAACTGAGTAGCAGGAGCGGGGCGGCTCACGATTCCCACATGCCGAGTTGCTAACTCGAAAGCCCATCGTTGCGCTGGAGGGGGGAGGCGGGGTTTTCCTCGGGAGGCGGCTGGCCCTCGGTGAGGGCGCGCTTGCGGCCGTGTTTGGTCCCGCGCAGGCGCTGGTTGATTTCAATGAACTCCGCGCCGGCGAGGACGATCATGGAGGAATAGTACACCCAGATCAGCAGCAGCACCACGGATCCGGTTTTGCCCACGGCGGCGAAGGTGCTGGCGCGGCCGAGATACCAGCCCAGGGCCCACTTGCCGCCCTCGAAGAGCAGGGCGGTCACCAGCGCCCCCAGCCAGACATCGCGCCACGGGAATTTGATGTCCGGCAGCACTTTGAAGATGATGGCGAAAAGCAGGGTCTCGGTGGCCAGGGCGATGGCGAACGCCGGCATGACCCAGGCCTCCACCGGGATCCGGGGCAGGAAGGTCTGTATCCAGTCCTGAAGAACGGAGAAAATACCGGTGGTCACCACGGACGTCATCAGCAGCACGCCGAAAAACAGCACCATGCCGAAGGACAGCAGGCGGTCCTTCAGAAACAGCACCGCGCTTTTGCCATCCCGCCGCTTCAGGCCCCAGATCATGTTCAGGGAATCCTTCAGCTCCACAAAAACTCCGGTGGCTCCGTAGAGCAGGGTCACCGCCCCCAGCACCGCCGTGGGGGTGCTGCCCTTCCACAGCGTCATGTCCCCGGTCAGCTGCTCCAGCTGGGTGGCCGCCTGCTCGCCCATGAACGCCGCCAGCCGGGCGTGCATGCCCTCCAGCTCCGCAGGGCCCAGGGTGCGCCCGATGATCAGCCGCGCCAGCAGCAGCAGTGGAGCCATGGAGAACAGGGCGTAGTAGGCGATGGCCGCGCTCTGCCGCGGCACGCGATCATCCGACCAGTTGTCGATGTAGGTGTCAATGAAGGTCCAGAACCGCCGCAGCACCTTCGTCGTGCGCGGAAACCGCAAACGGAGCATGGCGAGCCGGACTGAGATGGTGGTGGTGATGATAGTCCAGATCCTGCGCATGTTCCTCCATTACACAGCCAAAACGATCCCAGGCAACGGCCGGGTGCCCGCAATTCCTTTGGACGCCCTCCTGGAGATGAGCTGGCAAGGCAGGGGCGGGGATCGGGCAAAGCGGACACCGAGGCTGGAATCCGCCGGTTTGCGGACTGTTCCCCATGGGGTTGAAAATGATGTTATTTCCGGCATTCCAGCACCTCCCGCGGGCTTGACACCACCGACAATCTGCGCCCCATTCCACTTCCGTGGGCTCTGACCGGGAGTCCGGCCGGGGAAACCTGCCTGCGGCATCCGTCGCCTTGAAAAACGTTCTCTTTGTCTGCACTGGAAATGTCTGCCGCAGCCCCATGGCTGAAGCGCTTTTCCGTGCCATGGTCAAAAATGCCCCGGATTACGATATCCAGAGCGCCGGCATCAGCGCCGCCCACGGACAGCGGGCCAGCCAGCACACTCTGGAGGTGCTGCGCACCCGCGAGGGTATCGACTTTTCCCGCTTCCGGAGCCAGCCGCTGACCCGCAGCTTGGTGAACGAGGCCACGCACATCTTTGTGATGACCGCAGGCCACCGCGAGCATCTGGAGGCCCTCTTTCCGAAGGCCGCGGCCAAAACCTACCTCGTCTGCGAGTTTTGTCCGGATGACGACCTGATGGGCCGGGATGTGCCCGACCCCATCGGCTATGGGCTGGGGGCCTATGAAAAGACCTTGGCCACCTTCCGCCGCGCTCTGCCGACGGTGCACGCTTTTATCGAAACCACCTGGAAGGATCCGGACACCGACACCGCAACCCCCGCCGCCCCTTCCTCCCCAACCTCAACCAACGATATGACCCCACCCTCCGCCGCCGAAGCCGCTCCGGCACCCGCCTCCTCCCCGCCCGCCCCCTCCGCGACGGGCCTCAAAAAGATCATCGCCGGCGCGGATCATGGAGGTCTGGGTCTCAAGGACGCTCTGGTCAAAGCCCTGCGCGCCAAAGGGCACACCGTGGAGGATATCGGCACGCGGGACAGCTCCCGGGTGGATTACCCGGATTACTCCACGCCGGTCTGCCAGGGAGTGTTGCATGGCCATTACGATGCCGGCCTGCTGGTCTGCACCACCGGCATCGGCATGAGCATCGCCGCCAACCGCCACAAAGGCATCATGGCCGCGCTGCTGCAGGACACGGAGGCCGCCGCCCTGACCCGGAAGCACAATGACGCCAACGTCATGGTCTTCGCCGGCAACGTGGATCCCGCCAAGGCGGCCGAGATGGCGGACACCTTCCTGGCCACGCAGTTCGAGAGCGGGCGCCATGAGGCGCGGGTGGACAAGATGAATGCCGGCCTGGCGCAGACGGATCCGGAGATTTCCGCCTGCATCATCCGCGAGCAGGTCCGCCAGCAGAACTTCATCGAGCTTATTGCCAGCGAAAACTTCGCCAGCCGCGCGGTGCAGGAGGCCCAGGGCAGCTGTCTGACCAACAAGTACGCCGAGGGATACCCCGGCAAACGCTGGTACGGCGGCTGTGAGAACGTGGATCAGGTGGAGCAACTGGCCATCGACCGGGTGAAGAAAATCTTCGGGGCCGACCACGCCAATGTGCAGCCGCACTCCGGCAGCCAGGCCAATGCCGCTGTTTATTTCGCGTTCCTGGAGCCCGGTGACAAAATCCTGACCATGAACCTCGCCCACGGCGGTCACCTGACCCACGGGCATCCCGCCAATTTCTCGGGCAAGTTCTATGATGTCACCCACTACGGTGTCAGCGAAAGGGACGGCCGCATCGACTACGATGAGCTGGCCCGCATGGCGTTGGAGGTGAAGCCCAAAATGATCACCGCCGGAGCCAGCGCCTACCCCCGCATCATCGACTTCCCCCGCATGGCGGAGATCGCCAAAAGCGTGGGCGCGCTGCTGTTCGTGGACATGGCGCACATCGCCGGTCTGGTCGCCGCCGGGGTGCATCCCAGTCCGGTGCCGCACGCCGACTTTGTCACCAGCACCACCCACAAGAGCCTGCGCGGTCCCCGTGGCGGCATCATTCTCTGCCGGGCGGAGCACGCCAAAAAAATCGACGCTCAGGTGTTCCCCGGCGTCCAGGGCGGTCCGCTCATGCACGTCATCGCCGCCAAGGCCGTGTGCTTCCACGAGGCCCTGCAGCCCGGCTTCCGGGAATACCAGGAGCAGATCGTCAAAAACGCCCAGGCGCTGGCGGCCCGCATGGTGGAGAACGGCTACCGTGTGGCCTCCGGCGGCACGGACAATCACGTGATGCTCATCGATCTGCGCCCGCAGGGACTGGACGGCAAAACCGTGCAGGAGACCCTCGACGAGGCCGGCATCACCGTGAACAAAAACAGCATCCCCTTCGACACCGCCAGCCCCTTCCGTCCCAGCGGCATCCGTATCGGCACCCCGGCAGTCACCACCCGCGGCATGAAGGAGACGGAAATGGTCCAGATCGCGGACGCCATTCATAAAGTGCTCTCCAACCTCGGCGACCACGCCGTGCTGGAATCCACCCGCAAATGGGCGGCGGAACTGAATCTGCGCTTCCCGCTGCCCTGATTTCCCTGTCAGGCCTCCCGGTCATTTGATGGCTGGAGGTCAGGAACGGCAAACCAATTCACAGAGCACGCTTCTCAGGAGGCGTGCTCTGTTTTTTGTAAAGGAAGGTCAGGGCGGGACAGGGCGGATCATCGGGGAATGCGGGCATAAGGGGGAAACATTCTCCGCCGCCTCCATGCCCACCGTCGCTGTTTGCCCCGCTCAGGGACGCGCCACCTCCGCCGGCAGGCACATCAGGTGGGTGCGGGTGCGGAAGAAAAGCCGGCCATTGGCGATGGCGGGGGTGGAGTCGGTGTCCTCGCCGAGATCGGCCCCGCCCAGCTTTTTGAAGGTTTCACCAGCCTGCACGACTGCCACCTTGCCACTGCGGCCCACGCAGTATAGTTTGCCTCCGGCCAGCACGGGGGAACTGTAGGCCTTGTCGGAGAAAACACGCTCCGTGTAGATCACCGAACCGTCCTCTGCCTTCACGCAGGTCAGAATGCCGCCGTCACCCAGCAGATAAAGGAGCTTTCCGTCGCCCACGGCGGTGGGCACATAGGGAATGCCTTTGCGCACCTGCCAGACGATGCCCGGTTTGGCGGCGGTCACATCCACCGCCACGCAGGATTTGCCGATGCCGCCCTGGCCGACGCTCATGTAGCAAATATTGCCGGCGACGACGGGGGAGGCCACGGGACGGTCGCCGGGGCTGGGGTTCTCCACTTCCCACAGCAGTTTGCCGTCGGCGGCGTTCAGGCAGGTCAGAGCTTTGGGATTGCCGGGAAGGAGCACGGTCTCCGCGCCGTCCGGGCGGCGGATGACTGACGGGGTCGCGAAGGGGGTGCGCGTGCTTTGGCGCTCATGCTTCCAGACAATCGAGCCGTCGGAGGGTTTCAGTCCGGCGATGAAGCTGTCGGGACCCACATGGTCCTTCACCACCACCAGCACCCCGCCGGCCAGAACCGGGGAGGCTCCGCTGCCGTGGTCCTCCTGATACGCTCCCAGATCCTTGTTCCAGGCCGGTTTGCCCTCATGGGTCAGGGCCAGCACCTTCATGGTGCCGCCGGAGCTCCAGGCCAGATACACGTGATCGGCATCCACGCACGGGGTGCTGCTGGCGAAGCTGTTGAACTGATGCTTGCCATAGACCGTGAAAGTGTCCGCCACCCGCCACAGCTCCTTGCCTGTGGCAGCATCCAGAGCGAGGACGAAGCGCTCGCCGCTCTCCGGGCCCTCGCAGGTCAGAAACAGCCGGCTGCCCCACAAAACCGGGGAGGAAATGCCGGAGCCCGGCAGCTCCTTTTTCCACCCCCAGTCCTTTTCTCCGAAGGTGGCGGGGAATGCCGACTCTTTGGCGCCGCTGACGCCGCGTCCGTCCGGCCCGTGAAAGCGGGTCCACTCCTGCGCGCCCGCAGTCCCCAGTAAGATCAGAAGGAGCAGCGGCGGGAGCGGGCGTTTCATGGCGGGAAATCAAGTTGGAGTGTCGGACAGGAAGGCAAGGGCGCTTTCCAGCGATGCAGGATCGGAAACGGAGTGAACGGCGGTTCCCTTGCGGATGCGGCCCAACATGGCCGCCAATTGTCCGCCGGGTCCGAGTTCCAGAAAGCGCTCGTATCCCTGCTGCAGCAGCCATTCCATGCTCTGCGCCCAGCGCACGGAGCGCGTGACTTGGCACTCCAGGGTGCGGCGGATATCGTCCGCTTCGGAGACGGGACGCGCCTCCAGATTGCAGACTACCGGGAAGGCGGGGGTGGCCAGCGGCACCGAGGGCAGTTCCGCCGCCAGCTTGGCCTGGGCGGAGATCATCAGCCGGGAGTGGTAGGCCCCGGCGACCGGCAGCTCCTTGCCGCGCAGGCCGCGCTCCCTGGCCACGGCGGCGGTGCGGACGATGTTCTCCTTCGCCCCGCTGAGCACGATCTGACCCGGGGTGTTGAAATTGGCCATATCCACATCGCAGTCCTGCGCCAGCTGGCGGATGGCCTCCTCCTCGCCGCCGAGCATGGCGATCATGCTGCCCTGAGTGGCTTCGCAGGCCTCCTCCATAAACAGCCCGCGGCGCGCCACTAGGCGCAGCCCCTCCTCAAAACCGAATGTGCCGGCGGCGGCGTGGGCCGTGAATTCCCCCAGCGAGAGGCCGGCAGCGGCCACTACATTGAGGCCCGGCACCCGCTCCTTCAGGGCCGCCAGGCAGGCAAGGCCGTGGACATACAGCGCGGGCTGGCAGCGGCTGGTGCGGGTCAGCTCCTCCGCCGGTCCGTCGAACATGACGGAGGTCAGGGAAAAATCCAGAGCCGCATCCGCGCGCTCCAGCAGTTCACGGGCTCCCGTGGACACTGCCGCAAGATCCTTGCCCATGCCCACGACCTGGGCTCCCTGACCTGAAAACAATAAGACGACCGGTTTGCTCATAAAACGGGGACCATTGGGCGAAAGGTGGCCGGCTGGCAAGCCGGAAGGGCAGGGGTGCCCGGATGAAAGATGATGAAGACATGAATGCGGATATTGGAAAAGATTGCCTTCGGGGAGCACTCCTGGCATCAGTGGAGGCACTATGAAATTTGCCGCCCTTTTCTCCGCCGGTGCCATTTTGCTTTCCTCCGCCGCTGGTCCCGCTCTCCTTCAGGCCAAAACTCTGGAGGAACTGACCAAGGAGGCCGGAAGTGAGTGGATGATCGGCAAATGGGCCAGCGAGGACGGATCGGCGCAGATTTCCTACACTTGGCGGCTCGACAAACACGCCGTGGCCTTCACTTTCAAAATGGGGGACCGCGAGAGCGAGGGCATGATCATCCGCAAGCCCGGCACGGAGGACGAGGTGGTTTACGGCTCCGCCGACAACAAGGGCGGCGTCTCCACGGGCCACTGGACCGAGCACAACGGCCATCCCACCCTGATCATGAAATCCGTGCAGGCGGACGGCACGGAGCGGAAATTCGCCACCGAGCACATCAAGACCGATGCCGACACCATGACCGTGAACCTCATGGGTGTCGGCGACGATGGAAAACCCGATGATTCCCGCCTGCATGAGGTGATCTTCAAACGGCAGAAGTGAGCCGCGCCGCCGGTCACCGGGCCGGATAAAAGGATTGAGGGGTTGCCATGGCGTGGAATTTGGCCCACTGCCACGAGCTGTGACTGACTCCTCTCCCGAATTCCGCCCCACCGACTGGTCCTCCTGGAGGGCGGCGGTGGTGGCGACCCTGCTTTTTGTAGTGAAGGACGGACAGGTGCTCCTGATCCGGAAAAAGCGCGGCCTGGGAGCCGGCAAAATCAACGGTCCGGGCGGCAAGGTGGAGGCGGGGGAGACCCCGCTGGAGGGGGCGCTGCGGGAAACCGAGGAGGAACTGGGCATCCAGCCCTCTGGCGTCCGGGAGGCGGGCCGGCTGGGGTTTCAGTTTGTGGACGGCATGAGCCTGTATGTCCACGTCTTCCGCGCCGACGGCTGCACGGGAGAGCCGCAGGAAACCGCGGAGGCGGCCCCGCTGTGGACACCCGCGGACCGCATTCCCTTTGAGGAGATGTGGGCGGATGACCAATACTGGTTCCACCATTTCCTGGCGGGACGGTGGTTTGAGGGCTGGTTTGATTTCGACGGGGACACCCTGCTGTCCAGCCGCATCGATTTGGTGGAAACGACTCCCGAGGGAGCGGTCTGACAGTTTGTCAGTGCTTTTCTGCCCTCCAATCCTGTAAAAACCGCGAAATCAGGGCTCCAAGCCGGGGAAATCGGCATATGCCATAAAAAATACGGCGCGTTCCGGCAAAAACAGCGGACACTGCGGTCCGTACCAAACGGAGGAGTTGGCCGAATAATACGGCCGGTTCAACGGGAATTACTTGACCCCGTTCCCGGCGTCCTTATAGCTGTCCCCTTTCAATTAATCCCATCAACGCGGAAATGGCAGTGAACAGATTTGTAGCAGGGCAGCGCTGGTTAAGCCAGACCGAACCGGAATTGGGCCTGGGTCTGGTGCTGAAGGTCGAGCCCGACCGGGTGAACATTGTCTTTCCATCCAGCGAAACCACACGGGTTTACACCATTGAGAATCCGCCGCTGACCCGCGTGAGCTTCTCCGTCGGTGACGTGCTGAAAACGCAGGAGGGCAAGGAGTTCACGGTCGAGGACCTGATCGACAAGGACGGACTGGTGACCTACATCAACAAAGGGAAAAAGATTGAGGAGAGCCGCCTTTCGGACTCCCTGACCTTCAGTAAGCCTTTTGACCGCCTGCTGAACGCCCAGGTGGACGAGAAGCCGGTTTACAACCTGCGCCACCGCGCCCTTTACCGCCGGTTCAAAACGCTGCGGGCTCCCCTGCGCGGTTTTTTCAGTGGACGCTACAACCCGCGTCCGCATCAGCTTTACGTGGCGGTGCAGGCGGTGCGCCAAGCGCATCCCCGCGTGCTGCTGGCCGATGAGCCCGGCATGGGCAAAACGGTGGAGGCCGGTCTGATCCTCCAGCGTCTGCGGACGTTCGGAAACGCCGACCGCGTGCTGCTGCTGGCTCCGGAGGCCCTGCTGGAGAAGGTGGAGCTGGAGCTCCGCCGCCGGTTCGGTCAGATTTTCACGCGCCTTTCGGCGGAGGACTTCGCCGGGGCCAAACCCGCGAAGAAGACTGCCAAAAAAACAACGGAGGAGGCATCTGTGGCCAATCCCTTTGGCGCTCCCGATGAGGAGGTTTGGGAATCCTGCACCCTGGAGGACCTGGCGGGCGGACGCGGCAAACGCTCGGCGGCGGCCGCCGAGGCGGGCTGGGATGTGGTGGTGGTGGCCGGCGGCGAAAGCCTGGAGTGGACGGAGGAGGGCGGCAACGCCGCGTGGACGGCGGTGGAGCCCTTGGCGGCAGCCACCAAAAGCCTGCTGATTCTGAGCGATTCCGGACCGGAGCAGGACGCCAGGAGCCACTTTGGCCGGCTGCACCTGATCGACCCCGAGGGTTTCGCCACCCCGAGAAAAGTTTCCTCCCACCGCAAGGAGTTGGAGGCGGTGGAGGCTGCCGTGACCAAGCTGCTGTCCGTGACCGCGTGGGACCGCGAGGCCGACGCGCTGGTCAAGCCGCTGTGCACCAAGGAGGAGCCGAAGCTGAAGGAGCAGCTGAAAGCCTGGAAGGAGGGCCGTGAGGAGGCCCGCGACCAGATCGTGGATTACCTGCTGGATGGCCAGGAGCAGGGCCGCTATGTTTTCCGCTGCACGCGCCAGCAGGCCACCGGCATCCCCGTGCGGGAGATCACGCTGGAGCAGATTGATTCCCTTAAACCCGAAGTGCGGGAAGGGCTGAAGGAGGAGTTCAAACATCACGGAAAACCAGCCGAAGCCACCAAGGGGAAAGCAAAAGCCGTGCCGTCCGCGGTGGATGCCCCGCTGTCCGTCTGGCTGGCCGGTCTGGTGAATCCGGTCCCGCCCGCACCCCCTGCACCCGGCGAGGAGGCTCCGGCCCCGGTGGTTCCCCCCACCGCGCTGGTACTGTGCTCCAGCCGCGGCCGCGCCATCGCGGTGGAGAAGCTGCTGAGCAAAAAAGTTCAGGGAATCGTGGAGCTGGTGGGTCCGGATGTCCGCGGCAGTGACGATGTGGCCCCCTGCGTGGTGGTCGTCGGTGCCGAGGACTGGGTGGGGCGCAGCTTCCCCGGCATGGATCTCGTGGTTCTATGGGACACGCCGCTGACCTTGGAGGAGGCTTCGGAGCGCCTGTTCGTGGCGGAGAACTCCTGCCGTTCTGGCACGCTCAAAGTGGTGGTCCCGGTGTTTGGGGACACACCCCAGGAAATGACGGCCCACTGGCTGCACGAGGGAGTGCACGCGTTTGAAATGTGGACTCCCGCCCAGGCGGAGACCTCCGCGGAGTTCGCCAAACCGGTCCACGACATCGCCAAACGCATCGGCGTGAAGCACAATCCCAAGCTGGACGAGGAGCTGAAAGCCCTGATCAAAAAATCCGCCAGCTCCCACGAGTCCCACCTGCGCAAGATCGACAAGCACCGCGACCGCTTCCTGGAGGCCGTGTCCTGCCGGAAAAATGGCGCGGATCAGGCTGCGGCCCGCATGAAAACGGCGGACGAGGACGACTCGCTGGATATCTACATGAACCGCACGCTGGAGCAGCTGGGCATCCTGGTGGAAACCAAGACCGGCCGCACCGTGGTGGTGAAGCCCAATCCGGAGGCCACTTTCCGCCTAGAGGAAATCCCGCAGAACGGCATGGGCCTGTGCTACAGCCGCGTGACCGCCATGGTGCGCGAGGACGCGGATTTCCTGACGTGGGACCATCCGCTGGTTTTCCGCGCCACCGACCGCCTGCTGTCCACCGCCATCGGCAACACCGCCTATGTGGTCTGGGAGGACGAGCGCGCGCAGATCGTGCTTCTGGAAGGGATTTTCCTCGCCTCCCCGGTGCCCGGCGATCCCTCGCTCCAGACCTCCCGCCACATGCCGCCGACTCCCGTGCGTGTGGTCATCAGCCACGACTTCGAGGACATGAGCGGCGAGTACACCAGCGAGGTGGTCAACAAAGTGGTCCGCAACGGCCGCCGCGAGTGGCTGCGCAACAACGCCCGTCCGCTCTACAACATCATCCCCAGCATGATGCGCAGTCTGACCCAGCGCGCGGAGATCAAAATGCGCGAGCTCTCCGGCAAAGCCTCCTATCAGATGGAGGCCATGCTGAACGCCGACATCGCCCGCCTGAAGCGCCTGCCGCCCACCAGCCTGCGCGCTGCGGAGACCGAGCGCCTCGAAGGCCAGATCGCCACCCTCAAACCGCTCCTTGGGGAGCCCGTGCTGAGCCTCGACCAGCTCCGCCTGCTCCGCCGCGGACCGTCCGGGAAGGGGATCTGACCGGAGAAGGAACCTGTTTTTTCGTAATGACCCGGATGGTGAGGCTGAAAAGCCGGTGCCATCCGGGTTTTTTATAGCAGCCGGGGAAAACTGCCATCCCGGGTTATCCTGCCCAGTGCCACTGCCTTGAAGATTTTCAATTTTCTGGAATGTGAAGCTGAAGCTATACTAAGGCACCTTGGGGAGTGACTGTTTCATGCTTCAAAAACCAGAGCATTTCCTCCAATGTCATAGCTGTTTTTCCGGATCCAGAGCATTCCGGAAACGGGAACAGCCTGGGGAGTCCTCCTCCCCAGGCCCGGCTCCGATTGCGGGAACAGTGTGGGGGCCCACCGACAGCCACCCTTCCCCAAACGGTCACCGTCCCCGGACTAACGGAAAAATCGGTGTATGTGACTGTGTGCTGTGTGTTATTTTGTGCGTGTCTGGAAACCGGAATCCCACGCCTGCGGATTTTGTGAATCCTGCCCCGCAGCGGCGGCGGGCATTTTCGGAATTAGAGCATTTCCATAATTTTTGTGGTCTTGATCCGGAATCGGGTTAAATTTGTCCAATGAAGACTTTGAAGACCCTTTCCCTTGACCTGCGCGAG
>JAQGPJ010000114.1 GCA_028293125.1 Verrucomicrobiales bacterium | reverse complement strand
AGCGCTCCGCCGACCGCTGCACCGAGAAGTGCTCCTCGACGCGGCGCCGCCCACCCGCGGCGAGCTGACGCGCGTACGCTGGATCTTCCTGAAGCGTCTGCAGCGCCGATCGGAGCGCGGCTGCGTCGGCCGGTGGGACCAAGAGGCCCGACTGACCGTCGACGACGATCTCCTCCGGCCCGCCGACCCGGGTCACGATCACCGGGCGCGTCGCCGCCAGACCCTCGAGGACGACATTGCCGAAAGCCTCGTTGAGCGTCGGGAGCACCACGACATCACTCGCGGCGTACAGCTGCGGCATGTCGTCTCGAAAGCCGAGGAAGTCGACGCGGTCGGCGATGCCGAGCGCGCCGGCCAAGCGCTCCAACTCGTCTTGATGTGAGCCCGATCCGGCGACGACGAGCTGCACATCAGGCAGATCGCGGGCGGCCTCAAAGAGGAATCGATGCCCCTTGCGGTCGTCCAGCCGGGCAGGCACGAGGATGGCAGACCGGCGCCCGTCGGCCGTGAATCGCCGGCGCAGCAACGGATCCGCCGCGGATGTGAAGCGCTCGAGCTCCACGCCGTTGTGGATGACGGTCGTGCGACCGCTGGTGGAGGGAATCAGTGCGCTGAGCATCCGACCCGCGTGGGCGGACGGGACGGCGTAGCGGTGGACTCCGTGGGCGAGCAGCCGCCGTTGCGTGAGTGCCGAGCGGGTCATGTCGCCCGGCGGGAAGGCGTGGACAGACGCCACCACCGTGGGGACTCGCGCGGCGATCGCCCCGGCAAGCGCGAACTTGCAGCCGCTGGGGCTGGTCAGGCGCGCGTGGAAGATCTGGGGGCGGATCGCGCGCAGCGTGCGCACAAGGGCCGGGATCGCGGTGGAGCCGTGCAGGCCTTCCGGCAGTGCCGTGACGACGACGTCCTCGACGCCCATCGCAGCGAGCTCGGCCACGACGCCGGTCAACTCGGGCGCACCGTGGTGGAGCAGAACCGGACGCAACCGGGTTGTGTCCAGCGAGCGCAGCAGCGACACCATCGCCAGCTCTGTACCGCCGACAGCGTCGCCTTCGACGAACAAGCAGAGGGTCGCGGGCGCGTCGCCGGTTGACGGGTCCACGGACATCCGACGCGACCCTAGGGCCGTGCACGCCGATGCGTCGGTGAAATCCTCACCGCGCGGCGGCGCGCGAATCTCCCCGATCGTCTGTCGGCCGGCTCTGCGACCCTGCGCAAGCAATGGCGCTTTCAGCAGCAGTCATCGACGAGGTGGCTGCGCTCGAGGCGCTCGTGCCCGGGTGGGACGAGCTCGCCGAAGCCTCGGCTCTGCCGACGTCGACGGGGACGTGGAACCTCGCGGTCGCCCGCGCCTATGGGGAGCCCGTCCGCGTCGCCGTGGTGCGCGATGGGAGCGAGATCGTCGGGATCGTGCCGCTGGTCGAACGCCAGGGCCCGTATGCCACGCGCGAACTGCACATCATGGGCGCGAACGTCACGGTTGGCAACGCGCCGCCGTCGATCCCTGGACGCGAAGCGGACGTCGCCGAATGCGCGACGGCCGCGCTGGCCCGCGTCCGTCCATCGGCCGACCGCCTGGTCTTGAACGGCATGCCCGATCGGCACCCATGGGCTGCGCTGATGGCCGAGCGGTGGCCGGGAGCGATGCGCCGGCTGATCAAGCGCGAGTCCGTCACGACCGAGTGGCTGATCGATGCGCAACCGGGCGGGTACGACGCGTGGCTCGCCGCGCGGAGCGCGCGCTTTCGCAGCCAGTTGCGCCGCCACCACCGACGCCTGCAGTCGCTGAGCATCCGCACACGGGTCACGGCGAACACCGACGAGCTACCGCGCGATCTGGAGGCCTTCAGCCGCCTGCACCGGGCGCGCTGGGCCGACCGCGGCGGGTCCCGACCGATGCAGCCGGCTCTGGAGCGGACGCTCGCGGAGGCCGGCCCGCGCCTGCTGCGCCAAGGCCGGATGTTCGTCCTGTCGCTGGAGACCGACGACCGGATCGTCGGCTCCCATGTGTGGTTCAACGCCGGCGGCCATCACCTCGGCTGGCTCGGCGGGTTCGACCCGGAGTTGCGCGGCGAGCCGCTCGACTTCGTCGGCAAGGCCGTGTGCATCGAGCTCGCGTTCGCCCGGGGCGCGACCTCCTTGACCCTCGGCCCAGGCGACCAGGAGCACAAGCGCCGCATGACCGACCGTCAGGAGACGATCACGAGCTGGCGCCTACCGCTGCGCGGGCCGCGTCGTGTGACCGTTGTCGGTGGTCTGGCGGTGCGCCACGCGCGGCAGCGCCACGCCGACTGGCGCGAGCGCAGGAGCGGCGGCAGTGGTCTAGAGCCGCCGGAACGCGTAGAAGTACCAGGCGGTGTTCAGTGACACCGACCGACGCGGATGGAGGCAGCTGACCGTGTCGACGCACTCGAAGCCGTAGGGGACGACGTCGGCGCTCGTCGCGCGTCGCGACGCGACCCGGAACACGAACGGCGGATCGTCGATCAGCCCCGCACCCGACCAGAACGCGCGGGTGGCGATGATGCGGCGCTTGCGCCAGGCGGTGGCGACGGACATGCGCAGCCCGGAGCGCAGGCTCTGCCGGCCTTCCGGGACCATGCTCGGGTCCATCGACGACGCGACACCCCGCGCGTTGTGTCGCGCGATGAGGAACGTTCCGCCCGGGCGCAGCACGCGAGCCGACTCGCGCAAGCACGCGGCGTGCGCCTCGGGCGACATGCTGTCCAGGCCGTTGGCGATGAACAGGACGACGTCGAACGACGCGTCGGCGAAGTCGGACAGATCGGCGGCGCTGAGCACGCGCAGGTCGACATCCGGGAACAGTTCCCGGCCGCGTTCGATCATCATCG
>JAQGPJ010000090.1 GCA_028293125.1 Verrucomicrobiales bacterium | reverse complement strand
GAACATCTTCCCCATCACCGCAGCCAAACGGCGTTCACTGACGCCAAATTTCGACCTTTTAACCATTCCCGCGGGTAATTCGGTTGAAGTTTTATCCATGTGATACTGTACCTGCGTCCTGTTTCGGGTCAATGACCGCCCGCCTCCCACATGTGGCAAAAATCCTGCAACCGCTCCGCGCAAACGCGACGGGGTCGCACGCTCGGGAGAGTCTTAAGGTGTCCCACTGCTCGAAGAATGAACACGGAGCATGAGCCTGTGAGGTCATGAAAAGCATCACCGCCACCCTTGCCCTGCGCGGTCATCAGGTGTCCAGCGCCCTTGCCGGCATGATCAGGGGCCGCCCCATGCCGCAGGCTGTGGCCCGCTGATCAATCACCATTAATTTATCATTGACGGGACCCGATTTTTTGAGCATTCGTGTGGTTGATCCGCCGCTGTGGCGCTTTTTATCCTCCGGGCGCTGCTTTTCCCCCTGTTGGACTCCAACCATTCCATCCACATGAGACCTTTGTTCTTTCATGCCATTGTCCTGCTCGCGTTTGGCGGCACCGCCAGCGCTGCGACCTATTACCAGAGCTTCAGTTTTCCTGACGGAACCACCAACCTCGGAGATGGCTCGGTGCTGGCCACCGGTGGCGGCACCACCGCCCCCAGCGTGCAGGGAGGTCAGCTTCAGCTCACCACCCTGGGCAGCGGCGGCGGCACCAATAGTTTTTCAATCCCTGCCATCTCCGGTTCCTCGTTGGGGTGGTCGGCAGTCTTCCGTCTCACCTTTATTGACGCTGCCGGGGGTAATCCTCCTGCCGATGGCCTTTCCTTTAACTACGGTAGCGCCGTTGTGGGCGCGCTTGGTGCTGCAGAAGAGGGGATGGGCGGAGCCGATGCTCCGGAAAATCTCTCTTTTGAGGTCGACACATGGATGAATTTTGACGCCGAACAGGGTGTGAACATTTCGGGCAACCACCTCGGGGCGGATGTTGGACAGCTGGCCTTCACCAACGGGCCCATCCTCAACGATGGCGGTGTTGTGTCCGGCTTGGTGATCTTGAGTTGGGATCCTCTGGACGGTGCCTCCTTCCACACAACCGGACTGCTCACTGACGCGAATTTCTCCAATGTTGCCACCAGCTTCACGCCCAGCGACAATCATACCTTCAACATCTCGGCCCGGGTGGGCGGAGCCAACGAAACCGTGCTGATCGATGACCTCTTCATCACCACAGTGCCTGAGACTTCAACTGTGGCCCTGCTGGGTGCCTCCGGCATGGGCCTCCTGCTCCGTCGCCGTCGCCGGTAGATATCCTCATTGACGGTAATCCTTCGCAGGGGGCTCTGGAAACGGAGCCCCTTTTTCTGTCATGGCTGCTCCGCATCCACTCCCTGCACACCCTCCCTCATTTGGCGCAACGAAAATGAGCGGGGGGAGATCAGGTGATGGTTTGGCTTGTGCGGGAGGAGCCGGCTGGAGGAGCCTGAATGGCTGCAAAGGCTTTGATGCTGCCTCCGGCTGCCGGCGGCGCGCCCGCGGGGTGAATCAGGACGATCCTTTCTCCAGGACAACTTTTCGGGGGTGGCGATGACCTGAATTGCTAGGGAAGCGGCTCCGCACTCCGGATCCATGGCTGCAACCTCCCATACGCGCCCCCCCCTGCATATTTGTTCCCCCTGTATCACATCCCCCCATGCCGGAAGGGGTCCCAAAATTAAATGGGAAGCTGTGAGGATTGGGGCCCACAAGGCCGTTTACCACGGGGAATGGGCCCGGAGCGCCTGCGCTTTGCCGGTGGCCTCCTCCGACGTTTATCCGGCTCCTGGGATGCTCCGGGCGCTCCGTAAGGCCGAAGCCCAGTGTGGACGGCAGGAGCGGGTGGAGGAGCGCCTGCCGGAGTTCAGAAAGGGGGTGAAGGCGGATCACCGGCGCGAAGCCGGCACTGCTGGCACGGACCCCTCAAAGCCTTCCGGAGCCCGCTGCCATCCATGAGCGGGAACGGAAATTCGGGAGTTGGGCACGGTCGGGCAATGAAGCGTGGCTGCTCCGGCCGGGCGGCGGGGCATTCCATCCGGTTCCGCGCGAGGGAACCGCCGCAAACCGCCGGGCCCTCCTGAACATCATGCGGGAACGGGGATGCCGCCGCGGCCGCCGGCGGGAGGTGATGGGCTTCGGCGCCTGGTGAACCATCCGGCCATCAGGAGCAGAACAGCGGCGGTCAGGACCACCGCGCCAATCATGCAAAGGCTGAACAGAACCGCCTCCCCGGGGCTCAGGGAGACGGACCCGCCGGCCCTGAGAGCAGACGGGATAAAAGCCGCGCCCGGCATGCCGCACACCAGCAACAGGATGCCTGTTGAATACAGGAGACTGTGCCACCATGGGAGGGCGTTGCCGGATATCCTTGTTCCGGGCCCGTCCATGGAAGGCATTATAATGCCGGATCACGGAATCACCGGCAGGACTCCGCGGGCCGGCTCCCTTGCTTTTGCCCCGGCCCGCCTTTCCATCGAGGCATGAACCGGTCCGCTCTGAAATCCGCAGGCCTTGTGCTTTTGGGCGTGGCGGCGGGCTGTGCCATCGGACGCCCGCCGTGGTGGAGGAATAGTGCAGTGGGGACAGTGTATGGCCGGGTTCAGGATGCGGCGGTGCCAGGCGGCTCCGGAGCGGGGTATGACAGCGGGCAGACGGATTCAGACCATGGGGCCAGGACCAGGGAGCCGGACAGAAAGCCCAGTCGGGAACGGGTGGAGATGCTGGCGGCCAAGTTCCGGGACAGAACTGAGGTTGGCGGCGCGGCGCGCATGAGGCTGATCCTTGATGCAGCGCAACTTTCCGTCAAGGAGATCGGTCCTGTGATGGAGGCGCTTCTACCGGTGGAGGATCTGAATTGGGAAATCATGCCATCATTGGCGGTCCGTTGGGGAATGCTGGATCCCAAAGCAGCTTTGGACTTTGCCGCCAGCCAAGTGAAGCTCCGCAGTAATGGGGATGTGATGGCTTCGATAGTTCAGGAACTCGCCAAAGTGGATTTGCCGGCCGCGAAAGCGGCTCTGAATCGTTTGGAGAGGCCGGCGAGCAGTGATGCGGGGCAGGCAATTGTGCGGACGGTTATGCAGGGGGATGCCCGCGCGGCTCTCGCATACGCCAGGGAGCTGAGGAATGATGCGGCTGAAACGGAAGTGCTGTCATTCATGGCGGAAAAGGATCCTTTGGCGGCGACGGCGGAACTGACGCTTGGCAAGGAGGATCAGAAATGGGTGGTGGTGGAGATCGCGGATGCGCTTCTGGGCAAGGACCGGATGGCATTTGAGGAGTGGGCGAACGGGTTGAAGGATCCCAACTATAAAGCAGTGGCCCGTTTCCGCGCCCTGGCCAAGGAAGTCATGATTGATCCTAAGAAGCTGTTTGGTTAAGCGGCGGGAGCCCTAAGGTTGCGGGCAATGGCGGAGATGTGGATCATGGCTTCCGAACAGAGGGTGCTCTTTTCATAATCCTTGCTCAGGCGGCGCTGGCCGTTGCCCCAGGCGAAGGTGCGCTCCACCACCCACCGCCGGGGCAGCACCGCGAATCCATCCTGGATGCGCTCACTGATGTGAACGGGCAGGCCGCGCTCCCTGCTGACATAATTCTCAAAAGTGCCCCGGTATCCCGCATCCGCGCACCATGCCTCCGTGGAGGGGGCATTCTCCAGGGCAAGGTCCGCCAGCGCGCAGCCCTCCATGGTGTCCGATTTGTTGGCGGCATGGATATGCACCGCCCAAATCAATCCCTGGGTGTCCACGGCAATCTGTCTGCTGCGGCCTTTGACCTTTTTGCCTCCGTGAAAGCCGCGCTCCGGGCCCTCAGCCGCGCTTTTGACGCTCTGCGAATCGATGATGAGATAGGAGGGACCGGGATTCCGGCCACTTTTTTCCCGGACTTTCCGGTTGAGCCGCAGCATCATATTCTCCCACACTCCTCTCAGCCGGAGCCGCCGGAAATGGTCGTAAACAGTCTGCCACGGCGCAAAATTCACGGGAAGATGCCTCCACTGGCAACCGGTTTTGCAGACATACAGGATGGCGTTTATGATTTCCCTCATG
>JAQGPJ010000005.1 GCA_028293125.1 Verrucomicrobiales bacterium | reverse complement strand
GCTTGGACTGGGTTTTTTTGAAGGGGGAGCGATGATTAGATCAGGGAGACCTCGCTGCTGAACTCGTTGCGGGTGTTGAAGCCGCCGGTGGCATTGTTGCAGGTGTAGGTGGTGTTGCCGCTGTCGGAATCATCCTTGCCGCCGGCGACCTGCTCGAGGTCGGAGTCGGAGAGCTCGGAGCCCTCGGTGATCACGTGGGGCAGGCGCAGGTAGATGGTGTCGCCGGTCTCCTGCACCACCTTCACCTCCATGCCCTCGGGCAGTCTGTTATTGAGCTGGGTCTCGATGACCTTTTTCGGGTCTTTCAGGAGAGCCTCGCGGTATTCAGGATGACGGGCGGCGTTGCCAATCACGATTTCCTCGATCTCGTTGCGTGTCAGTGTTTCAGCCATGGTTTTGGTGCCCTTGCGGGCGGTTGATGTTGTGTTGATCCGGTTTTGATTTGTTATTTCCTGACCGCCGTGGCGGGCGGTTTCGGTGACGGGATTGAATAAAGCTCAGGACGTGCCAAAATAAATAAACAAGTCACAACTTGTTTATTTTGAATGATTTAAAAATTTAAATTTTTCCAAATCCATTTCGCAGGCTTTTTTCCTGTCATTTCAGAGGCTGTTATGGAGCGTGGACTCCATTGAATGGAGCGGTGAGTCTGGTGATGGATTTCCCCGTGGATTTCTGCGGAGATTGAAATAATGCGGCTGCCTTGGTATTCGAAAAAATACAGCTGGCACACAGAACAAGCTCAATGAAAATGATGCGTGTTTGGACTCCCATGCCCTTCGTATGTCTGGTGGCCGCCATCTGGCAATGGGCCGAAATTGCCGACCGCATCCGCCACCTTGCACGGTTCGTGTCCAAGTTTGGCATCGAGCCTGGCCTCATTACGGCGGGCAGTTCCATGGTGTTCGGATTCTATGGGGCAACCGCCTTCTTCATCGTGCTTGCCCTTGTTGCCGCAGAGCAGCTGAAGGGAGCGGATTGGTGGATCTGGTCAGCTTCCAAGCTGAGCGTCCGGATGCTGCTGGTGGGCGCGCTGGTGTGGGGTGGCCTTTTGGCTTCGCCACTGATTGTGATCGCACCACGATGATGCCGCCCTGAAAGCCGCGCAGCCGGCTGTCCATTATCTTCAATCCGGCAAAGCGGTGGGAACAGGCGCATCACCCGGATGGCTCACGGGCCGAAGGGTTACGGCGTCGAAGCGCCCTGCCCTGTCCCGCATGGCTCCGGATCGTTGGACTTCCCCTGCACCGGCTCGCTGAGCAGGCACAGCGCTCCGGCAATTCCCCAGATCATCACCAGTCCCAGACCGGCCAGCGAAAGCGCCACGGCATCCGCCGCCGGCACGCCGTGCCAGCGTCCCAGCAGGGCTTCAAAGGCTTTTTCCCGGACGCCGAGGCCGGCCACGGAGATGGGCAAGGACGCCGCGGCATCCGCCACGCCGGCCACAGCCAAAAAATCCACCGCCGGAGTCCGCACGCCCGCAGCCCGCGCCGCGCACAGGAAGGTGCCGAAATGGAAACCCAGCATGGGCAGCGAGATCAGGGAGGTCCGCAGCAGCCCGCGGCGGGTGGCGCGGTCCAGCACGAACCGCAGGACTTTCCCGTGCAGGTCCGGACGGAATTTCCGCAGGGACAGGCCGACGCCGAAAAAAACCACCAGCGCCCCCAGCAGCGCCCAGCCAGCTCCGGACTCCACCGTGATGCTGCCGTGCAGGGAATGCAGGGCCAGCAGCACCAGCAGCACCATGCCGGGAAAGGCGGCCACATGATCCAGTCCAATGGAGGCGATCAGCGGGGTGCGGGACCGGGGCAGCCGGCGGGCCGCAAGGGCCACCCGCACGGCATCATTGCCCAGCGTGCCAATGGACAGAAAGCCGGCCCCGGTGCCGATCAGGGTAAGTCTGAAAAGCGTTGCCATGGGCAGGCGGAGGCCCACCATCCGGAGAGCGGAGCCCCAGCGCCACGCGGCAAAGACCTGTCCCAGCCCTGCGGAAAGGAAACCTGCCGCCAGCCAGCCGGCATGCAGATGCAGGGCACCGTGCAGCCCATGCCGGATTTCCGGCCGGGTGAAGAGCCATGCCAGCAGTCCGATGGTCACTGCCGCCTTCAGACACCAAAGCAGCCGTCCCCGTATGGCACCAGGGACGGAGCGCGGCGGGGCGTCAGGCTTTGCCATCCGCCCTGACAGCCGCCGCGATGGTGTTCACACTGTGCAGGACCCCCTTTGCAGCCTCGCCATCGCTCATCTTGAGGCCAAAGTGTTTTTCCAGTGCCACCACGAGCTGCAGGGCATCCACGGAGTCCAGCCCCAGGCCGTCCGGGCCAAAGAGGGGCGTGTCATCGCCAATTTCGGTGGCGGTCACCTGAAGCATCAGCTCGGTGACCATCATTTCCTTGATGGATTCGTTGAGGTCCTGGGACATGCGTGGTCGTGAAAGAGGAAGGCTGTGGCTTGGTTGAAAATCCGATGATAATCAAGCTGCAATCAGGGCTTGCCCGCATCTCCCCAAAAGGAACGCGGCGCGCCCTGCATCGGTAACGGGTTACCGGCACCGGTGAAAGCCTGGGAATCCGCGTCTCAATCCAATGGGGTTCATAAAGAGTCCTGAAAGCCGGGTGCAGCACAAGGCGGCGGCAGCATGATGGCATCTCGGCAGTCTTTCTGAAAAAGGCAGCGGATGAGGATCGGATCAGTGCTGCAGATCACACCAGCGCATCAAGCAGTTCGTCCAGCGGCACCAGAGCGAACGAAGTGAACCAGTCGGAGGTGGCATAGGGCAGAAACAGCTGGCCCCGGTGAATCAGACCGCCGCAGCTGTAAACCACGTTTGGCACATATCCCTCCCGCTCCTCGGGTGCCGGCCGGATCAGCGGATCCTTCAGACGGCCAATCACCAGGGTGGGATCGTTCTTGTCCAGCAGCAGGGCGCTGATGCAGTATTTCCGCATGGCCCCCACGCCGTGTGTCAGGACCAGCCAGCCTTTTTCGGTTTCGATCGGCGAACCGCAGTTGCCCATCTGGATGAACTCCCAAGGCTGGGTGGGTTTGGCCAGAATGTCGGATGTCTCCCACGTGTACAGGTCATCGGAGAACATGATACGGATGTTCTCACTGTCCTGCCGGCTGAGCATGGCATAACGTCCTTTGATCCGGCGGGGGAAAAGAGCCATGCCCTTGTTTTGCACCGCTCCCCCTTGGAGAGTGCGGAAATGGAAATGGAGGAAATCCTCCGTCTCCACCAATTGCGGAAAGATCACCCGCCCATCGTAGGCGGTGTAGGTGGCGTAGTACATCACCGATCCATCGTCCTCCGTGAACTTCACGAACCGCGCATCCTCAATGCCGTTGGTCTGACTGGGGGATGCCGGAAATATCGCCCGCTCGGAATAGCGCTGCTGAGGACTGAAATGCACGGAAAAATTACTCTTGGCTAAAAGGAGCAGCCGTTCTCCCTGTGCCTGGCAAGTGCTGTCCCGTCGCAGACTGCAGGTATGGCCCACTGCCTCCCGCAGCTGGGTCTCCGTGAATTTTTCAGTCAACTGGGATGCTATCCAGTCCACCATATCGGCATCGACTCCGATTTCCCTCGCCTTGCGGCAGAACCATGCCCGGTCAAAGGACTCATCCACATCCCGACGCGCCTCCACGACCCAGCGGGCCGGCTCACCCAGTTCGATCTGGAAATCCGGGGTAATAATACCGCCCCGGAAGCAAATGGAGGAAATGTGCCCCTCTCCCACAGCGCGCAGGCTGAGCACGAACCGCAGCGCCCCTTCCGGCACCCCGCTTTGATCCGGAGCCTCCACCGCGCTGGGATTGAAGAGGGCAGCGGCTTCGATAGAGTACTCCTGGGTGAAGTAGGATCCGATCAGCAGTTGCCGCACCTCCGTAATTTTGGCATCGGTGGGCATCCAATGAGCCACCTTCCGATAGCGTTCGAGAAAATAGCTCTCAATATGGGGATGCCGCTGTCCAAAGTCCGCGCACACCACTTCCCAGTGATGCTGCGCCTCCTCCTCGGAAAGGGAAAGCACACGGCTGATAATCCGCAGGCCGCGGGGACTGGCGGCACCCGGCTGGGCAGCTGATCCGTCCGAAGGGGAGAACGGACGGATCAGTACCCGGCTGGCATCGGGACGAAGGGTGACGGGCAGGCGTCGGACTTCCATTAGCTATGTGATTGAGTTCGCAAATACCGCCGGGATCAGGCGGCTGCATGGCCAGGCTTGATAATGGCTGAACCGTGACTGACATTCGCGGGCAGAGTCTGGACCTTGACACCGCCGGCGGAGACAGGAACCCGATGACGGCGGTGGGCCCGGATCATGTCCGCGGTGGACTGAAGGTAGGCCAGGATGGACTCAGCCCCCTGGTTGAGGTTGAAGCCCCGCTCCATCAGGCCGTCATAACAACCGCCGGTTTCTGCAATGGCAACCGGCAGGCGGTGGTCATTGCGTCCATGGAACCAGCTATGAATGTTTTTGGCGGCATTCCACCAGCGGACATCCCCGGTGGCCTGTTCAGCCTCCAGACAGGCGGCCACGGTGGCCTGCACCTCCAACGGCTGTTGATCATAAATGGCCGGAACGCCGCCGCGCTGCCAAAAACCGTGGCAGCCGATAGGACGGAAATAGCCTGCGGCAACCGTCTGGCCCGCCACCAAAAACTCCAATGAGGCGAGCCCGACGCGCTTCAACTCCGGCTGACGCGTCTGAGCGTAGGTCGCCAGCAGGGCTTGGGGGATCTTGGCGTTGTCGTAGGTGACGGAATTTTCAAACCATTCCCAGCCTGGACCCGCCGTGCGGCGGAAGATGTCCACCAGCCGGGCTCCCATTTCCTTCTGAAGGTTGGCAGCGGCGGCGTCCGATGGAAATATGGTGCGGTATTTGGCCAAGCCAAGCAGGACGAAAGCCCAGGTGCGGGGGGAGGTGTACTGTCTCACCACAGCGCAGGCGTCGCTGAAAAGCCGGCCCAGCTTCTCCACCGTGGCGCGGTCAGGATGTCCGGCGATGATGGTTCCGAGCGACCACAGAGCGCGTCCGTGACTGTCCTCGCTGCCGGACGGCTCCAGCCATTTGCCATTCACATCCATGAAATTGCGGAAACGGCCATTGGAGGGATTCCAAGCGTCGCACATCATGGAGACACTGGAGTTCCAAAGCTGGCTGAGCCGGGGCGTGGTGACATCCACTCCCAGATCCGCAGCCTCCATCAGGAAGATAGCGGCGCGGGCATTATCGTCTGTGCAGAAGCCATGAGCGGGATCAGGCTCCAGCATTTTACTGTGTTGGAAAATCCCGAATTCCCCGGTCATGCGCTCCAACTGCAGGAAGCGCTCCGGAAACTCCAGCCGCACCACTTCCGGGGCCGGCACGGGGGCAATGGTTGAATGGCGGCGCACAGGAACCTCTCTGGATGCTTTTTCAAGCACGGCGTGATAGATTTTACCGACTTCGGACCATGACATGCCGTGGCCGCGCTCATAGGCCTGGGCAGCCATGCGTTCGCGTTCGTTGTCGTTGTTCAGCAGGTGCAGGGCCGCGTCCGCCAAAGCGGCAGTGTCACGGAAAGGAACCAGGATGCCGGCATTGTTGGCCAGGAGCTCCGTGGCGTGCCAATAGGGGGTGGAGATCACCGGCTTGCCCAGTCCGAAGGCAAAGGCCAGCGTGCCGCTGGTGATCTGAGCCTCGTTGAGATAGGGAGTCAAATAAATATCGGAGGCAGCGATCAGCCGCACCAGTTCATCACGGGCCACGAAGCGGTTGACGAACTGAAGGTTGCGGGAAACACCCAGTTCCTCCGCCAGCGCAACAAGGTGCTCACGATAGCTTTCGCCCTGCTCCTTGACCAGATTCGGGTGGGTGGCTCCCACCACGACGTAGAGAGCCTCGGGATGCTCCTCCACCATGCGGGGGAGTGCACGCACCGCATATTCCACACCCTTGTTAGGAGAGAGAAGACCGAACGTGAGCAGTACCCGGCGGTTTTCCCACCCGAGGGTGCGGCGCAGTTCCGTGCGTTCGGCATCGCTCACCCGCAGATCGGGAATACCGTGGTCAATGGTGACGATCTTGTCATTCGGCACTTCAAAGACATCACGCAGAAACTCCCGGCCCTTCTCAGCCATGACCACCATTTTGGAGGAAAGCCGGGCGATTTCCTGAAGGGTGCGCTTCTGGCCGGGGGACGGAGTCTTCAGCACGGTGTGGCAGGTGGTGACCACCGGCACCCGCAGGTCCTTCAGGAGGTCGATCAGCCATTCACCGTCCGGGCCGCCGAAAATGCCGAATTCATGCTGCAGGCTCACCACTTCCGCGCCGGATCGGTTGATCTCCTGAGCCACGCGGCGGTAGTCGGAGCGGGTGCGCTCATCCAGCACCACTTTGACCTCTTCAGGATAGGAATAACCCTGAGGGTTGTCGCTTACCATCACCACCGGCGCCTCCAGATCCGGCTGGGCATTCATGACTGAAGTCCGGAGGTCCTGGGTGAAGGTGGCAATGCCACAGCAGCGGGGCGCGTAGTTACCGATGATGGCGAGTTTTTTCATAAGTGTGTTAAGTGAGGAATTTGAATTTGGAAAATTTAACCTTTGGCGGATTCCCGATCCGCGCCGATTTTGGAAGCCGGAAGGTTACCTGCAGGCCTGGTGCCAAGCACTGAAAACACTCATTTGCGGGCAGTCCCAACCTTCCGGGAGCTCTTTCACTCCCTTTCAGCGATGCAAACTGCACCTCGGGATTGCAAATCGCCACCAATCGGAATTCTTAATCTGCAGGATGATTCATGATTCACGAAGCGGCACCCTCTCAGGGCGATCAGCCGGATTCACAGCACCACTTCAGCCATAATCCGGAATCGCCACCCAATCAGTCTCCAAGCCCGACGCCTCTGAAATCCGCTCAGACTGATTTTTGTAAATTTGTGCAACTTGTTTTGCCGGTCCTTGGCCATCAACCATCAGGTCCGTATTCTTAATGCTCCAACATAAAACTCCTTACGCAAATGTCAATCCTGAACATCGTCCAGCAGGTCATGGGGGCCACCCCCGCGGATGGCCTCGATGAATAACTCCTCCAAAGACTGCCGCGCGGGAGTCACTGAAAGCAGCAGGTATCCCTGATGCCGCACCGCATCCACCACTGGCTGAACCAGATGAGGACGCCTCGTGGGCAGGTAAATCCGGCTTTCCATGCGGTCCGCCGACAGATTCAGCGTTCCACCCAGCCGGTGCACCAGATCCACCATGCCGGAGTCCTGCGACAGATTGCCGCTGACTGAAACCTCATACCGGCAGCTTTCCAGAGTCAGCTCCTCCAGCGACCCGTGCCGCACCACCCGCCCCCGGGTCAGGATGGCCATACGATCGCAGACCATTTCCAGTTCCCCCAGAAGATGGCTGTTGATGAAAATGGTTTTTCCTTCCCGCTTCAGGCTGCGGATCAGATCCCGCATCTCCTTGCGCCCTACGGGATCCACCCCGTCGGTCGGTTCATCCAGAAACACCATCTCCGGATCCCCCATCAGTGCATAGGCCACGCCCAGCCGCTGCCGCATGCCCTTGCTGAAATACCGGGGGCGATCATGCCGCCAGGCCTCCAGCCCGGCAGCCCGCATCAGATCAATGGCCCGCTCCCGCCGCGCCTTCGGGGAAAGCCCGTGCAGCCGACCGGCAAAATCAAGAGCCTGCTCCGCCGTCATGTGCTCCGGCCAGGAGGCGTTCTCCGGCAGATAGCCCAGCAGCCGGCACACCTGCGGATCGCCCACGGGATAGCCCAGCACCGAACCCCGGCAGGAGGTGGGATGCACCAGCCCGGTCAGGCATTTGATCAGGGTGCTTTTCCCAGCCCCGTTCGGCCCCAGCAGCCCGAAAATCTCCCCTTTCCGCACCTTCAGGGTCAGACTGTCCAGCGCCTGCACGCCATTGGGATAAACCTTGGAGATTGCCTTCAGGTCTATCGCATGCTCGATGGACGCGGAAGCTGTCATAATTTCTACGGGTGGATCACCAGCAATCGCCGGGCCACCGGATCAGGTCAAGCCCAACGCACTCCCGGAATCCTGGGACTGGACTGGATGGACCATCCCCATTCCGGGACGGGAAAAGGAAAGCCGGCCGCCTTTGGCGGTGCGCGCCAAAGGACAGCCGGCTTTTGATTGATTGATATTGATGGGTGATCCGAAGGCGGGCGGGGTATGGAGTCGGTGATTGTTATGGAAGGCGTCGATGCAGTCGTGGATGATGAGTCCGGGTTCGGAGCGGGTGGCGGGCTTCGGCTTTGAGGAGGCCCAAAAGCTCTCCATGGTGGCGTTGTCATAACAGTTGGCGGTGCGGCTCTTGCTGGAGGCCATGCGCAGGAGGCTTAAGGACTTTTGCCAGGCGGCGGAAGTGTGCCGGGATCCCCGGCTGCTGTGGGCGATGACTCCCTCCAACTGCTGCCCGGAGCGTGTGAAGCGGCCGCGCTGGAGGGCTTCGGTGACCAGTCCGGCCCGCATGGGCGGGGGCGGTGGCCCAGCCAGGGATGCGGCGGCTGGGCCGACCGAAGGGAGACAGCCAGCGGTCAGGCTGCCCGGAGGTCCGGCTTGAAGGTTTCGTCAAAGCGCGTGCCCTGTGGGGCTGATGCCGTGGAGGTGGCGGGTTTGGATTCAGTGCGTTTGGTCATGGCTGGATAAGGATCGGAGTTTTGCTTTTTCCTGTCCACGGAATCCTTGCATGCTCAGGATCGACATCCACAAAGAAACCGGGGATTGGGTTTCCACGTTCCGGCAAAACCTGTTTTCCTCCTTCAGGGGTATGTGAAAATGGAGGACTCTGAAGAGGAGCTGGATTATCATGTGCCCGTTGACCCTAAGAATGAGGACGGATACATTGCCATGGATGGCGGGAGCTTCAGGCACCCGGAAGACCTCCCGGTTCCCCCGGAGGAGGCGGGGGAATACTTAACCCGCCGGCCCGCTGAATATTGATTTCCCAACTGACCAACCCGGATATATAAAATGTGGATACACACAACCATAGGATTCGTTAGCACAGTTGCCGACAACCAGCAGCCCGGCAATATCCTCCTCCGGTTCCGGACCATGCAGCACGCCACCGCCCTTGCAGGGCTGATCAGGGATCCCGTGGACATCAGAACCACGCCGCCGCCGGCTGATTACCGGTTCAAATTCAGCATACCCCGCCCGGTGTTTGAGGCCCTGCTGCTGGAATTGGCACGGGAGGTGACCTATACCAACTTCAAGGGCGCATGCTCCAACAGCACCGAAATGGCTCCCTATTCGGGCGCCCTGCACCGCACATGGGAGGTATGGGAGGCCATCCAGCCCAAGCCCACGACTTCGACCCGCCACTGAACTGTTCCACGCTGCCTATAGGGGTGAGCCTATCAGCTTCACGGAAGCGTAGGTGACCCTCGCTGCGGAACTCTCCGCCCGGCGTGAGGCTGCCCTTGTGGATCTCCGGACGCTGCCAAGTCTCCCCGCCGCCCACGGTGTTTGCTTTGTGTGGAATACGGCCTGTTTCCCCATATTTGCGCTATTGGCCTTATACACGCTTGCCAATTCCATTCATGGGTGGCAGTGCTGGCCTGACCGTTCCGGCGGCTGATAACGGAAGATTCCCCTCCATGAAAAAACTTCTCCCCGTCCTGTGCTCCGCCGCTTTGGGCATGGCGTCCCCGGCCTCCGCCGCTCTCGCCTCCATCTCCGGATTCTCCTTCACCAGCTCTCCATCGGCCTACGTGGGCGCAGGGGAGTCGCGGACCATTTTCGAGGGGGATCCGGGTCTGTATTTCAACATGGGGATGGGCACCAGCACCATTTTCAACCTCTACGCGGGGACGTCCGACTCCCCTATAGTGCCGAATTGGACTCCCGGCGACCCCGACTCACACTACTACCGCATTCACCTGCAAGCCCCGCTTGGACAGCTGCTCGGGACCGGAACCTACACCAGCGTCACTTTTCCCATGTATGTGAACCATGACCAAGCCGGACTGGCCTTCTGGATCGACGACCGCTCCCCGGTCGCGCCGCTGGGGCAGTTCACGGTGCTGGAGGCCGTTTATGACAACAGCGGGAACACCGTCTCCTTCGCCGCTGACTTCATCCAGTATGACATGCTGGACACTACTCAGTGGAACATAGGCTCCGTGCGCTGGCGATCCAGTGTCCCCCTCACCATTCCCGAACCCCAACCCGCCGTCCTGGCCCTGCTGGCGCTGGGGGTCTGCCACCGGCGCGGGCGCCGGAGTTTTCAGTTCCCAGTTGGCAGTTTTCAGAGTCCGGACACGTGAAACCGCCCGATGGCATGCCAAGCCTGGCCCTCTTACGTGGAGGGCAGCAGCCGCCTCAGCGTGCAGGCCAGCAGCAGCCCGCGGTTCTCCGAGGACGAATGCACCGCGCGGCAGGCTTCAAATGCCTGGGTGATGGCCTCGTCGGTGGCGTCAGGGGCTGAGCGCCGCACGTCCACCATGAACGTCCTCCGCTCGCGGACCACGCTCCAGTTGATGCCGGCGGGCGGATTTTCATTTTTTTCAGGTGTGATGTTCATACAGGGGGGGTTGTTCAGTATTGGCCGGAGTGCCGCCATCAGCGCGGGGCGCGGATTGCGGGCCGGTGAAAAACGCCATTGGCGGCGCAATGATCCCGCGGAATGCGGAACCGGAGCCGAATTCAGAATCTGCCTCCGATGGCGGACAGGGCGTCCAAGTCATCCGGATGCAGATCGAGAATGGATGAAATCTCGGCCGCTGAACTTCTGCCGGCGCGGCGGAGGCTTTGCAGCTGGCTTTCCAAAGGGCGCTGCTTATCACGTGGAATGTCCCGCAGCCGCCGCTTGCCCGGGGCCAGGCGGACCGCCGGCGCGGGAATGTCGGAACCCGCCGCAGGCACAGCGGGCGTGCCCGCTTCCGGATTGCCGGCGGCTGGGAATTCCCCATCCGGGACCGGAGCCGGAATCGGGAGATCGCTCACGGTTTTCTGCCCGGCGGATTCGGAAATGCTGAATTTCATATGAAACGGAGCGGCCATGCTGTCTATTTTTGTTTAATTGTCAATTTGTGCAGGCAAATTGAAGGAAGTGGTGAGAAGTTTTCAGTTTTCAGCGGCCCGGAACAATGCCCTCCAGCTTCGGGCAACAGGCTCCGGTCCACCCAGTCCACCCTGAAAACTGAAAACTGAAAACTTCCCCCCCTTCCCCCTCACCCGACCGTCAGCCCCAAAGTCCCGGACCGGGTGAAAAATTTCCGCCAATACCCGTCCGGGCCGTAGTCCTCGCTGACAGCCCCGTTTCCCAGCACCATTTCCGCGTTCCACGACCCGGCGGCGAGGGCCGCCAGAGTGCTGTCCGTGAAATAGACCTCCGCTCCGGGACTGCCGTCGGGATCCAGTTCCGGCGGGTCATAGAGCCTGACGGCACCGGAGCTGGCGATGCCCCCGGCGGTGGCGTGGAGCGTCTGCTGCACCACCATGCGGCAGAAGGTGGCCAGACCGTTCAGCGCGGTTTCATCGCTGTCGTAGTCCATGGACACATGGGCGTTTTCATCCGTGACGGTGGTGTCGCTGAATACCAGCTCATCCTCCGGGCCGTCCCAGGGGCGGAAGATCTGACTGTTGCGGATCCGGGTGGTGGAGGTGCCATATACGATCAGTTGTCCGGTGGCATCGTAAAGACCGTCCCCGTAGGCCAGGCGGGAATCGTGCCGCCACAGGGACATGCCCGCAGGCCGGTCCGCGGGATCGCCGCGCCAGAAGGAGGCGAACGGGACCTCCGCCGTGAAGGTGTGCCACTTCTCCGTTTTGCTCTCCGTCTCATTCAGATCCGGCACCGCCAGGCTGTCAGGACTGGCCACCAATTCGGATTCGGAAAGCGCCTCGGTGATGGTCACGGAAACCGAGGAGAAGCGTTTCCAGACGCGCCACCCTGGCAGGGAATACCAGCCGCCGCGCGGCTTCCACGGGCCGGAGCGCAGCGTGCCGGCGCGGGCCGCATTGATATTGCGGCGGATGGTGTTGAAATCGTAGGGCATGGGAAGGGGGGAAGTTTTCAGTTTTCAGTTTTCAGTTCCGGGATTTCAGACCCCGGATCCCAAATCCCACCTCTCACATTGGCGTCACATCCCAGTCCAGCGATCCCGGCGGGCCGTAGCGGCGCAGGCACAGCACATAGGCCCGCAGAGGGGTGAAGGTGAAGGTGTCCCCCGTGGCCGTGAGATCACAGACGGGGATGAGCACCGCGGAGCCGGAGCGTTTAAAATATTCATGCGGGCTGTGGTCCAGCTTCAGCGAGGCGGCGGTGATGATACCGTGCAGATCATGGGAATCGTCCACCGTGCACTCCAGATAGAGACAGCCGGGACCGGCGGCCATGGTGATATCAAAGTCATACCACGCCTCCGCCACTGTGGAGGTGACGCCGATGACGGGGGCCACATGGTTCCCCTGCCCGTCCCACATGGCCGCCGGCCACACCCGCAGCACCAGCGGGGAAGGCCGGGCGCAGGCCCAGGGGACCAGGGTGCCGGCGGCGGAGGCGGGCCTCATGTCATCGGTGCTGACCGAGCGGTTGGGCGTGAAGCCCGCGCCCTGCACCCGGCCTCCGTCGGCGGGCACGGCCCGCGTGCGGCGGCCGGCGGCGGTGCGGGCATCCAGACCGGCGGCCCGGCGCATGGTGAGCTGCAGTTCGTAAAAATCACTGAACCCGAAGTTGTCAGGGGCACCGCAGCCGAGGGTGGTCCGGTGGGTCAGGGGGGAATAGCTGACCCGGCGCGCGATGGCGTTCATGCCCGCCCAGCCGGGGGCCGCTATGGGGCCGCTGACATTCACCCGCAGGCCGGGAGTGGCCAGTGGTTGATCCTGCCCGGTCAGCACCAGCGTCCCCTCCCACACAGCGGCGGCGAAGGCGGCCATGTAGGCCGACGCAATGCCGCCGGCGGGCCATGCCGGAGGATTCGGCCACGAGGCCAGGGCGGTGTATTCCCGCGTGCTGGCGTCGGTGCCGGTGACCCGCGCCTCGCGTGTGATCTCCGCCCCCTCCACCGCGCCGCCGAAGATCTTTTCCAGTTTTTCCCGGACACCGCCGCTCAGGCCGACGGTGTTCCCTAGGGTGAAGGCGGCGCTGACCGTGAGTGGGGCCGCGGTGCGCGGCAGCCAGGGCGGGATAGCCCCGTCCACCAGCTCGCGCGGGTAGTCGTCGGGATCATTGCTCCAGGTGGTGGGAATGTCCTCCGTTTCATCCTCGGAGGGCGTGATGTCCGGGGGATCGACGCTGACCTCGTGGCCGCTGATGGTCACGATCTCCGCCACGCCTGGCAGCCGCAGCCATGGCAGGCGGCTTTGCCACCAGTTGGTCTTCAGCTCCGTCTCGTCGTGTGCCGGATCCTCCGGATCATCACTGCGCGGGATGGGGCGCGTGCGGATGCGCTGACTGAGCAGCGGCGGCGGGGCGGGCCCCTCCAAGCGCACGGGCCAGTTGATCACATACGCGCCCCGGCCCTGACTGCCGGTGGCCCCGGCGGTGTCGGTGTGGCTTTCGATCCGTCCATCCGCCCGCACACGGGTGTAGAGAATGCGCACCCCGGCGGGGCGGAAGTCCTGTTTTTCGCGGAAGCGCGCCTCCACGATGCGCGCGGCCCCGGTCTCCGCATAAACCGCCACGGGGGCATCCCCGGCGGGCCGCGCCACCAGCACCGCGCCGTCGCCGCTGGAATAGTCAAAGGACAGCAGCACATCCGGGTGAAACCGCATCACGGTCAGCAGGCAGGACGCGCAGCTGCCGCCATGGACCTGCACAGGCTGCATGGCCATGCCGGCGAAGGAGGCGGAGAACTCCACGGGCACCCCGGCGGACGCGGCGTAGTCCATGATGGCCTGCGCCTCCTGCAGGGTGGTGCGGGCCTCCCCGCCGTCGTCCATGCCCAGCTGCGCCTCCGGGGTGAGCACGCCTGACAAGGCATAGCCGTGCGGGTGCTCCGTATCCACCGCGTGGGGCACGGCCATTTGCGCCGTCTGCTGGTAAGTGACCGCCTCCAGCATCTCCCAAGGACCGCGGATGTCCACAGTCACCCGCCCGTCCGCCGACCGGCCCACGGCGGCGCGGCCATACAGCACCGGCGTGCCGTCACAACGCAGGGTCACCCATGCGCCGTCCGTGATGCCTGTGGAGCCATCCAGCATCTCCACCTCCGCCGTGTCCGTCCGCGCCAGCCCCAGCTCCACGGAGCGGCAGAGCACGGTTTCGCCATTGATGGTCCAGAGGCTCATGATTTGAGTTTTCAGTTTTCAGTTTTCAGTTTTCAGATGCTGGTGCGGAGGGCGGATTTCAAATTTCAAATCGTCAGTGGCGGGCCTTCCGCATGCGGTCCGCGCTCAACTCCGCCTCCTGCCGGACGCGCTGCAGCTGCCGGCGGTCCTCGCTGCGCATGGCCATGACGGCGTTCTCAATCGCCCGCAGGGCCTCCAGCAGTTTCTGGAATTCGACGCCCGTGCCCCCGTCCTTCAGGGAATCCCCCGCCTGCCGCAGCCCATTCAGCCGCGCCTCCCCGCCTGCCGCGGAGGAAGCGGGGGTGGTGGTGGCGAAGGCGCTTCCGGGCCGGCGGTTCAGCAGCTCCTCCAGAGCGGAGGGCGCGTTGGCGGTGCCGGCTCCCAAAGGCAACAACCCGCCCGCACCTGCCGTCCAGCCGGGGTGCGCGCACGCAGGCGCGGAAGCGGGCCCTGCAGCCTGCGGTGCCTGTGCCTGTGCCTGTGCCTGTGCCCGTTCCTGTCCCTGTTCCCGCTCCGGGGCCTTCTCAACGGACGGCGGCTGGCCACCCTGCGCCCCGGCATTCCGGCTGCCGGCGTGGTGTCCGGGACGGGCCGGTGCCGGCAAACGGGTGCCGGCGGCAAATCCCGCACCGGAGGCGGAGGATTGAAAATCCCCAGCAGATCCGGAGAAATGGTCCGCCCGGGGCGGGTCCTGCAAAGCCGGCGTTGTATTCTCCGTGGCTTCAGCTGCGGTCCCATCCCCGCCCTGCCCCTGCTCTCTGGTCTGCCCTTGCTCTCCGGTCTGCTGAATTCGCGACTTCCGCGTGGCCCCCATGCCGCTTTGGCTGCGCCGCCACTGTTTCCTCCGTGGGCGCGCGGTCCCGGAGGCTGTCTTTATGGTGGTGACGGAAATGCTTCCGCCTTTGTTTCTCTTTCCGCTGCCGTCCGTGCTCCACGGCGCTCTCCGTTTTGGCCATGGCCTCGGGAACCCCGGGTTTTTCCAGCACCCGGGTCACCGGCACCACGGCGGTCCGCGCCATGCCGGCGGAGCCCGTGAGCCTTTTCACCCCCCCGGCCAGCCTCCGAAAACCATGCTGAAGGCGGCTGACTGCTCCTCCGGCAAGGCCCGGCCAACCTTCATTTCCGCCCACTTCCTGACTATCCTTTCGCTCTTCCCTGGCAGCCTTCAGCGTTCCCTGTTTTCCTTTCCCCTCCCCCGCCTGCACCACGACCCGCCGGACACGGTCCGCCGGGCCGGCATTGGCCATCTCCGCCCGATGATCCATAGCACTAGCACCAGCACCGGCACCGGATCCGACCCCGCCCAGCGACTCCAATGAGTTCAGCAACTCCTGAAAGGCCTCCCCGGCGGACCGGATGGCCATGGCGAAAGCCAAGGCCTCAGCCGCGATGGCGCCAGTGGTGCCGGGCGCGCGCCCGGTGTTCCCGGCATCCCTGGGAACGCCGCCGGTTTTGGTTCCAATGTTGAATTTTTTGTCAGTCATAAAATCGAAAAGGTTAAAGGGTTCAGGATTCAGGGTTCAGGGTTCAGGATTCAGGGTTCAGGAGGAGTGGTTATTGGTTATTACTGTAAGTGCCGGGCACAGCACCATTCCGCGTCCGCTATCGGCCAGCGTCCATCCCGTCCATCTTTCCACCCTAATAACCATCCACCCCCTTCACCCTGAACCCTGAACCCTGAACCCTTTAACCTCCCCCTCCCATCCCGATCTGATAGGTCAGCAGCACAAAACCCGCGTCCGTAACCCCCTCCGGCTGGACGGAGGCGGTGGGCCACACGCTGCCGTTCCACTCCAGACCGGCCCCGGCACCGGTGATGGCCGCCAGCCGGCGCAGGTGGTGGACCAGCCACAGCTGGGCATAGGCCTCAGGGGTCGGAACAGGGTCATTGCTGACCGCCGCGTCCATGACCGGATAGGGAAAGGTCAGGAACTCCCGGACACGGGTGACGGTGGCGGTCCAGCGCACGTTTCCGCGCAGATAGAAGGGGCCCTCCTGCAGGCCGGGGCAGTCGGGGGCATCCACCGACTGGCTGTGGCGCAGGGACGGCTCGGCTCCGGCGGGGAAGAAGTCGTGGCCGTCCGTGGACAGCAGGGGAATGCCCCCCGCCGCCACGGTGTGGTGATTGGCTACGAGGGTGTCCGGGAGCGTCATGGAGCCAAGTCGGGTCGGGTCGGGTTGAGTTGCGTTGTGTTGTGTCAGGTGAGGCAGGGTGGTGCCAGGCCAGGCTGCATCCGGTCAGAACGGATGAATCAGATCCCAGTTGCCCGCGGTGGAGGACGGCGGCTGCCGCAGGCGGAACAGCCCCGTGCCCGCCTGCCGGCAGTAGTCGCCGGGCACCTGATTGGGGAGCGCCAGCCGGGCGGTCTGATCGGCCACACTGGCGTATTGGGGTTTGACGGCATGGCGGAATGCTCCGCGCTGCCGGTGGCTCATGGCTTCCCACACGGCGGCCAGCCTGCCGGGCCCGGCCTGCCCCGGCAGCAGTCCGCCGGAGTCCATGGGGCCGGGATCGGCGGGGGCGTCCGCATTGTCCGGTGCCGCTGCGCCGCCAAGGATGTCCTGCCAGGCGGAGGCCAGCAGCGGGTTGTTCCGCTGCAGCATCCACAGCGGGCCGGGGTCCTCCCCGTCGTGGGCGGTGTCGCCGGCGATGGCGCTGGCGGCTCCGGCGGTCACCGCCTCTCCCGTCAGAGTGTGGTGCGCCGGGGCGATGGCCTGACGGAAGGCGGCCCTTTGCTCCGTGGACAGGGCGTCATGGTCGGCCAGCAGCTGGCTGGCGGTGGGGGCGGCGGCGGGGGCCGCAGGCGCATGCCCACCGTCGGCATTGATGAAGGTCAGAGGCATAAATAAACAAATGATGAATAATCAGGGGAGGGCGGGAGCGGGCAGATTGGTCAGCATGTCCACCCAGTTGCCGGCCAGGGAGGGGTCCGTGGCTCTGAGCAGATACAGATGGTTATCGGAGCCGGCCACGCCCGCCGTGTCGCCGGCCTGGGCATCGGCCAGCAGTGCCACCCCGGCGGCGGTGCTGACCGTGAAGTGGCGCGGACAGAGGGCCTGCCGGAAGGCGGCCCGCTCCTCCGCCGGCCTGGCCGCATAATCCGCCAGCAGGTTGGAGGCCGTGGCGGCCGCCGCGCCCGGCGGGAGGTGCCCGCCGTCACTGTTGAGGTGTTGAAGTCCCATAATGGGTCAAGCAATAAATAAATAAATCGATTAATATAACTATCAATTCTTCGATCCATCAGTCACTGGGTGGAGGCGGCGGGGCGGTAGTCACGGGCCACGCTGAGCGGGTTGGGGAACAAGGTCAGCTCCAGTTCCGGGCGGGTGATTTCGTCCCCGTATTTCACTCCGTTGGCCAGCATCAGCTCGCCCCAGGCCACCTCCATGTGCACCAGTTCGTTGTCCTGGTTGTATTGCTGGAAATGGAACCAGCCCTTCACGCCGTCGAGGGTGCCGCCAAAGGGGTTGTACTCCACGTAGTCGCCGACGTCCGTGGCGGTGGCGGTGTTGATTTTGCCGGACATGGTGAGCAGCTCGCGGATGATCTCGTCCTGATCCTCCTGGGTGAAGGTGATCCGGCGGCTGGCCGGCCCCAGGCTGATGCGGGAGCGCAGCTCGCGGTGCCCGCCCACGGTCCGCATCACGTCCACGCGGGATCCGCGCTCAGGGGTGTCCATGAGGGTGCCGATGGAGTCGCTGAGCTTCGTCCAGTTGCCGGCGGGTGCATAATCCGGCATGGCGGTGGCGCTGACCAGCACGCTGTCGATGGTGTCGCCCGCGCGGGCGAGGCGGATGTGGGTGTGGATTACTCCGTAGGTTCTGAGCATGGTGTTGGGGTGGGTTGGGTTGGGAGGGAGAGAGAGAGGGGGAAGGAGTTATTGGTTATTTGGGATTGAGACTGGGAAAAAGGAATCAGCTGGAGGAGGCAAGGGGCCGGGACGGGCGGAGGCAAACCGGCACTTTGAAGATCAGGGTGGCCACCAGGTGCCGGGCGGTGCCCTGCCCTCCCGTGCGGCTGATGATGGAGGCGGACCGGAACCGCGGGACCAAGGCCATGCCCGGCGCGCCCTCCGGAGGCCTGCGGCCATGCAGGCCGGCGATGATGCATTCCGCCACGTCCATGGCCAGCGGCCCGCCGGCCTGAAGCACCACCTCCGGCGTCCACACCGTGATCTCCAAGGTGGCGTCCACCGGCGGACCGGGCACGGGGATGTCCGCTTTGCCCCCGATCTCCAGGCCGCTGAACCCCATCATCACCGCGCATCGGTGCCGGGCGATGACTCCCGCGATGTGCATGGCCATATCTTGCTGCGCATACACGGCCACGCTCTCCACCGGCAACCCGGCCATGGAGGCCAGGGGGGAGCGGAGGGAATCCAGGAAGGTGAGGAGGCGGTGGGACATGGGGGGATGGGGGATAGTTATTGATTATTGGTTATTACGGCTTGGATCTGAAGCGCGTCCCTCATCTCAGGCCGTATGCCAGTATTTTGAATTTTCATAAGAGGCTGTCTGAAAAATCGTGGCTGCCTGATTTGAGTGGTGGAAACAGCTGGTTCCGACTACGGTTTCCGGTTGAATGCCCACCCCTCCAGCCTTAGTGGCGCGGAATAGAATCACCCTGAAATCCCCTCCGCCGCCCCGGACTTTCACTGGAGTGACTCTGCCCCAATGATATGAATAAGTTTTTTATAATTATATTTATAATAGTGCTTATTTGTTTTGCTATGGATGAATATGACCGAGTGGCGGCCGGGGTTTTCCGTTTTAAACACTTTATTTTTGGGATAACGTGTGTGATTTCCTGTTTTTTACTAATTATTGTTAATAAAAATAAAACAAATAAGTAGCTTTTCTAAAATTTGCGGAATATACCCCGGGACACCATGGGCTGATAAGCGGGCGGCATGGATTTTGCGGACTTTGCCTCATGCGGCTGAGGAGCGGCGCGCACCGCTTATTGATCAAGCGCATGCTCGCCGGAATCATCCGCTGGTTATTTTGAAGACAGCCTACAAGCAATAATCTATAAATAATAACTAATACTCCCCCTTCCCCTCCTCCCTCCTCTCACCCATACACCGCACGCCCGACCGTCCGCCCGTAATCCTCGTCCAGCACGGTGATGGCTGCGCGGCCGGAGCGTTTGGTGTTCTCCGCGAAGCCGCGGTAAAGGCGCAGGCCGGTGCGGGCGCTGTTGTTGACCTGGACGCCGAAGGAGCCGGACATGCCGAAGTGGAGGCCTTTGGAACTGAAGTCGCCGGTGCTTTTGACGTTGACGGTGTTGGGAATGCCGAGGGTGGTGCCGGCGCTGGATTTTAGGCGGCAATTCCAGTTGGCAGCGGTGCGCCACACGGCGATCTGGGTGAGGAACCCGGCGTGCGGGGTGAGGTCCAGAGTGATGGACTCCACGCCCGATGTGGACACGGCAGTCGGCCGCGTGAGCCTCACGCGGCCTGCGGCGCCCATGTCCCAGGCGGCCATCACGATTTCCGCGCTGTTGCCGTAGTGGTCGCTGGCCCCGCTCTCGGCGGTCAGCAGGGTGGTGTTCTGGCCGCCGCCGACTCCGGGGAAATTGCCGAGGACAGGCAGCTTCCAGTAACCGCAGAGGATATACTCCTGATCCGGCCAGAGGTCCGACAGCACACCGGTTGGCGCGGAGAGACAGGCGCGTCCGGCGCTGGTCGTGAAGTCAATGCCGTTGCCGGCGGCGGCGAGGGTGCCGGCGGTGTTGACGAGGCCGTCCGCGCTGATCTCCGACAGGTCCTTCACGGCCTTGCCCTGCACCGGGGCGCCGGGCGTCCAGCTGTAGGCGTTGGCGAGGTCGAAGAGGAACCGGATGCCGCTGTTGGCTCCGGTGAGCAGGGCATCGCGCGGCAGGGGCGGAATGGAGGTGTCCGTGATGGCGCCGGGCACCTGATAGACAACGGTATTGCTGGGCATGGCTTTGAATTTTTTAAACGCGTTTGGTGAAGAATTTGAAAACAGCGTCCGCGGTCACGATGGCCCCGCGGTCGATATCGGTGTGGATGCCGTCGGACGTCAGGAAATTGAGAGTGGTGCCATCCCCGGCGTATTTGTATTTTTCGTAGTCCCCCCAGACCTCCGTGAGGTCGATGAACCCGGCGCGGGCGGCCACGGCGGCGGCCCGCACCGCGTCCCGGTAGTCGCGGATGCCGTGGGCGTGTCCCTCCGCCTCCTGCTTTGTCTGGGCGGGGCAGATCAGGAGGAAATCGCAGAGGGGCCTCACCTCCTTGATCCAGCTGACAAGGGTGAGGATGCCGGCGGCCATCACCGCCGGCTCCGTGTTCCAGTATTGCTCATTGGTCCCCCACAGGAAGGTCACCAGGTGGGGAGCCATGGCCAGAATGCCGGACTGAAAGAAGTCCTTGTTCAGGGCGCTGACAAACTCGTGGGCCTGGGATCCGGACCGCGCCCATTTGTGGACCATGATGCCGGTGGCGCTCTCGAAGTTGAGGCCGGCGAGGGTCACGCCATGGGTGCCGCCACTCTCCACCTCCACGCGGATGGTGCAGGCGGCAGCCGGAATGGTGATGGTGGAGGAAGCGAATCCGTCCGCGCCGTCCGTGCTGACACTGGTCCACGCTCCGGCGTTGACACACCACCGGAAGGCGCCGCCGCCCGGACGCCGGCGGAAGTAGATTTTCGGACTGGGCTGGGCCGTGAAAACATTGATCTCCACCCAAGTGCCCGCCGTGGCGGTGTGGACGTGGCAGCCGTCGGGACTGTAAACGCCCCCGGCGGCGGTGGAGTCCCGCGTCCAGGCCGGGTCCGCGCTGCCGTTGGCTTTGGCGCGGTCGGAGCAACCGTTCACGCTGCCGTCATTGCTGAAATACCCAAAGCCGAAGAACCCGCAGGCGGTGCCGCCATACTCCCCTTGGAGCATCCTCAGCAGCGGAGTCCCGAACCGGCCCGGATGCGCCGTCCAGCTGTCCCCCATGTTGGCGATCACGCACCGCTCGGAATAGCCATATTTGATGCGCGCCAGCCTCAGATGCACGTTGGGAAGAGTGTGCTCCCCGTGGCACCATCCCCGCAGGGCGGTCACATCCGCCCGCAGCTGGGCGGTGTCCTGAGTGCCGGCGATCTTCGCCCGCAGCGTGCCGTCGCTGTCAAAATACATCAGGGGGCGGCCATTGGCGTCCCGCAGCATCCAGAGAATGCCGTTGTAGTCGTCCAGCACCGGGAACGCCGCCTGGGCCTCGGCGGCCATCTTGGCGCGGGTGACTGCGCCGTCCGCCAGCTTGGCGGTGGTCAGGCTGCCGTCCGTCAGCATGGATCCCGTGACGGTGCCGTCATCCAGCCGGAGGACCGCCCGCCCGTTGTCCCGGAAATACAGCAGGGGCCGGCCGCTCCCGTCCTTCCAGAGCAGCAGCACATCGTTGTAGTCATCGGCGGCCGGCAGGGCCGACTTTACCTCCGGGGCCAGATGGGACAGGCCTATTTCCGGGATGCTGTCAGCGGCCAGCCGCAGGCTGGTGGTGCCGTCGGTCCAATGCGTCCGGACAGGGCGGCGGTTGGCGTCGAGCAGCACCTCCAGGATGCCGGCGTGGCTCTCCACCGCGGGCAGCCGGGGCTGGGCGGCAGCCTCGAAGGCCTCCAGCGTGGCCACCCGGCCGGTCACATCGCCGGCGACCTTGGCCCACGTGGCGGACCCGGCGGCCTGCCAGTAGCGGCCATTGCTGGCGGCGCTGCCGCTGTCGTTGTAAACCTCGGCAAAGCGCGTCGCCCCGGTGCTGTTGGCGGTGCCGGGCAGGTCCGCCACATTGGCCACGCGGAAGGCGTCGCCCACCTGCAGGCCCTGCATGGATTCGGTCAGAGTGGTGACGGTGGTGGTGAGGTTGCCCACAGCCTGCGTCCGCGCGGAAGCCTCGGCGCTGACGGCGGCCTGACGGGTGGCGGCCTCGACGGCGTCCGCCTCCGCGCGGGCGGTGGCCTCCACCGTATCCGCTGCTGTTCTGGCGGAGGTCTCCGCGTTCAGGGCGGCGGTCCGCGCGGCGGCTTCGGCAGCGTCTCCACTGGCGCGCAGAGTGGCCTCCGCAGTGTCGGCGGCAGCCCGGGCGGCGGACTCACTGGTTACCTCAGCGGTGCGGGCGTAGTTGCCGCTGGTGCCGCCGATGCCGCGCACCACCAGCTGGCCGGCAGCGAGGATGACCGTGCCGGCGGCGGTGTTGGCCCTCCATTCAAACCAATACGCCCGGCTGCCGCTGTCCTCCACCGGCAGGGTCATCTCCTCGGAGGACAGCGACACCTCGGCGTGCCAGCCGGTGCCGTCCATCACCGCGCCGGCATTCGCGGGAGCCGAAAAATCAGCCGCCGGCACCGTGCGCAGCACCCACGGGGTTTCCCCAGGCTTGGTGCCGCCGTAGCTCACGATATTCAAAACGACGCCGGTGATGCCGCTTAGATCGTCCAGGACCCCGTCATCCCGCAGGATGCCGATGCGCCAGCGGATCATGGAGCCCTGCCAGGCGCTGAAAGGCACGGCTACAGTGCCATGGCGGCTGTCGCGCCGGCGGGCGCGGGTATAGAAGATAGCGGGTTCCATAAAAAAAGGGATGAAGAGGTGCCGTGCGGGATCCTAACTGCCGTCCAGCGACCGCCGGTCACGCCGGCGGCGGGGAGCGCAAATGCCAGGGGAAACGGGGCCGGTGCTGAGCTGTTCCGGACCGGTGGAGACCGGGGACGGACGGGTGATGCCCACCCGCCCGGCCCCCGCATCGCGGAGGAACTGCCAGGCGTCCCGGGTCTCCGCCTGCCGGGTTTCAGTCATGAGATGGTCCACCGGCAGGGCCGCGAGCAGCCGCTGCCGGTAGAGGCTCCCAAGCGCCTGGACGCACTCGGGCGGAATGCTGCCCTCCTCGCCCAGCTCCCCACGGGCGGCGCAGTAACCACGCACGGAGGCCACCACAGCGGCCAGCACCTGGGCGCGGTAGTCCTCCCCCAGATGGAGGCGGATGACGTCCAGCTCCGCCGGTCCCATCAGGGATTCGGCGAGAGCGGTGGTGCATTGGGTCCAGGGCATGGGGCTGGGAGGGGCTGATTGGTTATTGAGAGTCAACCGACGGTGATGCGTCGGCCGGCGAGGGGGGAGACGACCTGGACGTCCTCGGACCAGTCCACGGCGGCGATTTCCATGAGCTCCTTTTCGCGGTAGGTCTTCACTTCATCGACTCCCCGCCCGAAGGTGCTGAAGGACTTGGCGAAGGAGGGATCAAGAGTGTCCGGCTGGTCCTGGGCGTGGAAGATGAAGACCTCCGCGCCGATGATGTTGGACTTGCTGACGGCCAGGCCGCGCGCGGCGGTGTCGTAGGGGATCATGCCCACCTTGATCTGAATCTGCGGATTCAGCAGCATGCGGGCGAAGTCCGAGTAAGTGACTCCGTCCTGACTGACGCCGGACCGGCGGGACAGCACCTTGGCATGGTCCAGCACCGTGGCCCAGGCGGAGAGGGACATGACCATGCGGTTGGGCAGCATCCCCGTGTCATTCGCGATGCCCTGAATCTCCCCATTGATTTCCTTGATAGGATCGTTGGCGGCATTGGACCACACCCCGATGCCGCCGGTGGCGGCCTTGGCGGCTTTGATCTTCGCCCACACATTGAACTCGCGGCTGCGGTAGGCGGCGGCCACGAGGGTGCGGATCTTCGCCTGCATGAGCGGGAAGCGGTCGCCGGTCACCCCGGCCTGCTCCTTCTCGAAGTCGTCCGTGGGGATTTCCAGACCGTGGGGCCGGCAATTGAAGAACGGATCGTCCGCGCCGAACACGATGCGCTGGCGGCCCTCGCCGATGCCGCGGTCCGTTTTATAGACCGCGAAGGACGACTTCTCATCGTAGCGCTTGAATTGCCCGGACGCCCGGCCGGTCACCACCCACGGGGCGATGAAGGAGGCGGTGGACTGCGCGGCGATGTCCGTGGAATAACCCTGCGCATAGGTCGTCAGGGTGCTGTTGAAGGCCGCCGGACTGTTGTTGAACAGGAGGCGGACGGCGGGGTCATTCTGCCACGCGGTGGCGGCGAAGAGGGCCGGAGTAGCTGCAAAGGAATGGCTAAGCTTGGATTTCATTCAGGGATTCAGTAAGATGGGATAGGAGATCGCCGGAGATGGCGGGACAGGATGGAATAGGGTGGAATAGGACAGCGCGGCGCGGCGGGAGGGCCGCTGGCCTGCGGTAGGTTCAGCTGGCGTAAAGGATGGGCGCGGAGAACAGGATGGCCTTCAGCAGCGCGCTGTTGGCCCCGACCTCCACGGCGCGGCCCACGATGACGCGGGCTCCGGTGCCGGGATCGGCCTTCACGGTGCCGTTGCCGTGGGAGACGAGCAGTGTGCCCTTGGTGATGGCGCCGGCGGCGGTGTGGCACTTCAGCTCAATAATGCCGTCATAGCCCGGCAGGGCCACGGTGGAGAGTCCGTCCGGGTCGTCGGAGCGGATGACAGCCCCATAGGGCAGCGCGGAGGCGGATGCCACAGCCACGCCGGCGGCATCCACAAGAATGCCTTCGGGGGCTTCGGTGGTCAGCAGATCAGTGAGACCTTCTTTGGTTACCATGATGTTTGGTTGTTCGGATTGGATAAGATTCTGAATTTCGGGCTGCCCGGTCGGTCGGACAGACAGACAGACAGCCGGACGGATTACTGAAACAGGCCGGGCTGTTCCGTGCGGGCGATGTCGAAGGCCTCCGCATGGGACAGGCCCCGGTTGCGGTTCAGGACCAGGGCGATGGCGGAGTTCTGACGGCTCATTTTGTCCGCTTCGGTCAGCGGCTGGCGGCCGCCGGCATTGCCGGATCCGGGCGGGGGCGGCGGAGCGGCGTCCGTGCGGTTGTGAAGCGGGGCGGGCTGGAAGCCGCCGGCGGTGTGTCCTGTGGACGGGGCAGGCCCTGTGGAGGAAGTGGACGCGGCGGACAGCAGGGGGAGCATGGACTCCAGCACCGGCAGGGCGGCGGCGCGGTTGCTGATGAGCTGGCCGCGCCAGTAGGGTTTGGAGGCGTCTGGGATGACGGCGGCGAACCGGGCCATGTCGGCATCGGCGGCGGCCTCCTCGGCGGAGCGCGCGCGGTTGGTCAGCACGGTGGCGGCGTTGGTGATCTCCGCGTCGGTGGCGGATTCGGGAAGGCCCAGAAGGGCGGCGATGGCTTGGTGATCCATGCGGTTGGGTGTTGGTGGTGGTTGGGGTGTGGGTGAAAAAACAGTGACCGGCGCGGCGGCGCGGTTGGTGAGAGGACGCAGGCCGGGGATGTTGGGCCGGTTGGTCAGGGCGATGGAATCCAGCCGGAAAGGCCGGGTGCGGATGGGCGCTTCGCGGGTTTGGCCGGCCCCCTCCGCCTGCCCGGATTCGTCGCGGCTGTGGACACTGGCGGAGCAGAAGCGGTAGCTGCCGTTCTCCACATCCGCCTGACCGGCGGCGCTCCAGCGCGCGCGGGCCTGAAGCACGCCATGATCCACCCGCAGACCGGTGCCCCATCCCAGCGCCCGGGTATCATGCGCCTGGTCATAACTGAAATGGTCGGAATCCACGAGGAACTCCGGTTTCCCCTCCGCCACCCACTGGTCCACGATGCCCGCCAGATCCTCCGGAGCGATCAGCTGCAGCACATGCCGGTCCCCCTTGGTGTTGGGAAACTCCCCCGGCCTGAGCACGTCAAACCACCCATCCTGGTCATTGAAAATGTATTGCGGCGCCTTGTTCATGGTCATGGTTGTGAGGAGTTAAAGGAACAGCCGTCCACCAAGCCTTCGCCGCGGTGATTCAGCGGCCCGCCCACCGCGTCCATCCCGTCCACCTTCCCTGCCCCGCCCCCGTCCACCGCCTCCAGCTCATACCCGGTGCGCTCCCTCAGCTGGCCCAGGCGGATCCGGCAGCCGGCGGACTTCAGCTTCACCGCATGGTCAATGACCTGCGCGGGGTCATGCTCCACCACCGGTGACAGCTGCCAGTAAGCCAGGACCGGCTGTCCGGGAAACAGGTCCTCCAGCAGGGGCTGGTCCACCTGCTCCTGCATGATTTCACTGACCATCACCGCCTCCCGTTTGGCCAGTAACTGAAAAGCCTCCTGATGCGCCGACCCCGCCAGAGTGCCGCTGCCCGGAGCCGTGAGCATGGTCAGCAGACCCCCCGTGCCGGCGATGACCAGCTGGCTGTCGCACCACTCGGCCAGTTCCCGGAACGGACTGTTGCCGGTGTTTTTGGCCTCCACGGTTTTGATGTCGGACCCGGGCGGCAGAGCCCCGCGGGCGTCGCTGATGATCTGCTGGGCGATGGTCTGGAATTCGTCCCGCTGCCGGTCGGTGATGCCCTCCGGCATGATGGCGAAGATGGCCGGGATGCCAAACACCTCCGCAAATCCCTGCCAGTCCTTAACCGACATGTTCTTGATGACAAACAGCCGCGCCGCCTTCCGACCCACCGGCGCCTCCGCCTCGCGGATCACCCACCCGCGCGGATCCAGCGGGATGCCGGTGGTGGCGCCCATGGACAGCGCGGAATTGTAGGCCCATGGCCCGCGGCTGCCGTTCCTGACAAAATACCACGGCGGCACCGGGCACAGCTGAGGACCGTCCGGGGTAGCCACTTTTTCCAGAAAGGCGCAGCCGGTGAAGCGCGCCAGACCGATGGCCTCGATGGATTCCCGCAGCGACCGCAGGCCGGTGTAGAACTCCTTCAGCGCCGCCTGCTGGGCCTCCGCCAAGGCCCTTTGGCCGGCGTCCAGATGCTCGGGGATGAGCACATCCCACTCCAGCGCCGAGAGCGCGGAAAGACTGCGCTCCACCAGGGCGGCCACCACCGCGTCCTCGTCGCGGATCCATTTCAGCAGCCACTGGAACTCCGTCTGGGCCCCGCGCTGGGCGGCCTCCACCATGCCGGTGACATACCAGGGGGTCAGGCCGCGCAGGGGATTGTGGCTGTCGCGCCAGCCGCCGGCCTGCACGATGGCGTCGGTGGCGGACAAAGCGCTGACCCACGTCCGCCGGGCCGCCGGGGTGAAGCCGGCGGACGGGGTCTTTTTTCGGAATAGATCCAGAATTTTTATCATAACCTGACAATATAAAAATTTACCAATCCAACGGTCAGAGCGCGCGGAGACGGCGGGCGGAGGCATATAGCCCGCGTCCCGCAGTGCTGGTGCCCGTGGCGGCGGCGAAGGCAGCGGGCATCACGGGCGGAGGCTGCCCACCGGCGGCGTGGAGACAGAGGGCCAGCGACCAGAAGCCGTCCGCATGGCCGTCCTCCGAGGAATCGGCGGTGAACCGGATGTTGCCCGACTTGGTGGTCTCCCGGCGGATGGCCCGCAGATGCGCGGCCAGCAGCGGGTCGCAGGGAAGGCGCAGCGCGCGGTCCTCAAAGGCGGTGCGCACCGGATAGGCCAGGTCCTCTTTGACGGGCTGGGTGAAGTTGACCTCCTCCACCTGCCAGCGGCCGATCAGCCGGCGGGCGTCCTCCATGAACTGCGCGCCCAGTCCCGTGCTGTCGCCGCACAGGCGGCGGCACACGCGGAACCACGGGTACAGTCGGCGCTCCTGCTCCTGGAAGGTCTCGCCGCGCAGGCGGACAATGCTCCTGACAAAATGGCAGCCGCCGACCTTTTTCGTCAGGGTGAACCATGTGAAATCCTTTTTGCGCCCGATGTCCAGCCCGCCGTAAAGCCGGGCGCCGTTCCCGGCGGCCTGCTCCGCCTCCTCCAGCGTCCATTCCCACGCCTTGCTCTGCGGGTATTCACAGCCGCGGATCATGTCGTGGGTGATGAAGGCCGCGCTCTCATCCGCCGGCACGCACATGAATTCCTGGGCGAAGGCCTCGGCGTCCGCCGCGCTGGCGCGCTCGTGGTCGAAATACTGCGCCTCGTCCCATCCCAGCCGTTCATTGTCCGGGGCCAGCTGGGACTGCAGCTTCCACAGGAACCCCTGGTCCAATGCGTCCTGCAGCGTGATTTTGTGATAGCTCCATCCCTTGGGATTGCCCTTTTCCTCGATCTCCTGGCAAATGTCCGCGAAGTATCCGGGGCGCATGGAGCTGATGAGGGCCAGCCGTCCGCCCCATGTGATGGTGGGCTTGGCGATCGAGAACGCCTGCTGCGGATCCTGCCGCAGGGCGAACTCGTCCAGCCCCACATCGCCGCCCTTGCTGGCCATGGCGTCGGGGTTTCCGGACAGGGCGTAAATGCGCTTCCCGTTGGCGAAGCCGAGCACATGGGCGGTGGTTTTGACGGCGCCGCTTTTGCTTTCCTGCAGCACCTGCAGGCCGAGGTCCCTTGCGCCCACGTTGAGCGTTTTGGCGAAGGCCGCGCAGTAGCGCTGGAACTCCAGCGCCGACACCTCGTCCCGGCTGCTGACCCACGCGTCCGCCCGGCACGCGGCCAGGCTGCGGGTGCGCACATAGTCATAGGCGGTGGCGTAGCTGATGCCGACGCGCCGGCTCTTGGAGAACAGCCGCATGAGGCTGCGGTCGTGGATCCAGCGGTGCTGATACCACAGCCAGAACTGCGGGGATTCCGGGATGTTCCGGGCGCGCCCGGCAAAGCGGCGGGCATGGTCCGGACGGCGGTCCCCGCCGCGGGCGATGCGCCAGCCGGCCTGCGGCTCGCGGGGGAGGACGGGCGGGGATTTGACAGGGGAGCCGGGATGGAAACCGGATTCGCATTCGGGCCCGGAACCGCAATCGAATCCGCATGCGGAACTGGAATCAGAGCCGGAATGAAAAGTGTGAAAGGCGCTCATGACTGCATCATGCCCAGCATGGATTCCATCAGCTCCAGGGTCTCGGGGCTCAGACCCCCGCCGGATTTCTGACGTTCCCGTCCGGCATTCTCCATGCGCGCCGCGCGGGCCTCCAGCAGAGCCATGCGGCGCTCGTCCAGCCGGGTGCGGCGGCTGCGCTCCATGATGCCGCGCAGCTTCACATAGCCCTCCAGATTGTCCTCCGCCACGGCGGTCCGCAGAAACAAAAAATCCCCCCACTCCTCCACCTGCACCGGGGTGAGTGTTGGGGTCAGCAGGGAATGGGAATCCGTGGCCGATGCCTTGTCCGCGGGAGTGTCCGTGAGGATGAGGGTGAGTGCGGACGCGGGCGTGGGCATGCGCCCTCCCGCCTTCATCTCCTCCGTCAGGCATTCCGCCAACGCCTCCAGCCGCGCCCGCGCCTCCAGAAACCGCAGCCGCGCCCGCCACCACGCTGAGAACCCGTAAAGCTCCCCCAAATCCGTCTCCACCCCGGCGGCCCGCAGCGCCTCCCGCACATGGGCCAGCGGCTGCTTCTGCAGCTCCGCATAGATGGCCATCTGCTGTTCCTCCGGCAGTCGCCGGAGAGGGGAGGGGATGGAGCTGGTGGTGGGCGGAGTGGTCATTCATGGAAAAGTTTTCAGTTTTCAGTTTTCAGGGTGCTGGTGTACTGGGCGCTGGGTGATGGGTCTGGTGGACTGAGTGGACTGTGGACTGGGTGGACTGGATGGACGGAGCGGAAAGGCACCGCGCCACGCCGCTGAAAACTGAAAACTGAAAACTCCTCCCCCCCGCCCCTCAGCCTTCCCCCTGATTCCCGTCCTGCTGACCACCCTGAAACTCCGCCCTCAACCGTCCCAGATCCGCGCGGACGCCGTCGATCTGGCAGTGCCGCTCCTCGCGGCTTTCCTGCACGGATTGAGCGGTGCGCAGGGCTTGCTGGCTGGCGTCCGCGGCGTGCTCCGCCGCCGCCTCCATGCGCGCCCGGATCAGGGCCAACTCAGTGGCGGCCTCCGCCTGCCGGGCTTTGGCCCGCAGGCCGAAGACCAGCGTGACCATGCCGGAGAGACCGGCGAACACGGCGGCGATGAGGGCGGGCCAGTCCGTGAAGCAGTCGGAGACCGCCCCGGCGGCGGAAGTGGCGGTGGCGGTGACAGTGGAAAGAGCGTCGGAGATCATGCCCCCACCCTGCCCTCTCCCCGGCCTGTCCGCCCGCTCTTTCCACCACAAAAACCGGACTTTAGCGTCATAGACGACACAGGCGACATAAAAGTGCAGAATGATGATCTATCCACTCCAAAACAACCGATTTCCGGCGAAGCCGGGAAGCTCTCCGGGTGGAACAGGCGTCCCGCCTGTCCCGCCGGGCGTCCCGCCCGGTGCCGATGCCCCGGCACCCTCCGCAGAAGACCGCCAGCCCTGAACAGAATCCGCCTCAAAGGTGTTTTCTCCTTTAAAATCAAGCCGGCAGAAGTCGCCAAGGTAGATAACAGCTGCCAGGGCAAGGGCACCGGGCAGGATGCCCGGCGGGACAGGCGGGACGCCTGTTCTACCCCGCTGCTGCCCAAGGCCGCTGTGAAACTCTCCAAGCACACGCGGTTTCCATCCCAAAAAGACGCCCTGATTTTTCTTAATTTCCGCCTCATTTCCTTGCAATCAATCCGTTCCTCTCTATCTGTTAAACACTATGGCACCGGCATCGGATTCCCGCTTCTCCTCCGCCCCTGTTTCCACTCCTTTTCCTCCTCCCCCGCCCGCCCGCCCCCCTGCGGATCTGGGTTTCGCCGTCTCCCATCAGGTGACGCCCATCCCCGGACGGGCCGACCTTTTCCAGCTGCGCACGACCGTAACGCCGCGCCTGGGGGAGGCCCTGCTCAGCGTGGCCGATGTCGCCGCCCGCCTAGGCATCGGCGTCCGCCAGGCCCAGCGCCTCATGGCCAGCGGCGCCATCCGCTCCCACCGCCCTGGTCTCCGACGCCGCCACGTTTACCAGCGGGATCTCGACGCCTACTGCCGGGCGCGGGGCGTGGCGTAGGCCACACTGGCACAAACGCCGGCCACCCAAAATAAATCAGCCCCGGCTGCCACGGGACTGTCAGAATCCCAAGCAGCCGGGGCCGCAATTTCCTTGGTGCGTGCTCCTTCCAGAGGAGGGTTGGCACCGTGGGAACAGACCATCGGGTGGTGCGGTTATTCTATCGCCTGGGAGTGTGTTTGTCAAATCGGTGGAAACTGGTTCAGGCCGCCGCCTGGAGGCTGCTCCGGCAGCACGGGCCGGCAGTTACAGGATAAGCTTTGTTTTCAGTCGTATTCCTGTTTTTGACAGGGTTCCGGATGGACGGGATGGACTGACGCAACCCTATTTCCAAAGCGCAGGACGCAGCTCCGGATTTCTGAAAACTGAAAACTGAGAACTCTTCCCCCTCACCCCCTCCCCGCCCGCCGCCGCAACGCATAAACCCACGCCGGCGGCAGATTACGCAGGCTGAATCCCGTCAGCCGCGCCTCCAGCCCCAGGTCCCGCAGCACATCCCGCGGCACCGGGCAAACGGGCCGGTAGGTGAACTGGTAAAGCGGCCGCCCCGCGTCCAGATGGGTGAAGGCACCGCTGATGATGCGCCGCACGTCCGCCGGCGGCAGGGACAGCAGCGGCAGCCCGCTGACCACGGCACCAAAGCACGGGCCGGAGCCGGAGCCTGAATCGGAGCCGGATACGGGCCCCGGCATCTCATCAAGCGCGGTGGCGCAGCCGGAAATGACCCGCGCCCCGGGAAACTGGGTCCGCAGCCGGCGGGCGAAGCGTGGATCCCGCTCCAGCAGGGTCAGATTCTCCTCCGGCACCCCCTTGGCCACCAAAGCGCGGGTGAAGACCCCCGTGCCGGGCCCCAACTCCAGCACCGGCCCCGTGGATCGCGATATGCCGGCGGTGATGACCCGCGCCAGACCGGGTCCGGAGGGTGCGATGGCCCCCATCCGGCGGGGGGACCGCAACCAGGTCCGGGCGAATTCCGCGAATTCGCGGACAGGGGCAGGCAATGAGGTCATGCGGGCGGGGGGGGCAGGGAGGGAAAAGGATGGAACGGGGAAACCGGTCCGTCATTCCTTTACGGCCCGCTATCGGAAAAGGGGCGGGGGAGTTTTCAGTTTTTCATTTTTCAGTTTTCAGACCTTTGGAGCAACGCCTTCCCGCTCCGGGCAACTTTCAGTCCATCCCGTCCACTCAGTCCACTCAGTCCACTCAGTCCATCTTTCCACCCTAATAACCAATAACCATCCACCCCCTTCCATCTGAACCCTGAACCCTGAACCCTTTCACCTTCCCCCGCCCTCCTTTTCGCCTTGGACTGTGAGCATGAACCTTACTATCAAATTGCAATGTCCGCCCACCGCCTGCTGTCGAGGCTGTTGCCTGTCCTGACTTTCCTGCTTCCCGCCCTGTTGCCCGTAACCGCCTCCGCCGCGAACGGGAGCATTTACCAGCCGCTGGCTGGTTTTCCCGCCAGCCTGGCAAACCCGGTGCGCGGGCGGCTTACGCTGCATACGGACGGGAATTTCCACGGTGGCGACAGCAATATAGAGGGAGGCGGTCCCGGTCTCCTTTACCGGATCTCCCCCGACGGGCGGGTGGCGGCTGTCGCCCGCCTGGTGTATCCGCTTGACGGTTTCACCGGGTCCACCAGACCGTCGGAAAGGCTGGTGTCCGACGCCGCGGGGAGACTGTGGGGGATCGCCAGCAAGCCCTCCTCCGCTGCCATCGCCGCCATTTTCCACTTCACCCCGGCTTCCGGGCAGTATGTGGAGGTCATTGAATTCAACACACTTCCCGGCGCGAATTTCAGCACGGTCCCGGTATCGAATCTGGTCCCGGATGGCCAGGTTCATTTTTGGTTCCTGACCGTGACGAACAACTTTGAGAAGGGTGTGAAGGAAACCTCCCTCCATCGGCTGGACCCGGTGTCCGGCGCTCTCACCCTGCTGAGCACCGTTCCCCGGGAGCAGGAGGCGGCACCGGACTTGGCGGCCGACGGACTGGGGTTTCTCTGGGGGCAGTCCCCCAACGGCAATGGCGACGTTGACGGCTCAGTTTATAAAATCAGCGTCCCCACCGGCATCCGCACCACGGTGGCCGCCTTCGGATGGGACCGGGGACGGCGGCCTGTGGGGGGGCTCAGTCCGGATGGAAAGGGCTTTTTCTGGGGAACCACGGCGGAGGCGGGAGCCTATGGGATGGGCACCGTCTACAAGGTGGAGACCGCGACCGGAGCGCTGACCATTGTCGCCGACATCCCGGACACCGTCACGGGCGGAGGCATCAAGACCAGCAGGCCGTCCACCGCCCTGTGCGCCGACGGCCGGGGATGGATGTGGGGCACCACTGATGAGGGAGGGATTTCCATGGGCTCGGGATATTTCGGGGCGGGCACAGTCTTCAAAGTGAATATTCAGACCGGGAATTCCGGACGGTGGTGATGTTCACGGCTGGGGAGGGAGCGTTCCCCGGCAGGATTCCATCCACCGGACTGATCCTGGCCCCGGACGGCAAACTGCGTGGAATGACCGAAAGGGGCGGCCCGGGCAACCGGGGAACGGTCTATGCCATCGATCCAGCGACGGACACTTGGTCGCTGGTCACCGGCTTGGGGGGCGTCGGAGCGCCGGGGCTGGGGGCGCCCGCCACCGCCCTGACCGCGGACAGTCAGGGCCTGCTGTGGGGAGGAGCGGATATCGCCGATCAGGGCGGGCACGGCACCCTTGGATACGGCGGTCTCTATACCTTGGATCCCCGCACCGGCGAGGTGACCCGCCGTCTTGTCTTCACCGGCCGGACCGGGTCCGCCAAGGGCACAGCGCTGGACGGAGGCCTGACCATGGACAACCAGGGCCGGCTCTGGGGATTCAGCCGGCAGGGCGGCGGCGCGGATTTCGGCACGGTGTTCCGCGTGGATCCGGCCAGTGGGGTGCTGACCACTGTCAGGGACTTCACCGGAGCCTCGGATGGACGTTATCCCGGCGGCGCGCCCTTCCTTGACGGACAGGGCAATATCTGGGGTGTCACCCGGGGCGACTACGGGGGCGGGGAGGCATCCCTGGGGACCGTGTTCAAAATCCATACGGACACGGGAGCCTTCACCACCGTCACCACCTTCACGGGAGCCACCGGGGCCGCAGTGGGCCTGACTCCCAATCCCGGCCTTGCCAGCGACGGCCTGAGCAGTATTTGGGGCACCACCTTTTATGGCGGCACGGAAGTCCGGGGCAGCCTGTTCAAACTGGATGCCGGCTCCGGCGCGTTCACCAATGTGTGGGAATTGGGGATTCCCGCCGGGTCGAGACCGGTCCTTCCGATCACGGGTCTTGCCAAGGACGGACTAGGCTTTCTGTGGGGGGTCACGAACGCGACCAGCAGCACGAAGGGAGCGATCTACAAAATAAACGCCGCCGCCACAGGCGCCTTCACCGGCATCAGTGAGCCCCCGGGCAGTGTGGCGGGGAATCTGGTCCATGACGGGGCTGGATGGATGTGGGGCACCGCCGGTGGCGAAATCATCTACAAAACGGCCCGCGACACCCACCGGACCGTGATCCTGCACCAACTGACAAGGCTTGGCGGCGCGGCTCCCGGAGAATGGCTTCCCTCCGCCCCGCTGCTGAAGCACACCGACGGCCATTTTTACGGCGTGGCCCAGCGGGGCGGCGTGCTGGCGGACGGCAGCCCGGCGGGACGCGGGCAGATCTTCCGCCTGCATCTCGGCCCCCTGCCGCACACCCTGCCGCCCGCTTCTGTCTCCGCCACAACGGCCCGCATCCCCGGCACCGTGCATTCCAATGATTCCGCCTCCGAGGTGTTTCTGGATTACAGCACCGATCCGGCGCTGACCGGAAGCCTCGCCCTGCCGGTTACTTCCCCCGCCGTGCTGGACGGGGAGCAGCCTGTCACCGCCTTCCTGCGGGGACTGGAGCCGGCCACCACCTATCATTACCGGCTGCGCGCCGTGAATCCGGACAACACGAACCCCCAGACTGGGGAGATCCTCAGCTTCACCACCTCCGAGCGCGGCCTGGCCCCCTGGCTGGCCGCCCACGGCTTCACCGGAGCGGAGGCCCTGCCCGGCGCGGACCCGGATGCCGACGGCCTGCCAACGCCTTGGAATACGTCCTCGGCGCGGATCCCCGCCAGCCCTCCCCTGAAGTCCTGCCCCGGCTGACCGGACTGGACAGCACCGGGGGCGGCCCACCGGCCTTGGAATTCCACCGAGCTCCGGATGCGGCGGAAGACCCCGGCATCAGCCTCGCGGCCGAGACCTCCACGGACCTGACCCACTGGCAGTCACTCAAACTGGGGAAAACCACCGCCGATTCCGGTCCGGGAGTGGTGATTGAGGAATCCACCGGCACAGAGTTCAACCTGATCCGCTGCGTCCTGCCTCCGGCGCAGGCTGGGAAATCCTTTGTCCGGCTGCGGGCGGTGGTTTCGGGGGAGGGGCAGGGGCAGGGGGAGGGTTGATGGGTTATTGGGTATTGGTTATTGGGTCATGGACCCACAGGGTTCAGAAACCCGGAGCACCGCCATCCGCTCCGGACCGCTTTCAGTTTGTCCATCCCGTCCACTCCATCCATCTTTCCACCCTAATAACCATTAACCAATAACCAATAACCATCCACCCCCCTTCCACCTTCCCTCCCCTATTGAAACCTTTGACCTCCCTTCTCCCCCTTCTCCTGATCCTGCTGGCTTTCCAAGCAGGCTGCGTGCACCGCCGTCTTGAGCCCGGGTTTTACTCCGTCTTTCCGGAGGATGGAAAACCAACGGCGGACCGCGTGTTCAAACTGCAGGCAAGCGCCGACCGCGTTCTCCGCTATGACGGCGGGGGGCGTTTCGATCTGGGACTCGGCGGCGTGGTGAAAGGGGATGATGTTTTTCCGGTGTGGCGGGACTCCCCCATCATGCTTAAATTTGACCAGATCGGATATTTTCTGCAAACCGAGAAGCACAAAAACTTGGTGGTGGTGGAGTTCGGCAAGTCCGTCATGTGGGATGACAAACCCGTCATCAGGCAGGAAGTGGAGAAGGTCACCGGCTGGATGCGGCAGGCCGGCTACCGGCGCATCGTCATTCTGGGCATGCACTCGTCCGGGACTCACTGCCTGGCCGACACCTCTCTTTAAGGCGGGTGTCGTTTCCCGGGTACTGGCGTCACGGGCGGTGGCATCCCGATTGCCTGTCCGCTCCCGCCATGCGTCCATGGCCGGCGCGTCGTTCCTTCAACAGCCATGCCGGACAACGGATTCCATTACATCAGCAGCGAGGGTGGCCCCTTCATCATCGGGGATCTGAACATTCTATCCCTGTGGAAGGGTGTCTCGGAGGACGGGGCGAACTATGAATCCGCCTGTGAAACGGTGGGAGACAGCCGTGTGGCGGAAATGGCGGTCGGGCCGGGCAAAGCCGTGATCTGGCATACCGGGAGCGCCGGCAGTGCGGCCCTTATACCCATGGGGGATCAAATTTCCCTCATGCATTACTGGGCCGATGATTTTCTGCCATCCGAAGTGCTGACCGACTGCCTGAACCGCTCCGCCGGCAGTCTTGTGGACTCCGGGATCAGCCTGTCATTCCCCTCGGGCTGCCTGCTGGCGGCCTGGGCTCCGGAGGATTTGCGGACATGCGCCGTGACTGGTGGCACTCAGGGGGAGCCCGTCGGCGACTTCAGTGTGGGCGGCTCGGTGCTGTTCCTGCGGGTTGATCCGTCAAAGGTGTTTCGCGTGTTCTATCGAACCGCAGAGATTGATAATGTGCCCATGGTCACGATTGATTTCATCGCCGGTTCCCGGTGAGGACCGAACGCCCGGCGTGCGCCGGCTGTGATCCCATCACCGGGTCCACTTCGTCTAACCACGCGTCCCGCGCTTTCCACGCGCGGCGTGGCCCTGCCCCGCCTGCTCGATCAGCCACAGCACCCGGCGCTCGTCCGCACGCAGCAGGCCGGCGCGGTCGCCGGCAGGGAACTTGGGCGGGCGGCCCTGCATCACGCGGTGCAGGCTGCCGGAGCGGAAAGCCGCCATGACTGCCGGGTGCAGATAATACTGCCGGCAGACCGCCGGGGTGTGGTGCAGGCGCGCCGCCGTGGCGCGGACCGCCGCCAGCTCCGCGGACCGCAGCGCCGCCGCGGAGGTGCCAGCGCCCCCTTTGGGCTTGGTTCCACTGCTGGCTCCGGCATTGGCATTGGCATCGACTCCAGCTCCAGCTCCAACTTCGGCACTGGCTCCGGCTTCATCCGCCGGCACAGGCACGGGCACAGACACCGCCTCCAAGGCGGAAACAGAGGCGGACGCAGCCACAGCCACAGCCACCGGCATGGGCAGGCGCGCCAGCTCCCGGGCGCACAGCACCGTGGCCCGCCAGGTGCGGAACTGCTTGGCGGTGAAATCTCCGCCACCGGCCTCCTTCAGCCACGCGTTCACATCCCCGGTGTCGATGTCGCTCCACTGCCCCGGGGCCCGCTCATAGCGGAAGAGATGCTGGCCCGGCAGTTCGTGCAGCTCGGCCACCAGTTTCATCAGGCGGGCGTTGCGCACTTCCGCACGGTGCCATTGGCCGGATTTCCCCCGGAAGCGCAGGACCCACTGGCCGTCCTCCTCCACCAAGTGCCGGCTGAGCAGCGACACCAGGCCGTAGCTGCGGTTTTCGCTGGCGTAGCGCCGGTTGCCGATGCGGTAGCCGGTGTGGTCCAGCAGGCCCACAATGCCGGCCACGATGCGCTCCTTTTCAAATCCCTCCGCCGCCAGGGCCGCGGCCACGCGCCCCCGCAGCGCCGGCAGGGCACGGGCAAAGTCCGCGATGCCGGTGAACTTCCGGTCCGCGCTCAGCTCCGCCCACTGGGCATGATAACGGTATTGCTTGCGGCCCTTTTCATCCACGCCGGTGGCCTGCAGGTGCCCTTGGGGGTGCGTGCAAATCCACACCTCCCGCCATGCGGGCGGGATAGCCAGCGACAGGATGCGCCGCCGCTCCTCCGCATCCCGCAGCGTTCCCCCGCCGCCGCTGCCCGGCAGCAGAAAACGGAATCCCTTTCCCTGCCGCTGCCGACGGTAGCCCGGCATGCCGTCATGGCTGAAGACGAGATGCCGTGCCTTCAGCTCCGGCAGGATGGCGGCTTTGGCCACGGCTTTTGGATCGGCGGCGGTGACAGTGGCGACGGCTGCTGCTGCGGCGGCGGCGGTGGCGGCCTGGGCTGCTTCGGGCTTGGGTTTGACAGGACGGAGACTGCCGGAGCCGGCAGCGGTTCCGGGAGTCATCCCGCCTGCGCGGGCCTTTTTTCGGTGCGGCATGGGGAAGGGTTTTTTCATTTCATCCGGGCACTGTCCTTTTTTCCGGCCCTGTGAATTCAACGATGGAAAGCGGAGGGAGGAGTTTTCAGTTTTCAGAGTTTAGAGTTCAGCGGCAGGCCCTCCGTGCTCCGGCCAAGGGCCTCGGAGTCCACTCATTCCATCCCGTCCATCCCGTGCACCCCATCCACTCAGTCCATCCAAGGCAGCCCCCAAAAATCCCAGTGTCAGGATTGCCGGGCAGAGAGTATCGGCCAGCGGTGAACGGACGGAAGCATCAATAAAGCGGATTGATTATTTCATTTCATTTTATGAAAAATTGTCTCGCGCATGGCCATCCCGCCTCTTTAATTTGATATCCATGAATTCATGCCCATTGCTCCTCACCGGCGCGCTCTGCCTCGCGCTTTCCGCCTCCTCCGCCTCCGCAGCCCTCACGGTGCTGCATTCCTGGTCCATGGGGGATGAGGAAAACGGCGTCCCGGGACAGACTGCGGCGGCCACTCTGGTGGACACCGTCGGGAATCTGGATCTGTCCCTGACAGGCACGCCTGTTTACGAAACCCTCGGCGGCGGCACCGGCGTGAAGTTCAATAACCAGAACAGCGCGCACAATGTGCTGGCCACGGAATATTACTCCGGCACGGGTGATGTGGGGGTGACCAATACCGCGCAGTGGGGGATCGAGGCCATCGTGCGCATCGATGTGCTGCCGTCCCCCAATCAGGAGCTGGGGGTTCTGGAGATTGGCGGCGGCCAGGACGGAATCCTTTTGGAGACCTTTGGCGGCGGTGCCTGGGCCATTCACCGGTCAAACGTCGCCATCACCAATGGCGCCAATCCCGTGGCCGTGGGGCAGACCCAGCATCTGGCGGCGGTGCGGGACGCCGCCGGCTGGCAGCTTTGGGTGGACGGCGTGCAGGTCACCAGCTTTGGAACCGCCGCCTATGATCCCGCTCCCGGCATCCGCCTGGGGGCCGGCAGCGTGGGATCGGGGGATTTCCGGGCATTCAACGGCGTCATCTCCGAGGCGCGGGTGTTTGAATACACGGGCGGTTTCAATATCAATGAAACCCTTTACGCCGTGCCGGAGCCCTCCACCGCCTCGGGGCTGATCCTGGCGGCGGGCTGCCTGCTCATGGGCCGGGGCCGCCGCTCCTTGGCCAGCCGGAATCCGGGACACGCTAGCGGGATGGAGGGCTGAACAGCGGGGGAGGCCATGGCGGGACCCCGAAAGGAAAAGGCGTTTCCCTGGGTATCCTGGAGGGACATCGCGGCAGCGGTGCCGACCCCCTCCTTCTTGACCCATGAAATCCATCCCTGCTCTCCTTGCCCTGACTGCGGCCCTGACGGTTTTGGCCGCGGCCCCGGTGCCGGCGTATGCCCAGGAACTCCGGGCGGGCGCCGCCATGACGAACATCACGCCGCCGCTGGGGATTCCGGTCATCGGGAACTTCGGCGAGATGCTGGCGTCGAATGTGCACGATGAGCTGCATGTCAGAGCCGTGGTGGTGGATGACGGGAAGAAAAAAGTGGCGATGGCGGTGTGCGATCTGCTGGGCTTCCGGGGCATGGTCTCCGAGGAGGCGCGCCGGCGGATCGAGGAGATAACCGGCATCCCCAAGGAGCATGTGCTGGTGACCGCCACCCACACCCACTCCGGCGGGGATGCGCTGGGCAACCCTCACGAACAGCGGGAGGGGCTGACCGACTATCAAAAATTCGTGGCCCACCGGGTGGCGGACGCGGTGGCCATGGCGGACCGGCGGCTGCGCCCCGCGGAAGCCGCCTTCGGCAAGGTGGATATCCCCGAGCACGTGTTCAACCGCCGATGGTCGATGAAGGAGGGGACCATGTCCCCGAATCCGTTCGGAAAGATCGACAAGGCCAGGATGAACCCGCCGGTCGGAAATCCGGATCTGGTGGAGCCCGTGGGCCCCACGGATCCCACGCTTTCGTTCGTGGCCTTCCGCGAGCCGGGCGGCCGCCTGATCTCCCTGTTCGCCGCGTATTCCCTGCACTACATCGGCGGGGGGGCGTATGGGGACGTTTCCGCGGACTACTTCGCGGTGTTCAGCGAGGAGCTCAAAAAGATGCAGCCGGAGCCCCCAAGTCCGGCCGCGCCCGCCTTTGTGGCGATGCTGGCGAACGGCACCAGCGGCGACATCAATAACATCAATTTCCGCGGAGGCGGCCCGGCGTACGGCCCCTATGAGAAGATGAGGGTCGTGGGCCGGGATGTGGCGGAGAAGGTGAACGGCGCGCTGGGAACTGTGGAGTGGAAAAAGGGGCTGAGTGTGGATGCCCGCTTCAGGGTGTTGCCCCTGCTGCGGAAGCCGATGGATGCGGAACTCCTCGCCTGGGCGGAAGAGACCTCGAAGAAGGAGATTCCGGCGGGAGCCGTGGATCTTCCCAAAGTCTATGCGGAGCGGGTGCTCGCCATCCGCAGGGCGGAGCAGACCGTGCAGGCGCCGCTGCAATACCTCCGCATCGGGGACATCGGCATCGGGACCATGCCCGGGGAGGTGTTCGCGGAGACGGGCCTGGAATTCAAAAAGCGGGCACCCTTGCCACAATCGTTCCTCGTCAGCATCGCGCACGATTACCTGGGCTACCTGCCTCCCCCGCGCCAGCTGGATCTGGGCGGTTATGAAACGTGGCCGGGCACCAATTACCTAGAGCCGAAGGCGGCCGGCGGGATGCTGGAGGCGGTTCTCGACATGGCCGGATCGGCCAAACCCTGACACTTTGAAATATGACTATAAAACCATGGAAAATCGCGGGACTGTGCGCCCTGCTGGTGGCTCCGTTCGCGTCCGCGGCGGAGAAGGACAAGGACAACAACAAGGAAATCCGGATCGGCATCATCGGACTCGACACCAGCCATTCGACGAATTTCACCAAGATCCTCAACGTGGGGCCGGCGAATCCCGCGGATGCCCCGAAGCTGGCGGGCCTGAAGGTGGTGGCCGCCTATGCGCAGGGCAGCCGGGACATCCCGGAAAGCTATGAGCACATCCCGGAATACACCGAGGAGGTGAAAAAGATGGGCGTGCAAATGGTGTCGAGCATCGAAGAGCTGCTGCCCATGGTGGATGCCGTCCTGCTGGAAACCAATGACGGCAAGGTTCACCTGGAGCAGGTGCGCCCGGTCTTTAAATCGAAGAAGCCGGTCTTCATTGACAAGCCTGTCGCAGCCACGCTGGCGGATTGTGTGCGGATCGTGGATGAGGCTGCCGCTTCCGGCACGCCGATTTTCACGTCGTCCGCCCTGCGGTTCGGCAAGGGGACGGTGGAGGCCCGCAGCGGAAAAGTCGGCACCGTGAAGGAAGTGACCGCCTACAGCCCGGCCAAGACGGAGAAGAGCCACGTGGATCTTTTCTGGTATGGCATCCACGGCGTGGAGTCGGTCTTCACGGTGTTGGGCAAAGGCGCCGTCCAGGTGAAGCGTGGAACCACTGCGGATGGATTGATCGAAGTGACGGGTGAGTGGAGCGGCGGCAGGACGGGCATTTTCCGTGAGGCCAACACCACGGACCGCAAGGGCTTCGGTGGCACCGCCAAGGGCGACAAGGGCGAGATGGCCATCGGAACTTTCGATGGCTACGAGCCGCTGCTGATCGCGGTGGGAGAGTTCTTCCGCACCGGGGAGAAACCGGTGACCCTGGAGGAGACCATGGAAATCTACGCGTTCATGGAGGCGGCGGATGAAAGCAAGCGCCGCGGCGGCGCGGCGGTCACGCTGAAGGAAGTGATGGACAAGGCCCGCGCTGAGGCCGCGAAGTGATGGCATTTTCTTTTTATAGAATAAAACCGGCGAACGCCGGCTGTATAACGGGTAGAACAGGCGGGACGCCTGTTCTACCCGGTTATCGAGCCGGCTTCCGCCGGTATTTCTATAAATAATTAACGAAAATATTATCATTTCGAGATCGGCTGGGAAATCCGCAGGTAGGCGAAGAGGTCCCGGAGCTGCTCATCGGAGAGGTGCTCCAGGAGACCCTCGGGCATGAGGCTGAATCCGGCGGCCCGGCTCTCGGCGATCTGATCCCGCGGGATGGTGGTGTCATTGCCGTCGAAGCCTCGGAGCACGATGACGTTGCTGTCCTGGTCCGCGAGGAAGCCTCCCAGGATACGGCCATCCCTGGTGGTGACGGTGTGGTTGGCGTAGCCTTCGCGGATCTCGGCGTTGGGGTCGACGATGCTGACCAGCATGGTGCCGAGGTCCTCCCGCTGGTAGGTGGTGAGGTTCGGGCCGATTTTGCCGCCTTTGAAGAAGAGCATATGGCAAGAGCCGCAGCGCTCCATGTAGAGGGCCTCTCCGGGGTAGGGATCTCCCGGCGCGGCGGCGAGAATGCGCTTCACCTCATCGATCCGCGGGCGGAAGGATTCGCGGGCGGCGGGGGTCTTGACGGGGAACAGGGCGGCGACCTTGGACTTCACCGCCTCCTCCTGGTGCTGCCGCAGGCGGACGATGAGGTCGTTGGAAAGGGCATCCCGCGGGATGGCGGAGGTTTCGACCGCGGAGAGGAGCGCCAGCGTGGAGGCGGGGCGTGATGCCAGCAGGACCAGCGCCGCATCCCGGCGGTCGCGGGGGAGGCCTGGCAGGGCGGCGGCGATCTCCGCGCCGATCCGCGGGTCATCGTAAAGCGTGAGGGCCGCCAGACTGCCGTTCGCCATCTCCACGGAGGAATCCGCCGCCTTGGCGATGCTGATGAGGGCGTCCCTGGCGGGCGGGTGCTGGATCTCTCCGAAGATGCGGACCATCTGGAGACGGTCCGCGGCGGGGGAGGCCGGGTTGGCGAGGATGGCGAGGGCCTCATCCTTCGCCGCGGCATCCTGCCGGCGCAGCCGGAGCAGCAGCGATCCTTTGCCCATCGTGGCCATCGCCTCCGCCAGTTCCTGCGGCAGCACCGGCAGGGTGCGGCCTTGGAAGGCCTGGCCGAAGCCCTCCATCAGCGCGGCTTTGTCCTCCGCCGCAGGGGCGAGCGCGAGCAGGCGCGCCGCATGCAGCAGATCCGCACGGGAGCCCGCCGCGGCAAAGCGGCGCATCAGCCGCGCGGTGATGTGGGAGCGCACAATGGCGCGTCCCCAGAGATCCGGCTGGCGCCCGAACAGGGCGATGACCTCCTCCGCGGCGGATCCGCAGTGGGACTCCAGAACATACCAGGCCATGAGGGGGATGAAGGCGTCCTTGGCATCCACGTCCCGCGTGAGAATGGCCGCCACCAGCGGCAGGGCTTGGTCCCCTGGCACGCGCCGGGCGGTGGAAAGGATCTGGGAGCGCACCTCCGCATCCGGCTCCGTGACCGCCAGCTCCAGGACTGCCTTATAAAACTCCGGGCTGAGTTTCCGGGCGTCCCCCGCCAGGCGGATGGTCCAGGCGCGGACCATGGGCGAGGCATGCCGGAGGGCCCGCAGGGCGGCGGCCTCATCCAGCGCGCCGGTCTGGTGCAGGGTCCAGAGAATCTCCAGGGCGGGATGGGCGTCCGTGCCGGAGGCGGCGATGCGGGCCAGGGCATCCGGGATCCCCGCCCTGCGTTCCGACAGCAGCCGGACGGCGGTCTGGCGGTGCCAAAGGTTGGGATGGGCCAGCGTGGCGATGAGATCGGCGTCGCTTTTGGCGGCGAGGTTGATGTCGCGCTCCAGCGGCAGATCTTTCCCGCGGAGGCGGTAGATGCGGCCCGTGAACGGATCGATCTGGCCCTGATAGTTCTGGCCATGGGCGATGTATTCCTCACGGAAGTCCGCGATGGTGATACTGCCGTCCGGGGAGGGGGTGAGATAGACCGGGCGGAAGGTCATATCATCGGTGCTCAGCGCCGGGTCCACATCGGTGGTGGTGAAGGTGCTGCCGGCGGGGATGCGGGTGGAGGCGGTGAGCTTCCAGTGCAGGGGATCCGCGCCGAGCATGAGGCCTCTCCATTTCGCTGGAAGGGCCGTGCCCTCCATCATGATGATATTGTGGGTGAAGCGCGCGATGGGATGGCTGGTATCCATGGGCTGCAGCTCCCCGAAGGAATAGGGATTGGTCGTTGGGCCGAACTTGTCAGGGGAGATGCCCTGTTTCAGATAGAGACCATCCTGGATGTGGTGCCAGCCGCGGGTGCTGCCGCCATTGTGGCCGCTGAAGAGCCGGCCCTCGGCATCGAAGTGGAGGCCGAAGGTGTTGCCGCTGCCATCCGCGAAGATCTCGAACTGCTTCGTCTCCGGGTGGTAACGCCAGACCCCGCAGCCTTCCAGATAGAGCGGCGTGACGGACGGATCATCGGCGCCGGGGCGGCTGATGTGGCTGGTGACGGTGCTGCCCTGGGCTCCGTAGAGCCAGCCATCCGGGCCCCATGCCAGCCCGTTGACGGAGCTGTGGGTGTCCTCGATGCCGAAGCCCGCGAGGCGGACCTCGGGGGCGCGGTCCGGCACATCATCGCCGTCCGCATCCGGATAGAAAAGAAGATAGGGGGCATGCGTCACCCAGATGCCGCCATGGCCCTGCACGGCGGAGTTCGCCATGTTGAGGCCGGTGAGGACGTTTTTGTGGCGGTCATAGACGCCGTCGCCATCCGTGTCCTCATGCACGCTGATGATGTCCGCGCCGCGGTCATGGTTCGGCGGCGCGGGGGGGATGCGGTCATATTTGCCGCGGTAGTAGGCATCCCGGGAAATCATCTTCAACCCCGCGGGATAGGGATACTGGCGGTATTGGGAAACCCACAGGCGCCCCCGGGAGTCGAAGCTCACATGGGTGGGCTGCGCAACCTCCGGCTCGTGCAGCAGGCTGTCCACCTGCAGATCATCCGCCGTCCTCAGAGCCGCCAGGGCCTCCGCCGGGGAGACCTGCCTGCCGCGGAAGGGCTCGGTGGTGGCCTGCAGCACGGTGCTGGCGGGACGCCAGTCCTCCGGCGAGTAAGCTGCGGTGGCGGGCTTGGCGGCGACGGGCTGCAGATCCTCCGGGCTGATCCCGCCCTGCTGGACGAGCCACTCACGGTCGAGCCGGACTTCATCGAGATAGCCGCCGAAGACGGGAGCGTGCGTTAGACCCCGCGCCGCGGCGGGGCCGGTCAGCCGGATCACCAGGGTGTTGAAGACCTCTTTCTGAAGGATGTCCTTGGGGACCTTGAAGCGTTTTGGGGCCTCCGCGCCCACATCGGCGGATTGGATGATCCTCTTTCCGTTGAGGAACACCTCGAACGGACCAGGGATATCCTGAAGGGCCAAGGTCATCGATTCCCGCCACAGGTCCTTTTCATCCGGCCGGTCCACCAGGCCCGGAGCGACCTTCAGATGGGCGCGGTAGTGGAGGGGCTGGCCCGTGGCGGCAGGCACCGCAGCCGGAGCCTGGGACGGGATGGCGCGTGGCAGCCATTCCGCCGAGGCCTCCCCGCAGGCGGCCAGGCCCATGAGCAGCATGAGGCCGGCACAAGCAGCGGCAGGAGGGCGGGCAGGTCCAAAGGAGGACGTCAATAACAGTCGTGGAATCTTCATCTTCATCATCATTAAAAAGTTAGTCCGGGTTGACCCGCGAAGCGTGCCGGGGAAGCCGCAGGGCGGAGGCAGAGACAGTTGAGGAGGGTATTTCGTCGCATGGTGGCGACCGGGTTATTTTGATGAGCCGGTTTCGCCGCCGAGGAATGCGAGGAGGTCCGCCATCTGAGCGACGGAGATCCCTCCTTCAAGGCCGACGGGCATCAGGCTGGCATCAAGGGACCTCATGGCAGTGATGTCCGGACGATGGATCGTTTCCGAAACACCGCCCGGCATTTTGATAACCACAGCGGCGGGGGATTCGGAATGGAGGATGCCGATGAGGGTGCGGCCGTCGCGGGTCTGGACCTGACAGGCGCTCCAGCGGGCCTCTACCATCCGGTTGGGGTCGAGGATGTCGTTGATCAAGGCCCGCTTGTCCCGCGCCCGGACGTCCGAGATGTCCGGGCCCACGGCGGTGCCCTGCCCCTGCCAGGTGTGGCAGACGGAGCAGAGGACGGTATAGAGCTCCCTGCCCTTCGCGGCGTCGCCCTTGGCGGTGGCCGCGCCCATGTAGGCCGTGATGACGGCCGCGCGGTCCGCCGCGGGACGCTCGAAGAGCTTCTCCGCCAGAGGCTTAATCACGGGATCGACGCTTTGGAGCAGGTGCCAGCGCGTCTCCGCATCGACCAGCGCTTTGGGAACCTCCCCGCGGTCCATGCGCCGCAGCAGGTCCGGCAGGGTGGCGGCGTCATTGCCCAGCAGGGTGATAATCTCCTGACGCTGTGATGGATGGGCCGTCGGGAGGATTTCGTAGAGCAGGGCGGCGGTCCTGCGGGCACCATGGTGTCTCACGATGGCGAAGGCCGCCTGCGAGATGGCCGCGGACTGCCTGCCGGAAAGGAGTTCCCTGAGGACGGGGACCGCGGCTTCATATGGCTGCTGGGAAAGCAGCGGCAGGGAAGCTACGCGCAGATCATCCGGCAGGGAAGTGTCGGTGATGATCCGCCCTGCCCGCTCCAGCAGGCGCGGGATCTCCGCGCGGACATCGTCGCCGCCGTCCCGGAGCGGCGGGTCCGCCACAAACGCTGGCAACGACGGAACGCCGGACCGCGGCAGCCCTTGGGCCAGTCCCTCCAGGAGCGCGGCCTTCCACCAGAGCAGTTCACCGGGAGCGGTGCGCAGGCTGGCCAGCGCATGGCCGAGGTCCCCGCGGTCCGGGTTGGCGGCGGACATCGCCGTGAGGTTGCGGATGAAGGTGGTGCGGGCGTCCGAAGCGGCTTGGCTGAACCCGCCTTTCATCAAGGCTTCCGCAAAGCGGCCGGTGTGGCCGTCCAAGTGGATCAGGACCGCCTGCTGGAACCAGGGATCATCCAGTTCCCTGCCTGCTCCGGCAAGAGTCCTGACGGCGGCGTCGATCTCCTCCGCGGATGGGCGGGTGGTCAGCAGCGCGAGCATGCGCGCCCGCGGGCCGCCTGCCTGCACGGCGCGGAAAATGACCTCCTTCACCGCCGCGCCAAAGTAAGCCGGATGACGATGGGCCATGAGGACGAGGTTCTCCGCCACTTCCGGCGTGGGAGCCTCGGTGAGGGCGGTCAGCGGGGTGCCTGTGCCTGCGGGGCTCCGTGCGGAAAGCGCGACGTGCAGCCACAGGGTGTGGAGCCTGCCGGCCGCCGTGGAGGGCTGGCTGGCCGCCAGGGCGTTGCTGACGGCGGACAACGCTTCCGGCGTGGAGGATGCCTGCTCGCGGAAGAGACGCTGGGCGGTTTCGCGCTGCCAGGCGTTTTCATGGGACAGCCAGGCGATGCGGCCTGCGGTGTCCTCCGGCGCGGAAACGGGGTGGGCCTTTCCCGAGGGGAAGCCTTTGGGCACGATTTTCCAGATGCGTCCCTCGTTCTCACCGGCCCGCATGTCGTGGCTCCTCACGAATTCATCCGGGAAGAAGCGCGCGTGGTCGATGAAGCGGCGGTGGATATCGCAGACATAAAGCGCGCCATCCGGCCCGGTCGTGATATTGACGGGCCGGCACCATTCATCCCGGCTGCGGAAAAACTCCGTCTGCTGCCCGGTGCGGGAGGTGGCGAGGCTGCCACCGGCGGCCACGGGTTTCCGGAAACGGGTGATGAGCTGGCCGGTGGGATCGCACACGAAGATATCCCCGGAGAGGTCCGGCATCAGATGGGCCCGGTACACGCCCAGCCCGCAGGCGGAGGTGTTCGTCCCGGAGTGCGCGTCCGAGGTGGTATGGGTGATCTGAAGGGGATAGACCCGCGAGGCGGGGCCGAAGGGGGCGATGTTTTCCCACGGTGGCCGGGGCGGGGCGGTATTGCTGGTCAGCGTTTCCGGCGGGACCACGGCGAACATCACCGGGCTGCGGTTCGACGAGCAGAAGTGGCGCCCCCAGTCGTCGAAGCCCCCGCCGTACTGGCCGAAGCCCGCGGCGCGGTGGAGTTGCCCGGTGTCCGGATTCCAGCGTAGATTGCTCCCCGCAGCCTCCACGGTCTCCCCCTTGGCGACGCCGTCCGCCGCCACGGGGTAGATCTGCGCGCTGTCCAGACCATTGTTGAAATACACCTCCCCATCCAGGCCCCACCGGGGGGAGGAAACCTGGAGTTGGGAGAAGGAGGGATTGAAGCCGGCAATCAGCGGCTTCCTCACCTCCGCCACGCCATCCCCGTTGGTGTCTTTGAGGAAAAGCACCTGGGTGCGGGTGGTGGCGATGAGCCCGCCCTGGTGAGGGAGCAGGCCTTGGACGTGATCGAGCCTGTCGGCAAACGTGACGGCCCGATCGAATTGGCCGTCATGGTCGTCATCGATGAGTTGCTGCACGCGGGACAACGGGGTTCCGTCCGGGCTGCCCAGCGGGTAGTCGATCATGTCCGCCACATAGCAGCGGCCGGCGGCGTCCCAGCACATCTCGACCGGGTCCCGGACCAGTGGCTCGGCGGCGGCGAGGCGCACTTCGTAAGGGCCGTCGATCTCGATCGAGGCGAGGGTTTTTTCAGGAGACCAGGCGGTCTCCCGCTCCTCCGCGCTGGCGGGCAGCACGAGGGCGGCGCAGGGAAAAGCGGCGGCGGCAAGCAGGGGGAAGAGACGCATCCTTAAAAGAAAGAGTTATTTGGTTTCCGGGCCGAGGTTGCCATACGTCCACGGAGCGGTGAATGGCGCGGGCGGGCCGAACACCGGCACGGGGCCGGGTTTCATTTCTTTCGCGAGCCCGATGCCGGCATCCGCCATTTGGGTGCCGGCGGTCACTTCCAGATTGCTGTAGGAGGTGAGGCGCGTTTCATAGCCCCCGCCGTCCGGGAGGAAGGCCTCCTCGGTGGGCACATAGCCCGCGCAGCCGTTGGCCAGCTCCACGGACCAGGTGAAAGGGAAAGGGCTTTCCTTTTTGATGCGGAGGCCGTTGGCGACGAAGTACTCGGCGGGGTTGCTGACGAGGACGGCCGGGCCCACTTGAATGGCCTGGACCTCCACTTCCACTTTTGGGGAATGCCGGATGGCGGCATCCAGCATCACGATCTCCCTGGCGAAGGTTTTCGCGGTCGCATCCGCCGGTTTCTCCCCCTTGAGGATGGCCATGGAATCCGCCACCCGCTCCGGGGCCGGCACGCGGCGGCCGGCCTCCCAGACCTTCCGCCGGACATCCACCGGCACCTCCGTGTCCCTGGCCATGGAGAGCACAGCTTTCAGCGCCTCCGCCCCCACGCGTCCGCCGACGTAGCGGGACATTTCCTCCCCCTGACGCTGGACGGTCTTCGAAAGGTTGTCCACCTGCGTGAGGTCGCCGCAGGCGCCCGCCAGGAAGACCACAGGAGCCTTGGAGGCGAGCCCTCCCTGAAGCGTCTGCTCCAGGTATTGCACCCAGTTGGCGGAGATGCCGCCGGGGTTCGTGGTGCAGTGGCAGGAATAGTTCACCATCACGCCCAGCAGTTTGTTCTCAAGATCCCATGCGGCGATCACGCCCACATCGGGATCGATGGGTCCCGCATAGCTGATGATGTCCGGGTTCCCGATGCCGGAATGGCTCCACGTCTGCCCGTTCTTCATGCGCAGGCGACGGTTGAAGGCGGCCTTGTCCTCATGGCCTTTGCCGAAGCCCATTTTTGCCGGCACCTTCCCCTGGTCCGCCTGGACGACGGCGTCGAGGATGGCCTTTTCCACAGTCTTCAGATAGGCGGAATCCGCCGTGGAGGACTGGTTGTAGGCGAGGTCCTTCACGAACTCATCCGCGTGGTCATACTCCCCGGGCTGCACCATGCCGGTGGGACCGGAGGAATGGGAGTGTGAAGCGGCGATCATCACATTCGCCGCGGGGATGCCGCAGGCATTCTCAATGGCGGCGCGGCACCGCTGGACCAGGTCCCGGGAGAGCATCAGCGCATCCACGCCGACCACGGCCACCCGCTTCCCGCCCTCCTCGAAGACCGAAGCGCGGACCTTGCACGGATCGTGGAAGGTCCGGTGGAAGGACTTGCCGTAGCCTCCGGGCTCCTCCATGCCGATGGCGGGCGTGATATCGCGTTCCGCAAAGCCCGCTTGGACCGCAGGTTTCCGCAGGGCCTGGGCGTCCGGCGCGCCGGACATCACCGAACAGGTCAGGGCAGTGATGAGGAGCGGGCCGGCCAGGATCAGCCTCCGGAAACGGAGACGGGAACGGGATGGGATGGGGTGGTTCATGGCGGGTTTTTACGCCCCGGCGGGGAGGGAGACTTGCAGGAACATGGAAAATTCAGCGGATTCATCGGCATCCGCCCCCCTGTTTGTTTCCATGATGATCCTTTTCCGGAGGCCGCCGGTGGTTTTACTCCAACACTTCAGGCCCCGCCAGGGGGAGAGGGAGGGAGGAAAGGAGCCCCCTTGCCGGGAGGTCCGCCGGGGATGGTTTTCTGACCTTTGCCCGCAAGTCCGCAGACCGCAAAACCCTGACGAGCCTAAATATTAATAATTCTCGTCACCCAGAAAAACAACGCACCCCAGAATATAGGCCAAGCATAAAACATCCGATGGAATTTTACATATCCTTGTTTTGAAGAGAAAAAACCTCCGAACCCGAATGAATCCTGATATTTGTCGTACATTTTTTCGCAACCATTGAAAAATAAAATCCACACACTCGAGGAAAACATAATAATTGAACAAATAATAGGAATTAAATCATACAGGAATTTCATGCGTTCATTATCTATGAGTTAAACGGCGTGCGCAAGGCGATCTTGCCTCCGAGGCTGTCTTAACAGTAACCAGCGGGCGATTCTGGCAAGCATGCGTTTGACCATGAAGATGTGGATCATGGACTCGGAATGGCTGATTTTGGCCCCGCAGTCCCGAACCAGGCGGCGGCGGGACTGGATGAGCCAGCCAAAAATCCCCTCACCGATTCCCCGTTTGGACAGCACTTTGAAGCCTTGAACGTCATCGGAGCGCTTCACGGTCTCCAGCTTGCCTTTGCGGTGGCGGGGAATGCTTTTTACATCATTCTCCAACAGACCTGCGTAGCTGCTGTCGGTCCAAATCAATTTAATCCATCCAAAGGCTAGGATGAGCGCGCCAGCAGTATGCGCGCTCAGGACCGGAAATGCCGTCAACGCTGCCGCGCCGGGTGTCCGACCGGGACGGCCGGAGGGGATTCCAGAATTTCCCATGCAGGATCGCTCGCTCAGCCTGGAGGGGTAGGCATTCATCCCGGAATTTTACCCGGAACGATCCATTTTTCGCCTTTTGGACCAAGTTATCGCGATTGTTCAGACAGCCTTTAAGTATAAGGAAGACTTTCCTATGCTCATTCCCCCACCGCCCCGGAGGTGGAAAGCCCCCTCCCCTCCCGCCTTCTTGACTTTATCCTGCCGGTAGGCGATCCTCCGGGAGTATGGACACCTGCGCTCAAGACCCGCATTCCATTGCAAGCTCCCCGCTCCACTACGGCTGGCGGGAGGTGCTGGGGAGTCCCGTGACGGAGGTGATATGCGGGTGGAACGGTGTGGAGGGCGCGCTTTGTTATGATCTGGGGCTCATTCTGGAGAATGGCGTCCATCTCAACCTGACCAATCCTCTGCGCCCGTTCCGCCGGGACTCCACCACCAGACCCGCGGAGCTCATCGACGACTTCACGGAGGAGATGGTGCCCTTGGAGAGCATCACCGGCCGCCGCCTGAAGGCCCTGATCCGCGCCGTGAACCCGGATGGGGACAAAGCCGCCCGCCCCCATGGGAACGGGCACGGGCACGCCAACCCGACCGGGAACGGACACAGTCCCGCAAACGCTCCTGGCAGCTGCGGCAGCGGCGGCCACGGCAGCTACTACGCGGTGCTGGATGACAACCATTACCTCACCACCTACGCCGGCTTCAACCACACCGTGTTCGGTTACGGCTCCTTCAGCCGGGAAAACCGTGGCCGGGAATGCCGGAACTCCTGGAGCCACCTGATCCCCTCCGGCCAGGAATACCGCAACGCCTGGACGGGCGACCGCATCGCGCCCTTCTCGGTTTATTGGTGAAGTGAGGGGGAGGGAGACAGGGAAGAGTTAGTGGTTGCCAGTTATTGGTTATTACCAATGCGGTATCGGGTTGGGCGGCGTGGTGGACTTACGCCGTGTCCGGCTGTTCGAAAAAGCTGAGGATGAAGCGGAGCCAGCGCTTCATGACGGCCAAATCGTCCGCAGCGCGTTCCATCGGATCATTATCCATCGTTTTGCGGTCCAGCCTCCATCCATCGCGTTTTTCATGCAAAATCATGGGGTGTGTCGCCCAATTCGATACCGGATTAATAATTCTTAAAATCTGCTTTTTAGAGAGCGTGCCACCACCCAGTATTGCCGATCCGACGGATTCGGCCCCGGGGAGCGTATGGTCACGGGTGGAGTTATCCCACATTCCTGGCGGTGAGAGGAAATATGCTGTTGAACCGCACGCAAGGTGATCACCAATCCATGCCCAATGCGCGCAACTCGGCGCGCAACGTTTCCAATCGCCACGTGATCACCGTGCCACCGGCGGTGTGCAGGGCGAGATGCGCGCCATCCCGGCTGAAGGCGAGCGTCCCGGAACCGATGGCGCCCGCGTAAGCAGGCACGGGGAAGCGCGCAATTTTAGCGAGGTCGGACTGACGGTGCAGCACCACTTCGGTGCGCGCCAGGCTGGCGGCGTGGCGGCCATCGGGGCTCACGGTAAAGCCGGGGAAATTGCCGGGAATAGTGACGCCGTCAGCCGGCGCACTGTTGGGCGAAGTCCGCTGCACTCCCGTGGGGCTGACCAGCCAAAGATTCCCGCCGGCAAAAAAGAGGCCCAACACCGTGTCGGGATGGGAAATCGTGCGCGCCGGTTCGCCCGATGGCAGGTGCCAAAGCCGCGCGCCCGGATCGCGGAAACTCCCCGTCGCCCCCCAGCGTCCGTCCGGGCTGAGCGCGGCAGAAAACGGGTCGCGTTGCGCGAGCCGGACGGCGCGCTTTTCTCCGGGATAATAAATCTCGACCCGATCGGCGGCGTCCGTCTGTTCGTTCGCCGTGAGCGCCAGCGCACCGCCGTCCGCGCGCGCTCCAACAAGCAAGGGTCCGGAGCGGAGCCCGGTGTGCTCCTCCGCGGCAAACTCGGGCCAGCCGCGCCGCTGGCGCACCACGGGCACCCGGCGCAGGGCGCGATTCCAACCGCTTAGCCAGAGGCTGTCGTCTCCGGCGAATTGCACGGCCATCCATTCCTGCCCATCCTTTGGAAAAGTCGCGGCGAGCCGTCCGGCGGCGAGCGACCAAACGCGGCAGGCGGTTTCATCCACCGCGGCTGCGAGTTCACCTGTGCCGTCGAGCACAAGGCTGGGCACATTTTCGGAGCGCGGTTCGTCCTCGCCCGGGGCCAGCACCTGCGTCGTGCGGGACCAATCGCACTGGAAAACATCGACCTTGCCGCTGAGCGCCTGCGGACAAAAGAACTCGCGTCCATCCGCGCTCCACCACGCCGGCCCGCGATGATTCACGACCCCTTCGACCCGTAGAATTTCGACTCCGCGCGCCGCGTGCCAGACGCGCAGAACCGAATCCTGCGCCAGCGAAATAAGCTCCTGCCCGCCGGGCCGGAAGCGCAGCGCCTCGATGTGCGAGTCGTGTCCGCTGAATCGCCGCAGCCGCTTTCCCGTAGTGGTGTCCCAAAGGTGGATGAGGCGATCGTAGCCGCCGCCCGTGGCGAGCAGCTCTCCCGTCCAGTCGAGACACGACACGGGTTGCGGGTGAGGCAACTTGTGGAGCAGCCTGCCCGAGGGCAGCTCGTGCAATGTCACGTCTTTGGCATCGCGCACGATCGCGAGGCGGCGGCCCATGTCGTCGAGCTGTGCGGGGGGGCGGCCCGGGAGGTCGGGAAATTGCGCAACATGTCTCCCGGAGGCGCGTTCGAGCACTTCGAGCGCATTGTTTTCAAAACGCAAAACCCAGCGTCCATCGGCGCTCGCGCCCGGTTCCGGCGGACGCGCCAGCGGATCGTCCGGCGGCAGCGTCTTAGCAAACTGCACCTCGTGCAGCGCGAGGCAGGCGATGGCTTCGTTGCGCAGTTCAGCGGAGGGCGAAATCGCCCAGGCGGCGCGCAGGGCGGCCAGCGCGCTGGTGCGGCCGCCGGCGAGCCCTTCCGTCCGAAGCGAGCGGTGTTCGAGTTGCACTGCTTTCTCACGCTGGAGATCGGTTTCGCGGCGTTGCGCCCGCTCACGCTTCCAGGAAAAGGTGGAAAAAATCGTTCCGACGAGCAGCGCGGTCGCAACGAGCCCGGCGGTGAAAGCGAGCCTGTTGCGCCGGACGAGCCGCCGAAAGCGGTGGAGCGCGGTCGCGGGCCGGGCGATGACCGGCTCGTGCGCGAGGTGGCGTTTCAGATCGAGGGCAAGCTCGTCAGCGCTTTGGTAGCGGCGCGTGCGATCTTTTTCGAGCGCCTTCATCACGACACAGTCGAGGTCGCCCCGGAGCAGGCCGGCGAGTTTCGCGCCGTCAGCCTGCCGGCGCTGCGCGACCGGCCCGCGAAACTGCTCAGTCATCTTACTGACAAACATCGAAGGCGTCTGCGGCTCCTGCTCGCGGATGACCCGGCGGATTTCATCCAAGCCCTCCCGCATCAAAACCACGGGATCGAAGGGCGTGCGGCCCGTGAGCAGTTCGTAAAGCAAAACGCCCAGCGAGTAAATGTCGCTGCGCGTGTCAATATCGAGCCCGCTCATCTCCGCCTGCTCGGGCGACATGTAGAGCGGCGTGCCGATCATCTGCTGGATCCGCGTGTAAATTGTCAGGTCCGTGAGCCGCTGTTGCTGCGTCGCTTTCGCCACGCCGAAGTCGATGACTTTTGGAACCGGCACGCCGTCCTGCAGGGTGACCAGAATGTTGGAGGGCTTGAGGTCCCGGTGGATGATCCCTTTCTGGTGCGCGTGCTGCACGGCATGGCAGACCTGGATGAAAAGCGCCAGCCGCTCCGCCGTCGGAAGATTCGCCTGGTCGCAGTAATCCGTGATCCGGATGCCGCGCACCAGCTCCATCACAAAATACGGCCGCCCCCAGGAGGTCGAACCCGCGTCCAGCACCTTCGCGATATTCGGATGATCCATCAGTGCCAGGGCCTGCCGTTCCTGCCCGAACCGGGCGATGACCTCCCTGGTGTCCATGCCCGGCTTGATAATCTTCAGAGCCACACGGCGCCGGATGGGCTGCGACTGCTCCGCCGCCCACACGGTGCCGAACCCGCCCTCGCCGATTTGTTCCAGCAGCTTGTAGAAACCGATGCGCTCCCCCGCCGCCCCGGGCTTCAGGCTTGCCGGTTCCGCCTGGATCGACGGAAAGCGAAAAGTTTGGCTTTCCGTGAACCCCTCCACATCATGCAAACGGAGTTGTTCCTCCAGCCGCGCGCGGGCCTCGGGATGCCCGGTGCAGGAGAGATCGAGATATGAGGGCCTCTCCTCAGGGGGGAGAGCCGCCGCGATTCCAAAAATTTTCGATTCGTCAATCATGGCGGACGGCGGATGAGAGAGGCTGCTTTCACCTTGGTTTTTGGCGATACGGAAATTGGCGGGGGGAACTTTGAGCTTGTGGCTGGTCCCAATAACTCCCTGAGTATCAGCCCCGCCGCTCCAAGCCAAGGAAATCCGGCCCAGCGGCCTGCCACCGTGCCCTCTATGGATGCAGTCGCGGGAGTCTCCGGTTTGGTGACGTATCCATGGAAGGGGCCGGGGAAATCCGGCAGGTTGATGCGCCAGGTGCGGGTGTTGCCCGGCATATCCTTCACCGTCACCGTCAGGCAGTAACCGCGTGCCGGGAGTTATGGTGACCGCCAACCCTCAGGCGGCAGAGACCGGCGGCAAGTCCGGTTTCAAAGGGTGCATTCGCTACGGAAGGATCCACCGCCCTCCTGAGCGGGAACATGCCGGGGTGGGTCAGGGGTGTTTTCCGGAGATTGCGGGTTCCCCGACGGAGCTTGGCGGGACTCTCCGTGCGCATCCGGCCAAGGCCGGCACGGCATGACACGGCACGGCATGGGGAAAATGATGGAAAATCTTAAGGATTTGCTTAAAATTTAACATAGTGGCGCATTGCGGAATTGGATAAATCAACCATTCTTCCTTACCGGTGTTTTCCGGCACGGTGGCCTTCCGCCGGTCACCCCTTTGCCTTTCCCACCAGGCCATGCAGGATCAAAAACGCGCATTCCCCGCCGGTCCGCCGGCATCCCAAGGCGGGGATGCGGTCCGGAATGCCCGTGTTGGCGGTGGCGGTGTTAACCCCGGCTTTCCCGCTCTGTCCGTTGCCGTCGGCACCGGTGCGGTCCGCCGGCGCATGGGGACCGCCCCGCCCCGCCCCCTTCTCACTCCCGTCCGGACATGGTGGACCCTCCTGGCGGATGCAGGGTCGCTGATGGCGCTCTGCGGAATCGTGTGCGGCGGGCCCCTGCTGGTGGGCATGGTGTGGCTGCCCTGGGCCAAACATGTCATCGCATCCAAATACACTGCCCAGTTCCGCGACGGCCTGCCCTATGCCACCTGGCCCGGAGAGTTCCCCGACCCCGCGCAGGAGCATGGACAAGGGCAAGGGCCGGACCGGGTGACAGAGCTCAATAACTGCCGCCGCATACAGCTTCACAAACGCAGCATCTTCACACCGCCCCCCATCCCTGACGCCCGCACCCTGACCGACCGCATGGGGGCGATTCCGTGAGAGGTTAAAGGGTTCAGGGTTCAGAGTGGACTGGGTGGACTGGGTGGACTAAATGAACGCTGGCCGACGCTTGAAGCGCCAAGGTGCCGTGCCCGGCACTTAATAACCAATAACCCGCCTGAACCCTGAACCCTGAACCCTTTAACCTCTCCCCCTCCAACATCGGCCTCATGCGTCACTTCCCGGTCCGCCTGCCGCTTCCGTCCGGATGGCGGACGGAGGAGGATCTGCGGCGGTGGCGGGCCGAGTATGATCTTTCCCCCGCGGTGCCGGGGCCGGCGGATCTGGGGGCCGTGCCTTGGGACCGGTGCCTGTGCAGTGATGTGGACCGCGCCCGCGTGACGGCGGAAACGGTGTTTCCGGGGCCGGTGGAGATTGTGCCGCGGCTGCTGCGGGAGCCGGAATCCGCCCCCTTCGGCATGGGCCGTCTGCGCCTGCCGATGCGGGTGTGGCGCGTGGTCTTCGGTCTGTCGTGGGCCATGGGCCACCGGTCCCAGCGCGCCTGCCGCGACGATTTCCAGCGCCGCGTGCGCGCCGCCGCCGATCTGCTGGAAACCCTTCCTGGCAACACTCTCATGGTGTCCCACGCCGGCATGATGATGTTCCTCAGCGCCGAGCTCCGCCGCCGCGGCTTCACTGGCCCCAGACTGCGGCTGGCGCGGCATGCCACGCTGCATACTTATACTCGGTGAGGGGGAGGTTTCAGGGGGGAGGAGGTTAAAGGGTTCAGGGTTCAGAAGTCTGAAACAGCGTCTTCACGCTCCAGAACTTACACGCTGTTCATCTAGTCCACCCAGTCCACTTTTTGGGGTTGGCGGCATTGCCTTTGTTTGCTTATTTGAACTGGTGATGACCGCCATTCACACGGGTGACAACCTCTGGCGCTCATTGTCGAAAAGCCCTAATGGCTGCAACTATTGATGACATTCAAGCATTCCTGAAGAAAATTGGAGTATATTTCTGTTTCATCATCATTCAATGACAATTCCACCATTACCGACAGAAAACGACGTATTAATTCAAGTTCCGTTTTCCGCAATAAGCCAAAGGTCGCGACCAGGTTGCTGATTGTAACTTTAATGGCCTCAAAGAAATCACCGTCCAACCATGAAATGAGTTCATGCTTGGTTTTTAACAAAAACGAAGCAATAGAAATAAATAGCGGAAGAATCGCCTGCGAGCGCTCTTCCACAGGCATCAAGTGAATATAAGGCTCTGTCATTATATCTATTATTTGCTTGCAATTTAGCAAATTTTTGATTTTGGGTCTCCCAAACCAGCTTTTTTTATCCCGACCCACTTTGAACGGTCGTAATTTAATTTGGCTATGAATCGCATCTTCGATCCACTGTTCAAAAAATGATTTATGGATGTATTTTTTATCAACCATATCAAAATGATTATTATTATTTTCGGACGCTTCCGGAACCGGAAGACAACCAGGGCTTGTCGAATCGGTGAGTTCCGTGACGCCGCCATGGCCTCCCCTGACAGCAGCCGGGCGACCGCCATCGACGGACACCTCAACACGCTGTGATATCTGCTGCGCAATGGCTGCTTTTGCGCTGGCCCGGCAAATTTCCGGATGCAGACCGCGCCGTTCCGGGATCAGCCCTCCTTGCGGCCATGCGCAAAGTGCTTTTGCCGCGCCTGCCTTTGTTATTCGGGTCACTCCTTCACGGTGATGATGACACGGCGGCAGCGGGTCAGAGGCGGAGAGCCGGTGTCCGTGGCCTCCAGTATAAAGTGGAGAGTTTGCCCAGCCTGCGTGCGGGGGACGGTGAACCGGGCGCGCGGCGTGTGCGCATCTGTCAATTCAGGAGGCGGCCCCCGGTAGGTGCCGGCCTCCGGATAGAGAGTCCAGCGGCAGTTCAGGCTCTGCCCGCCGTCAGGATCATTCGATCCCCCCGCATCCAGGATGATTTCCGAGCCCGGCGGAACCGTCCGCTCCGCCTCGCCCTTCAGCCGGGGCCGCGGCGGATGATTGGCACCGGCGAAGTCTGTCACGCACCAATCCATGCGGGCTTTGAAATCATTCTGAAGCTGAACCGCCCACCGCGCCAGCGTGGCGTCGCGGCCGGTGGATCCGTTCCATGTGTCGGACTGGTTGGCCCAGTAATAAGACCGTCCATCCTCCTCCTCATTGATCCCGTAGCGGCCGGCCCAGCTCCCGCGGCCAGGATGGGCGGGGTCATTCATTCCGGTGGGCACGAGGTGGAGAAAAGTCATGCTGTCCCCCTCCTTCTGCCCGCTGGTGGTGTTGACGGGATAAAGCGCACCCAGCGGCCCGTGTCCCGCGCGCACGTCGCGTTCCAAGTCAAAGCCCCCGGCCTTCGCGGTCAGGTCGGAGAACCGGTGATACCACCGCCGTCCGTTGAGTTCGGGACGATAGGTGTCCACCCAAAGCCTGAAGGGAGGACTGATTTTCCGGGTGTGATCCCCAAAGGCGTCATGGGAGCTGAGCCGCAGCCGGTTTTTGAAACGGGCATAGCCCTCCGGCCCCCGCTCCCGCAGCACCCGGTCCAGGGCGCGTTTGAGATTGTTCTCCCCGGAGCCGTGATCGCTTCCCCAGTCGCAGTACCAGAGCGGGCGCGGGTCCGGGGAGTCCACCGCGGCAAGGATCAGATCCACCGCCCGCGCCGTGCCCCCGTCCCCCGGGACGGTGCGCTCCCACAGATGTTTTTCCTCCGGGTAGCGGGGATCATGGAGGATCAGGTTCGCGCGGCACTTCCCATAGGCTTTGACAAGCGCCCGCACCACGCCCAAACCGGTGCGTTCAGGGTTGCGGTTCTCTCCGTCACGCACCTCCAGCCGGTTGCAGACAATGCCCTCCACATCCCACTCATTGACATATAAAAGAAAGCGCACCAGCGACTGCTCATCATCCGGGTCGCCCCCGGCATCCGTTTCGATGATCAGGCGGAGGCGCTCCTGAGTTTCAGGAACCGGAGCGGCATGAACCGGCGACGGAGGCACAGGCAAAGTCACAGCCAAAGCCAAAAACAGCAGGAGCAGCGGACATTTCATGCGGGGTGATCCGGAAAATAACAGGGAGGCGCGGCGGGCAGGCCCCGGCGGAGCGGAACCATCACCGGGCCTCCTTTGAAACGAAGCGCCCCCTTGCGGTGTTCCACGATTCGTTGCTTTTGCATTCGGTGAAAATGAGCGTGAAGGCATCCCCGGCAGGATTCAGCCATGGCCAAGCCCGCGGATTCCAAACCAGTTCCCCCGCCTGCAAAGGGGTGCTGACCCCTGTTTCCGCTGGGGATCGGGCTCATCACCGGGAGACATCTCCGCGATCTCAGGACCGCTGGAATGCGCGTTGTTGTTTCCGCTCCGGCCATGCCGCCGCGCGTTTCCCTTTTTCGAAACGAGGAACGGCCAATCCGTTTTGATACCGCGGAATTCAGCCTCAACGCCCGGCGGTGGAGAAGAAGGTCCATGGGATCTGAGTGCCTCCTTTGAAATAATCGTCGTGGCGCAGCAGCCTCACCATGCCTTTGCGGGTCTCGCGCACCGCGTGGCGATAGCAGGGATTGCCAAAAGTCATCTCATTGAGGGTGAAGGAAAGCGCGGCGTCCTGACAAACGAAAATAGGGGCTTCGGGGTCTTTGAACCCCTGCGCGGGAACAGCCATGCCCCCGAGAATCTCCGTGCGTCCGCCATTCCGCGAGACGCCGACGGTGTTGCCGAACTCCGATTTGAGTCCGAGAACCCAGACCAGGCCGCCGTCGTTGACGAACCCGGCCCCCGGCGGCTCCGGCTCATTGTTCCACTGGCGCGCGTAAAGCTTTTTGCCCGCCGGCAGCCGCAGATGGCTGTGGCACACATCCTCAAGAAACCATGTGCTTCCCTGATCGGTCATGATCAGCCCGCGGCGGTCAAGCCCGGTGCAGTATTTCAGCACCACGGGCTGCGGTGAGGCATGTTCGATTTTGCCGCCATCAAAGAAACGGAAGTTCTCCAGGCTGACAGGCGCCTCCCTGTTCTCACAGCGGAACAGCACCCTGCCCCTGGCACCTTGGAAGCGGCTGGAAAAACCGACCACGCGGCGCACCTTTCCCCGGAGAATCACCGGCTTGGCAAACCGGTAATCGCCTGCCGGAAAATACACGACCGGCTTTCCTGAATCCACCGCGCGCTGCACCGCGCCGCTCGCATCCTCCCCGTCCCCCCGCGCGCCGAATTCCGTCACGCTCACCCAGTCCTGACCACCGCCATCGTGAAACTCCGGAGTCTCCTCGACCGGCAGATTGAGAGTCCGGGCCTCGCCGGGAAACAGTGTGAATTTCTTTCCGAGGATCTCTTCGGCAATCACTCCCCCGGACGGGATCGGAATGGGCTCGGAGTCTGTTTTGACGGCGGTCCCATAGCCGCCAATGGCTATATTGCGCAGAAGAAGCGTGGGAGCGCCGCTGTGCTCAATGGCGGCCGCGGTGGAAGCGCCGCCGGCAAGGGTGGAGTCCAGCAGCACAATGGCCGCGGCCCAGCCATGATTGCGCAGCGCGGGCACGCGGTTGACGCTGGTGAGTTGGCGGATCGCGGCGGCGTTTCCGGCGTTTTCAAAACCCGCCACGCGCTGGCCCTCCAGCCGGATGCGCTCAAAGGTCACACTGAAAAGCAGGCTTTCCAGCTCGATTCCCCGGTCAAACCCCCGCACACTTACATCCTTGATCAGACACGGTCCCGGATCACGCACCAGACGGAGTCCGGCCCGCCCCGCCCCATCCTCCGAGATCAGGTCCACCCGCACGACCGCGCCGGTGTTGTGCGAGTTGTAATCCAGCGCCACTGCTCCCGGATTCCGTGAGCCGGCACTGATCGTGAGATCGAAAAAATAGCAGCCGTGCGCCGCGTTCTCGCCCTTCCCATCGCCGCGGTAACACCCTGTTTTGGTGAGCGGTTTGGGATTCCCCGCATCACCAAAACCCGGTGAGGCGTTGGCCAGCCGGATGATTGTCCGCCCACGCCCCTCACCCTGCCAGGTCATCCACGGCCAAAAAATGCCATCCTCCCCCGCCCAGTCGATGGTGTCGCTCACGAGATAGGTGCCGGCAGGAAAAAGGAGGGTCCTGTGCGCATTCAGATTCGCCCGCACCGCACTGCGCAGCGCGGCGGTGTCGTCGGTGCGCCCATCGCCCGCCGCACCGAAATCCCGCACGTTGATCAGGCCCGCATCGCGGGGGACGAACACCTCCCCGGCGCCCGCGCTGGCCATATGGGCTGACAGGCAGCCCGCAATCCCCCAGGCAATAAGACGGAATTTGTTGATCATCGTATTCAGCGGTATTGGAAGTTTCAGGCTTGTCAGCGGTATCCCGAGTAAAGCGCGGCACCGGCCCCGTGTCCGCCAAGCGTCCCGGTCACGCCCGCCCGGGTCTCCCTGACGGCGGTGGTGAATGGATCGCCGTTATAGCATATCTCGCCGAAAAACGCCCACATGGAGGATTCGTCGTTCACGAACATCGGCGCGAGTTTCCCCTCCGTGGTGGTGTAGCTGAAGCCGCCGAGGATCTCCGTGCGTCCGCCGCCGAGCGTGTGCGCCAAAGTGCCGCCGCGCTCGGTTTTATAACCGAGCACCCATACATCGCCGCCGTCATTGGTGAGATGCGTGCCCTCGTTCTCAATATTGAGCTGCCGCGCCCAGACCCGCTGCCTGCGGAAGCGGAAGTCACCCCCGCAGACGTTCTCCAGAAAAATCTCACCGTCCCCGCTGCGCGCCGTGGAGCGGATCGTCTCCGTCTCCACGTTGCGCAGGACGATGGTGCGCCGGGTGTCAATCTCCAGCCCGCCGCCAAAACCGGCGAAATTCTCCACAAAGAGCACCGGCGCGTCCCCGTCGGCCAGACGGAGATCCATCCGCCCGTCCTCCCCGTAGTTGATTGCGCCGCCAAGGCCCAGCATGCGCCGCACCTTCCCCCGCACGATGAGTTTTTCCCTGGCCCGGTACTGGCCCGGAAAAAAGACTGTCGCCGCGCCGGAATCGAGCGCCTTCTGGATGGCTTGGCTGGAATCCATTTCCGCGGTGGGGTCCGCGCCGAAGGCATCCACCACCGCCCATTGGCCCGCCGGCTCCCATACCGGGAGCGGCGTCTCCCTGACAGGCAGGCGCAACGAGGCCGCAGGCGAGGGAAAAACGGTTGCCGGAGTCCGGGAGCAGTATTCCGGAATATCCGGGCCGAGGCTGCCCGGCTTGTCGGGTCCCGCGATCCGGTAGGCGGCGGCGAATTCCGGCGTCCCGATATCCGCGAGGGCGCGGGCATAGCCCGCCGTTCCCACGTCGCGGAGAAAGACGCGGCCGCCGTTGAAATTCACGATGGCCGGATGCTTCCCCGCGCCGCCCCGTCCTGTGAGTGCGGCATTGAGCAGCAGCAGATTTCCATAGGTGCTGACGGCCGGCACTGCGTTATCGCTCACCAGCCCTCTGATGCTGACGGTCTGGCCCTCATTCCGGAATCCCACCCCCCGCTGACCCCGCAGGGTGATGTTTTCGAAGGTCTGGCTGTTCACCGAGTGCCCCGTGGCGATGCCGCAGGCGAAGCCGGTGACCTCGCAATCCGCCACCAGCAGCGGCCCGTTCATGTCGCGGTGGGCAAGGTCCAGGCCGACCGCGCCGCTGCTCTCCTGCGCGGTGAAACGGCAGCCGCGCACCGCCCCTGTGTTGTTGGAGTAGAACTGCAGGCCCACCGCGCCCGGATTTCCCGCGCCGGCATCGAAGGTGAGGTTTTCGATGTGGTTGTGAAACCAGTCCGCGCTCCCGAACCCGCCGCACCACATGATGGCCGCCGGGTTTCCCCCATCGGTGAACGTGGCGTCCTTTAGGCGCAGCACGCACCCGTCGCGGTCCGCGCCGCGCAGCATGGTTTTCCCCCAGTTGTCGTGCCCGTCATACTTTTTGGGCCACCTCAGCGTGGCCGAGACCAGATAGGTGCCTTTTGGAAAATAGAGCACGCGGTGGCGCCCCACGTTCTCATTGAGCGCGCGCTGGAGCGCCGCCGTGTCATCCGCCCGCCCATCACCGGCGGCGGAGTAGGGCGGACGCGTCACATCCACCACATTCATGTGCGGCGGATACGATTGAATGTCCGCATGGGCAATCATGGTGCAGAGCGGAAAAAGAGCGGCGGGAAGTTTCACAGAGGGCATTCTTGGAGTCTTTGCATGACAACCGGATGACACCGTGCGGCTTTTTGTGTCATGTCTCTGTCATTCAGGAAGACGAAACCCCCATTCCGGAACCATTTCATCATGCGACTTCTGCTTATTGAGGATGACCGCAAGCTCTCCGCGCTGCTTGCGCGGGGATTGCGCGAGGAGGGCTTCGCGGTGGACACCGCCGACGAGGGCGGCGAGGGCGCGTGGCAGGCGGCGGAGAACGATTACGATGCCATTGTGCTTGATGTGATGCTGCCGGGCATGGATGGATTTCAGGTGCTGGAGAAACTCCGGTCGAAGGGAAGGCGGACGCCCGTGCTGATGCTCACCGCGCGCGGCGGGCTGGCGGACCGCGTGCGCGGACTGAACAGCGGGGCGGATGATTATCTGAAAAAACCTTTCGACTTCGAGGAGCTGCTGGCGCGCGTCCACGCTCTGCTGCGGCGCTCCTCGCCCGAGCCGGATGTCCGCCTGCGCGCCGACGATGTCCTCCTGGACCCGCACGCCAGAACCGTGACCCGTGGCGGGCACGCGGTGGGACTGACAGCGAAGGAGTTCGCCATCCTCGAATATCTGCTCAGGCACAAGGGCCGGGTGATTTCACGCACCACACTCACCGAGCATGCATGGGATGAGAATTTCGACGCCATGAGCAACGTGGTGGATGTGACCGTGTACCGCCTGCGGGAAAAACTCCACGCACGCGGCCCGGCGCTGGTGCACACCGTCCGGGGTTCCGGTTATGTCATCCGCGACCCCGCCCGCCATGAGCCGTGAGGACCGCCGCCTGTTGTTCCGGTCGGCGCTCGCCGCGGGCACGCTGCTGGCGCTGGCCGGGTTTCTCCTGCGGGCGTGGGTCTCGGAAACGCTCGCCGACGGAAACAAAGTCCATCTGGCCTTCCTTGATCTCGCCCTGCGCGACCGCTCGCGCTTCCTCGCCGGGACGCTTTCCGAGCGGTGGGACAGGGAGCAGGACTGGCCTGAGGACCTGTCGGACGTGCTCACCCGCAACCATGCCGACTACAACCGCGATATCTTCATGCAGGTCTTCACTCTTGATGGGGGACTGGTGGCCGCCTCCTCCAACACGCCGCCGGGCATCACGCTGGCGCCCGCCGCCGTGCCGGGGCAGGGCTGGAGCACGCATGACTCCGCCACTCCGGACGGCCGCCCTCTGAGGCTGGTCACCTACCCCGTCCACACCGGACAGGGCACCGGGGAGGGGCTGCGGTTCCATGGCTACGCCCAGGCGGGACTGCTCCAGCCGGACACGGAACGTCGCATGGAGCGCTTCACCCGGATCATGGCGGCGTCACTCGTGGGATTCGGCGCGCTGTTTCTCGCCGCTCTCCGCACGGCGGTGCTCGCAGCGGCGGAGCGGGCGCGGAAGGAGTCGGAAATCATCCAAGCCGCGCAGCACCGGTTCATCGGGGATGCCGCGCATGAGCTCGGAACTCCGCTCGCCGTGCTGCGCGGGGAGATCGACATCGCGCTGCGCCGCGAACGCAGCGCCGATGACTACCGCGCCGCCCTCGCGAGTTGCCGGGAGGAGATTGAGCGTCTCTCCCGGCTTTCCGAAAATCTTCTCGCGCTCGCCACGGCGGACGCGGGTCAGGCGCTCATCCACCGCGCGCCCTGTGACGCCGCGGACCTCGCACGCGCCGTGTGCCGGCGCTTTGCGCGCGTGGCGGCGGAGAAAGGCGTCACGCTCGCCGTGGACGCGCCCGCCACCCTGCCGTGCCGCGCCGATGCGCCCGCCATCGGGCAGGTGCTCGGCAATCTCATCAGCAACGCCCTCCGCCACACGCCCGCCGGGGACAGTGCCACGCTCACCGCCGCGCAGGAGGGCGGAGCCATCATTCTCCGGGTCGCCGACACCGGGGAGGGCATTCCTCCCGCTCATCTTCCCCGCATCTTCGACCGTTTTCACCGCGTGGACAAAGCCCGCAGCCGCGCCGGCGGCGGCGCCGGCCTTGGCCTCGCCATCGTGCGCACCTTGGTGGAGGCCCACGGCGGCACCGTCACCGTGACCAGTGAGCTTGGAAAGGGTGCCGTCTTCACCTGCCGCTTTCCTGCTGACCAGCCTCCACAGCCCAGCCAGTAACCCCATAATGTATTTTATGGTGCCGCAAGGCTGCTGCCTTCCGAAGAAGGTGTGCTCCGGTTTCCGGTCAGCGATGCATCGGTCCTATTTACAAAAGGCCATGGAAGCGAAGCGGCAGGACGCCAATTGTCCTCCCGCTTCACGTCCCTAATGGCATCCGGCTTGTCCGCTGGTGACTGAAGATGCCGGCATGCGCCGATGCCCGACAAGAGCGAAGCCACCCCTGCCACGCGGAAATCCGGTTTTGCAAAACGCCTGATCTGAAACCGATGATGCCCCGCGCCTGCGTGAGGTGGCCAGCAGCCTCACGGAGGCTCGCGTCTCCCGCGCCCGCATCACCCGCTCCATGGACGGACTGGGAATCGCCCCCGCCGCTCCCCTTCCTCAGTGCCGCGTGATTTGCAGCCGCAGGAAGCCAGTGCCGGTGGCGGAGGGGGAGATGTGCCAGAAAATAGTCTCCCGGGCGACGTTGGTCTCCTGGGGCACCTGGGGGTCTATCTGGATGGGGGTCCATGGGCCGGACGGGGTGGGCGCCTCCTGCACCGTCCAGATCAGGTCCCGGCGGCCGGCGGCGCGGGTGCAGCGGAGCTGCAGGCCGCTGCCGCCCCCCTCCGGACGCACGAGCTCCGGCATGGCCGCGGCGGGGTTGTCCGGCTGCAGCGGGGGTAGGCCAAGGGCATACTCCATCAGATTGGTCAGGCCATCGGCGTCCGGGTCGGCGTTCTCCCCGCTGATGGCGGCATCGTCGGCCTGCGCGGTGTTAAAGACCTCAGCCTTCCACGCGCTCCAGAAGGGAGCCATATCGATGGCCACGGGGACGGTGACGGCCCCGCGGAACGGCCCCGGAAAGTCCGGCATGTCACTGCGCCAAGTGCGGGTGTTGCCCACCTCATCCACGGTCATCACGGCCAGAAAATAGCTGCCCGGCGGGGTCCGGACGTCCATCCGCAAAGGGCGGAAACCGCCGTAATCACCGGGCCATTCCCCGCCCTGCCCGTCGGTCATGTAAATATAACTGCCGGGGGATCGGTCCACGTTGTCGGTGACGGTGAGCTGGTAATCCAGCCTCCATCCCCCGCCGTCCTTCGATTTCTCCCTGATCATGACGGGATTCGGCACCGTCAGCTCCGCGGTGGGCGCCTCCGTGTCCACCGTGCCATGGTTGACCACCCGCACGGTCTGCGGCACCCCGGCCGGCCAAGGATACAGCTCCCCGGTCTCATCCGGATTTTTCCATCCGTGGGAATCCCAGCCCTGCTGCGAGAACGCTCCGAAAATAACCCACTGCGTGTAAAGGGACGCCTGATAGTCCCCCGGAGGCATGCCCTCCGGCACCACAAACCGCACCTGATAGATCCCGTCGGCGTCCGTGCCTTGGATGCGGTCGGGTGCGCCGAAGTTCACAGGACGCAGGGCCGGCCCGCCCGGCACCCCGTCGGCATCAAACCGGAGAAAGCTGCTGCTGCTGAGCACCGCCCCTTTGTCCGCCGTCAGGCGGAAGGTGACGGTGAGGTCCCGGCTCCCGGCGGTCATATCCAGCGGGTCGGGGTCCGCGGTGAGGGAGCGGATGTGGATCCGCGTGTCCCGCCGCACGGTGATTCCGCCACTGGAGGGACCCGGCAGGGGATTGCCCTTCTCCGCCGACCACTCCCGCCGGTTGCCGTTCAGATCCTCCACTTCGGCCTCCAAGGCGTGGACTCCCGGATGGAGGTATCCGGGGACCGTCAGCGTGCCGGTGTAAAGGCCGTCCCGGGCTGTCCCGGACACCCGGCTGGCCGCATCCAGGACCAGGGTGGACACCTTCATTCCGGTCTGGCTCCTCTTCAAAAACACGGAGATCCGGCGCACTCCCGACAGGGCATCCACCGCCCTGACGGTGACGGTGGTCTCCCGGTCGCCCTCGGTGATGTCCACGGTGCCGGGGCTCAGCTCCACACTGGCCAGCACCGGCTCTGTTTTGTCCTCCGCTCCGGTATTGGTGATCCTCAGATAGGGAGCAGTGGGCGTGGCGAAGGGATAGTAATCCTCCACCATCCCCACCCGTTCAGAGGTGTCCCACTGAATTGAAAACCAAACAACGGCCGGTGTGAAGTGGCGGGGAATGAGGATGGGCACGGTCCACGTGCCGTCCATGGGCGTGCCGGATGTCAGATGGGCACTGGTGAACGGAACGGACATTTCCCGGTCCGCGAACCGCATCACTACGGCGGCATTCCCCGGCAGGGCATAGGCTTTGGCCGTGAATACCACATTCACCACACGGTCCTCCCCGGTCACATCCACAAAGCCGGGCGTGACCGTGAAGGAGGTGATCTGTGAACGGTAGTGCTCCTGGCCGGGCCGGATGATCAGTGTCCCCTCCTCCGGCGGCTCATCCCAGGTGTCCGTGATCAGCGCCATCTGATAGATGGTGCCTTCCGCCGCGTGCATGAGGAGGTTGCTTCCATATCCCCCTGCTTGCACCGGCTGAAGACCGGCGGGATCAGAGCCCGTCCAAGCCGCCAGCCGTTGGGCTCCCCAGAAAAACCCGGCGCTTTTTTCAATATAAAACCAGCCGGTGGAGGGTGCCGTCCAGGTGAACCAGATAGAGACATCCCCCCTGCGCCCGGATGGCGGGCGGGGCTCCCCGGCCTCGCGCGTGGCCCCGGCGGCCGGGCCCTGCCAGAGGGTGCCGGTGGTCAGGGGGATGCGGTTGGCAAAATGGTCATTCGGTGGCGGCGGCGGGGAGGGGGCGGCCATGAGCGTGAAGGCGCCCTGTCTGTCAAAGTCAATCCCCCGGCTGGCGGTGGCGATGCGGTAAACCGTGCCCGCCCTGGCCTCGATGCGGGCCCTGCCAGTGGCGGTTCCGCCACTGTCCACCCCGGTATCCACCTCCGGCACCGGCGTCAGTGCCCCGGGGGTGTCCCCGGTCCACACCGCCACCACGGCGGCGAAACCATTGCCCCGCGCCGTAATATCAAAACGGCCCGTGACCGGAGCCATCCAGGTCCACCACACCGTGCGGGCATAGGTATCCTCATCATAGCCCGGCGGCATGGGCTCCCCGGCCTCCAGCGTAGCCTCCCGGGTGGTGCCCTCCAGAGGGGTGCCGGTGACCAGCGTGACAGCATTGGCAAAGCTGTCATTGGCGGGCGGGGCCGCAAAACACGAGGACGCGGAGGAGAAAAAGACGGTCGGCGCGGCCAGAAATGCAGTGGCCAGCAGGCGGGATAACGTGGACCGTTTGATCATGAGGGAAATCGAATCCTGGCGGAATTTGGCGGAGCCCGGCCCCCGTTGATGCATGCCGGCTGTGTTTTGTCAGAACCCTAATACATCCCGTCATCCCATCAAGCCTCAATAACCTGATCCGACGCGAATCTTTAATCCGACCTCCCCTCTTTCCTTATTCCAGCACCATCCCAGGGCCGAAATCCCGGGTGTCGGCGGGCCGGATGACGTAAATCTCCTTACTGCCAACGACTTTTCCTTTTTCCAGAACACCGTAAAGCCGGCCCCGGCCCTGTGGATAACCGTCAGGGTTGTTCGCTGCGATCTCATTGTGGAGTGACTCCCCGTACTCCATCGCGAAATGGGAGCTGAAATACAGATAATGGGTTTTGACATCACCCGTTGTCACCATGGTGGACACCGGCGTCACCTTCCGCTCCCGGCCCACCACGCAGACCTGCCGGCCGAGATGGGATTCCAGCTCCGCGGGATCCATGGGGTTCACCATGGGCACTTGGGGACGGAACAGTTTGGACAGCCGCCCGGCGCTCTCGGCGGAGAGGGTCGCGGCGGGCAGGCTCACCGTTTTGCCGGTCGGCAGGCGCAGGACAGCGGTCTTCCCGTTCCATGAAACGGCGGTGGCGGTGATGGCGCGGCCCTTGGTGTCCTGCCAGGACTCCGGCTTGAGCTTTTTCCAGGCCGCCGCCGTCTTCAACAGCCCGGCCACCTCCTTGGAGAACACGGGAAGCGCTCCCTTCAGATTCCGGGGATCGCCGGGGTCGGCAGAACGGAACTTGGCCTGACCCAGGCGCTCCTCCTGCCAGGAGTCCACCAGCAGCACGCCGTCAGCGTTATGGCGCGGGCTGGTGGCGGCCCGCCGGAGAATCAGCTGGGAAAAATCCGCCCAGCCCCGGTCCCCATGCCGGCCCACGATCACGACGCACTCCTTGGCCAGCAGATCCATGCTGTCCCGCCACACGCGGTCCAGATCCATCGGCATCTCAGCATCGGGCGCGAACTGTCCCAGATAACAAAAGCAGATGGGCAGCCGCTCCCGCTCCGCCCGGTCGCAGGCCTCCGCCGTTTTCAGGGCGGGATACACCTTGTCGGACACCAGGGTTCTCTCCAGCGCCCCCGGTGCCGTGAGGGGGTTCAGGAGAAGGAGCAGCAGCAGGAGATGGAAGGTCAGGAGAATGGAGGTGCGCGGCATGGGAAAAGAGGTTGAAGGGTTCAGGGTTCAGGGGATGGTTGGTTATTGGGTGTCGGGCTCATGGGTTCATGATGTTCAGAAGCTTGGAACAGCCCCTTCTTCTCCCGGGCGGGTTTCAGTTTGTCCACTCAGTCCATCCTGCAGCCTTTTCTCCTGAATCCTGAACCCTTTAACCTCTCCCCCCCACCCTGACTCTCGCAAAACGCGCACCGCCCCCGCCGGTGTCCTCCACCGTGACCCGCTCCCAGTGGTCATCGATGGACACCACCATCTCCGGGCCGGTGGCGGCGGTCCAGCCGCCCCCCTCCCCGCCCCCGCTTCCGCCGTCCGGCGCGGTGCAGAACTCCGGGGTGTAAACCAGTCCGCCATGGGCCTCCGCCCCCAGTTTGGTTTTCAGCCTGACATAATGCACGGCCAGTACCGGCCCCTGGGGTTTGGAGACAAGGGTGACCCATGGGAGGCCCGCCCTGCCCTCCTCCTCATTCCCAGCGCCCGGCGTCAGGACCGGGCGGCCTGACTGCAGGGCGGGCAGGTTGAAGGCGCGTTCCAGCAGGTTCACCACCCCGTCCCTGTCCGGATCCGCCAGCCAGCCGGACACCGCGGGATCGGTGGCCAGCGCGCCGAACTGCTCCCGCTGCCAGGAGGCGCCGGGATCCTGTCCCAGGTTCAGCACCTCCACGGGCGCGGACCGGTCCTGGGAGCCCAGCCCCGCCGCGCCGTTGAAGTTGGTGCCGCTGACCAGCACCGCGCCGCTCTTTGTCAGGAAAAAACTCACGCCGTCCCCCGCCGCCACGGCTTGGATATCCCGCAGGCCGGCCACGGGAACCGGGAGGAGGCGGATGGTGGTGGTGCCATCCCCCAGCTGCCCGCTGAAGTTGCCCCCGACCGCCCACACCGTGCCGTCCTGTTTCAGAAACAGGCTGTGGTCATGTCCGGCGGCGACAGCCTGGACATTCCGCAGACCGGACACCGGAACGGGAGTGGAGCGGTCGATCGAGGTCCCATCGCCCAGCTGGCCCGTGCCGTTGAATCCCGCCGCCAGCACCGTGCCGTCGCCCTTCAGGAAAAAACTGTGCCAGCCGCCGGCGGCGACCGCCGTGATCCCGGACAGGCCCTGCACCGGCAGCGGGCTCAGACGGCTGGTGTAGCTCCAGCCATCCCAATCGGAATCATAGTATCCGCCCAGCTGGCCCTGGGTGTTGCGCCCGCACGCCATCACGGTGCCGTTCCCCAGCAGAAAAAGGCTGTGATCCCACCCTGCCGCCACGCCGACCGCCCCGCTGACACCGGCCGCCTGGACCAGGGACTGCCGGTACTCACCGGTTCCATCCCCCAGCTGCCCCATGAAATTGTTACCCGCCGCCGCAACCGTGCGCGCGCTTTGGAGAAATAGGACATGCTCCCCGGACGACGCCATCCAGCACGCGCCCACGGCGGGCAGCGCCACCGGCCGGGTGTAACTGCCGCCGAACCGGCTGAACAGGTTTCCCCCCGAGAAATGCACCGATCCGTCGGTTTTGATAAAGATACTCACCGAATAGCCGGCGCTGATGCGGTTCACTCCGTTGATGGCGCAGGGCACCGGGGAACGCCGGTTGATATCACTGCCATCCCCCAATTGCCCCGAAAAATTGAGCCCCGTCCCCAGGACCGTGCCGTCGGTTTTCAGGAAAAGGCTGCACCACTGCCCCGCCGAGACCGCCTGCACGCCGGCCGCCAGTCCGGGGACAGGCACTGGGACCGTGCTGTAACCCATGCGGCCGTCCCCCAGCTGGCCATTGTAATTGTCCCCGGTGGCCAGCACCGTGCCGTCGGTTTTCAGGAAACAGGTGTGGCCCCCGCCGGCGGCCACGGATGCCACGCTGGTCATGAGCACCACCGGTTCCGGGCGGTTGGTTTCCGTTCCGTCCCCCAGCTGGCCGACCACATTGTAACCCACGCCGGTCAGGACTCCGTCGGTTCCAAGGAAAAAGGTGCAGTTCCGTCCCGCCGTGACGGACCGCACGCCACCGGTGCGCACCGGCACCGGCGTGGCGCGGTTGACCATGGATCCATCACTGAGCTCACCGTAAACATTAAGCCCGGTGGCGAAAACGGCACCGTCCGACTTCAGGAAAAACGTGTGTGCGCCGCCCGCCGAAACGGACGCCACCCCGGTCAGCTCCTGAGTGCTGCCCAAGGCCTTCACCGGGGCTGGCACCGGCCGGTTTTTGACAGTCCCGTCCCCCAGCTGCCCGGAGGCATTCTCCCCGGCGGCCCGGACGGTGCCGTTCATTTTCAGGAAAAAACTGCTTTTGGCCCCTGCCGCGATGGCCTTTATCCCCTCCATCACCCGCACCGGGGTGAAGCGGGCGGTGGTGGTGCCATCCCCCAGCTGGCCGGATTCGTTGAGGCCGGCGACCCACACCGTGCCGTCGGTTTTCAGAAACAAACTGTGGTAATCGCCGGCGGCGATGGCCCGCACCCCGGTCAAACCGGTCACCGGCTGAGCGGAGCTGCGATTTATCCCGGTGCCGTCCCCCAGCTGTCCGGAATAATTCCGCCCCGCGGCCCACACCGTCCCGTCGGTTTTCAGAAACAAACTGTGGCTGGCCCCCGCCGCCATGGCCTGCACCCCGCTCAGACCGGCCACTGGCTGCGGGGTGCCGTGGCCGGTGGCCGTGCCGTCGCCCAGCTGCCCGGATTGATTGACGCCCGTGGCCAGCACCGTGCCGTCCGCCTTCAGCAAAAGGGTGAAGCCGTCCCCCGCCGCCACCGCCGGGGCCACCGCCGCCAGCCGGGACAGGGAGGCCGTGAGGAGGAAAATGATGAGGACGGCACTGGAGAGGGGGGGCATGGGGCAGGGATGGGGGAGAGGAGTTAATAGTTATCGGTTATTGGTTATTGGGAACTGGGTGCCGGGAAATGGGTGGCAGGTGCTGCGAAATCGGGCAGGATGCGAATTCGGCGATCCAAGTAAAACCAGTTTTCCAGTTTTTCCACCACTAATAACCAATAACTATTAACTAATAACCCTCCCCTCCTTACCTTCAACCCCCTACCCCAGCCGCGGATAGTCCGCGCCGGGGTGCAGGGCGTCCCAGGCCCGGGCTTTGCGGGACAGCCACCAGGCCGTCAGGCGGGCGAAGAGCCATGCGGCGAGGATGGGCAGGACGAGAGGCAGGATGATGTGCAGGGTGACGGACGCGGGAGTGCGGCTGTAATCCGCGGAGTCCGGACTGCCACCAAGCCGAAGAAGCCAGGGCCGCCCCCGTTCATAGCCGAAAAAGGTCAGACCCAGCCAAATCTGCAGCGCGAGGAACACGACCCAGCTGGCGCCAACCGCCATCCATGGATTGAGCCGCGCCAGTCCTGTCAGGGCGGCGCACCGCACACGCGCCAGCACATGCACCGGCAGGATCAGGAGGGAGGCGGTGAACACGGACGCCGACAGGACGACCGCCTCCGGCAGGAGGCGGCTCCAAACCACCAGCAGCGCGACCGTCAGGAAGACCCCGCTCGCGAACGCGAGCAGGGTCAGGATGCTTTCCAGTCCACGGAGGCTTGGCCGCCGCATGAACCGGACACCCAGGATCAGCAGCAGCAGGCCCGGAAGGCCCAATAGCAGGAATATGGTGCAAGCCAGCAGCGCGACTGGACCGTCAGGCGGTCCTCCCCGTAAAAGAGCCTCAACAAGCAGTCCCCATGTCCAAAAGGCTCCCACCCCGATGGAGACCGCGCCCAGAAGCCACGACGTTTTGGTGCGCGCCGCCTGCTTTTGGGACTGCCACCATGGCGGCGGTGGCAGCTGAGGCGTGGGAACGGCGGGCTCAGGAAAACCGGGAGACATCAAGAGGGGGTGTACGGAAATAATGACATCATGGAAAATAGAAAAAAGAAAAAGCGCATGCCGGGAAAGCACTGAGCCATCAGCGGGATTCCAAGGTGAAGACAAAAAAAACTCCGACGGCGATTCCAAGAATATAAAAAGATGGAGATCAGGGCCAGCAGGCAAATCCGAGCCGCTTTTTCGGGAACCAGCTGTAAGGTGAGAAAATGGCCAGTATGGGAACGATCAAGGGAACCCAGAGTAAAATACCCTCACGCACATAACGGGCGGGGTAGTAACCAGACCGGGATGACCCATCACTCAAGCTTGATAAAGCAATCAGGAAAAGCACGGCGCGGCCCCATGCCGCGCCTATCAGAATCCATACCAGCGAAATTGATAATTTACGGAACATTCCTTCAGGTTCGGCTTCGGGTTCGGCGTGCATTTTGACAGAGCGGTTACAGTAAAAGCGATTGGCTGCAGGGCTCAAATACCGGAGTATCACCCTATGATTCCAAATCCGGCAACTGTGGATTTCGATCCGCCTTAACCCATAAGTATCAACCAGTTCCCGCCCCATGCCTTTCATTTTGCTTCATCGTCCCCGCTCATTCCGCGCCGGCATGCCGCGCGTCCCATGCCTGGGCCTTCCTCGACAGCCACCAAGCAGCCCTCCAGGTAAAGAGCACGGGAGCCAGGATGGGCATGTAAAGAAGGCAGGGCCGGATAAAGGAAATGAAAGCGGGGAGCATCCCGTCGGAGCCGGAGCCACTGCCAGCCTGTGGAAGCAGCGATGGCCACACATCAAGCAAAAAATATGTCAAAGGCACACTCATCCCAACCATCAGGATCACAAGCCAGTTCCGGTTGACAGCCCTCCAGGGATTGAGCCGGCCCAGCCCTGTCAGCCCGGCGCATCGGACCAACGCCAGGACATAGGCAGGGAGAAGCAGGACGGGGACGGTGAGCAGGGCGGCGGCGAAGGCGGATTTCTTCGGCAGCATCCAACCGCAAACCGTATTCAGCGCGCCTGCGAGGCAGAGGCCCGCACCAAACGTGAAAAAGCCGATGATGGTCCTCAGATGCTTTAGATCCGGACGGCGGATGAACCGGATTCCCAGCGTGAAAAGCGTCAGACCGAGCAGGTGGAACACCAGAAGTGCGCCCGGCTCACAGGAGCCCGGCGGTGACGACCCGCCCAGCGGCAGCGGCGGCAACCACCCCATGAGCAGCGTCCAAATCAAAAAGGCTCCGGTTATCATCACAGACACTCCCAGAAGCCAGGTGATTCCGGTCCGCGGCGGCGGCGGCGCGTGAACGGCGGGCTCGGGAAAACCGGGGGACATCATGAGGGAACACCAAGGAATGATTCAGGATGGGCACCCTATAACGGATCGGCGGTGGAGGCAATATGGTTTATTGACTGACGGTCTGATCCGGCCAGGGCGGTGGAGTGCACTGGACCGTTTCCGACCCATTTCCCAGCATGATTGCATGCACTCACGCACTCACGCGATCACGCACTCACCCTGCAAACCCACATACAAACTTACTTACCCCACACACACGCAACCCGCCCCGCCATGCTTCACTCCGGAATCCGATACTGTGTTTTTCACCGGCAGTTCCGAAACGGCATTCGCCAGTGCAGGACAGCCGCCACCAGGGGCGTTGATTTGCTTGTTGTTCCTTGATTCTGTTTGCTGTTCCTTGATTGAATAGACAGGGCTCCTGCCCGCTCTGAACCCCGCACTTATCAAAACCATGAAAACAACCACCGTTTTACTGACCATGATGGGAATGCTGCCGCTGATGGCGGGGGCTGAGGATCAGAAGGACGAGGCCATCAAGGGCTGGGGCATGGCCCGGAATCCCGCGGGCGACTGCGGGTTCTCCGTCAAGGACGGGAAGCTGACCATCACCGTGCCGGGATCGGACAAGGCGCACGATCTGAGCGCCGAGCTGGAAAACCTGACCGCCCCCCGCGTGCTTCAGCCGCTGATCGGGGATTTCCGCATCCAAGTGAAGGTTGAGGGCGAGTTCCAGCCCGGCGGGGAGTCCACGCAGGAGGGCCGCACCGGCTATACGGGCGCGGGACTGGTGATTTTCGCGGACAGCCGGAACTATGTACGGATCGAGCGCGCCTCCCTTGAGACTGGCGGCACCCGTGGGCCCCGCCCCTACATCAACTTTGAAATCCGCGTGGACGGGCAGCTGAAGAACATCGGCTCCACCGGGGATACCCCCACCTTGGCGGGCAAGCCGACTTGGCTGCGGATCGAAAGGAAAGGCCGGGAAGTTTTTGGCTCCATGAGCCAGGACGGAGTGACCTGGACGCCCGGGAACTCCAAGGTGCTGGAATCGCCCTCATGGACCACCAACACCGTGCTGGCCGGCGTCGCCGCCATCAGCACGTCCAAAAAAACCTTCACGCCCGTGTATTCGGAACTCACCATCACCCAGGCACCGCCGGCGGGCAAACCGGGGGAGGCGGTGCCGGGAGCGCCTGCCGCGCCTGCCGCACCGGCGGTGCCCAAGTAGGGGGGAGGGGTTATTGGTTAATAGTTAATAGTAATAGTAGCGCAAACCAAAAATTTGCCCTCCGAGCTTCAAATTGAGCCGTCGCTTGGATTCCAACACCTAATAACCGATAAGCCAATAACTGCCCCCGGATGCCGACTGGCCTTCCCCGGCGGTCTCCGGTCCGGGCTGCGTCGGATCGGGACAGGTGATCTGCAGGCCATTGAAACCGCCATCCGGTATCTGGAGTTGCGGCCTTTTTACTGCCGGGCCCAATATACCCGTGAGATTTTCACCCGGCTCCTCAATCGCCAAACACTGCCGCCGAAGCTGCAGCAGCGGTTCGACGCCACGAGGGAACGCCTGCGGGCATGGCGGGGCGTTAGGCGCGCGAAATACGCGGGCTGGTGACCCTATCCCCCTGGCCATCCCCACCCTGGCAGACACACACCCGCCGAAAATCCGATGAAACCACCCCACGATCCGGCATACGGACCAGCCCGGCAGGCCAGGTGGATGCTGACGGGCTGTATCGTTTTGTGGATAGGCCTGATTTTGGCGGATATGCTGATACAGGAGAAACGCTGGCGCGTCGCCATTGACCGTTCAGGCATTGACCTGATTTTGTGCGCCGCCTCCCTCCTTGGATTCGCGGCGGGCGGGAAGTGGATGAAAAATTCGGATCTGTTCCTTTGCTGCGTTTGCGGCGCCCTCATTCACTTCGGCACCAACGGGACCTACTGAGAAATCCCTGCTGGTGCCGGCCTCCAAGGCCGCTTAACCGTCGGGCTTCACAGCATTTCATCACCGGCTCTCCCCCACTCCACCAAGCGCTTTCATGTTCCGATTCGGCAGCAAAAAAGAGCCTGCCGGGGAACTTCCCGGAAACCGGAAAACCACTGAAACCCGACGCCGTCATCCGGACTGAAAGATATGTGGCTGATCGCTTTCAAAGTTTTTTTCACTTTATTGGGGCTGATCCTCATCACCGGGGGGGTAAACCATGAGCTCGGCTGGTGGAGGAAAAGAAAATGGATCAAAAGCGAGGGCGTTATTGTCGGATTCAAGGAGGAAAGTGGTTGTGAAGGCATGTATTATTATCCCGAAATCCAGTTTGAAGGGCCGGACGGCGCAACGCGTTTCACTTCCCGCCATGCATCGGCCGGGAAACCCCGGATCGGGAAATCTGTTAAAATCCTGATGGAGAGTAAATCCGGAGGCTCCGCCGAGCATCTCACCCTCAGCATCCGGCACTTTTGGACTCTTGTTCCCATCGTCTTCGGACTGATTCTTGTCATCGCAGGGATCTGCCTCGTACGGGTTGAGATGCCCGGCAGGACGCCGGTGCCGGCGCCATCCCGCGGCACCCCTAATTCAAGCTCACCCTGACCCGATAGAACCAGCGGGAGGATAAGGGCGGCCCAAGCGGGACGGTGACCACTCCTCCACCGGCGATAAAGGAAAACCGCTCTGACCATTCGGCGGCATCTCCGGGTCTAAATGACTGTTCAACCCGATAGATGCGCCCTGCAACCGTGGCGAAAGTGAGCGAGTGCGCGGAGGCGGTATATTCGAGGGCGATGGTGAAGCGGTCCGCTCCGTTGTTTGGCGCGGTCTGGAACAGGGCCAATTCCTGCCCGTTGGTGAAGCCGTCGCCGTCGGGGTCCTCATCCGCATCCTGAATTCCGTCTCCATCGGAATCTTCCGCCAATGGGTTGGTCAGGGTGACTTTGACCTCGGTCCCGTCGCTCAGGGAATCGCCATCGGTGTCGGATTTGTTGGGGTCCGTCAGGTGGACTTTGACCTCCTCCTGATCCGGCAGGCCATCCGTGTCCGAATCCGCCAGGCGCGGGGAGGTGCCCAGAGCGGCCTCCTCGGAATTTATAAGAGTATCACCGTCCTCGTCCTCCGCTCCATCGGGAATGCTATCACTGTCGGTGTCCGGATTCAGGGGGTTGAGCTGGAATTTTACCTCGGAGGCATCACCCAGTCCGTCCCCGTCCGTGTCCGCGAGAAGAGGATGGGTGCCGCGGGTCTTCTCCTGCCCGTCGCTCAATCCGTCGTCGTCGGAGTCGGCGTCCGTGGGACTGCTGGCATAGCCCGTTTCAAGAATGTATCCATCGCGGGTGGTGGTGCTGTCGCGGTCGTGCCACTTTCCGATCTCCCCGCCGTTCCCGCTCCCACCAGCCACCTCCGCGTAGTCGAGCGTATTGCCGGTGGCGGTGCCGGGTCTGGTGGCGGCCCACTGTTGAAAGTCAAAGCTTTGGCCATTCACCCAAGTCCAGTTTCCCTCCTCCGCCGCGTCACTTGCCCCGATCCAAAGGCCGGTGTGGGGATCGAGCCCATTGGGGGGAAGCGATTCCATGGCGCGGTTCCACCGGTTTTCATCCGGGAAGGAGGCCAGATCGCCACCCTTCAGCTTGGCATCCACGCGGGCCTGTTCCCAGGTGAAATTTCCCCCGATGATGGAGAAGCGTCCCAGACCAACCTCCCAGGCGTCCGTCAGACCGTCGGCATCGGTGTCCGCCAGGTCGGGATTGGTGCCATACACCACCCGTTCAAGATAGGCGGACAACCCGTCACCGTCGGCATCGACAGGGTCGGGCCCGAAGGCGGCCCCGATCGTCCTGTCGGAATCCATCGGAACAGGCAGGGGATTCGCCGTGCCGCTGGCATCACCGGTCCAGCCCGTGAAGACATAGCCGGCGTCCGGGGTGGCGGTGAGTGTGGCCGTGGTGCCGGCAAGGTATTTTCCGTCCGGGGCATGGCCCGTGATGGTCCCGCCGCTCACCGTGCCGGTGGTCAGGGTGTATTGCCGGGTGAAGGCGGCCCCGATCGTCCTGTCGGAATTTATCAGCACCGTCAGCGGGTTGGCCGTGCCGCCCGCATCGCCGGTCCAGCCGGTGAAGGCATAACCGGCGTCCGGGGTGGCGGTGAGCGTGGCCGTGGCGCCGGTGAGGTATTTTCCATCCGGGGCATTCCCGGTGATGGTCCCGCCGCTCACCGTGCTGGTGGTCAGCGTGTATTGCCGGGTGAAGGTAGCTCCGATCGTCTTTTTGGAATCCATCACGACCGTCAGCGGGTTGGCCGTGCCGCCCGCATCACCGGTCCAGCCCGTGAAGACATAACCGGCGTCCGGGGTGGCGGTGAGCGTGGCCGTGACGCCGGTGGTGTAGTCCCCCGCGCCGGTCACCGTCCCGTTCACGGCGGTGGTTAAAAGGGAAAACTCATTGGCCGGAACGGTAAACACGTAGGCCGCTCCGGACCAGCGGGCGGAATTGTCAGTCTGGTCGCCATTCACTCCGGTCGCATTGCTGGCCTCGTTAACAGCCCCGACCACCACCGTATCGCCGGAGACCGCGACAGACAGGCCGAAGTTGTCTTCAAATCCCGTATTGGAAGCCTTGAGGTAGGCGTGATGGCTCCATGTGGCGCCGCTGCGCACCAGGATGTAGGCGGCACCCGACCTTGGGGCTGAATTGTCAACCTGGTCACCGTTCACCCCGGTGGCGCCGCTGGACTCCCAATAAGCCCCGACCACCACCGTATCGCCGGAGACCGCGACAGACACGCCGAAGTTGTCTTCCCATTCCGTGTTGGAAGCCTTGAGGTAGGCCTGCTGGCTCCACGTGGTGCCACTGCGCACGAACACGTAGGCCGCTCCTGAACCGGAAGCGGAAGCGGAATTGTCATCCTGGTCGCCGTTCACCCCGATCGCTTTGCTGGACTCGCGCCCGGCCCCGGCCACCACCGTATCGCCGGAGACCGCGACAGACTGGCCGAACTGGTCGTCAGCTCCCGTATTGGAAGCCTTGAGGTAGGCCTGCTGGCTCCACGCGGTTCCACTGCGCACAAAGACGTAGGCGGCACCCGAATTTTCAGCTGAATTGTCAGCTTGGTTGCCGTTCACTCCGGTGGCGCTGCTGTCCTCGCCCCTGGCCCCCACAATCACCGTATCGCCGGAGACCGCGACAACCCCGAAGTAGTCCTCAGCCCCCGTACTGGAAGCCTTGAGGTAGGCCTGCTGGCTCCATGTGGCGCCGCTGCGCACAAACACGTAGGCCGCTCCGGACCACTGAGCGGAATTGTCAGCCTGATTGCCGTTCACCCCGGTGGCGTTGCTGTCCTCGCCTGAAGCTCCGACCACCACTGTATCGCCGGAGACCGCGACAGACCCGAAGTAGTCCTCAGCCCCTGTGTTGGAAGCCTTGAGATAGGCCTGCTGGCTCCACGTGGCGCCGCTGCGCACAAAGATATAGGCGGCACCCGACATCTGGGCTGAATCGTCAGCTTGGTTGCCGTTCACTCCGGTCGCGTTGCTGTCCTCGAAAGGAGCCCCTACAACCACTGTATCGCCGGAGACCGCGACAGAAGAGCCGAAGCCGTCATCATATCCCGTGTTGGAAGCTTTGAGGTAGGCCTGCTGGCTCCACGTGGCGCCACTGCGCACAAACACGTAGGCCGCTCCTGTATACCGGGAATCGTCAGCCTGGTTGCCGTTCACCCCGGTGGCGTTGCTGTCCTCCCCCGGAGCCCCGACGACCACCGTATCGCCGGAGACCGCAACAGACTGGCCGAAGTTGTCGCCAACTTCCGTATTGGAAGCCTTGAGGTAAGCCTGCTGGACGATGGGATCGATCGTCACCGGATAAAGAGCCCCCTGCTCCTCGATCAACAGCTGCAGTTCCGTGTCCCCCGCCGCGAAACGGGAGGGCAGAATCCTTCCGGTCGCATCCCATACCTTCAGCCCGGAATAGGTGAGCACCGCACCGCCCCCGCCGTTCAGGAATTCCACGCTCTGGGCGTCCGCCGTGGTCCGCGGACTCAGGCCCCCGCGCACCCCCAGCCTGAAGCTGAGCAGGGGGGAGGATTGGGCATTATCCGCCGCGGGATCGTGCGGCGGGCGGGCCTGCAGGGTGAACCCGTGCTCCAGTCCGCGGGAATCATTGACCCACCATTCCCGCAGCATGCCGTCCCATTGATAGCTCAGACGGGATCCGGCGGCTTCGATCACAGGCTGCCCGGTGACGGCCCGTTCCTGGCCGGCGAAACCATAACTCTTTAATTCAAGTCCCCATTCCCAGCCGCCGTCCTTCGGGCGGGCCACAAAGCCGCGCCCGTCAAACCGGGTGTCCAGCCGCTGGCCCGGATTGCTCCCCATCCACCCGTCCCCCACCCGCTGAAAGGCGTGACGCCCGGCCTCATAGGCGGCGCGTATCCCCTGCCAGTCTGATTGGGCCAACCCTTCGGGCACCTCA